>NZ_JBIVSV010000019.1:0-156430 GCF_044756385.1 Streptomyces sp. NPDC091972 | reverse complement strand
GTGCGGTGCAGTCCTAGACAGCTCCACCACACCGGAGGTCTTCGCCATGATCAAGCCCTGGCGGCGTTAACAACGCTCGTGATCAATACAGCTAGGGCCTCGCACCGGCGCGGTTGCGGGAGAATGGCGATCATGTCCCGACGTGCCTCGAAGCCCCGGCCGCGTGCCGCCTCCTCCTGCCCCTGCGGTCTCGCGGGGACCTACGACGCCTGCTGCGGCCGCTTCCACCGGGGTGAGGCCGCGGCGCCGACCGCCGAGGCGCTGATGCGGTCGCGCTACAGCGCCTTCGTGAAGCTGGAGCGGGAGTACCTGCTGCGGACCTGGCACCCCCGGTCCCGTCCCGGCGCGCTGGATCTCGACGCGGGTATGCGCTGGACCGGGCTCGAGATCCTGGACACGACCGACGGCTCGGCCTTCCACACCACCGGCACGGTGACCTTCCGGGCGTCGTTCGAGGGCGGCTCCCTGCACGAGCGCAGCCGTTTCGAACGGGTCGACGGGGCCTGGGTGTACCTGGACGGGGAGTTCCTGGACTAGGGAGCGAGGATGTCCAGCTCCTGGAGGGCGCCCTCCGCGATCTCGCGGGTCAGCGCCTCGGCATGGCCCGCGTCGCCCGCGCGGACGGCCTCGGCGAGCCGGACGTGGAGGGTGACGGCGGCCGGGTCGGGGTCCTCGAACATGACCTCGTGGCGGGTGCGGCCGGTGAGGACCTCGGCGACGACGTCCCCGAGGCGGGCGAACATCTCGTTGCCGGAGGCGTTGAGGATCACCCGGTGGAAGGCGATGTCGTGCAGGAGGTAGCCCTCCAGGCGGTGGCCCTTGGAGTTGGCGACCATGCCGAGCGCGCACTCGGTGAGTTCGGCGCACTGCTCGGCGGTCGCGTGCTTGGCGGCCAGGCCCGCCGCCACCGGCTCGATCGCCGAGCGCAGCACGGTCAGTGAGCGCAACTGCTGGGGGCGGTCGGCGCCGGCCAGCCGCCAGCGGATGACCTGGGGGTCGTAGACGTTCCACTCGGCCTTCGGGCGGACCGTCACGCCCACGCGGCGGCGGGACTCGACCAGGTGCATGGACTCCAGGACCCGGACCGCCTCACGCATCACGGACCGTGAGACGTCGAAACGCTGGGCGAGTTCGTCGGTGCGCAGAACACTGCCCGGCGGGTACTCGCCCGCTGTGATCGCGGGTCCGAGGGCGTCCAGTACGCGTCCGTGCAGCCCCCGGCCCAATGTGCTCATGCACTCAGCGTACGGGGCGCGTCACGCCCAGAAAAAGTCAGATTTATTTGTCACAGAGTCTTGAATTAGTCCTACCTAATGGGTTTCAGTTGCTCGGCATCGAAGGTGTCGACGAGGACAGCAGACAGTGAGGCAGCGATGAGTACCCCGAAAGTCGTCGTGGTCATGGGCGTCGCGGGCACCGGCAAGACCACCATCGGTCCCCTGCTCGCCGCCCGGCTCGGCGTCCCCTACGCCGAGGGCGACGACTTCCACCCGCCGGCCAACATCGCCAAGATGTCGGCCGGCACCCCGCTCACCGACGACGACCGGTGGCCGTGGCTGGACGCCATCGGCTCCTGGGCGCACGGGCGGGCGGGACTGGGCGGCGTGGTCAGCTGCTCGGCGCTGAAGCGGTCGTACCGCGACCGGCTGCGGGCCGAGGCGCCCGGGGTCGTCTTCGTGCACCTGGCCGGCGACCGCTCCCTCATCGAGGACCGGATGTCGCACCGGCAGGGGCACTTCATGCCCACCGCACTGCTGGACTCGCAGTTCGCCACGCTCCAGCCCCTCCAGGAGGACGAGGCCGGCGTCGTGGTGGACGTCTCCGGCAGCCCGGAGGACATCACCGGGCGGGCCGCGAAGGCGCTCGCCGAACTCCCGTAACACCCCTTTCCGAAGAACGTCCCCGTACCTGCAAGGGAACCCCCCGTGACCAGACTCAGCGTCGAGTTGCTGGCAGCGGACGCACCCGAGCCGATCACCTCGGCCGGTCACGCCCAGCTGGGCATCGCCGTCCTGGCGGGCATCGCCGTCATCGTGCTGCTCATCACCAAGTTCAAGCTCCACGCCTTCCTGTCGCTGACCCTGGGCACGCTCGTGCTCGGCGCGGTCGCCGGAGCGCCGCTCGACAAGGCCATCGCCAGCTTCACCACCGGGCTCGGCACCACGGTCGCCGGTGTCGGCGTGCTGATCGCCCTCGGCGCGATCCTCGGCAAGATGCTCGCCGACTCGGGCGGCGCCGACCAGATCGTCGACACGATCCTCGCGAAGGCGGGCGGCCGTTCGATGCCGTGGGCGATGGTCCTGATCGCCTCCGTCATCGGTCTGCCGCTGTTCTTCGAGGTCGGCGTCGTCCTGCTGATCCCGGTCGTGCTGATGGTCGCCAAGCGCGGCAACTACTCCCTGATGCGCATCGGCATCCCGGCCCTCGCCGGCCTGTCCGTGATGCACGGCCTGGTCCCGCCGCACCCCGGCCCGCTGGTCGCGATCGACGCGGTCGGCGCCAACCTCGGCGTCACGCTGGCACTCGGCGTCCTGGTCGCCGTCCCGACGGTGATCATCGCCGGTCCGCTGTTCTCGCGGTACGCGGCCCGCTGGGTGGACGTGCCGGCCCCCGACCGGATGATCCCGCAGCGCGCCTCGGAGGAACTGGAGAAGCGCCCCGCCTTCGGCCCCACGCTGGCGACCATCCTCCTCCCGGTCGTCATGATGCTGTCCAAGGCACTGGTCGACATCGTGATCGACGACCCCGACAACCTCACCCAGCGGGTCTTCGACGTCATCGGCTCCCCGATGATCGCCCTGCTGGCCGCGGTGCTCGTGGGCATCTTCACGCTGCTGCGCCCGGCCGGCTTCGGCAAGGAGCGGCTCTCCCCGCTCGTCGAGAAGGGCCTCGCGCCCATCGCCGGCATCCTGCTGATCGTCGGGGCGGGCGGCGGCTTCAAGCAGACCCTGATCGACAGCGGTGTGGGTCAGATGGTCCTGGACATATCCAAGGACTGGTCGATCCCGGCCCTCCTGCTGGCCTGGCTGATCGCGGTGGCGATCCGGCTCGCGACCGGCTCGGCCACGGTGGCGACGATCTCCGCGGCCGGTCTGGTCGCCCCGCTCGCGGAAGGCATGTCGACCGGGGAGACGGCCCTGCTGGTCCTCGCCATCGGCGCCGGCTCGCTCTTCTTCAGCCATGTCAACGACGCCGGGTTCTGGCTGGTCAAGGAGTACTTCGGTCTGGAGGTCGGCCAGACGATCAAGACCTGGTCGATCATGGAGACGATCATCTCGGTGGTCGCGGGCGGTCTGGTGCTGCTGCTGTCACTGGTCATCTAGGTACGGCCACGAGGGCACCCGGGGCGGGCGAGGCGCGGTTTCCGGCCTCGCCCGTCGCCGTTGCCGCCGGGGCCTGGGGAACCGGTACCGAGGTGCTCTAGAGTCCCCGCATGCGGCGAAGGACGGGACTGGTGGTGGCCGGGGCCGCGGCTCTGGCCTGGGGCGAGTGGCTGAACCGGCGCTGGTCCCGCGCACTCGTGGGCGACGGCAGGGGCTCCTCCTCGGCCGTGGTGGTGCTCGGGTACCGCAACCCCGGGGACACGGCGAACCTGATCAACCGCTGGCGCGTCCGCGCGGGAGTCCGCTCCCTCACCGCCGACGGTACGCACGAGGGCCGCCTGATTCTCAGCGGCGGGACGACCGGCAGGGGCGCGACGGAGGCCCGTCTGATGGCCGACTACGCGAAGGGGGCGCTCGGGTACGACGGCCCGGTGCTCCTGGAGGACCGGTCCACGACGACGTGGGAGAACATCACGAACGTGATCCCGCTGCTCGAGGACGTGGACCGCATCAAGATCGTCTCCCAGCCGGCCCACGCGCTCAAGGCCCGCGCCTACCTGCGGCGGCAGCGCCCGGATCTGGCGGAGCGGCTGGTGCGCGCGGACGACTACCGCCCCGGCGAGTGGATCGCCGTCAAACCGCTGCTGGCGCTGTACGGACTGTGGTCCCTGCGCGGCCTGCGGGCCGACGAACGGAAGGCCACGCCGTAGGGACCCCGTGCCGGGACGTCACGCTACGGCCGCCACAGCGGATGCTCCCGCTCCGCCCACTCCCGGCTCACCGAGCCCGTCCGCAGGCCGCGTCGGGCCTCCGGGTCGGCCAGCGCCATGCCGATGTGGCCCGCGAGGACGATGCCGATGGTGAGGGCCAGCCAGTCGTGGACGAAGGTCGCGCTGGTGCGCCACTGGATGGGGGTGAGGTGGGTGAACCACATCAGCAGGCCCGTGCCGAGCATCACCAGGGTCGCACCGGCGATCCAGGAGGCGTAGACCTTCTGACCCGCGTTGAACTTGCCCGCGGGACGGGACGTCCGGCGTCGGTCGCGGCGCAGGGCGGCGCGCAGCCAGACGCGGTCGTGGGGGCCGAAGCGGTTGAGGAAACCCAGGTCGGCGCGGAAGGCGCGAGAGACCAGACCCACGAGGGCCGGGACCGGCAGGGCCAGGCCCGCCCACTCGTGAACGCGGACCACCAGCTCGCGGCGGCCGACGAGTTCGGCGAACTGGGGGATGTACAGACAGGCGGCCGTGGCCACGCAGACACCCATCAGGGCGGCCGTCGCGCGGTGCACCCACTTCTGGGAGCGGCCGAAGCGCCGGATCCGTGCCTGGGGCGGGGCGTCAACTCGTAGGTTCATCGTCCCGCCCGTTCGAACGGCCGACCCAGGCGTCCACGTCGTAGCCGCGGTCCTCCCAGTAGCCCGGCTCCACGTCCTCGGTGACGGTGATGCCGGACAGCCACTTGGCCGACTTGTAGAAGTACATGGGGGCCACGTAGAGGCGGACCGGGCCGCCGTGGGAGTGGCCGATGTCCTTGTCCTGCATGCGCAGGGCGACCAGGACGTCCGGGCGGCGGGCCTGCTCGAGGGTGAGGCTCTCGGAGTACGCCCCGTCGAAGCAGGTGAAGCGGACGGCGCCCGCCTTGGCGGTCACCCCGGCGGCGTCCAGCAGCGCGGACAGTCGTACGCCTTCGAACGGCGTGTCCGGGACCCGCCAGCCCGTCACGCACTGCACGTCCTTGACCATCCGGGTCTGGGGCAGCGCCCGCAGGTCGGCCAGGGTGTAGGTGCGGGGGCGGGAGACCAGGCCGTCGATCTTCAGGCGGTAGTTCCCGGCGTTCTTGTGCGGCACCGACGAGGTGACCGAGTAGTAGCGGAAGCCGCCCCCGTTGGGGAGCAGCCCGGTCAGGCCGGTGGGGTCCTTGTCGGCGGCGCTGCCGAGGAAGGCCTCCAGGCCGCGTTGCAGGGTGGGCGCGGCGACGACGCCGAGCGCGCCCAGGCCGAGGGTGCCGAGGAGGACCCGGCGGCCGATCGGCGTACCGCGCTGTTCCTCGGGCTGTTCGGAGTTCACCTCACCATTCGAGCACCCGCGACGCCCGTGGAGCCAGGAGTCGCGGGTGCTCGTCAGACTTCCGTAACCACTTCTCACGGCGCTCTCAACGAGTCACGACGCCTCTTCGGCCGCCTTCTCCAACTGGAACGCCTCGTTGCCGAGCCCGATCCGCGCGTGCGCCTCGGGCCTGCGGGCGCGCATCAGCAGTCCCTGCGCCAGGCCCACCAGCACGGCGAGGCCGACGATGCCCGGCAGCACCCAGCTCAGTGAGGAGCCGGGGCCCGCGCCGACCAGGACGTCGAAGTCCTTCACCGTGTACACGGCGATGACCAGCAGGGCGAGCCCCGCGAGGGCCGAGGTGACCAGCCGCCAGGCCTGGGCGGCCGCCGCGCCGCGCCGGACGAAGAAGACGACGACGGACGCGGAGGCCGCCGCCATCAGCACGATCACGCCGAGCGAGCCGATGTTGCCGAACCAGGTGAACAGGTGCAGGACCGGCACGGTCGGGTCGCCGGTGGGCCTGTCGTCGGCGATCGCGAAGACGGCCACGACCACCACCGACACGGCGGTCTGGAGCAGAGAGCCGGTGCCGGGCGCACCGCTCGCGCTGTTGGTACGGCCGAAGGCGGCGGGCAGCAGGCCCTCACGGCCCATGGCGAAGGCGTAGCGGGCGACGACGTTGTGGAAGCTGAGCATGGCCGCGAACATGCCGGTCACGAACAGGATGTGCAGGACGTCGGTGAACGTGCCGCCGAGGCGTGACTCGGTGAGGCCGAACAGCAGTCCTGCGCTCTGCTTCTGGGACTCGCCCACGATCGCCGAGGGACCGGTGGCGACGGTGAGGGCCCAGCTGCTGAGCGCGAAGAAGACGGCGACGCCGCCGACGGCGAGGAACATCACGCGCGGCACCAGGATGTGCGGGCGGCTGGTCTCCTCGGCGTACACCGGAGCCTGCTCGAAGCCGAGGAAGGCGGCGATGCAGAAGCACAGGGCGGTGCCGACCCCTGCGCCGCTGAGGGTGTCGGGGTTGAAGGCGTGCAGGGACAGGCCCTGGGCCGCCGGGTCGGCGACCGCGGCGATGTCGAAGATGACGACGAGGGCGACCTCGACGATCAGCAGGACGCCGAGCACCCGCGCGTTGACGTCGATCTTCAGCCAGCCGAGCGCGCCGACGACCAGCGCGGCCGTCAGCGCGGGTATCCACCAGGCCACCGACAGGTCGGCGTAGGTGGCGAACAGTCCGGAGACCTCGAAGCCGAAGATGCCGTAGATGCCGACCTGGAGGGCGTTGTAGGCGACCAGGGCGACGAGGGCCGCGCTCGCGCCGGCCGTGCCGCCGAGGCCGCGGGAGATGTAGGCGTAGAAGGCGCCCGCGTTGTGGACGTGGCGGCTCATCTCGGCGTAGCCGACGCTGAACAGGACGAGGACGACCCCGAGCAGGACGAACAGGAGGGGCTGGCCGACGATCCCCATCACCGCGAATGTAGTGGGCATGACACCCGCGACGACCATGAGGGGCGCGGTCGCCGCGAGGACGGAGAGCAGCAGGCCCCCGGTGCCGAGCCGGCCGGCCCGCAGCGCGCGCTCCTGTCCCTTGAACGTACTGATGCCTGGTCTGCTCTTGCTGGAACTCTCGGTGGCCATGGGGACCGTCCTTCTGGGGTTCGGGGGTGTCACACCGTGCCGAGCGCGTGGTCGCGGGCGGCACGGAAGGCTGAGTACGGCTCGCGGTCCGGGTAGGACCAGGGGGCCGGGGTGGGGCGTTCGCCGATGCGGTGGAAGAGGGCGGCGGCCTCGGCGCCGCGGCCCTCGCAGACCTTCGCGTGGGCGAGGAAGTTGAGGTCGACCAGCCGGCGCGGGTGGCCCTCGTGCTCCCACTCCAGCCACCAGTCGAAGGCCGCCTTCATCACCTGCCGGGCCCGGCGTCCGGACCAGTGGCCGGAGGCGGCGGGGTCGTGCGGCTCGTGCCCGGCGGCGGCCAGGGCCCGGTAGCGCTCGGCGTGCGCGATGACCGGCAGGATCGCGAGCGGTGAGTCGGCGGGGGCCTGCTCGGCGGCCCAGTTGGCGAAGTCGTAGACCTCGTGCAGCGGGTCGGGGCCGGTCCCGGCGCGGTGCTCGGCGAGCCGGGCGACCATCAGGTGGTGGGCGTGGTGGTGGTCGGCGTGCCGCTGCCGGACCTCCCCGAAGACGGCGGCGACCTCGTCCGCCGTGCCGTGGTCGCGCTCCAGCAGGAGCAGGCCGAGCCAGGGCGTGGGGTCGGCGGGTGCGAGGCGGGCCGCGGTCCGGCAGGCCTCGCGGGCCGCGGCGGGCTTCCCCTTGCCCCGCCGGACCAGCTGGACCAGGGCGAGAGCGAGCAGCACGGCCGCGTCGGCGGAGTCGGGCTCGGCCACCAGCCACTCCCTCGCCCAGGCGTCGCTGTACGGCTCGGCCGCGAGCACCGTGACGCGGTGGCCGCGCCGGTCCCACTCATCACCCGTCCGGGTGAGCAGCGCCCTGACCGCCTGCCACCTGCCCTGTGCCAACGCGGCGCGCGCGTCGATGAGTTCGGCGTCGTCGAGGGCCGCGTCGAAGGCGTGGGACGCGCGTTTGCGACCGCGGCCGAAGGGGGGTGGGGGCGGGGACACCGTGTGGGTTTTCCTCACGGAACAGGGAGTGCGGTGGGCGGGGGGGTGGTGGATGGGGCGGAAGGGGCGGAAGGGGGTGCCGGGCCGATTCGCAGCGCCATCGGCTGATCACGGACAGCCAACCCTCCGCCAATGGTTTGCGTCAAGGGCCGAAGGCGCGTTACACGCGTCAACTCTCCATACGTGAGGGGAAGTTGTGACGACACGGTGCTGGTGGGAACAGGTCAAGGCCCCGCTTCTGTGGCGTACGCCATGGCGTCGGCCTCCGACGCACCGCACCATGGCGGGACACCCCCCACCGCACCACGGGCGGGACACCCCGGCGCCGAGAAAGGTTCGGCGGCCGAGTCGACGGCCCGGATCCGGGTACTCCCAGGGGCAAGCCGGGCGCTGGGACGCTACAGTCGGCGACTATCACCCCGCCGCCCGGCCGGACGATCGAGGTACGCAGCGTGTCGGTTCTGGTTCTGATTCTCGCCGTGGGTGCTGCCTGCTGCCTGGGCTTCGGCTTCGTGCTGCAGCAGAACGCGGCGCGCCAGGCCCCGCTGAGCGACTTCCTCTCCCCCAGGCTGCTCCTCGACCTGGTGAAGGTGCCGCGCTGGCTCGGGGGCATCGGACTGATGGTGGCCGGCATGGCGCTGGGCGCGATCGCGCTCGGTCAGGGCGAGGTGTCCCTGGTCGAACCCCTCCTCGCCACGAACCTGCTCTTCGCCCTCGCCCTCTCCCGCAAGCAGAGCAAGCAACCGCTGGGCCGCCAGGGCTGGGCGGGACTCGCGCTGCTGGCGGGCGGGGTGACCGCGTTCATCGTGGCGGGCGAGCCACGCGGCGGTACGGCGGTCGCCGACCCCTTCCGGCACTGGCTGATCATCGGCGCGATGATCGGACTGGCCCTGCTGCTCACGACGTACGCCAAGCGCTCCCGCCTCAGTTCCGGCCCGGTGCTGCTGGCCCTGGCGGCGGGACTGCTGTACGGCGTCCAGGACGCCCTCACCCGGGTCAGCGGCCAGCGCTTCTCCGCGGGCGGCCTCGCCGAGCTGCTGACGAGCTGGCAGCCGTACGCCGTGCTGGCACTGGGCGTCACCGGGCTCGTCCTGGTGCAGAGCGCGTTCGAGACCGCGCCGCTGCGGATGTCGCTGCCCGCCCTGACCGCGGCCCAGCCGCTCGCCGGGATCGTGTGCGGGGTGGGCTTCCTGGGCGACCGGCTGCGCACCGACACCGTCGCGCTGACCTGGGAGGCCCTGGGCCTCGCGGCCGTCGTCGCGGGCATCGTCCTGCTGGGCATGCACCCGGCGATGCCCTGCGGAACGAACCGCACGGAACCGACGAGGGACCTCCAGCCGAGCTGACGCCCGCGCCGGCCGGGACGGCTGCTTGGATGGGCCCATGAGCGCTGCTGACGAGATTCTCGACATCGTCGACGAGGACGACAACGTCGTCGCACAGTCGCCCCGCGGGGAGGCCTACGCGAAGGGCCTGCGGCACCGCTGCGTGTTCGTTCAGGCCAGGGACGCGCAGGGTCGGCTCTTCGTGCACCGTCGGACACCCGGCAAGCTGGTCTTCCCGTCCCTCTACGACATGTTCGTCGGCGGAGTGGTCGGGGCGGGTGAGTCCTACGACGACGCGGCCCTGCGCGAGGCGGAGGAGGAGCTCGGGGTGGAGGGCCTGCCCCGGCCGGAGTACCTCTTCAAGTTCCTGTACGACGACGGCGCCGGTCGGACCTGGTGGTCCGCGGTCTACGAGGTCCGCTGCGAGTTCCCGGTCAGCCCCCAGGTGGAGGAGGTCGCCTGGCACGACTTCCTCAGCGAGGACGAGGTGGAGCTGCGCCTTCGGGAGTGGGAGTGGGTGCCGGACGGGCTGGCGGCCTACGAGCGGCTCAGGGCGTACCGGTCGACGGGGTGAGCCCCTGGTCCGGGACCTGTCCCGGATAGGCTCGTGCGCGTGATCGATTTCGCACGGAACGTCCGCGTCTGGTTCGCCCCCGAGGAGGTGCGGCGGGAGGGCCGTACGCCCGACTACCGGTTCTCCCTGGCCAATGAGCGCACCTTCCTGGCCTGGCTGCGCACCGCGCTCGCGCTGATCGGCGGCGGCTTCGCGGTGGACCAGTTCCTGCCGGATCTGCGCTGGGGCTGGCGGGTCGGCCTGGCGCTCGCGCTGCTCGCCGCGGGCGTGCTGTGCTCGCTGCGGGCGGTCAACCACTGGGTGCGGTGCGAGCGGGCGATGCGCAAGGGCGAGGACCTGCCGGTGTCGCGGTTCCCGGCGCTGCTGAGCCTGGTGGTCGCGGTGGTCGCCGTGGCCATGGTCGTGGTCGTGCTCGTCGGGTGGGAGGGATGAGCGAGGACGCGGCCGCCGAGCGCGATCCGGGGCTCCAGCCCGAACGCACCCGGCTCGCCTGGCGCCGTACGACCCTCTCGGGCACCGTCTCCGCCGTACTCGCCGTGAAGACGGCCCTGCACGGCGGCCCCTCCCCCACCGCACTCGTGGCCTGCGCCCTGTGCTGCGCGCTGTGGCTCGGCTTCCTGTACCTCGCCCACCACCGCATCCGCACCCTGACCTCGTCCGACACCCCACCGCCCCTCGTCCCGCGAACCGCCGCGACGGCGGCGCTGTGCACGGTGGCGCTGGCTGCCTGCGGGACGGCGCTGGTGTTCTGAGCGACCACACGCCTCTGCCGGACCCCGGGGTACGCCTCGCCCCGAGCCCGACCTCACGCACACCGACTCCGCTCGGCAGCCCACCGGAGTGGGGCCGAGCACCCCTGCCCGGTCCGGCCGCCGACCGTCGGCCCCAGGACAGCGCGCCCACCTGAGCATGGTCGCCGCACCGAGCCCGACCGCACGCACACCGAGTCCCGCCCCGCGTCCCGGCGGAGCGGCCCGGCACGCTGCCCGCACAGCCCCCGGCCCTGAGCTCGGACGGAGCGCCCGCCCAGGGCAGGTCGCCGCGCCGCCCAGCGCCCCGGCCCAGTCCGGCCGACCGACATCAGCCCTCCCCACCTGAGCCCAGACAGCGCGCCCACCTGAGCACGGTCGCCGCGCCTCACCACCACGCCCACACCAGAACCCGGCCACCGCGTCCACTCCAGCCCGACCACCGAATCCGAACCGAGCGCCGCCTGCGCGCCTGCTCGCGCGTCCCAGCCCGACCGCCGTACCCGCTCGAAGCGGGCCGGCTCGTCCTCGCCCGCGCCCCACCACCGCCCCCCAGACCCGACCGCCCCTCCCACCGGAGCCCCACCACCGCCCCCGCTCAGATCCGACTACTGCGGCCCCACCTGAGCCCAGCCGCCATGACCCCTCGGGCCCAGCCCACCCCCCGCCGCCACGACCGTCCTCGCCCCTCCGGGGTACTCGTGCGCCACGCAGGTCGGAATGTCCGTGCGTGCACCCTTCGCGTGGCAGCCTGTGCGACGTCATCACCCCTCGCTTCGAAGGTGAGCACCATGACCACCCTCCACCACGAACACGCCTCTCACGCGCACACGCACGGCTCGGGCTGCGGGCACGCCGAGGTGCGGCACGAGGACCACGTCGACTACGCGCACGACGGGCATCTGCACCGCGAGCACGAGGGTCACTGGGACGAGTGCGAGCCCGGCGGGCACGTCTCGCACGAGGGGCACGACCACCGGCACGGCCAGGACTGCGGTCATGAGAGCGTGCTGCACGGCGATCACGTCGACTACCTCCACGACGGCCACCGGCACGCCGCCCACGAGGGCCACTGGGACGACCACTGAGCTGATCGCGACCTGCCGACGGCTCCCCGCCGCAGCACGCGGGGAGCCGTCGGCCTATCGTGGGCCGGATCACGTTCACCGTTCCCCCTGGACGACATACCGACCAGTCGGCATGATGGTCGGTACCCGTTCCCGCGCGCGTAAGGAGCCCTGATGAGCCCCGACCATCCGCCAGGCCTCGATCTCGACCGGCTGCGCGGCCTGCTCGACCGTGAGCGGCCCGGCCTGGTGCAGGGCCCCCTGACCGGCCGGCTGATCGAGGGCGGACGGTCGAACCTCACGTACGCGGTGTCGGACGGCACCACGAAGTGGGTCGTACGGCGGCCCCCGCTCGGCCACGTCCTGGCCACCGCGCACGACATGAAGCGCGAGCACCGGGTCATCAGCGCCCTGCACCCCACGGACGTGCCCGTGCCGAACCCGGTCCTGCTCTGCGAGGACGAGGAAGTGCTCGGATCGCCGTTCTACGTCATGGAGTTCGTCGAGGGCACCCCGTACCGCACCGCCGACCAGCTCGCCCCGCTCGGCCCCGAGCGCACCCGCGACGCCGTGCTGTCCCTCGTCGACACCCTCGTGGAACTGCACGCGGTCGACCCGGCGGAGGTCGGGCTCGCCGACTTCGGACGCCCCGAGGGCTTCCTGGACCGTCAGCTGCGCCGCTGGGGCAAGCAACTGGACGCCTCCCGCAACCGCGACCTGGCCGGCATCGACGAGCTGCACGCGACGCTCGGCCGGCGCCTCCCCCAGTCCCCGACGGCCACGGTCGTGCACGGCGACTACCGGCTCGACAACGTCCTGATGGGCGACGACGACCGCATCAGGGCGATCCTCGACTGGGAGATGTCCACCCTCGGCGACCCGCTCACCGACCTCGGCCTGCTGGTGATGTACAGCCTGCCGCTGGGCATGCCCGACTCCCCGGTCTCCACGACCGCCGAGGCCCCGGGCCACCCGGCCCCGGCGGAACTGGTGGCGCGGTACGCCGAGCGTTCGGGCCGGGACGTCTCGGAGGTGTCCTGGTACACGGCGTTCGCCTGGTTCAAGCTCGCCGTGATCCTGGAGGGCATCCACTACCGCTACACCAAGGGCCAGACGGTCGGCCGCGGTTTCGACCGCATCGGCGACCTCGTCCCGGTCTTCATCCGGCACGGTCTCACCACTCTTCGCGACGGCATCCAGGAAGGCTGATCCGCATGGACTTCGCGTTCGACGCACGCACCGAGGAGCTGCGCGCCAAGCTGCTCGCCTTCATGGACGAGCACGTCTACCCCGCCGAGGCCGTCGCGGAGGAGCAGCGCGCACGCCTGGCCTCGCCGTGGGACACGCCGGCCGTGGTGGAGGAACTGAAGGCGGAGGCGCGCAGGCAGGGGCTGTGGAACCTCTTCCTGCCCGACTCCGAGTACGGCGCCGGGCTGACCAACCTCCAGTACGCGCCGCTCGCCGAGATCACCGGCCGTTCCCCGCAGCTGGCGCCGACCGCGCTGAACTGTGCGGCGCCGGACACCGGCAACATGGAGGTGCTCTCCCAGTTCGGCGACGAGCAGCAGAAGAAGCAGTGGCTGGAGCCGCTGCTGGCCGGTGAGATCCGCTCGGCGTTCGCCATGACCGAGCCGGAGGTCGCGTCCTCCGACGCCACGAACATCACCACGCACATCGAACGGGACGGCGACGAGTACGTCGTCACCGGCCGCAAGTGGTACATCTCCGGGGCGATGAACCCGGACTGCAAGATCTTCATCGTGATGGGCAAGACCGACCCGGACGGCGAGGACATCCGCCGCCAGCAGTCCATGATCCTGGTTCCCCGGGACACCCCCGGCGTCACGGTGACGCGCGCGATGCGGGTGTTCGGCTACGAGGACCACTACCACGGCGGCCACGCCGAGGTGGTCTTCGACCACGCGCGCGTGCCGGCCGCGAACCTGATCGGTGAGGAGGGCGGCGGGTTCGCCATCGCCCAGGCCCGGCTCGGTCCCGGCCGGATCCACCACTGCATGCGGCTGATCGGCATGGCCGAGCGGGCGATCGAGCTGATGTGCCGGCGGGCCGTCTCCCGCACGGCCTTCGGCAAGGCGCTGGCCCAGCAGGGCGTGGTCCACAACTGGATCGCCGACGCGCGCGTGACCGTCGAGCAGCTGCGTCTGCTGGTGCTGAAGACGGCCTGGCTGATGGACACGGTCGGCAACAAGGGCGCGCACACCGAGATCCAGTCCATCAAGATCGCCACGCCCCGCGCGGTCGTCGACATCATCGACCGGGCGATCCAGCTCCACGGCGCGGGCGGGGTCAGCCAGGACTTCCCGCTGGCCGAGCTGTACGCCGGCGCCCGCACCCTGATGATCGCGGACGGCCCGGACGAGGTCCACCAGCGCTCGCTGGCGCGCCGGGAGCTGAAGAAGTACCTCTGACAGTCCCTCTAGGGACGCAGGGACCGCAGGAGGAGGTCGGCCAGGTGGTCGGCGACCTCCTGCGGGCCCATCGGGCCGTCGGGGCGGTACCAGGTCGACAGGTGGTGGACGGAGCCGAAGTGGTAGTCCACGACGAGGTCGGCCGGGGTCGCCTTCGAGAAGACGCCCGCTTCCTGGCCCTCCTCGATGAGCGCGCGGAAGCGCTCGTGGTACTTCCGCCGCTCGGCCCGCACCTGCTTGTTCTTCTCCGGGCTCAGATGGTGCATCGAGCGGAAGAAGATCGACGCGTCGTCGAGGTTCTCGATCGTGGTGACCACGACGTCCGCGGCGGCGGCCCGCAGCCGCTTCTCGATCGGCTCGTCGGCGCCCGCGAGCGCGTCCAGGCGTTCCTGCTGGACGCGCAGCACGCGCGCGTACACCTCGTGCAGGAGGTCGTCCTTGGAACCGAAGTAGTGGTACAGCGCCCCCTTGGTGACGCCGGCCGCCTCGACGATCTCCTGCACGGAGGTGCGGTCGTAGCCCTGCTCGGCGAAGAGCCGGGTGGCGGCGGCCAGCAGCCGCTGCGGGACGGGCGTACCGTCTCCGTCCGTCGTCCTGGGCACTGTGCCGCCACCTGCCTTCCGTAAGGTCATTCGCCGTCGTGCGGTCGGGAACGGAGTTCCCGACGGAGGATCTTGCCACTGGCCGTCTTCGGCAACTCGGGCAGGATCTCCACCTGTCGCGGGTATTTGTAGGCCGCCAGTCTCTCCTTGCAGTACGCGGCGAGCGCATCGGGGTCGGTTTCGACACCCGGACGGAGGCTGATGTACGCCTTGACGGTCTCCCCGCGGTACCCGTCGGGCACCCCGACGACGGCGGCCTCGCGCACCGCCGGGTGCGTGTAAAGGACGTCCTCGACCTCGCGCGGCCACACCTTGAAGCCGGACGCGTTGATCATGTCCTTCTTGCGGTCGACGACGTACAGCCAGCCCTCGGAGTCCATGAACCCGATGTCACCGGTCCGCAGTTCGCCGTCCGGGAAGGTCTCGGCGGTCGCCTCCGGCCGCCGCCAGTACCCGGGCACGACCTGCGGCCCGCGCACGACGATCTCGCCCTGCTCGCCGAAGGGCACCTCGGCGCCGGTGTCGTCGACGATCCGTACGACCGTGTCGGGCCCCGGCACCCCCACCGCGAGCGTCCCGGACACCGGGTCGACGGGCGCCTCCCGCTCCGGCGGCACGGACGCGCAGGGCGCGGAGCACTCGGTCAGCCCGTAGCCGTTGCGGATGTACGGGCCGAAACCGGCCCGGAACTTCTCCACCAGGGCGGGCGGCAGCGGGGCCCCGCCCGAGGAGATGTTGACGAAGGACGAGAAGTGTCCGGGGGTGACGTCCGGGTGGGCGGCCAGGGCCATGAAGGCGGTCGAGGGGCCGACCGTGTAGTGCGGCCGGTGCTCGGCGAAGGCCTCCAGGACCACGCCCGCCTCGAAGCGGTACGTCAGCACCAGCGTGCCCACGCTGTTCAGGCACGCCCCGAGCTGGCAGACCATGCCGGTGATGTGGAACAGCGGGGCCAGGGCGTAGTAGACGGGCCCTTCGGGCAGCGCGAGCCCGGTCCGCTGCCGCTCGGCGTTGTACATGATGTTGCCGTGGGTGTTGGTGGCGCCCTTGGGGGTGCCGCTGGTGCCGGAGGTGTAGCTGATCAGCGCGATGTCCGAGGGCGTGACGTCCCGTCCCTCGGGCGCCTTGTGCCCGGCCCGCGCGACCGCGGCCAGGTCGTCGGCGTCCTCGGCCTGCGGCAGCCGCTCGAAGGCGAGCACGCGCGCGTCGCCGCGGGTCTGGAAGTCCAGCTCGCACCCGGTGAGGACGATGCGCACCGGCGAGCCGGCCGCCGTCTCGCGCAGGTACGACTCCCAGGCCCGGTCGGAGCAGATCAGTGCGGCCACCTCGCCGTCCCGCAGGACATGGCCGACCTCCCCCGACTTGTACATGGGGTTGACGGGCACGACGACCGCGCCCGCCTTCCAGGCGCCGAGCAGCGCGAGCACGAACAGCGGCGAGTTCTGGAGCAGGATCGCCACCCGGTCCCCGCGCTCCAGACCGCGGGCGGCGAGGTGCCCGGCGACGGAGTCGCTGAGCTCGTCGACCTCACGGTAGGTGAGCCGCCCGTCGAAGTAGGCGAGGAAGGGCCGCTCCGGTGCCTCGGCGACGGCCCGGCGCAGGGCGTGCACCAGGGAGTCGTCGGGGTCGATCGGACCGCGCTGGGCCTCGCTGAGCAGCGCGAGCCAGGGCTTGGCGGCGTACCGGGACTCGCTCATCGGACCTCTTCCCACTTGCGCTGGAGGTGGTTCATGCCGGACAGCCAGCGGTCGGGCTCGGCGGCCCGCACCTGGTAGTACTCGGCGACCTCGGGGTGCGGCAGGATCAGGAAGCGGTCCTCCTCGATCCCCCGGAACAGCGCCTCTGCGACATCCTCCGGCTCGACGGCGGTCGGCCTGAGCACCAGGTCACCCGCGGTCCCGGTGGCCGCGAGCATGTCGGTCCGCACGCCCTGCGGGCAGATCGCGTGCACCTTGATCCCGCGGTGCCGGTACGTCAGCGACAGGTACTCGGCGAAGGCGTACGCCCCGTGCTTGGTGACGGCGTAGGGGGCGGCCCCGATCATGGTCAGCAGCCCGGCGGCGGAGACGGTCGACACGAACCGCCCGCTGCCCCGCTCCAGCCATCCCGGAAGCAGCGCGTGGGCGGCCCGGACGTGGGCCATGACGTTGACGTCCCAGGAGGTGGCCCAGCCGGTCTCGTCGAGCGGCTCGTCGGCGTTCCCGCCCGCGAAGGCGACACCGGCGTTGGCGCAGTAGACGTCGACGACGCCGTTCAGGGCGTCGCGCGCCTCGGAGATCACGGCGGAGGCATCCCCGGCGACGGCGATCCCTCCGACCTCCTCGGCGACCGCCTTGGCCCGCCCGGCGTCAAGGTCGTTGACGACGACCCGGGCCCCTTCCGCAGCGAAGCGCCGCGCAAGCGCGGCCCCGATGCCACCTCCCGCTCCGGTCACGACCACTCCGGCACCTTGCAGGGCTTCCACCATCGGTCTCCTTCGACTGCGGCTCGACTGCACCGTCAGACTAACCGGTCGGTATGTGGGAAGGAAGGGTGATCGGAGCGCTCCTGCGGGGGCGCGGGGAACCGCGCGCCGAGCCACGTACCGCTCGCAGCCTCCCGACAGCACGCGGGAGCGCATACCGTGCCCCCCATGCGCCTATCCAGACGAGCTCTCCTCGCAGCGACAACGGCAGCAGCATCCCTCTCCTCGGCCCCACCGGCCTCCGCCGCCCGAACAAGGAAACGCACCGGTTTCGAGAACCTCGCCGCGTCCGGCTACGCACAGCTCCACGGCCAGAGGGTCGGAGTCGTCACCAACCCCACCGGCGTCACCCGCGACGTCCGCCACATCGTCGACGTGATGCACGCCGACGAGCGGGTGAACCTCACCGCCGTGTTCGGGCCCGAACACGGCTTCCGCGGCACCGCCCAGGCCGGCGGCTCCGAGGGCCGCCACGACGACCCCGCGACCGGCCTCCCCGTCTACGACACGTACCTGAAGAGCGGCCAGGCCCTCGCCGACGTCTTCACCGCCTCCGCCGTGGACACGGTCGTCTTCGACATCCAGGACGTCGGCGCCCGCTTCTACACCTACATCTGGACCCTGTACGACTGCATGGAGGCGGCCCAGCTCGCCGGCAAGCGCTTCGTCGTCCTGGACCGCCCGAACCCCGTCACCGGCCGCGCGGCCCTGGGCCCGGTCCTGCACCGGGAGTTCGCGTCCTTCGTGGGCCGGCAGCCCGTCTCCCAGGCGCACGGCATGACCGTCGCGGAGCTGGCCCGCCTCTTCAACGGCGAGTTCCTCACCACGCCCGTCCCCCTGGACACGGTCCTGATGACGGGCTGGCGGCGCTCGGAGTTCTACGACGACTGGGACCTGCCCTGGGTCCCGCCGAGCCCGAACATGCCGACCCCCGACACCGCGCTGGTGTACTCCGGCACCTGTCTCTTCGAGGGCACGAACCTCTCGGAGGGCCGCGGCACCACCCGCCCCTTCGAACTGCTCGGCGCGGAGGGCCTGGACGGCCGCTGGGCCGCCGCCGCGAACGAACTCGGCCTGCCCGGTGTGCACTTCAGGGAGGCCTATTTCACGCCCACCTTCTCCAAGTTCCAGGGAAGGACGATCGGCGGGGTGCAGATCCACGTCCACGACCGGCCCGCGTACGACCCCGTCCGCACCGGTGTCGCCCTGCTCGTGACCGCCAGGCAGACCTGGTCCGGATTCGCCTGGCGCGCGGACAACTGGATCGACAGGCTCACCGGGTCCGCCCTGGTCCGCACGATGATCGACGCCGGCGCGAGCACCGACGAGGTCGTGGCGGGCTGGCGGGAGGAGCTGAGCGCCTTCCGGCGGATTCGGAAGAACCATCTCCTGTACGGATGAGCCGCCGGGTGCCGGCGGCGGGCCGTCGTCCACGGACCCGCCGCCGACCGCCGTACCGCCGCCGGTGCCGCTACCGGTGCGAGGTGAACTCCACCACCTGCTGGTAGGTCGGACGGTTCTGCCAGCTGATGTTGTAGTGCTTGATGCCGCCCAGGGTGCGCTGCACGATCGAGTCGGCGCACCACTGGTCGCCCGCCGAGCACACGTCGTCGCCGGGGTAGACCTGGGCCGCGGTCCTGCCGGCCGCCGTCTTGAGGGTGCTGATGAGGATGTCCCGGCAGGCGCCGAGGCTGCCGCCGCCGCAGTACTTGTCCGCCAGCGGGCCCCGCACGCTCTCGCCGAGCACCGCGCGGACGTCCTTGTCGACGTAGCTCCACCAGCCGTACTGGAAGGAGCTGCCCGCGTGGGCGCCGGTGGGGCCGTGCGCCGCCGACGGGGACTCGTCGACGGGCAGGTTGGCCTGCATGGCGGTGTACAGGCCGGTGCCGAGGCCCGGTTCGAAGATGCCCTTGGCCAGCAGCGGCCACCACGCGTCCAGGATGCGGATCGCGTCGGAGTCGGCGTACTTCTTCGAACCGGCCGACGTCTCGGTGCGCTTGCCGCCCGCCGTCAGCCACGCCTGGAGCCTGCTCACCGCGGCCGCGGCCGTGGAGTCGGTGACCGTGGAGCTGTTGATCACCTTGAGCAGGTCCGGCAGGACGTCCTCCGCGCGCAGGTCGGCGAGGGACGCGTCGGCCATGGCCTTCACCAGCGAGGCCCGGGTGACCCCGCCCGCGGCGACCAGCTTCTTCACCCGGTCCTCCAGCAGGTTGCCGCGGTGCACCGAGCCGTCGCCCCAGGGCGCGGTCGTGTAGTCCTCGGCCTGCTTGTTGTTCCAGGAGATGTAGTAGTCCTGGTCGATGGAGTTGGGGTGCGCGGAGGGCGGCGTGTAGTCGGCGGTGTTGGTCGCCGGGTTCCAGTTCCGCCATTCGTACGCCGACCGCGCCCACACCGGGAACTCGGCGTCGACCCCGGACGCGCGCACCGGGTTGTCCCCGCTGTTGTAGTACGCGGTGTGCGTGGAGTCGGCGTAGAACCAGTTGAAGGTGTAGTTGATGTGCTGCACCGCGCTCTGGAAGGTCTGCGGGCTCTTGACGTGGTCCGGGTCGTTCAGCATCTGGAAGCCGATGATCGAGTCGGCCTCGTGCATGAAGGAGGAGCGCAGGGTGGTGTAGGCGACCTTCTTGCCGCCGACGGTGGCCCGGTACTCGACGGGGCCGTACTTGGTGCGCCAGACCCGCATCGTGTACGACCCCGCGGCGGTGCCGTCGGCCGTGGTCGGGGTCCAGGAGTTCCTCTGCTCGATCTTCTCCATGGCCGTGCAGGTGCCGTGGTACAGGTAGTGATAGTCGTCCTGGCACAGTTCGACGGCGTAGGTGTCGATGATGTCCTGGCCGGAGGTGGTGGCGGACCACGAGTAGTCCTGGCCGCGGCCGAGTTCGACGTACATGCTCAGGCCCGCGAAGGAGGCGCCGCGGGCGCTCAGGCCGGGGCCCTGGATCTCCTGGAGCATGAGGAGCTGCGGGGCGAAGTAGCCGGTCTGGGGGCCGAAGACGGCGACCGGGTGTCCGCCGGCGGTGTACTTCCCGCTGACCACAAGGGCGTTGGACATGCCGCGCTTGGCCGAGGTGAGGGCGTTCGCGGTCGCCGTGGCGGAGGCCGCGCTCGCGCTCTGGTCGGCGCCGGTGCCCGTGGCGTCGTGGACCAGGGGCTCGGTGGTCAGCGAACCGGCGTCGGGCAGCGCCCCGCCCTGGGGGTTCGCGGGCTTCGTGGCGTACGGGAAGCTCTCGCCGTTGTGGACGGTGAGGACGGCCTCGGGGTCGTTGCGCTCGCGGAAGGACTCCCAGACCTCGGTGCCCTTCGTCACGCCGTACCGCTCCTGGGCGGCCATCAGGGAGATCGCGTTGTTGACCTCGCCGCCGCCCCCTGAGCCGAACAGGGCGCCGATGACGGAGGCCAGTGCGACCAGGTCGGTGAGCTTGAAGTGGTCGATGGTGCCGGCGTTGGTGATCGAGTCCTTGTGGCCGGTCAGGACGTACTCGCCGGGGAAGTAACGGCCGCTGTCGGAGGCGTCGATGTACGCGTTGATGCCGGCGAGATAGGCGTTGGCGTCGGCGAGTGCCTGTTGGCCGCGGGCTCCGTTGGCCGCGACCGCGTTGTCGATCTGCGCCTGGAGGTCGGCCTCGCTGTAGGGCGCGTTGCGCCAGAACTGCTGCTCCAGCCCCTGGTTGGAGGGGGCGCCGCCCGCGAAGGCGGTCAGCTGTCCCCGGCCCACGTGCCGGAAGACGTCCATGAGCCACAGCCGGTCCTGTGCGGCCGCGTAGCCCGCGCCGAACTCGGTGCCGTACCGCGTGGTGCCGGTGATGTGCGGGACGCCCGTCTTCTTGTCACGGACGATCTTCACATCGGTGCGGCCGGCCGGGCTCAGAGTGGAGGCCACCTGATCGGACGGGACCCCGAAGGAGGCGTCGTTGAAGAAGGTGTTGATGGTGGAACTGGTGAGCGTGGGGTACCCCTTGGCCAGGTTGGCGTAGGGGCCGAGCTGGTCCTCGGCGTGGTCGGGCTGGGTGCCGAAGGCCTGGTTGAGGAGGATCTGCGCGAGGGTCGCGTTGCCGTTCTGACCGGGCGGCAGGATGTCGGAACACTGGCCGCCGCAGTAGTCGTTGGGCGCCGCGGTCCCGGCGGCCGAGGCCGTCTGGGCAAGCGGGGACAAAAGGCCGGCAATCAGGACGCATACGGATGCGGACTTCAGGAACCCGGTGAGCCTGCTGGGAGTTCTCAGTCTGTCGAGTGCGGTGCGTGAGGTGCGCCGTGGCATGGCAGCTCCAACCGACGGGGGTGTGGCCGGACGTTACCGCCGGTATCCCCGGGATTGAAGATGAACATGCGTCAAGTTTTGGCAGGGGTTCTTGAGCTTATGGGGGGCATCGGAAATCGGATGGAGCCGAATCGCTTGTCGATACGTCTATTCGGCAACGCCGTGCGAAGTCCGTGCGGCGACGCCGAAGTGACCGAAGTACAGGTGCAGGTGTGACGGAGGTGCAGGGCGATGGCCGGTTTCCGGAGTCTGGCGAGACAGGTGCGGGATCCGCGGTGCGATTTGGCGCTTCGGCGCTACTCGCTGCGCAAGTGCCTTGAGCGGTTCGCCCCTTACGGGCACAGGGCGACCTGGGACCACTTGTGCTCCCGGGCGGGATTCGGTCCCGAGGACCGCTCCCCGGACCCAGCGCGGCTCGTGGCCGCACTGGAGGAACTGGAGGAGGCGCGTTCGGTCTGGCTGGCCTACGAGGTCGAGTTCGCCGAGCGGCGCAAGAAGGAGAAGCACGACGGGTTGCGCAGGCCGGGCAGTGTGGACGACTGGCACCGGCTGACCTGGGGCGGGTTCGGAGTCGCCTGGTGCGACGACCCCCGGGTGCACCCCGATGACTCGCTGGCCGAGGTGTTGCGCAGGCTGATCTCCGCGCTGGAGCGCGAACCGGGCGCGGTGTGCCCGGTGTGCGACGGGGAGCGGCTCGTCTGGAGGTACGAACTGGACCATGAACCCTCGACCGGCCCGGTCTGCACGGACTGCGGAATCCTGGTACCGCGGCCCGTGCTCACACCCGAGGCCCTGGCGGACGCCAGGCGCGGACGGTTGCTGATGTCGGCCTAGAGCGTGTGGGCGCGCCGGGGGTGCGCCGGGGATGCCGCACCCCCTGTGGAACAGGCTCGGAATGTCAGTGCCGCCTGGCACCATCGAGGAATGGTGCAGGTGTGTCTCAACGGTCCGCGCGGGGCCGCCGACGGGTCGGCGGTGCCTCTCACGCCCTTGGCGATGGCCCAGTCGGCGGCCGAGGCCGTGGCCGCGGGCGCCACGGACCTCCATGTCCACCCCAAGACACCGTGCGGGCGGGACAGTCTGTCGCCGCGGGTGGTCGCGGCGACGCTGGAGGCGATCCGTGCGCGGGTGTCGGTGCCGGTCGGCGTGACGACCGGCGCCTGGGCGGAACCGGACCCGGCGGACCGGGTCGCCCGCGTCCGGAGCTGGACCGCGCTGCCCGACCACGCCTCGGTGAACTGGCACGAGCCGGGGGCCGAGTCGCTCGCCGCGGCGCTGATCGACCTGGGCGTGGGCGTGGAGGCCGGCATCTGGTCCGGTACGGACGCGGCAGAGCGGTTCGCGCGGTCCCCGATCGGGCCGAAGGTGCTGCGCGTCCTCGCGGAGGTGACGGACACCGACGCGCCGGAGGCCACCGCGCGCTCGCTGCTCGCCGAGCTCGGCGGGGCCCACGGCCGTCCCGTGCTGCTGCACGGCGAGGACGCGGGCGCCTGGCCGGTGCTGCGGCTGGCCGGCCGGCTGGGGCTCGCGACGAGGGTGGGCCTGGAGGACATGCTGGTCCTGCCGGACGGCCGACGGGCCGCGTCCAACGCTCAGTTGGTGGCCGAGGCGCTGGCCCAGTACGGGTGTGCCCAGCGGTCGCCGTAGGGCAGGGCGAGGAGTTCGGCCTGGACGGCCAGGCCGGGAGCGCGGTGACCACGGGGCCTCGGCCGGGGGCGGGACGGACGCCGCTCCCGGCCGTACGGCTCAGCGGCAGCGTTCCTGATCGCGGCGGCCGTTCTTCTGCCCGCCGCCGCCCCGCTCCACCAGCAGCCGCGAACCGGTCAGCCGGTCGCCGAAGACGTCGTCCGGGTTGGACAGGACGCAGGTGTCGAGGGAGAGGCAGCCGCAGCCGATGCAGTCGGTGAGGTGGTCGCGGAGGCGGTTCAACTGCTTGATGCGCTCGTCGAGTTCGGAGCGCCATGCCTCGGAGAGGCGGGCCCAGTCCTCGCGGGTGGGGGTGCGTCCCTCGGGGAGCTGGGAGAGGGCGTCGCGGATCGTGGCCAGGGGGATGCCGACGCGTTGGGCGGCCCGGATGAACGCGACCCGGCGCAGCGCGTCTCGGGAGTAGCGGCGTTGGTTGCCCGTGGTGCGACGGCTGCTGATCAGGCCCTTGGACTCGTAGAAATGCAGGGCGGAGACGGCGGCGCCGCTGCGGGCGGCGAGCTGACCGACCGTGAGTTCATGGATCTTCTCGGGAATCTGGGGCACCCCTCGAAGCCTACCCATGCCGTCACCCTCGCGGTCCGTTGACAGGGGCTTCCCGGCCGACCATGCTAAGCAGTCGCTTAGACATCATGTGGCGAGGAGGCCGGGACATGGCAGAGCCGAGGATCTTCACGGGCGCCGACGACCTGAAGGCGGCGGTCGGCGAACAGCTCGGGTACACCGACTGGCTGGAGGTCGACCAGAAGCGCATCGACCTGTTCGCGGACGCCACGGGTGACCACCAGTGGATCCACGTCGACCCGGAGAAGGCCGCGCAGGGCCCCTTCGGCACGACCATCGCGCACGGCTATCTCACCCTGTCCCTGCTGCCGCTGTTCGGACCGCAGCTCATCAAGGTCGAGGGCGTGCGGATGGGCGTCAACTACGGGACGAACAAGGTGCGTTTCCCCGCACCGGTGCCCGTGGGCTCCCGTCTGCGCGCCACCGCGCGGATCACCGGCGTCGAGGACGTGGCGGGCGGCGTTCAGGTCGCCGTCGCCTTCAGTGTGGAGCGCGAGGGCGGGGACAAGCCGGTGTGCGTGGCGGAGTCGGTGTCCCGGTACTACCTCTAGGCGCTCACCTGGACGCGCCCACCATCCGCAGCACGAGGTCGGCGTCGAGCGCGCCGACCTCGTCGGGCGTCCAGGGGCCGTCGACGTTGAACCAGCGGGCCACGTCGATGCAGAGCGACATGACGGCGAGGGTGGTGCCCTTCACGTCGAGCACGTCGAACTCGCCGGAGGCCACGCCGTCCTCGATGATCCCGCGCACCACGGCGTCGCACTGCCGGCGCAGGTCGAGGATCTCGGCGCGGGCGTCGGGGCCGAGGGAGTCCAGTTCGTACTGGACGACCCGGGCGGTGGTACGGCCGCCGGCGTGCCAGCGCACGAAGGAGCTGACCGCGTCCGCGAGCCGCTCGGTCGCGGTGCCCTCGCCGCGGGCCGCGACCTGGAGGATCTCCAGCGCCTTCGCGTGGCCGATCCGGCTGATGCGGTGCAGCAGCTCTTCCTTGGTCTTGTAGTGGATGTAGAGCGCGGCGGGGCTCATCCCGGCCCGGCCCGCGATGTCCCGGGTCGTGGTGGCGTGGTAACCGCGCTCGGCGAACGCCTCCACCGCGGCGACGAGCAGCCGCCGCGCCGCGTCGGGCGTGACCTCGCCCCACGCCGACGTCTCGCCGCCGGCCGTCTCCTCCGCCGTACTCATCGCACGCCCCTCTCCACTGTCAGAACCCCCACCATACCGCCGAACCTGAGCGAGCGCTTAGCACCCCCGCTCAGGGGGTGCCGGCAGGAGGGAAGGAGCTTGGGGGTGGCGCCGGATTCGCCGGCCCGGGGCCGGGCCTCCGGGCCGACCGGACCGCGGCACCGCGAGCCGGCGCGAGGATGGAGAACTGCGGGGCAAGGCCATACGCAGGGGCGAGGGGGGCGGGCAAGTACCGGAGCGGCGGCCTGAGCTGCCCGGGACGGGCAAGGTCCCGACCCCACGGACACCGAGGCACGACTCCGCAGCCGAGCAGGGGCGGGGCGACGCCGAACCCCGGGCACCGAAGGCAGTGGTCGCCTGCCGCGACCCGGGTCTCCTGGACGGGCCGGGTCACGACCCCGCGAGCCCGAGCGAAGGCGGAAACCTGAGGGCGGGGCCGAAAGCGGTGGGCGACTAGCGTGGGCCGAGCCTCCGCGGGCCCCGGCAGGGCGCCTCGGTCGTCCCCGTCACAGCTTCTCGAAGGGGTCGTGTTCCGCCAGCAGCTTTTCCAGGCGGGCCTGGTCGACCCGGCTGACGATCTGGCCCGCCTCCTGGCGGTCGCGGATGACCTTGGCGAGGGTGAACGCCGAGGTGACCAGGTACAGGACGGCGATCGCGAGGAAGCCCCGCACCCAGGCGTCGGCGTTCAGCCGGAAGATGCCGACGGCCGTCGCGGCCATGGCCACGGCGAAAGAGGCGACGGCCTGGCCGTAGAAGGCGGCCGTGTTCTGCTGCTTGACCGGTGTGTCACTCATGGCCAGAGTCTCGGCCAGGAGCGGCAGGGGCCACATCCGCTCAGGTACTCAGACGAGTACTCAGAACGCCGACACCCCCGTCAGCGCCCGCCCGATCACCAGCTTCTGGATCTGGCTCGTGCCCTCGTAGAGGGTCATCACGCGGGCGTCCCGCAGCAGTTTGCCCACCGGGTACTCGTCGATGTAGCCGTAGCCGCCGAACACCTGAAGCGCGTTGTTCGCGGCGCGCACCGCCGCCTCCGAGGCGAAGAGCTTGGCCTTGGAGGACTCGACGGCGAAGGGCTCGCCGCGGTCGATCAGGTCGGCCACCCGCCAGGTCAGCAGCCGGGCCGCGTCCACGTCCACGGCGATGTCGCTGATCAGCTCCTGGACGAGCTGGTGCCTCGCGATCGGCTTGCCGAACTGCTCGCGCTCCCCGGCGTACCGGACGGCCGCGTCCAGCGCGGCCTGGGCTATGCCCACGCACCCCGCCGCCACCGACATCCGCCCCTTGGCCAGCGCGGACATGGCGACGGAGAACCCCTTGCCCTCCTCGCCGAGCATCGCGGAGGCGGGCACGCGGACCCCCTCCAGGATGAGTTCGGCGGTGGCCTGGCCGCGCAGGCCGAGCTTGCCGTGGATCGTGCGGCGGGTGAGGCCGGGGGTGTCCGTCGGCACCAGGAAGGCGGAGACACCCTTGTGGCCGGGCGCGTCCGTGGACCGGGCGAACAGCAGCACCACGTCGGCCCAGGTGCCGTTGGTGATGAACATCTTGGTGCCGTCGATGACGTAGTCGTCGCCGTCCCGCACCGCACGCGTGGCGAGGTTGCCCGCGTCGGAGCCGGTGCCGGGCTCGGTGAGGCCGAAGCAGCCGACGTACGCGCCGGAGGTGAGCCCGGGGAGCCAGCGGCGCTTCTGCTCCTCGCTCCCCCACGCGGCGACCGTCTTGGCGACCAGCCCCAGCGAGACGGACACGATCCCGCGCACGGACGAGTCGCCCCGCCCCAGCTCCTCGGTGACCAGGCAGTACGCGAGGTGGTCGCCGCCCGAGCCGCCGTACTCCTCGTCGATCGTCAGCCCGAGGAAGCCGACCTCGCCGAGCTTCTTGACGATGGACCGGTCGACGTCCTCCGCGCGGTCCCAGGCGACGACGTGGGGGGCGATCTCCCGGGACACGAAGTCCCGCGCCAGCCGCCGGACGGCGGTCTGCTCCTCGCTGAGCCCCAGGTCGACCACGAGATCACCTCACTTGAGAAGGACACCTTTAAATTAGCACTGCTAGTTTCTGGTCCGCAGCCCTACTATGTGCGCCATGGCCCGACCGCGCAAGCCCCTCCTCAGCACCGACCGGATCGTCGAGACGGCCCGCGCGCTCGTGGACGCGGAGGGCCTGGCGGCACTGTCCACGCGCCGGCTGGCGGCGGAACTCGGGGTCAGCGGCCCGTCCCTCTACAACCACTTCCGGACGAAGGACGAGATCCTGGAGGCCGTCGCCGACTCGGTGAGCGCCCAGGTCGACCTGTCGATGTTCGAGGACGGGCGGGCCTGGCGGACCGCCCTGCACGACTGGGCCGTCTCCTACCGCACCGCCCTGCGCGACCACCCCAACATCGTCCCGGTCCTGGCCCGGGGCCCCGGCCGGCGCCCCGCCGGACTGCGCCTGGCCGACGCGGTCTACGGCGCCATGGTCGACGCGGGCTGGCCGCCTGCGCAGGCCACCTCCATCGGCGCGCTGATGCGGTACTTCATCATGGGCTCGGCGCTCGGTTCGTTCGCCGCGGGCTTCGTGGACGACGCGAGCGCGTACGACCCCGCCGACTATCCCCACCTCGGCCAGGCGCACCTGCTCGCCGAGCAGCAGGAGAAGATCGACGAGCGGGCGTTCGAGACCGGGCTCCGGGCCCTGCTGGACGGTCTCGCCCAGCAGTACGAGCAGGTCGGACGCCCCGCGTAGCCCCGCTCCGGCGGGTGCCGCGCTTGTTTCGGTGGGCGCCGAAACATTCCTGCCCCATGCTGGACCGCATGACCAAGGACCCGCAGGCACCCCGACTGGCGAGGCTCGCCGCCCTGATCGCCGACGAGACCCGGGCCGCCTGCCTCCTGGCCCTCCTCGACGGCCGGGCCTGGACCGCGGGCGAGCTCGCCCGCCACGCGGGGGTCGCCGCGTCGACCATGAGCGAGCACCTCGGCCACCTGGTCGCGGGCGGACTGCTCGCGCAGGAGCGCCAGGGGCGCCACCGGTACGTGCGCCTCGCCGACGCGAGGGTGGCACACCTGGTGGAGGACCTGGCGGCACAGGTCTCCCCGGACCCGGACCGACGTCCGCGGAACCTGCGGGAGTCGAGCGCCGGTTCGGCGATGGCCCGGGGCCGCACCTGCTACGACCACTTCGCGGGCCGGCTGGGCATCGCCCTGACGGACGCCCTGACGTCCCGTCGTCTCCTGCGCCAGGACACGGGGTTCGCCCTCACGGAGGCGGGCCTCGCGTGGTTCGAGGACGCGGGCATCGCCCTCCACCGCACGGGCCGCCGGCCCCTGGCCCGGGCCTGCCTCGACTGGACGGAACGCCGACCGCACCTGGCGGGCGTGGCGGGAGCGGCTCTGTGCCGGCACGCACTGGAGGAGGGCTGGTGCGTGCGCATCGGTTCGGAGAGGGCGGTGAAGGTGACGGCGACGGGAGAACGGATGTGGGCCGATCTCCTGGGCCTCGACACACGAACGCTGCGCTGAACGCCCGCGAACGGCGCGTCCGAAATCCGCGAGCCCGGGCTCGCCCCCGTCCCTAACCTCAGGAGCATGATGCACCCCCGCCGCACCGAACTGTTCGCAGCCGCCGCAGCCACCGTCACCGTCGTCCTCTGGGCCTCCGCCTTCGTCTCCATCCGCAGCGCGGGCGCCGCCTACTCCCCCGGCGCGCTCGCCCTCGGCCGGCTTCTCTCCGGCGCCCTCGCCCTGGGCGTGATCTGCCTGATACGCCGGGAGGGGCTCCCCCCGCGTTCCGCCTGGCGCGGCATCGCGATCTCCGGCGTGCTGTGGTTCGGCTTCTACATGGTCGTCCTGAACTGGGGCGAACAGCAGGTGGACGCGGGCACCGCGGCCCTGGTCGTGAACATCGGCCCGCTCCTGATCGCCCTGCTCGGCGCGCGTCTGCTCGGCGACGCGATGCCGCCCCGGCTGCTGGCCGGGATGGCGGTGTCCTTCGCGGGCGCGGTCACCGTGGGCCTGTCGATGTCGGACGACGGCGGCGCCTCGGTGCTCGGTGTGGTCCTGTGCCTGCTCGCGGCGATCGCCTACGCCGGCGGAGTCGTCGCGCAGAAGCCGGTTCTGGGCTCCGCGTCCCCGCTTCAGGCGACGACCTTCGGCTGCCTCGTGGGCGCCGTCGTCTGCCTGCCGTTCGCCGGCCAACTCGTGTCCGAGGTCGCCGACGCCCCCGCCTCGGCGACCCTCAACATGGTCTACCTGGGCGTGTTCCCGACCGCCCTGGCCTTCACCACCTGGGCCTACGCCCTTGCCCGTACGACCGCCAGCCGCATGGGCGCGACCACCTACGCGGTCCCCGCCCTGGTCGTCCTGATGTCGTGGCTGGCGCTCGGCGAGGTCCCGGGGCTGTTCACGCTCGCGGGCGGGGTGCTGTGCCTGGCGGGCGTGGCGGTGTCCCGCTCCCGCGCACGGGCGGCCGCGGTTCCGGTGACGGCACCGGAACCGCGGCCCGAGAAGGCGTCGGACCCCGCGTGAACCCGCCCCGCTCGCCGGCATTTTGATGCAGAGCACGGCCTGAGGTTGTGCCCGGAGACGGTGGGCCGGGTGCGGTTCTCGGGCGGCTGCGGGTGAGTGGGGGCTGGTCGCGCAGTTCGCCGCGCCCCTGGGTGGGTCATGCGGAGGCTCGTGCGCACGCCGACGGCGGCAAGGGGGCGGGGTGGGGTGGCCGCGCGGGAAGGTCGCCCGGACTCCGTGTGGCGGGCTCCGGGCGACCGGCGGTCAGAACACCACGAGGGCCCTGCCGCCCTTGCCCGCCAGCATGTTGTCGAAGGCCGCCGGAATGCCGTCCAGGGCGATCCGCTCGGTCACCAGCATCCCGAGGTCCAGGCGGCCCTCCCGGACGTGCTCGGCGAGCACCGGGAGGTCCGCGGCGGGGTCGGAGTCGCCGTAGACGCAGCCCGCGAGGGTGCGGCCCCAGTGGAAGATCTCCAGGGCGTTGAAGGTGACCTGCTGGTCCTTGCCGCCGATGCCGACGACCGTCGTACGGCCGCCGCGGCGGGTGGAGTCCCAGGCCGTGCGGATGGTCGACGCGCGGCCGACGCACTCGACGGCGACGTCGACACCCTGCTTGCCGGTGAGACCCCTGATCTCGCGGGCGGTGTTCTCGGAGGCGATCACGTAGTCGGTGGCTCCGGCGGCGCGCGCCAGCTCCTCCTTCTCCGGCGAGACGTCGACCGCGACGATCTTCGACGCGCCCGCGATCCGGGCGGCCTGGAGCGCGGCCAGGCCCACTCCCCCGACCCCGTACACCGCGACCGTCTCGCCCTCGCGGACCCGCGCCGAGTGGTGGACGGCGCCGTAGCCGGTGAGGACCGCGCAGCCCAGCAGGGCGGCGTCGGTGAGCGGGATGCCCTCGGGGAGGGGCAGGAGGCAGGACTCGGGGACGACCGTCTCCTCGGCGAACGCGGCGACGTTCAGGCCGGGGTGCAGGTCGGTGCCGTCGGCGGTGCGGGCGTGGACCTCGGCGGCGCCGTTCAGCGCGTTGGCGCACAGCCAGACCTCGCCGAGCGAGCAGGCGTGGCAACCACCGCAGGAGGGGGCCCAGTTGAGGACGACCCCGGCGCCGGGCGACACCCCGGTGACCCCCTCCCCCACGGCGACGACGGTGCCCGCGCCCTCGTGGCCGAGGACGGCCGGGACGGGGACGCGCATGGTGCCGTTGGACAGGGACAGGTCGGAGTGGCAGACCCCGGCGGCGGCGAGACGGACCCGGACCCGGCCGGGGCCGGGGTCCGGGAGGTCGATGTCCACGACCTCCAGGGGAGCGCCCACGGCGGGAAGGACGGCGGCACGAACCACGGGAAGACTCCTCAGAACTGGAGGGACTTGGTCTGGAGGTACTCGGCGAGACCGTGCGGGCCGAGCTCGCGGCCGACGCCCGACTGCTTGTAACCGCCGAAGGGGGCAAGGGGGTTGAAGCGACCGCCGTTGATGTCGACCTGCCCGGTGTCCATCCGGCGGGCGAAGGCCACCGCCTCCGCCTCGTCACCGGCCCATACGGCGCCCGCGAGGCCGTAGACCGTGCCGTTGGCGATGCGCAGGGCGTCCTCCTCGTCCTCGTAGCGCAGGACGGACAGGACCGGGCCGAAGATCTCCTCCTGGGCGATCGTCATCTCGGGGGTCACGTCGGCGAAGACGGTCGGGGCGACGAAGTAGCCCTGCTCGCGGGGGGATTCGGGACCGCCGGCGACCAGCCGGGCGCCCTCGGCGACACCCTTCTCGATGTAACCCCGCACCCGTGCCTGCTGCTTGGCGTTGACGACGGGTCCGATGCGCTCGCCGTACTTCGCGGCCGCGGTGGCGGCGAGCTCGACGGCCTCGTCGTACTGGTCGCGGTGGACGAGCATCCGGGTCCAGGCGCTGCACGTCTGGCCGGAGTTGGACATCACGTTGGCGACGCCGACGTTGACCGCCTTGGCGAGGTCGGCGCTGGGCAGGATGACGTTGGCGGACTTGCCGCCCAGCTCCAGGGCGACCTTCTTCAGGGCGGCACCGGCGGTGGCGCCGATCTTCCGGCCGACCGCGGTGGAGCCGGTGAAGGAGACCAGGTCGACGTCCGGGTGCTCGGCGAGGGCCTGCCCCGCGACCGGGCCGAGTCCGGTGACCAGGTTGAGGACCCCGGCCGGGACATCGGCCTCGTGGACCGCCTCGGCGAAGAGCTGGGCGACCAGCGGGGTGTCCTCGGCGGGCTTGAGGACGACCGTGCAGCCCGCGGCGAGGGCCGGCGCGACCTTGGCGACGATCTGGTGGAGGGGATAGTTCCAGGGCGTGATCGCGGCGACCACGCCGACCGGCTCCAGGTGGACGGTGGAGTTGCCCAGCTTCTCCTCGAAGGAGTGCGTCGCGGCGAGCTCGGCGTAGGAGGCGGCGACCGCGACGGGGACGGCGGCGTGGACGTTCTGCGAGAACTTCAGCGGTGAGCCGAGTTCCGCGGTGACCGTCTCGGCGATCTCGTCCTTGCGGGCGGCGAGGACGTCCCGGAGGGCGGCCAGCCGGGCGGCCCGCTCGGCCGGAGCGGTCGCGGCCCAGGCCGGGAGGGCGGTACGGGCGGCCCGTACGGCGCTGTCGACGTCCTCGGCGGTGCCGGCCGGAACCCGGGCGATGACCTGCTCGTCGGCCGGGTTCACGACCTCGATCACGTCCGGGCCGGCGGCCGGGCGCCACTCGCCGTCGATGTACATGCCGTCGTGCGCCTTCATGGTGCGTCCTCCCGGGCTGGGCCGTGCCGTGTCGTCGTCCGGCCTCATAAACTAGCGACGATAGTTTTTTCGCGCCAGAGCAGGACCGGACCGTCCACGGACATCAGAAGTCCACACGGGCCCGCCCGTCCACCCGCGCCACGGCTTCCCGGCGGAAGGGGCGCCGGCGAGGAGGCCCTTGGGCGTGGTGAGGTCGCGCACCTGCCCAGCGGCGAGGAGGCGGCCGGGTACGAGTGCCGCGCCCCCGGTTCACTCCGCCGGACCGTAGAGACCCCTTCGCCCCGTCGCCCCCGCGTCCGCCCTCACTCGTCCAGGTCCGGCAGATGGTCCGGAGACGGGCAGATGCGGTCGCCGTGCTGGTCGAAGACGAAGAGGTGGGAGATGTCGACGAGGAGCGGGACCTGCATCCCGCGGCGCAGGTCGATGTCCGGGGTCGTGCGGACGACGAGGTCGCCGGGGAGACGGGGGTCGGCGGAGGCGGGCTCGGGAGCAGGGGCCGGGGGGTCCTCCAGGACCACGACGGGGCCCGCACGGCGGGAGATCGCGCGCTCTCTCAGGCGGTCCAGGACCGTGCCCTCGCGGCGGCGGCGCCGGGGCGGGCGCGCGGCGGGGCGCGGGGCCTCCAGTTCGGGGACGACGGCGGGGCGGGAGCCGGTGTTGAAGTGGACGAGGACCTCGTGCCCCTGGAACTCCACGTGTTCCACCAGACCGGTGATCGGCATCTCCCCGGGTCGGGCCGAGGTTCGCTTGGCGATGCGGATCGCCTCCGAGCGCAGGCCCACGATCACCTCGCGGCCCTGCTGGACGCGGAGCAACTGGTGGTCCAGGGACAGGGGTTCGGGCAGCCGCAGGTACTGCTTGCCGAGGCTGATGGTCATCGCGCCGTCCAGCGGGGCCCGGACCACCCCGCGCAGGAGGTTGATGCGGGGGGTGCCGATGAAGGCGGCGACGAAGACGTTGCGGGGCAGCGCGTACACCGAGCGCGGGGTGCCGACCTGCTGGAGGACTCCGCCGCGCAGGACGGCGACCCGGTCGCCGAGCGACATGGCCTCGGCCTGGTCGTGGGTGACGTAGACCGTGGTGACACCCAGCTCCCGGGTCAGCCCGGCTATTTCGGCGCGCAGGTGGTTGCGGAGCTTGGCGTCGAGGTTGGACAGCGGCTCGTCCATGAGGAAGGCGGAGGGGCGGCGGGAGATGGCCCGTCCCATCGCCACGCGCTGGCGTTCCCCGCCGGAGAGCTGGCCCGGGTAGCGGTCGAGGAGGTCCTCGATGCCCAGCATGCGCGCGGTGGCGTCCACGCGGGCCCGGGGGTCCTCGTCGGGGGCCTCGATGCGCAGCGGGAAGCCGATGTTCCCCCGGCTGGTCATGTTGGGGTAGAGGGCGAAGTTCTGGAACACCATCGCCATCCGGCGCTCGGCGGGCAGCAGGTCGTTGGCGTACTCGCCGTCGAGCCTGAGCTGGCCCTCGGTGATCTCCTCCAGCCCGGCGATCATCCTGAGCACGGTGGACTTCCCGCAGCCGGAGGGGCCGAGCAGGACGAGGAACTCGCCGGGCGCGATGTCCAGCGAGAGCCGGTCCACCACCCGGGCGCCCCGGGTGTAGGTCTTGCTCACGTCGTGCAGGGATATGGCGCGTGTCATGACGGTGCCCCCGGGGGCTGGTTCAGGCGCTGGTGCTCCGCGGTCGGGAGGCCCCGTGCGGGTCGTACGGGGCTGTGAGTCACGGAAGTTAACGGAATGCGTGCGGCCGGGGGAAGAGACTGGGCGAGATCGGGAGCTACGGTCCAGCCCGCGAGAAAACGGACTCCCGGATTCAGTACGCCGGTCCGCTCACCGGGAGCCCCCGCTCCCCTCAGCGCACCGCCGTGCTCCCGGCAACTCCTGTGCCCGCCGCACCGCTTGCGCTTCCCGGCACGGTCCCGCTCACGGGCGTCCCGGCCCGGCTCGCCGGCATCCCGCCACCTTGCGGCACCGCCCCGCCCGCACCCGGCGGGGTGCCACTCGCCGACACTCCGTCATTTCCCGGCACACCGACCGTGGTTTCTCCGCCCGCCTGGGCACTCCCGCCTCCCGGCTCGGCTGCGGCCCGCAGCGGATCCCCGCTCGCCGGTGCACCTTCGCTCCCCGGCACGCCCCCGCTCGTCGGCGCAGCCCGACTCCCCGGCGCGTCCCCGGCCTTCAGCGGATCCCCGCTCGCCGGCACGCCCCCGGTCTCCGGCGGGCCCTCGCTCTTCGGCGCCGGCGTGTTCCTCGGTGCTCGTGGCTCGCGGGTCTGGGTGAGGTGGGCGAAGACGACGACGTTACTGCTGTAGCCCGTCCGCCGGTTGAAGAGGCCGCCGCAGGTGATCACGCGGAGCTCCGGGCGCCGGGCCGGGCCGTAGACCTCCTTGTCGGGGAAGCCGGACTTGTCGAAGATCTTGACGCGGTCCACGGTGTAGACGGCGGTACGGCCGTCCGCGCGCACCGCCTCGATCACCTTGCCGGGCTTCACCTGGCCGAGTGCGGCGAAGACGGCGGGGCCGGTCCTGGTGTCGCGGTGGCCGACGGCGATCGCCGTACCGGACTCGCCGGGCGTGGCGCCGCCCCGGTACCAGCCCACGAGTTTCGGCTTGTCGACCGGCGGGGTCGCGAGCTCCCGGCCCTTGGTGAGCCCGAGGCCCATGACCGGGGCGTCGATGCCGAGGGACGGGATGCGGAAGGCCGTCGGCCGGGACCGGGACAGCGGGCGGGGCGGGGGCGTGCGGGTGCGCGTGGGGCGGGCGGAGGGGGCCGGCTCGTCGGCCGGCTCCGCTTCCGGGCCGGCGGCCGCCACGGCGTCCGGCCGGCCGGGCCCGCCCGGCGCGGTCGACTCGCCGTCACCCGTGCACCGGACCCCCACCGTCACCAGGACGACCGTGAGCAGGGCCGTCCTGGTGAGGCGGTAGGCGCGGGTCCGGTACCAGGGCCTGCGTCTGCGCCTACGCGGCGCCATTGGGCCGACGGCGGTTCATCCGGAAGTACGCGGCAGCGCCGACCGCCACCAGGCCGACGGCCCCCGCGGCGGTGACCGGCGCGAACGCGGCCGCGGTGTCGACGAGACCGCCGCCGCCCGCGTGCACACCGCCCTTGGGGCCGCCGGCCTCGTTGTGCCCCCAGCCCCCGCCCTGCTGGTCCTCGATCTGGTCGCCCGCCCGGCGTTCGCCGTCGCGCTTGCCGTCGTGGCAGTTGACGCGGAAGACCTTCTCCTTGGGGGCTCCCGCCACGATCCAGGTGAGCTTGTACTGGCCGTCCGCCACCCCCAGCGGGTCGGTGTGCCCGGCGCCCCCGGCGAGCTGGATGGTGCCGGCGACGGTGGCGGCGGTGGGCAGCGGGGGCTGGGGCGTGATGGTGTACGCGATGGTCGTCAGGACGTCGAAGTTGACGGCGTCCAGGTAGAACTTGCAGACCCGGGGATCATCCTTCGAGACGCCGAAAGGCACGCCCACGTGATGGATCCGGATGTCGCCGTTCTCGCCCGCGGCGGACGCGGTCGGTGCCGCCACCCACGACGCGCCGGCCGCGGCGAGGGCGGTGAGGACGACCGTGGCGCCCGCTCGGACGCGGAAGGTACGTGGGAGTGTCAGGGTGGGCATGCGCGCTCCTCCGATTCAGACGATTTCCATACAAATCGCTCTTTCGGCAGCACTCTCCTTCATGCGCGCGACGGTGGACCGCATCGGTGCCCGGCGCGCCGTCAGATATCGCTCGTGCGGCGCAATCCCCGGCGTTCCGGCCGCTTCCCGGCGGTCGGCCCGGCGCCTTCGGACCGTCCGGGTGACCGCAGGGCCACCCCCGCCGACAGCAGCAGCAACGTCCCGAGCATCACGAACGGCGCGGCCACGCCCACGAGTCCCGCGACCAGGCCCGCGGTGGCCGGTGCCGCGACCTGGCCGAGGCGGTTGCCGGTCAGCCGCAGGGCGAGGGCGGTGGAGCGGGCGCCCTCCGGGGCGGCCTGGACGACCGTCGTCATGGACAGCGGCTGCCCCACGCCGAGGCAGAAGCCGAGCACCGTGAGCATGACGGCCAGCGCCCACACCGGGACCGGCAGTGCGATGCCCGCGCACAGCAGCGCCGCCAGCAGACACGTCACGGTGAGGAGCAACGCGCGCCCCAGCAGCCGTAGCAGGGGCGTCAGCACCAGACGGCAGGCGATCGTGGCCGCCGCACGCAGACTCAGCAGCAGGCCGATCATCGAGGGGGCGATGCCCCGGTGCTCGCCGACCACCGGGAGGTACGCGGTGAGGATGTCCGTGGCGGACAGCACGGACAGGCTCACGAAGATGCCCCCGGGCACGCCCCGGGACCGCAGGATGCGTCCGACCGGAACCCGGTCGCCCTGCCCGGTACGGGACTTGGCCGCCGTGTCGCGGTGCTCGATGCGCCACAGCGACGTGCACGCGACCGCCGCCCCGGCGCCCGAGACGAGCAGCGCGAGCGCACTGGTGCCCGCCATGTCCGGACCGCCGATCAGCGCGCCCGCGGCGACCGGGCCGATCAGTTGGCCGAGGGAGGCGCCGATGGTGAAGTGGCCGAAGTTGCGGTCCTGTTCGTGCGGGGCGGACTGACGGGCGACGAGGGACTGCGCACCGATGACGAAGCAGAGGTGGCCGAGGCCCATCACCCCGCTCCAGACGGCCATGACCCACAGGGAGTCCGCGAGGCCGCTGAGGGCGCAGCCGCCGGATATCAGCACCACGCCGACCGGCAGCAGCGGCGCGCACCGCCCGTGGTCCGTACGACGGCCGAGCGGTACGGCGGCGAAGAGGGGCAACAGTGCGTAGACACCCGCGATGACACCGATCGCGCGCTCGTCCGCACCCAGCGCCAGGGCCCGGTAGGAGACGGCGGGCCGTGCCATCGACACCGCCCCCTGCGCGAAGCTGAAGGCGATGACGAGGCGGAGCAGCCAGCCGCGGTTCCCACCGGGCGCCATGGTCTTGTCCTCCTGGATGTACAGAAGCGGATCAGATGATTCCGAAGAGGATTCCTGCCCCGAGGATCAACAGGCATGTGAGCGCCGCCCACTTGACGACGAACCTGGTGTGGTCGCCGAACTCCACCTTGGCCATGCCGACCAGGACGTACACGGCCGGGACGAGCGGGCTCGACATGTGCAGCGGCTGGCCGACGAGCGAGGCGCGGGCCATCTCCAGCGGCGAGACGCCGTGCGCCGCGCCGGCCTCGGCGAGGACCGGCAGGACACCGAAGTAGAAGCCGTCGTTGGACATGAAGTAGGTGAGCGGCAGGCTCAGGACGCCGGTGACCAGGGCCATGTGCGGGCCCATGCCCTCGGGGATGACGTCCACCATCCAGCGGGCCATGTGGTCGACCATTCCGGTGCCCTGGAGGACGCCGGTGAAGACGGCGGCGGCGAAGACCATGCCGGAGACGTTGAGGACGTTGTCGGCGTGGGCGGCGAGACGGGCCTTCTGGTCGGGGATGTGCGGGAAGTTCACGGTGAGCGCGAGCGCGGCGCCGAGCAGGAACAGCACCGGGATCGGCAGCCACTCCATGATCATGGAGGTGAGCAGGGTGGCCGTGAGCAGCGCGTTGAACCAGTACAGCTTGGGACGCAGGGTGGGCCGGCTGGGGTCCAGGACCTGGAAGCGCTCCGCGTCGCCCTCCTCGGGGGCGTCGGTGCCGGAGCCCGCACCACCCGTGGCCACCGGGGCCTTCCTGTCGGCGGAGCCGGAACCGGTGCCGGAACCCGCGCCGACCAGGACCGTCTCGGCCTCCGCCGGCTCCAGGACCTCCTCCAGCGTGAGCGTGCCGAGCCGCTTGCGCTCACGCATGCCGAGGACGTACGAGAGGACGAAGACGCCCAGCAGGCCGACGGCGAGGGCCGGGATCATCGGGACGAAGATGTCGCTGGCGTCGAGCTTCAGCGCGGTGGCCGCGCGGGCCGTCGGACCGCCCCAGGGCAGCGTGTTCATCACGCCGTTGGCCATCGCGGCGACACCGGTCATCACGACCAGGCTCATCTTCAGGCGCTTGTACAGCGGGTACATCGCCGAGACGGTGATCATGAAGGTGGTCGAGCCGTCGCCGTCCAGCGAGACGATCGCGGCGAGGATCGCCGTACCGACGACGATCCGCATCGGGTCGGCCTTCGCGAACTTCAGGATGCCGCGCACGACCGGGTCGAAGAGGCCGACGTCGATCATCACACCGAAGTAGACGATCGCGAACATGAGCATCGCCGCGGTGGGGGCGAGGCTGGTGACGCCTTCGATGACGTAGTCACCGAGCTTGGCGCCCTTCCCGACGAAGACGCAGAACAGGGCCGGGATCAGTACGAGCGCCGCGATCGGCGACATCTTCTTCATCATGATCAGGACCAGGAAGGTCGCGATCATGGCGAAGCCGAGGATGGTCAGCATGAGTGGATACCTAACGTTCGCCCTTGAACTCCCACCGGAGTCGGCAGTGCGATGACGTTAGGACCCGTCAAGTGGCGTTAACAAGACGTTGACATGCGAGCAATAAGCGCAAAACTGCTGGTCACAGCTTTGCACTGCTCACAGCGTCGCCGCGGCGGCCAGTTTCACCGGCACGCCGTTGAGGACCGCGTTGCCCGACAGGGGGTCGAGCAGGCTGCCGTCGAGGAGCTGGTTGACGTTGACGCCGGGGTTCTTGGCGGCGTGGCCGAGCCGGGTGCCGGGGCGGTCGTGGCCCCAGCCGTGCGGCAGGCTGACCACGCCGGGGCGCACGCCGTCGGTGACCTCGGCCTCGGTGACCACCTCTCCCCCGGCGCCCTTGATCCGCACCGGGGAGCCGTCCTTCAGCCCCAGCCGCTCGGCGTCCTCGGGGTGGATGTGCAGGGTGCAGCGGTTGCTGCCGCCGGTGAGGGCGGGGACGTTGTGCATCCAGCTGTTGTTGGAGCGCAGATGCCGACGGCCGACGAGAACCAGCCCCTCGGCCCTGTGACTCAGGGCCTCACGCAGCCGGGGCAGGTCGTCCGCGATCGGCCGCGGCAGCAGTTCGACCTTGCCGCTCCTGGTCTTCAGCGGCTGCGGGAGCCGGGACTCGAGCGGCCCGAGGTCGATGCCGTGCGGATGCGCGAGCAGCCTGGCGAGGCTCAGCCCGTCCGGTCGTACGCCGAAGCCGTCGCCGTAGGGGCCGAGGCGCAGCATCATGTCGAGCCGCCGCTCGGGGCCGGTCTCGCCCTCCAGGAGTGCCGCCAGCTCGTGCGGCTCGCGGCCGTGCACGGGCGAGTGGGCCTCCTTGACCGCCTTGCCGAGGGTCTGGCCGATGACGAGGTCGTCCACGGCGGACGGGTCGGCGCCGTGCATGCCGGTCGCGGCGAGGACCAGCCGGGCGAGGATCTCGGTCTCCGCCATCCGGCCGGGCTCCAGCGGGACGGCGGGGCGGGTGTAGCGGACCTGGTTGCGCACGGCGAGGGTGTTGAAGGCGAAGTCGTGGTGCGGGCTCTGCGAGGGCGGGGGCGGCGGCAGCACGACGTGGGCGTGGCGCGAGGTCTCGTTCAGGTACGGGTCCACGCTGACCATGAAGTCGAGCGAGCCGAGGGCCTTGTCGAGCCGGTCGCCGTCCGGGGCCGAGAGCACGGGGTTGGCGGCGACGGCGACGAGCGCCCGGATCGGCTCGCCCTCCTCGGTCGCGGTGTCGATCTCCTCGGCGAGCGCGGACAGCGGCAACTCCCCCTTGGCCTCGGGGTGCCGGCTCACCCGGGAGTGCCAGCGGCCGAGCGCGAAGCCGTGGCTGGGGCCCGCGGGCCGGGGCGTCCGGTCGGTGGCCGCCTGCGGGAAGAGCGCGCCACCGGGCCGGTCGAGGTTGCCGGTGAGGATGTTGAGCACGTCGACGAGCCAGCTCGCGAGGGTGCCGTGCGGGACGGTGCAGCTGCCGATGCGGCCGTAGACGGCGGCGGTGGGCGCGGCGGCGAGTTCGCGGGCGAGGGTGCGGATGGTGTCGGCGTCGACGTCGCAGGTGCCGGCGACGGCCTCCGGGGTGAAGTCCCCCATGGCCGCCCGGAGTTCCTCGACCCCCTCCAGATGCGGGGCCAACTCCCCCGTGTCCACGCGTCCTTCCTCGAAGAGGACGTGCGCCATCGCCGCGAGCAGCAGCGCGTCGGAGCCGGGCCGGACGGCGATGTGCCGGTCGGCGAGCTTGGCGGTGCGGGTGCGGCGGGGGTCGATGACGGTGAGGGTGCCGCCGCGGGCCTTGAGCGCCCTGAGCTTGCCGGGGAAGTCGGGGGCGGTGCACAGACTGCCGTTGGACTCCAGGGGGTTGGCGCCGATGAGGAGCAGGTGGTCGGTGCGGTCGAGGTCGGGCACGGGGATGGCGTTGGCGTCGCCGTACAGCAGTCCGCTGGAGACGTGCTTGGGCATCTGGTCGACCGTGGAGGCGGTGAAGACGCTGCGGGTGCCGAGGCCGGCGAGCAGGACCGGCGGGTAGAGGGCACCGGCCATGGTGTGGACGTTGGGGTTGCCGAGGACGACGCCGACGGAGTTCGCCCCGTGCCGGTCGACGACCGTCCGGATCCCGGCGGCGACCGCGTCGAAGGCCTCCTCCCAGGTGGCCTCGCGCAGTTCTCCGTCCCGTCGCACGAGCGGGGTGCGCAGCCGGTCGGGATCGCCGTCGACGGCCCCGAAGGCGGCGCCCTTCGGGCAGATGAACCCCTTGCTGAACACGTCGTCGCGGTCGCCTCGGGCGCCGGTGACCCGGGTCCCCTCGACGGTGAGCGTCAGACCACAGGTGGCCTCGCACAGGGGGCAGATACGCAGAGCGGTGCGGGACACGGGTCCTCCCGGGGCAGCGGTGCCTGTCCGGGCGAGCATACCGACCGGTACGGATGGAGGGGAGGGGGTTTCGGGGGCGGGCTCAGTCCAGGACCCGCGCGAGATAGGCGCGCAGCAGCTCCCGGGCCTCCTGGATGATCCGCTCGTCGCCCTCCGGGGCCATCCGGAAGGCCAGGTGAACCAGGGTGTCGGCGGTCTCCACTGCGATGAGGAAGGTGCGGCGCAGGTCGTCGTCCGGTTCGCGGGAGAGGTAGCCGGAGAGGAGCTCGGTGAGACGGTCGGCGACGCGGTGGTTGGGCTCGGCGTGCCGGGCGCCGACCGGGATCTGGTTGCCGAAGTCGACGAGGGAGAAGCCGGGCGCGGTGCGCTTCATGGCGAGGTACTCGTCAAGGACGACGTCCATCGCCGTGCGCCAGCCTCCGTCCTGGCCCGACTCCTTGAGCCGGTCGGTGACGCCGGCCGTGAAGCGCTCCAGGTTGCGCTGGGCGAGGGCGTCGGCCATCTGCCGCTTGTTGCCGAAGAAGCGGTAGACCGAGCCGATGGGCACGCCCGCGCGCTGGGCGACGGCACGGGTGCTGAGGGCGTCGTAGCCGACCTCGTCGAGCAGGTCGGCGCAGGCGTCGAGGATTCTGGTCAGCCGTTCGGCACTGCGCCGCTGCACGGGGGCGCGGCGGAGCGAGGTCGCTTGGGGCACGGGCTTCATGATGCCTTTCCGCCGTCGTCCGGTGAACCCTGCCACCAGGTACGGGCCGGGGAGCCCACGTCACTCACGACCACCGCCGATGCTGCCGCGGGCCGCATTTCCGGGGTTGTGCCGGTGTGGGTCCGGGTGGGCCGGGGTTCGGGGGTCGCGCTGGTGCGGGTCTGCGTTTGCTGGGGTTCGGGGGTCGCGCTGATTTGGGTCTGCGTGAGCTGGGGTCGGGGGGTGGGTCTGGTGTGCGGTTGCGGGGACCGAGGTGCCGGGGTCGGGCTCGTCTGGGCCTGCGAGGGCCGGGGGTGCGAAGTCCTGTTGGTGTGCGATGGGCCCGCACTGCCAGCAGCTGGGTGGGCCTGTGAAGCTGGGACGCCACCGCCGGTACCGGACGTGAGCTGCGGATCCTGGGCTGCGACGCCGGAAGCCGCACCCGCCTGCACGGGTCGGGAACCAGGGCTCGCGCCACCGGCAACGGCCTCGGCCTCGGCCTCGGCCTCGGCCTGCGAGGCGGGGATCCAGCCGCCGGTACCGAAACCGGCCCCCCACTCCTCGGCCGCGTCGCCGATGACCGTGTCCGCCTGCACGCTCGCGGGGCCGTCGTCGACCGCGGGCCGCCCGCCCACGGCGGTAGTCCCGGTGCCGATTCCGGTCTGCGGGGCCGGGACGCCACCTCCGGTGCCCCTCGCGAGCCGCGACGTCCAGGGCGAGCCGTCGGTGTCCCTCGCGGTCGTCCGAGGCGGGGTGCCGCCGCCGGGCCGGGCCTCCCCTACGGCTCCCCCGGCATCCCTCGCCGACACCCGCCCCATGACATCGTTGCCCATGCGCCTGACCAGGGACGATCGCAGGGCACTGCCGGTCGCGGCCCCGACCGTCGGCCAGGCTGACGCGGCGCCGCCCCCGCCCGTCCCGCGCGCGTCCCTCGGGGTGCCGGCGGACACGACACCCCCCGTGTCGCCCATCGCCAGCGGCTCCGACGCCGTCACGTCCGCCGTGCTCTCCACCGGGGCTCCGTCGACGGCCCAGACGGTGCCGTCGTCGGCGTAGAGGCGGGCGGTGACCTTGTGGGTGCCCTGCGGGACGTACGCGGCCGCGAGGCGGTAGGACGGGGTGCGCAGGGTGGTCACGGGGCAGTCGTCCACGAAGAGGACGGCGACCCCGCGGCCGGGGACCGCCTTGGCCGACGCACCGGGGGACGAGAAGGTGAAGTTCTCGACGGTCAGCCGCACGGTCCAGCCGTCGTCGGCGTCCGGCTGCACCACTATGCCGACGTCGGGGGCGTTCTCCTGGTCGACCTCCCGGTAGTGCCGTCCCTCGTGATCGGTGTCGTCGAGGACCTTGCCCACCGGTGACACCGACTGTCCGTCCCTGCGTTCCTGTGCCCCATCGGCGCCACAGCTCACGGGTCCGGTCACCAGCAGGACACAGACCGCGAGCAGGGCAAGGAGTCCCCGCGTCCACGACATGCCGGGGAGCGTAGAACACCGGTCCGACAACGCGAATCCCCCTCGGGTCTGGTTCTCCTGGTCCTCCCTGAGGAGGTCACGGCGGGGGAATCGGTTCCAGGGAATGACCCCTTGCGCCGATGAAACCGCAATCCTACGGTGTCCCATAGGAATCAGACCGCAAGGGAGCGATCATGAACGGGGACGCACGAAAGACCGCCGAGGGCCTGGCCCACCTCTCCGGTTTCGGCAACGAGCACGCCTCGGAGGCCGTCCCCGGCGCCCTCCCCCAGGGCCGCAACGCCCCGCAGCGCGCCCCCCTCGGCCTCTACGCGGAACAACTCAGCGGTACGGCGTTCACCGAGCCCCGCGCCCACAACCGCCGCTCCTGGCTCTACCGGATCCGCCCCTCCGCCGCCCACCCGGCGTTCACCCACACCCACAACGGCCGGATCCGCACCGCCCCGTTCACGGAGTCGGTCCCGGACCCCAACCGGCTGCGCTGGAACCCGCTGCCGGAGCCCCCCGAGGGCACCGACTTCCTCGCCGGCCTGTGGACCCTCGGCGGCAACGGCGACGTCACCCAGCGCACCGGCATGGCCGTGCACCTCTACCACGCCACCGACTCCATGGACCGCGTCTTCAGCGACGCCGACGGCGAGCTGCTGATCGTCCCGGAGCGCGGCGGACTGCTGCTGCGCACGGAGTTCGGGCTGCTGCACGCGGAGCCGGGACACGTGGCGCTGATCCCCCGCGGGGTGCGCTTCCGTGTGGAGCTGCTCGACGAGTCGGCCCGCGGTTATGTGTGCGAGAACTACGGCGCCCCCTTCCAGCTCCCCGACCTCGGCCCCATCGGCGCCAACGGCCTCGCCAACGCCCGCGACTTCCTCGCCCCCGTCGCCGCGTACGAGGACGTCGAGGGGCCGGTGGAGGTGGTCAACAAGTTCTGCGGCAACCTCTGGTCGGCGACCTACGACCACTCCCCGCTCGACGTGGTCGCCTGGCACGGCAACCATGTGCCGTACGTCTACGACCTGCGCCGCTTCAACGTCATCGGCTCCATCTCGTACGACCACCCCGACCCGTCGATCTTCACCGTGCTGACGTCCCCGTCGGACACCCCGGGCCTGGCCGGCGTCGACTTCGTGGTCTTCGCGCCGCGCTGGCTGGTCGGCGAGGACACCTTCCGGCCGCCGTACTTCCACCGGAACGTGATGAGCGAGTACATGGGCCTGATCGAGGGCGCCTACGACGCCAAGGCGGAGGGCTTCGTGCCGGGCGGCGGCTCGCTGCACAACATGATGTCGGCGCACGGCCCCGACCGGGAGACGTTCGACCGGGCGAGCGCGGCCGAGCTCAGGCCGCAGAAGGTCGACGACGGGCTGGCGTTCATGTTCGAGACGCGCTGGCCGGTGACCCTCACCGCGCAGGCGGCCGGGGCGGACCACCTCCAGTCGCACTACGACGACGTGTGGCGGGGCCTGGAACGCCACTTCCGCCCGTTGCACTGACCGATCCGCGGAAGGTACGGATAGCCCGTGACCTCCTTCGCCCCGGACTCGATCGTCCTGAACCGCAAGCTGCCGCTCTGGTACCAGGTGTCGCAGTCCCTGCGCGCCTCGATACTCGGCCGCTCCCCGCAGGACCCGCTCCGCCTGCCCACCGAGGAACAGCTCGCGGGGCACTACGGCGTGAGCGTGCTGACCATGCGGCAGGCGCTGAAGGAGCTGGAGGACGAGGGGCTGATCACCCGTCACCGGCGCCGGGGGACCTTCATCGAACCGGACGCGAGAAGGGGCAGCCCGGTCCGGCTGCTCGGCTCGGTGGACGCGATCGTGGCCCAGCAGTCCGGTATGACGACCGAGCTGCTGGAGCACGGCAAGTCCGCCGTGCCGTCCGAACTCGCCGAGCACTTCCCCGAGTTGGACGAGGTGACGGCGTACCACCGGCTGCGCAGCGACGAGCGGACGGGCGAGCCGACCAACCACGCCCGCAACTACGTCCGCCCCGAACTGGCCGCGCTCATCGACCCGTCCGACCTGGTGCGCTGGCCGATGACGAAGGTGCTGCGGGACGTCGTCGGGGCGGACATCAGCCGCATCACGGACACCGTGGAGGCCCGGCTCGCGGACCCGGAGACGGCGCGGCTGCTGCAAGTGCCGCTGCTCAGCCCGATCCTGCACTACACGGGCCTGGCGTACGACGCGCAGGGCCGGGTCCTCGACGCGGCGGTGATCCACTACCGGGGGGACCGCTTCTCCTTCACGGTCACCCTGGACGCCACGTGAGCCCACCGGCCCCGGCTGCCTGTCGGCGGAAGGCCGTACGATGCCCAGCGTGACGCACGACGACGCTCCGCCGCTGGCGGACCTCATGCCGTGGTCCGTCGCACCGCCGCGGCTCGGCCGGGGGTGGCCGACGGGCCCCGACGCGGCGTCCCTCAAGGCCCGCTGGGACGCCCTGCTGAAGGCCGAGGGGCCCGACCGTGAGGCCCTGTTCGAGCCGACCCGGTCCCGCACCCTGCGCTCGGCGGTCGGGCAGCTTCCGGGCCGCACGGGCGGCACGGAGAGGCTGGCCCGCGCCACCGGCCCCTGCCCGGAGCCGGTACGGGTCCTGCACGCGCCCTTCGACGAGCAGTGGCTGATCCCGGACCACCGGCTGATCGACGCGGCCCGGCCCGAGCTGTGGCGGGTGGCGGACGAGGCCCAGGTGTTCGTGGTGGAGACCCCCACGGACGGGCCGGGCCCCCGGCTCCTCGCGACCTCGCTGCTCCCCCTGCTCCGCCCGGGCCGCGTCCGCCCGCTGTACCGCCGCCCCGGCGGCACCGAACCGAACCTGGCCCCGGGCCTCCTGGAGCACCTGCGCACCCGGCTCGGCGTCCCGGTGGAGCCCTTGGACGTGCTTGCCTGGATGCTGACGGCGGTCCGCCCGGACCTCACCGTCCCGCTCACCGCCGACCCCGAACTGTGGCTGCGGGGCGTCGAGTCGGGCCACCGCGCCCTGTGGCTGATGCGCCGCGACGGTGACCGCCCCAAGCTGCCCGGCGGCCGCCGCCCGTACGTCCGCGCCCCCCTGCCGTCCCGCCCCCTGCTCCTGGACTACGACCGCGACGAGGAGGCTCTGCTGCTGGACGAGGGACGCGTGTCCCCGGTACCGCCGGAGGCCTGGGACTTCGAGGCGGGCGGGGTACGGGTGCTGGAGCAGTGGTTCGCGGCCCGGGTCGCGGAACCGGAGCCGGGCACCCTGTCCGCGATCCGCCCGGCGACCTGGCCGCAGACGTGGACGTCGGAACTGCTGGAGCTGATCACCGTGCTGGCGCTGCTGGCGGATCTCCAGCCCCTCCAGGACGAGTTGACCTCACAGATCACGACGGCCGACCTGCGCGAGGCGGGGGTGCTGCCGGCGCCGGAGTCCTCGCGTCGCCCGGCGTCGGTCCTGGACGGCCACGAAGAGGGCCCCGAAGGTCAACTGACGTTGCTGTAGCCCGCCGGGGGCGCGGGGCTGCATTGCATTTGCGGCTACCGCCGCGCGGGCGCGACCTGCCACGACCAGCGCCGCACCGGGCCCCCGGACAGCCCCCCGGTCCTTCCTCGTGCCGGGACCGCTCGTGGCGACGGCGGCGAGCGGGATCATGACCGGGATGTTCCAGGCCGCCCAGGACGGTCTGCTCACCGGCGGCGAGGAGGCCGCGGGTCAGCTGGGCGGGGCCGCCTTCGTCCTGCCGCCGCTGTCGAACGCGTACATCCCGACCGAGGGGCTGCCCGGGTGGCTGCGCGCCCTCGCCGAGTGGAATCCGGTCAGCGCGGTGACGACGGCCCTGCGGGACCTGTTCGGCGACGCTCCAGTGCCGGAGGGGGCCGCCTGGCCGGTGGCCCATCCGGTCGCCGGGTCACTGATGTGGTGTGCGGTGCTGATCGCGGTCTTCGCTCCGCTCGCCGTACGCAGGTACGCGCACGGCGGAGGCTGAACACCTCTTGCCGGGAGGGGAGTTCGGGCCCTGCCGGGGCCCGGGCCGACCTCGGAGGCGTGCATGCCAAAGGTGTTGCGTACGGGAGGGCGCCGGGGCACGGGCCCCGCGCTCGGCCGACTCACCTGGATCGTGCTGCATGCCGTGGGGATGGCGGGCAGGATCGCAGCACGATACCGGGCGGCGAGGGCTCAGTGTCCGCCGAACAGCGAACGGCGCAGTCGGCGCAGAGGCGCGAACAGCGAGACACGGCGAACCCGTGCACCCCTGTCACTGCGCTCCTGCTTGCTGGTGTCACGCGCGGTCAGCTCGAGCATCAGCGACGTCGCCTCGGCCGTCTCCCGCTGCGGGACAGCAGGTCCCGACAGCACCGAGAGATGGCGGTCGAGGCGCGAACTGGTCGCGCTGCTCCCGCAGGTGATCGCAGGGACCCTCGCCCTGCGCACTGCTATCTGTTCCATGTCACTCCCCACCCGTACGAGTCCACCCGGCCCGGGCAGGGTAACCCTATCGCCCCGTCGAGGCACACGTGTATCGGCGTCACAGGATTCACCTTCCCCGTAAGGGCGTTGACGACCCCTCCATGATTACTCTCCGAATCCAACAGATTTCAGGGCGAGTTGGACAACCGGCTGGGTAGTGGGCTGTGGTGATCCCCCGTCGGGCTCGACCGTCACAGCGAGTGATGTCGCCGACTTGTCGAGTCCGCTCGCGACCAAGGGCGTGTCGGCGGCGAACAGCCCGAGGGAGCGCGGTTGCTCGTTGGGGCGCATGAGCCACAGTTGGCGCACGCGGCCGCTCGGAGGCGCACCGTACCCGCTCAGGGTGACGACCGCGCGCCCCTCGGATGCGGAAGCGATCACTCCGATCGTTCGGCCCTGGGCGTCCTGCCCCCGGGTCGCGAGCGCGTCCGCGGCCTGGAGAACGTGGGCGATCTCACTGGCCTGGGCCTTCTGCGCGTCCAGTTCGTCCTGGGTCCGGTTGGCCTGGACGGCGAACAGGGAGGCGACGACGAGGGCCGCGGCGGCGGTGGCGGTCGCGAAGGGCACGAACAGGGGACGCCGGCTCTGCCGGGGCGGCGGCTGGGTGCCCCAGACGTGCGGCGGCAACTGCGACCTGCGCGCGCGGGCCGGCTCCGGCCGCGCGCGGGCCGGCTCGGGCCGTGCGGCGGACTCCTGCGGGGTGGCGCGTACGGCCGCCAGCACCCGGTCGCGCATCGCACTCGGCGGCGGAGCGGCGGCCGACCACGCGAGCCGTACCGCGTCCTCGGACAGCGCGCGCACCTCCGCCGCGCAGCTGTCGCAGTTCCTGAGGTGCCGCTCGAAGCGGGCCCGCTCGGCGGGCTCCAGCGCGTCGAGGGCGTACGGGGCGGCGAGGGAGTGGAGATCCTCCCGGCGGAAGAGGCTCATGCCGCACCTCCCAGGCACTCCCGCAAGCGGGTCAGTCCGTCACGCATCCGCGTCTTCACCGTCCCCAGCGGCAGGCTCAGCCGCTCGGCCACCTCACGGTACGTGTAGCCGTCGTAGTAGGCGAGGGTGACCGACTGGCGCTGGAGCTCGGTCAGCCGCTCCAGGCACCGGCGCACCCACTCGCGTTCGAGGCCCGCCTCGACCTCCTCGGTCACCTGGTCGAAGGCGGGGTGATGGGCCTGGCGTGCCTCGCGCTGCTCGCGTTCGCCGGCCGCGCGGGCGCTGCGCACCCGGTCGACGGCACGGCGGTGCGCGAGGGTGAGGACCCAGGACAGCGCGCTGCCCCGGCGCGGGTCGAAGCGCGCGGCGGACCGCCACAGTTCGAGCAGCACCTCCTGCGACACCTCCTCCGACTGCGCCGGATCACGCACCACACGCCGTACGAGCCCGAACACCGGCCCGGCGACGAGCCCGTAGAGCTCCTCGAATGCCTTCTGGTCCCCGCCCGCCACGAGCAACAGAAGCTCGTCCGCCTCCAACTCGCCGCCCCCTCCCGCAAAGCCGCACCTGGGCCGTCCCGTCCCACGAGGTATTCGCAACGAACACACCTCCGGATGGGGTTACGGATCAGATCGCCGAAAACGCGGGTCGAGCAGCAGAAAAGAAGTTTTGAGATTCGACCAATCCGGCCCGGCCACCACTCCGAATCCCCGAGCGTCAGGCAAGTTGGACTGAGGACGGACGGCATGACACCTATCTCCAGGAGCGGCTCGGGACGCAGGAGTCTCGCGACCCTCGTATGTGGTGCGCTGGCCGCCGGAGGGCTCGCAGCCGCCGGTGTGGCCACGCTGGAACCGGGGGCGGCCTCCGCCTCCAGCCACCGGGAGGCCCCGCTGATCTCGGGCGACCCGCAGTACGACAACACCGACGTGTACGCGTTCGTCAGCCCCGACAAGCCGGACTCGACGACGATCATCGCCAACTGGATCCCCTTCGAGGACCCGTCGGGCGGCCCGAACTTCTACCAGTTCGCCGAGGACGCCCAGTACGACATCCACATCGACAACAACGGTGACGGCCAGGGCGAGCTGCTGTACCGCTTCACCTTCAAGACGCACGTCAAGAACAAGAAGACGTTCCTGTACAACACGGGCGCGGTCGACAGCCTCGACGACCCGGACCTGAACGTCACGCAGACGTACGACATCGAGCTGTTCCGGCTGAAGAACCAGAAGGTCCAGTACAAGACGAAGGTCGCCGACGACATCCCGGTGGCCCCGTCGAACGTCGGCAAGGCGTCGATGCCGAACTACGAGAAGCTGCGCGACCAGGCGGTCTACAAGCTGCCCGGTGACGCGACGGCGTTCGCCGGCCAGGCCGACGACCCGTTCTTCCTGGACCTGCGCGTCTTCGACCTGCTGTACGGCGGCAACCTCAGCGAGGTCGGCAACGACACGCTCAAGGGCTACAACGTCAACTCGATAGCCCTCCAGGTCCCGACGGACATGATCACCGAGTCCGCGCACCAGCCGGTCGTGGGCATCTGGTCGACGACCCAGCGCAGGAACGCGCAGGGCTACTACTCCCAGGTCTCGCGCCTCGGCAACCCGCTCGTCAACGAGGTCGTCAACCCGCTGAAGGACAAGGACAAGTTCAACGCGTCCGCGCCCTGGGACGACGCGCAGTTCCTGAAGAACGTCACCAACCCCGAGCTGCCCAAGCTCATCGAGGCGATCTACAAGATCCCGGCCCCGAAGGAGCCCCGCAACGACCTCGTGGACGTGTTCCTGAAGGGTGTGAAGGGGCTGAACCAGCCGCCCCACGTGCGGCCCGCGGAGGAGCTGCGCCTCAACACGTCCATCAAGCCCACCGATTCTCCGAAGCGGCTCGGTGTGCTTGATGGCGACAACGCCGGATTCCCGAACGGGCGCCGGCTGACCGACGACGTGATCGACGCCTCGCTCCAGGTCGTCGAGGGCGAGCTGGTCGGGTCCAAGAACGACCTCGGTGACGCGGTCGACAAGAACGACAAGGACTTCGAGAAGTCGTTCCCGTACCTGGCGCTGCCGACGGAGGGTTCGCGGGGTCCGCTCGCCAAGGGCACATCCGGCGGGAACGACGTCCGCAACCAGCTGGGTGACGCGCTGTCCCCGGCGGGGTCCTCCGGGTCGGACGACATGGGGCTGATCGCCGGGTCCGCGGGTGCGGGTGCGGCCGGGATCGTGCTCATCGGGGCGGCGCTGGTGTGGTGGCGTCGGATGCGGAGGCGTGCCTACTGAGGTGGGCGGGTGCCTCCTGGGGTGCCTCGGTCTGTCGTCCGGCGGCTGCGGGTTCGTGGGGGCTGGTCGCGCAGTTCCCCGCGCCCCTAAGACCCCCCCCATCACCCCCTGTTACTGGCGCGGCCTGCGCGTATTCATCCCCCACGGTGCAGGCCGCGCCGCAGTACACGATCGATCACGAACGAATCAGGAGCGGGCATGTCCGGGTCCACGACCGACAGCGCACCCGAGGACGAGCAGAGCGGTTCACCGGTGACCGTGGAGCCTTCCGCCCGGGCCGAGGACGAGAAGGTCGCCGCCGTGCGGCGGGTCGCGGCGGCCGGTCGGCGCTGGCGGGCCGCTCAACTCGCCGGGTGCGCGGCCCTGTTGGCCGTCGCCCTGACGGGCGGGTCGATCGCCTTCGGGGCGCTGCGGGACGGCGGCACGGCCACCGTGGCCAGCACGTCGCCCGCGGTCTCGCCCGGGCTGATGGCGAGCGGCGACCTCGATGCGGGCATCGAGGCGGTCCAGGCCCATCTGCGCGGCCAGCCGAAGGACTTCGGCGGCTGGGCCACCCTCGGGCTCGCCTACGTCGAGCAGGCCCGGACCAAGGGCGACCCCTCGCGCTACCCGCAGGCCGAACAAGCCCTCCGGAAGTCGCTGGAGTTGAAGGCCGACAACGAACAGGCACTCGCCGGTCTCGCCGCCCTCGCCGCGGCCCGGCACGACTTCAAGGGCGCCCTCGCCCACGCCGACCGGGCCCTGCGGCAGAACCCGTACAGCGAGCGCGCCCTCTGCTCCCGGATCGACGCCCTCGTCGAACTCGGCCGCTACGACGAGGCGTCGAAGGCCGCCGACCTCGCGGACGAACGGCGGCCCGGCATCCCGGTGTTCACCCGCTATGCCTACGTGCACGAACTCCGCGGCGACGTGCGCACCGCCCGCACCGTGCTGGAGCGGGCCCTGTCGAGCGCGACCGGCCCGGGCGACATCGCGTACGTGGCCACCGCGCTGGGCCAACTCGCCTGGAACCAGGGCGACTACGACACGGCCCTGGCCGACTACGCCCGCGCCCTCGCCGCCGACGACGCCTACCTCCCCGCCCTGGAGGGCAGGGCCCGCGCCCAGGCCGCGAGCGGGGACCGGGCGGCCGCGATCGCGGGCATGGAGGCGGTCGTAGCCCGGTACCCGCTGCCCGGGCCGCTCGTCGCGCTCGGGGAGCTGTACGAGGGCCGGGGCGGCGCCGGCGACAAGGCAAGGGCAGGCGACCAGTACGCGCTGGTGGACGCCTGGACGGCCCTCGCCCGGGCCAACGGCGTCAACGCCGACCTAGACACCGCGATGGCCGCCGCCGACCACGGCGACCGGGCCGCCGCGCTGCGCGCCGCCCGTGCCGAGTGGGCCCGTCGGCACACCGTGCACACCGCGGACGCGCTCGCCTGGGCCCTGCACGTCAACGGCCGCGACGAGGAGGCCCTGCCGTACGCCAGGCAGGCCACCGCGACCGGTTACCGCAACGCCTCCTTCCGCTATCACCGCGGGATCGTCGAGCTCGCCGCGGGTGACCGGAAGGAGGCCGAGTCCCAGCTCACCTCCGCCCTGAAGCTGAACCCCGGCTTCTCCCCGCTCGGTGCCCACGAGGCCCGCAAGGCACTGAAGGAGATGGCCCGTTGAAGCCCCGCCGTCTGTTCGCGTCCCTCACGGCCGTCCTGACGGCGGCCTGTGCGCTCGCGCTGCTCCCTTCCGGCAGCGCGAGCGCCCACCCCCTGGGGAACTTCACCGTCAACCGCTACGACGGTCTCGTCGCCGCGCCGGGCCGGCTCCGCGTCGACCACGTCGAGGACCTCGCAGAGATCCCCGCGACCCAGGCCGGGCCGGACATCGAGAAGCTCGGCATGACCGAGTGGGCCGCCCGACGCTGCCGGAAGGCCGCCGAGGGCGCAGTGCTCACGGTCGACGGCCGTACGGTCGGCCTCACCGCGAGGAGCAGCCACGCGCGCGTGCGTCCCGGTCAGGCGGGGCTCGACACCCTGCGCGTGGAGTGCCGGCTGACCGCCTTGCTGCCCAAGGACGCCACCGTCACGCTCGGGTTCCACAGCGCGGGCACCGACTCCGGACCCGGCTGGCGCGAGATCACCGCACGCGGCGACCGGATGACACTTACCGCGTCGGACGTGCCGAGGACATCGGTGTCCGACGAACTGACCTCGTATCCGCAGGAGTTGCTGTCCTCCCCCGCCGACACCGTGACCGCCTCCCTGCGGGTGCGGCCCGGTGGGGCGGCCCTCACCGAGGAACGGCAGGACGCCCCCGCGGCATCGGTGCTGCCCCGGGGCGCCGACCGCTGGACCCGCGCCCTGGACTCCCTGGTCGCCCGGCACGACCTCACCGTCGGCTTCGCGGCGCTCGCCCTGCTCGTCGCGGTCGCTCTCGGCGCGATGCACGCGCTGGCCCCGGGGCACGGCAAGACCCTGATGGCAGCGGTGGCCGCGGCCCGCGGCGGCCGCGCCCGGATGAAGGACGTCCTGCCGCTGGCCGCCTCCGTGACCGTCACCCACACCCTGGGCGTGGTCGCCCTGGGCCTCCTCGTCGCGGCCGGCTCGACGGCGGCGCCCTCGGTGATCGCGTGGCTGGGCCTCGCGAGCGGGGTGATGGTGACCGCGGCGGGCGTCACCCTGCTGCGCCGGGCCCTGCGCACCCGCGCGCACCAGCACGGACACGGACACACGCACGACCACGATCATGACCACGGCCACGGCCACGGCCACAACCACAGCCACGGCCACCCGCACGACACCACCACCGGCGCCGACCGGCCCGAGGAACGCTCGCTGGTCCTGGTCGCCGCTCGCACGGAGACCGCCCGGGCGACGGCGGAGGCCCACCCGCACCCCCACGCGCCCGGACACCCGCACGACCACGGCCACGATCACGGGCACCCGCACCCCCATGACCACGACCACGGGCACCCGCACCCCCACGACCACGGTCACGACCACGGACATGACCACCCCCACGCCCTGGAGCACACCCACGGCGGCTTCACCCACACCCACGCCGTCGCCCCCACCCTCCGCGGCACCATCCTGCTCGGCTTCGCCGGCGGCCTCGTGCCCAGCCCGTCCGCCGTCGTCGTGCTCGTCGGTGCCGCCGCGCTGGGGCAGGCCTGGTTCGGCCTGCTGCTCGTCGTGGCGTACGGGGTCGGGCTGGCCCTGACCCTGACCGCGGCCGGATTCGCCGTCGTCAGGCTGGGCAGTGGAGTCACACGGCTGCTGGACAGGCGCCCCCGCCTGGCCGCGAGCCCGGTGACCGCCCTGGTTCAAAGGACCGCGCCCCTGATGTCGGCGTTCGTCGTGGTGGCTCTCGGGGCAGGATTGGTGCTCAAGGGGGCGGCATCCGCACTCGGCTGAGCTACTTTTGTACAGAATTCACGTGCAACATCACGCGGAGTGGAGATTTCGCCCGGATGCGAATGGGGGACGCCCGTGTCCGAAGAACCGGGCAGTGAACGAGTGATCGCGGGCCGCTACCGCCTCCTGTCCCCGCTCGGCGAGGGCGGCATGGGAACCGTGTGGCGGGCCCGTGACGAGGTGCTGCACCGCGAGGTCGCCGTCAAGGAGGTGCGCGCACCGCACGGACTGCCCGCTCACGAGGTCGAGCGGCTGTACGCCCGCCTGGAACGCGAGGCGTGGGCGGCGGCCCGGGTCGCCAACCGCAACGTGGTGACCGTGTACGACGTGGCCACCGAGGACGGCCGCCCGTGGATCGTCATGGAGCTGGTGCGCGGCATCTCGCTCGCCGAACTCCTGGACGCGGAGGGCCCGCTCGGTCCGCAGCGCACCGCGCACATCGGCGCCGAGGTGCTCTCCGCGCTCCGGGCCGCGCACGAGGCCGGGGTGCTGCACCGGGACGTGAAGCCCGCCAACGTACTGCTGTCGAACGACGGCCGTGTGGTGCTCACCGACTTCGGCATCGCCCAGGTCGAGGGCAGCTCGGCGCTCACCATGACCGGTGAGGTCATCGGCTCCCCCGAGTTCCTCGCCCCGGAGCGGGCGCTCGGCCGCACCCCGGGCCCGGAGTCGGACCTGTGGTCGCTGGGCGTGCTGCTGTACGCCGCCGTCGAGGGCAACTCCCCCTTCCGTCAGAACACCCCGCTGAGCACCCTGCGCGCGATCGTGGACGAGGAGCTGCCGCCGCCGTACCGGGCCGGTCCGCTCGCGCCGGTGATCGAGGGGCTGCTGCGCAAGGACCCGGCGGAGCGGCTGCCGGCCGAGCAGGCCGAGCAGGAGCTGCGGATCGTCGGGGCGGGCGGCACGCCCCGGGCGGACGCCGTGCAGGCGGGGCCGTACGCCCCGACCGTCGCGGCACCCTTCCCGCAGGAGCCGCCGACGGCCCCGTACCGACCCGCGCCCACGCCCGCCTCCACCGCCACCGCGGCCTCCCGGCCCCCGGAGCGCGACCGCCGTGCGGCCGTCTTCCTGGTCGCGGGCGTGCTGGCCGTGGCGCTGGCGATCGCGGGGCTGACGTACGCGCTGCTGAACCGCGACAACGGCGACAAGGACGGGGAGACCGCCAAGGACTCCGCTCCGGCGGTGAGTTCGCCCGCGCCGACCAGGACCGACGAGACGGGTGAGGACTCCCCGTCGGCGAGTCCGAGCAAGAGCACCACGAGCGCGCCCCCGCCGCAGTCGGTGGACGTCTCGCTCTCGGGCTCGCACACCGAGTACACGGGCACCTGCCCGCCGGACAGGTCCGCGGCCCCCACCTTCACGGTCAGGCTGACGGTCGGGCGGCTCCCGGCGACGGTGACCTACCGCTGGGTGTCGGAGAACGGCTCGGTGAACGGCAGTTGGAAGACGCTCACGTTCCCGGCCGGCGGTGACCGGACGCAGGAGGACCGGCGGTTCGTCACCACGCAGGACGACAGCGGGACGTTCGAGGACACCATCAGCGTGGAGGTCCGCGAGCCCGTCGAGAAGACGTCCGAGTCGGTTCCGTTCTCGCTGACGTGTGTGGCGGAGACCCCGTCCGGCGCCACCGGCGGGGCCTCCTCCTCTGCGTCCCCGTGAGGGGGGTTCAGGCCGCGCTGTTCAGGACCGGGAGGTAGCCGCCGGACTGACCGGCCGCGGTCGGGTGGTAGGACTCGCCGATGTTGAGCAGGTTGAGGCTGTGCAGCCAGGCACTGCCGGAGCAGAGTTCGTGGCCGGTGAAGGCGGAGCGGACGTCGCCCCAGGTGAAGCCGTGGTCCGCGGCCCGCTTGGCGATGGCGTCGTCGAGGTGGTCGGCGGCGTCGTTGATGGCCTTGCGCTTGGTCTCGGAGAGGCCGAGGCAGGTGGTGCCGAGCTTGTAGAAGCGGGGGTAGCCGAGGACGACCACGTGGGCGTTGGGGGCCCTGTCGCTGATCTGTGTGTAGACGGTGTCCAGTTGGCCCGGGAGGGTCGAGTCGACGTACGCCTTGGCGGTGTTGATCCGGGAGAGGCAGGAGCTGTCGGACTGGAGCACACAGGTCGTCATGACGTCGGCGAAGCCGGCGTCGTTGCCTCCGATGCTGATGGAGACGAGGGCGGTGGCGGAGCTGAGCGGGGTGAGCTGGTTCGCCAGAACATCACCCGTTCGGGCGCCCGAGCAAGCGGTGAACGCGAACGACGAGGGTGAGTGGGCGGCCGCCCAGAGGTAGGGGTAGGACTTCGTGCTGCGCTTGCAGTCGCCGCTCGACGTGAGGTAGCTGCCGGCGCCGACACCCGAGGAATACGAGTCGCCCAGGGCCACATAGGGGCCCTCGGCGGCGTGGGCGGTGCCTGTCCCGGTGAGGACTGCGGCGAGTGCGAGGAGGAGCGAGCCGACGTACGCGGCAAATCGGGAACGTCTCATGGAACCTCCCTTTAGCAGGATCTCTGCCGTATCCGTCGTAGCAACGACACGCAGCGACGGGAAGTGTCCATGCCAAAATCGGTGCCGCCGCCATCGACCGCGGGGCTGTGCGCTCTTGACGCTCCCCCAGGCGCTGCGCGACATTGAAGCCCGGCATCCGGCGCTTTCTGGGGGGAAACGTCGCCCATGCAGACAACAGACATCCGCAGACCTTCCCGTGCGTCGGGAAGAGACCTGACGCCCTTGCTCGCGGGCGCCGCGAGCGCCGTGGGGGGATGCGGCGCACTGCTCGCGCTCACCGGCTCCGACTCACCGCTGCGGGCCCCGCTCGCGCTCTTCTTCCTGCTCGCGGCACCCGCCGCGGGCATCGCCGCCGCCCTGCGCGGCTTCGATCCGTTCGCCCGGGCGCTGGCCTCGCTGGCCGGCTCGGTCGTCCTCAACATGCTGGTGGCGCAGGGCATGCTGGCCACGCACCGCTGGTCGGCGCGCGGCGGGGTCACGGCGATGGCCGTGATCAGCGTCCTGATCCTCCTGCCGGTGCTGCTGCGAAGGCGCCGTACGGCGAAGGGCCAGGACGCCTGACGTGGACATCAGCGTGTACCGCCCCGGCGAGCTGAGCGCGGCCGACCGGGTGGCGTGGACCGCTCTGCAGTCCAAGGCCCATCTCCAGGGCTCGCCGGGTCTGGCGAACCCCTTCCTGTCCCCCGAGTTCGCGCTCGCGGTGGGCCGGTGCAGGCGGGGCGTGCGGATCGCCGTCGTGCGGGAAGCGGGCGAGCCCGTCGCGTTCCTCCCCTTCCAGAGGACCGCCGCGGGTGTCGGCCGGGCCGTCGGACTCGGCGTCTCGGACGCCCAGGGGCTGGTGCACGGGCCCGGATTCACCTGGGACGCACGGGAGTTGCTGCGCGCCTGCGGGCTCGTCGTCTGGGAGTTCGACCATCTGGTGGAGGGACAGGGGCCGTTCGAGGCGGGGGCCTCCGGCCGGTTCCCCTCTCCGGTCATGGACGTCGAGCAGGGCTACGAGACCTATCTGGCCGGGCTGCGGGAGCGCTCGCCGAAGTTCACCCGCACCACCCTCGCCAAGGAGCGCAGACTGGCCCGCACGGCGAGCGGGGTGCGCTACGTCCACGACGAGCGCGACCCGGCCGCCCTGCGCGCCCTGATGGCCTGGAAGTCCGCCCAGTACCGCAGGACCGGCCGCAGCGACCGTTTCGCGCACGAGTGGATCACCCGCCTGGTGGAGCAGCTCTTCCACACCCGCTCGGAGTCGTTCGCCGGGATCCTCTCGGTGCTGTACGCCGACGGGAAGCCGGTCGCCGCCCACTTCGGGCTGCGCACCGAACGGGTGCTCGCATGCTGGTTCCCGGCCTACGACCCGGAGTACGCGAAGTACTCGCCGGGCCTGATCCTGCACCTGCGGATGGCCGAGGCGGCGGCCGCCGACGGCATCGCCCACCTCGATCTGGGCCGGGGGCAGAAGGAGTACAAGGACTCCCTGAAGACACGGGACCTGACCGTGTCGGAGGGGTGGGTGACCCGCCGGCACCCGGTCGCGGTCGGACACCGCGTCCGCCGGGTTCCGATGCGGGCACTGCGCAACGCCGTGGTGGCACGTCCGGAGCTGTTCGAACCCGCCGACAGGCTGCTGAAGAAAATGGGAAAGATCCGCTCCGGCGCGTCTGTAACGGTCAAACCAACAAAAACGTGAGACGTCGTTCCAGGTCTTGCCATACAGGTTCAAACGTCAATACCGTCATACATCACACCCGCATCGTCCCGTCATCGAGCGGCTCTAGGGGAGGGCTCAAGGACCGCGACGGGGGACGCGGGGCGCGGTAGGGGGGTGCCGTGCTCGGTGACCGCAGGTGACCGAGTCGTGCCGCGCGACCGGCTGTCGTCTCTTCGGAACAAGCACAGCACGACGGCGGTCGGCCAGCTTTGCCAGCTCACCCGGCACGTACGGAGATTCCTTCCGGCATGCCGTGAGTGAGAACCCCCCTTTCGAACCGGAGCAACAAGCCGGACCGCCCAGGGGCGGGCGGTCCACCGGACGAGAGGGAACCAGACTCATGAGTTCAGTTCTGCGCCCGGCGACTGCGGGCCAGGATGTGCCGACAGCCAGCCAGTACCGGCCGATCTCCACCCATCTGGCCATAGCGCCACCGGTGAGCGTGGTCATACCCGCCATGAACGAGGCGGAGAACCTTCCGTACGTCTTCAAGACCCTTCCGGACTGGATCCACGAAGTGGTCCTGGTGGACGGCAACTCCACGGACGACACCGTCGCGGTGGCCCGCGAGCTGTGGCCCGAGGTCAAGGTCGTGAAGCAGCACGGCAAGGGCAAGGGGGACGCCCTGATCACCGGGTTCGAGGCCTGCACCGGTGACATCGTCGTCATGATCGACGCCGACGGCTCGGCCGACGGCAACGAGATCGTGTCCTACGTCTCCGCCCTCGTCTCGGGCGCGGACTTCGCCAAGGGGTCCCGCTTCGCCAACGGCGGCGGCACCGACGACATGACCTTCGTCCGCAAGCTCGGCAACTGGGCGCTGTGCACCATCGTCAACCGCAAGTTCGGCGCCCGCTACACGGACCTCTGCTACGGGTACAACGCCTTCTGGCGGCACTGCCTCGACAAGATCGACCTCGACTGCACGGGCTTCGAGGTGGAGACCCTGATGAACATCCGGGTCGTCAAGGCGGGGCTGAAGGTCCAGGAGATACCGAGCTACGAGTACCTGCGCATCCACGGCGCGAGCAATCTGCGGGCCGTGCGGGACGGGTTCCGGGTGCTCAAGGTGATCCTCGGGGAGCGGTCCAACCGGCGTGCGCTGCGCCGCCGCGCCCACCACTCGCCGATGCTCGACTCGGTGCGGGGAGAGGTGTCTTGAGCGGTCCCGACGTCTCCGTCGTGATCTGCGTGTACACCGAGGACCGCTGGGAGGACATCCTCGCGGCGGTCGCCTCGGTGCGGACGCAGTCGTACCCGGCCCTGGAGACACTGCTGGTCGTCGACCACAACCCGGCGCTGCTGGACCGGCTGGCCAAGGAGTACAAGGAGGTCGAGGAGGTCCGGGTGCTCGCCAACGCGGGCCCCCGCGGCCTGTCCGCGGGCCGCAACACGGGGATCGCCGCCTCGCGCGGCGAGGTGATCGCCTTCCTGGACGACGACGCCGTCGCCGAGCGCGACTGGCTGCGGTACTTCGCCGCCGCCTACGCCGACCCGCACGTCATGGCGGTCGGCGGCCGTACGGTGCCGATCTGGGCGTCGGGGCGCAGGCCGGCCTGGTTCCCGGAGGAGTTCGACTGGGTGGTGGGCTGCACCTACAAGGGCATCCCGGCCGGCCGGGTCCAAGTCCGCAACGTCCTCGGCGGCAACGCCTCCTTCCGCCGCAGCGCCTTCGAGGCGGCGGGCGGCTTCGCCACCGGCATCGGGCGGGACGGCGACAAGCGCCCGCTGGGCTGCGAGGAGACGGAGCTGTGCATCCGGCTCAGCCGGGCCGCCCCGGACGCGGTCCTGCTGATCGACGACCGTGCGGTCATCCACCACCGGGTGCCCGAGGCGCGCGAGCACTTCGGGTACTTCCGCGCACGCGCCTGGGCGGAGGGCCTGTCCAAGGCCCTGGTGGCCCGAAGTGTGGGCGCCGGCAAGGGACTCGAGTCCGAGCGCCGGTACACCACCCGGGTGCTGCCCGCCGGGGTGGCGCGCGGGCTGCGGGACGCCGCGCTGGCCCGGCCGGGCGGGGCGGGCCGGGCGGGCGCGATCGTCGCCGGGGTGCTCACGGCGGCCGGCGGCTACGCGGTCGGCTCCGTCCGGGCGCGGCGCGGCGCGGCCACGTTCTCGGTCGTGGACATACGGGGGGACGAAGATGGCTGAGCCGCCCGTACCCATCCTCATGTACCACTCGGTCGCCACCGACCCGAACGACGCCACCCGCGTGCTGTCGGTGTCCCCGGAGGCCTTCGCCCGGCAGATGGAGCTGGTCGCCGAGTCGGGGCTGACACCGATCAGGACGGCGGATCTCGCGGCCCGTTGGCGCACCGGCCGACCGCTGCCCGCGCGGCCCGTGCTGATCACCTTCGACGACGGCTACGAGGGCGTCCACCGGCACGCCCTGCCCGTGCTCGCCAAGCACGGCTTCCCGGCCACGGTGTTCGTCACCACCGGCTGGCTCCGTGGGCCGTACGACACCGGCGGCGGCCTGGACACCATGCTGGACTGGGACCAGGTCCGCGAACTCGCCGCGGCGGACGTCGAGATCGGCGGCCACACCCACACGCACCCGCAGCTCGACCAGCTCGACGACACCGCGCTGCGCCACGAGCTGATCCGCTCCCGGGAGATCGTCACCGACGAACTCGGCACCGCGCCGGCCTCGCTCGCCTACCCGTACGGCTACTCCAGCCGCCGGGTGCGCGAGGCGGTCCGCGAGACCGGGTACGGTCAGGCGCTCGCCGTGAACAACGGCCTCGCGCGGCGCCGTCAGGGGCCGTACGCGCTGACCCGGCTGACCGTGCGCCGGGCCACCACGGCCGAGGAGTTCGAGCGGCTCGTCCAGGGCCGGGCGATCGCCCGGAGCTTCGCCAGGGACCGTGCCCTCACCAAGGGGTACGCGTTGGTCCGAAGAGCACGACAGGTCCGCCGGAAGGTCTCCCGTTCCCGTGTCTGACACGACGACCACGACCGAGCCCGAGTCGACCGCGTCGAAGGCGCCCGAGCAGCCGGGGCGCCGTCTTCGGCTGCCCGGCCTCGGCGGCAGCGGGGGCGGCGGCAGCCAGCTCTTCCGCAATGCCTACGCCCTGATGCTGAACACCGGTATCTCCGCGGTGCTGGGCCTCGGCTTCTGGCTGGCGGCGGCCCGCTACTACTCCGAGTCCGCGGTCGGCCAGGGCTCCGCCGCGATCGCCGCGATGAAACTCCTCGCGGGACTGACGGCGGTGACCCTGACCGGGGCGCTGGCCCGCTTCATACCGGTCGCGGGCCGGGCCACCGGACGTCTCATCGCCCGTACGTACGTGGGCAGTTCGGTGGTCGTGGCGATCGCCGCGGTGGTCTTCCTGCTCACCCTGGACGTGTGGGGGCCGTCGTACCGGTTCTTGCACGGGCCGGTGAACGGCCTCGGCTTCATCGCCGCCGTCGTCGCCTGGAACGTGCTCACCCTCCAGGACGGCGTGCTGACCGGGCTGCGCAGCGCGCTGTGGGTGCCGGTCGGCAACACCGTGTTCTCCGCGGTCAAGCTGGGGCTCCTGGTCGCGTTCGCGGTGGCGATCCCGACGGCCGGTGTCTTCGTGTCGTGGGTCGCGGCGATCGCCGTGTCCGTGCTGCCGCTGGGCTGGCTGGTGTTCCGGCGGCTGGCACCGCGCCATGTGAAGGCGACCGAGGACCACGCCGAGCCGCCCTCCCTCCGGGAGATCGGGCGTTTCCTCGCGGGCGACTACACCGGCTCGCTGTTCTCGCTCGCCGTGGTCTACCTGGTGCCGGTGATCGTGGCCTCCCAGGTCAGCTCCCAGGACAACGCGTACTTCTACATCACCACGACGATCGGCGGCACCTGCAACCTGCTCGCCATCAACATGGGCGCCTCACTGACCGTCGAGGGCTCGCACGACCCGGGCCGGCTGGCCGCCAACACCCGTGCCGCGCTGAAGCGGATGGCGCGGATCATGCTGCCGGTGGCCGGGATCCTGTTCTTCGGGGCGCCCTGGATCCTCGGCGTGTTCGGGGCGGGCTACGCGGACGCGGCCACCCCGCTGCTGCGCTGGTTCGCCGTCGGCGCGGTGCTCCGGGTCGTCATGGAGACGTACTTCGCGGTGCTGCGCGCGCAGAGCCGGACCTCCGGACTCGCCTGGTTGCAGGGCCTGTTGTGTGCCATGGTGCTCGGCCTGACCCTGCTGCTCCTGCCCCGCATGGGGCTCACCGGGGCGGGCGTCGCCGAGATCTCCTCGCTCGCGGTGATCGTCGCGATCGCCGCGCCCAGGCTGTACCGGACGATCCGGCACGCCCCGGCCGCCGAGGTGCCCGCGGCCGCCGCTCCCGACGGCGACCTCGCCGATCTCGGCGCGCGCGAGGCACCGGCCGCCGGACGCACCCGGCGCCCCGGCTGGGCGCTCGACCAGGACACCCTCGCGCTGGGCATCCACGTCGACTTCGACCACCTGGAACGCCGTCCCGACGTACGCCCGGGGCCCGGCACCCCGCCCACCGGCACACCCGTGACCGGCGTGACGCGCGACCGGCCGACGTGGGCGCTGCGGAAGCCGTCCGACCCGGGACTCCCGGTGGAGCAGCGCGAGCCCGGCTCCGAGTCGTCGCTGGGCCCGTCCGAGCCGGAGGTGGACGCCCCGTTCGAGGTGGCCTTCGACGCGGGCAAGGAGATCGCCGTACGCGAGGAGCCCGTCGGAGCGGAGGAGCCGGTGGTGCCCGAGGAGGCGCCGCGGCCCGCCCAGCCGCCGCGGCCCCTGTCCCCGCGGGAGCGGCTCCAGCCCACTTGGCTCGGGACGTTCCTGGGCGGTCTGCTGGCCGTGGCGCTGCTCCTGTACTGGGTGCCGGTGCTGGGCCTGGGCGAGGCCGACCTGGACCGGATGGGCGGGCTCGGGCTGATCTCGGTCCTGCCGCTGCCGACCCTGGCCGGCGCGGCGCTGCTGGTCGTGGTGTTCGCCTCACTGCTGTGGCTGGGCCGCGAGCACAAGGCGCTGCTGCTGCTCACGCTGGTGGCGACGGTGGTCTCGCTGCACGCGCTGCCCGCGGTGATCGAGGCCGAACCGCGGTTCGCGACGGCCTGGCAGCACCTCGGGTTCATCGACCACATCGACCGGACCGGCTCCGCGGTGCCCGACCTGGACGCCCGCTGGAGCTGGCCGGGCTTCTTCGCTGCGGCCGCGTTCGTGGCGCAGGCGTGCGGGGTCACGGACTTCACCGAGGTCATCCGCTGGTGGCCGACCGCGATCCAACTCGCCTACCTGGTGCCGATGTTCCTGCTCGTCCGGCACATGCGGGCGAGCTGGCGGGCCAAGTGGACCGGGATCTGGATCTTCGTGCTGAGCGGCTGGGTCGGCCAGGACTACTTCTCCCCGCAGGGCTTCACCTATCTGCTGTACCTGGTGTTCGTGGCGGTCCTGCTCGTCTGGTTCCGCGCCCCGCGCGTGATCTGGACGAAGCGGCGCCCCGGCGAGGCGGAGGTCGAAGCCACGAACCGCCGTCAACGGGCCGTGCTGCTCGCGGTGTTGATCGGTCTGTTCGCGGCGAGCGTGCCCACCCATCAGCTCACCCCGTTCGTGATGCTCGGCGTGCTGGCGGCGCTCGTGCTGATCGGCCGCAGCGAACTGCGGGGCCTGCCCGTGCTGTTCGCGGTCATGGTGACCGCCTGGATCGGCTGGATGGCCGAGCCGTACTGGTCGGGTCACTTCGACGACCTGTTCGGCGGGGTCGGCGGCGTCGGCGGCAATGTCTCCTCGTCGGTCTCCGGCCGTATCGAGGGCGGCAGTTCGACCCACAAGCTGGTCCTGTACGTGCGGGTGCTGCTGGCCGGCGGGGTCATGGCGCTCGCGTGCTACGGCTGGTGGCGGCGGCGTGAGCACAAGTACCGGGAAGCGGCACTGCTCGTCCTCACCTTTGTGCCGTTCCTCGGCTTCGGCATGCAGTCGTACGGCGGCGAGATGGCTCTGCGGGTCTTCATGTTCGCCCTGCCGGGTGCCGGTCTGCTCGCCGCGCTGGCGCTGTTCCCGCGCACCGGGATCACCGCGAAGGAGCGCGAGAAGGACAGGGTGAGCCTCGCCCCGGTGGCCGCGCTGATGGCGGGCCTGCTGCTCGTCGGCGGCTTCCTGGTGGCCCGTTGGGGCAACGAGCCGTTCGAGCGCATCCAGCCCGGCGAGGTCGCCGCCATGGACTACGTCTACGCCCACGACGATCCGACGGTCCGGGTGCTGTGGCTGTCCAACGACACGGTGAACAACGTGACCCCGGCGATGCCGTGGGGCGCGAAGGACATGGAGAAGGTCTCGTACGTGCCGACCCTGGCACCGACCGACCCGGTGCTGGTGTCGGGCCTGGTCAAGGCGCTCAGGGACGCGGGCCCGAACTCGTACCTGATGGTCAACGTCAGCCAGGTCACGTATCTGCGCCTCGACGTGGGCTATTCGCGGACGTGGGAGCCGCGGCTGCTCGACAACCTGGACAGCCGCAAGGAGCTCAAGCGGGTCCTCACCAACGACGACGTGACGATGTACGCCCTGCGCGACCAGCCCGCCGGGAAGGTGCCGAAGGCCGATCCGGGGCCGATCGGACCTCAGGTGACCTGGACGCCCTGGTCGGTGGTGGGGGCGCTGGCCGCGCTGGCGCTGATCCTGCTGCTCTCGGCCCGTGAGGTGGTACGGGTCGCGGTGCGGCCGGGGGTGCGGCAGCTGCGGTGGCTTCAGAGCAGCTTCTGGTTCGCGCTGCCGCTCCTCGCGGTGTTCCTGGCGGCCCTGGTGCAGCGGTTCCTGACCATGAAGTGAGGCCCCCCGGAGGTCAGGTGGCTCAGCGGGTGAGCCACCTGACCTCGTAGGCCTGCATGTCGAACCGCTTCCCGTCGACCTTCGCGCTGATCCTCCGGTCCAGGGTGTTGACCACCAGGACCGTGCTGTCGGTGGCGAGGACGCGGACGTTGGGCACGTCGTCGGGGGCGACGGGGACGGTCGAGTACGCGGTCCCCGGCGCGAAGGCCCTGCTGAACCGGCTGACGAGGTCGTACATCGGCAGTGGCTGCCCGCCGCCCTTGCCGCTCGTCGGCGTCCAGAGGCAGCCCGCGCAGTCCGTGCCCTTCTCGTTCTCCGGGTTCCAGTAGAAGGCGGACGTGGTGCCGCCCTTGGCCAGCGCGATCATCCCGGCGGCCTGCACGGCGACCCGGCGGTTCTCGGACCAGCCCTCGCGTTCGTCCCGGCTGTCGGCGGGCTCGACGTAGTACTCGGCCCACCACAGCGGCAGGTTCCCGGTCCGCTGCCGCACCCACCGGCTCACCGCCGTGAACTTGCCGGTGGCCGCGAACTCGTCCGGCAGCAACTCGTCGTCGTTGGTGTAGCTGGAGCCGTCCACGACCACGAAGTCGGCGCCGGCCTTGTTCCGGTTCCAGTAGTCGAAGGCGTCGAGGATCCGCTGGTCCATCGCGCCCCAGGGGCCCTTGAAGGTCGCGGAGGCGTCCGGGGAGCGCGGGTCGACGCTGTCCATCACGAGGTAGGGACCGCCCACCATGATCTTGGGGTCGACCTTCTTCAGCGCCTTGTAGACCAGGTTGTAGAGCCGGGTGTACCCCTCGTAGTCCCAGCGGGCCTGCGCGTCGTTCCAGAAGCCCTTGAACTCGTTCCAGACGATGAAGTGCCGCACGTCCGGGTAGCGCTTGGCGACGGTCGCGGCGAGCTCGGCGTAGTCCTCGAAGTGCGCGGGATCCGGCGCGGTCTCCAGCGCGGCCTTGCTCCAGTCGGTGTTGCCGACGCCCGCCTCGCCGCCCTTCATCCAGTCCGGCGCGCAGCACAGGGTGATGGTCGGGGTGGACCCGGAGGCGCGCATGAAGTCGACGCGCCGGTCCAGGTCCTCGAAGTCGTAACGCCCCTTCACCGGCTCGGGGTTGTCGGCGCCCCAGCCCATGATGTGCTGGTTCTGTGGGAGTCCGCCCGCGTCCTCGATCCGGTGCCGGACCCGGTCGGTGGCCGCTGCGCTGCCCTCGTCGGCGCTGAACTGGGTGTGCGTGAAGCCCCAGCCGACCTCCGGGGTGTCCGCGTCCGGCGTGGTGGTCGGAGTGCCGTGGACCCTGTCGCCGTTGCGCGAGGTGCCGTCGGTGCCCGCGCCGCTGCCCGGAAGCGTGTTCAGAAGGGTCACGACCAGCGCCAGAGCCGCCGCGCCCACACCGAGCAGAGCGGTGAGCCGCCACCGCCGTGCCCCCGAGTTCCACTCATGACGTCCCATCGAGGGCAACGGTATCCGCGAACACACCTGTGCGGGCAGATGCCGGAGATGCACAGCTCTGTAACAGGATGTACGGGACAGAGCGGAAGTACGGGGACAGGCCCGACACACCTGGCGCACCACGGAAACCGGATGCGTGGGGCGTACTCGTGCCGGATCATGGGCGGCATGTCTGCGAACCCACACGACGCTCTGCCGATCCGGCTCAACGTCGACGACAGCGACTCGCCGTCCGACGTCGTCGACGCGCTGTTCCTCGGCCGCTTCGCGACGGGCGAGCAGCCGTACTCGCACGCGGCCAACATCGACCGGGTCCGCTCCGGGGCCACGCTGCTGCCGCCGGACGCCCGGGTGCTGCGCGTGGCCCGCGACGACGACCGCAGCGCGACCCTCGCCGAGGGCGACGGCTGGACCCTGCTGATCTCCCGCTGGAACCGCGGCGCCGACGTCACCGTCACGGCGACCGACGCCGACCTGGCCAAGAAGGTCCTCGACCAGGCCACCGACGGGGCGGCGGACGAGCCCGAACCGCAGCCGGAGAACGTCACGATGGGCTTCTGGTACGTCTCCCCCAGGCGCGGCCCGCACCGCACGACCCGGCAGATCTCCGCGGGCACCTGGGCGGAGGTGCGGGACAACTACACGGCGCCGGTCGCGGACGCGATGGACCGCCTGATGAAGACGACCCCGCAGGACATCGCGGGCCGGCTGCTCCTGCTCCACGGCCCGCCGGGCACCGGAAAGACCTCCGCCCTGCGCACGCTGGCCCGCTCCTGGCGGGACTGGTGCCAGGTGGACTGCGTGCTGGATCCGGAGCGGCTGTTCAGCGACGTCGGCTATCTGATGGACATCGCGATCGGCGAGGAGGACTCCACGGGCAAGGGCCGCTGGCGGCTGCTGCTCCTGGAGGACTGCGACGAGCTGATCCGCGGCGAGGCGAAGCACACCGCGGGCCAGGCCCTGTCGCGGCTGCTGAACCTGACCGACGGCCTGCTCGGGCAGGGGCGCAACGTCCTGGTCGGCGTCACCACCAACGAGGACCTGGAGCGCCTGCACCCCGCCGTGGTCCGCCCCGGCCGCTGCCTGGCCCGGATCGAGGTGGGCCCGCTGACCCGCCGGGAGGCGGTGAACTGGCTCGGCACCGAGGAGGGCGTGGGCCGCGAGGGAGCGACCCTGGCGGAGCTGTACGCGCTGCGCCGGGGCACGTCACCGACGGCGGTGCCGGAGCCGCGGCCCGGGGCGGACGCGGGGCTGTACCTGTAGTGCTTTGATGGGGGTATGACGCTGTTCGTCGGCACGTCGGGATGGCAGTACAAGGACTGGCGGGGCGTCCTGTACCCCGAGGGTGTCCCCCTGCGGCTCTGGCTGGAGGAGTACACGGCGCACTTCCCGACGGTCGAGATCAACAACGCGTTCTACCGGCTGCCGTCCCGGGAGACCTTCGAGGCGTGGCGGCAGCGGGTGCCGGAGGACTTCGTGGTGGCGGTGAAGGCGAGCCGGTACCTGACCCACATCAAGCGGCTGAAGGACCCGCAGGAGCCGGTGCACCGCCTGATGAGCCACGCGGAGGGGCTGGGCGACCGGCTGGGTCCGGTGCTGTTGCAGCTGCCCCCGACCCTGCGCGCCGACCCGGACCTGCTGGACGCCTGCCTTGCCTGTTTCCCCGCCTCGGTCCGGGTCGCGGTCGAACCCCGGCACGTGTCCTGGTGGACGCCCGAGACCCGCGAGGTGCTGGAGACCCGCGGCGCGGCCCTGTGCTGGGCCGACGTCCGGGCCCGTCCGGTGACCCCGCTGTGGCGCACCGCCGACTGGGGGTACGTCCGCTTCCACGAGGGCCGGGCCCGGGCCTGGCCGGGCTACGGCAGGCAGTCCCTGAAGACCTGGGCGGACCGCGTCACCCAGACCTTCTCCGGCGACGAGGACGTGTACGCGTACTTCAACAACGACCCGAACGGCGCGGCGGTCCGCGACGCACCGGTGTTCGAAGCGTTTCTCCGCCGCAACGGCGCTCAGTTACGACGACGCATCACGGCGGTGCCCGACCCCGCTCAGCTCTCCCCGTAAGTCGCCCGCAGGGCATCCCGTACGGCCGCCAGGGCCTCGCCCTCGGTCAGTCCCAGCCGCCGCACCCGCTCGGCGTAGGTCTGAGCAGCCGACGCCGCCTCCCGCTCGGCGGCCGAGCCGGCGGCAGCCACGAACGTGCCGTTGCGCCCCCGCGTCTCGATCACCCCGTCGCCCTCCAGCGCCCGGTACGCCTTGGCGACGGTGTTCGCGGCCAGCCCGAGCGACTCGGCGAGCCCCCGCACGGTCGGCAGCCGGTACCCCACCGGCAGCACCCCCGCCCGCGCCTGCTCGGAGATCTGCACCCGCACCTGCTCGTACGGCGGCGCGCTGTCGTCGATGTGGATCTTCAAGGTCACGAGCCGATTGTCCCGCACCCGCCGGAAAATGAGAGGCATCCGGGCGGGCCTCCCCCGTAACGTGCGCCTTCATGACCGTGATCGTGCGCGACCTGCGCCCCCAGGACCCGGCCGACGTCGAGAGCTTCGCCCACGTCCGTCATCTGGCTCTCCCGTACGTGCTGTGGACCCCGGCGGGCGTGCTGCACCGCCTCGTCCACACCCATCCGGACGCGCACTACGCCTCCCTGGTGGCCGAGGAGGACGGCGAGGTGATCGGCACGGCCCAGGTCGGCCTCGCCCACGACAGCCCGGAGCCGGGCCAGGGCTATCTGAACATCTACGTACGCCCGGACCGCACCCGGCGCGGGGCCGGCGCCCTCCTCGTCCGCACCGCCGAGGAACACCTGGCGGCGCACGGGGCGACCAGGCTGTTCTCCTGGGTCCTGGACGAGCCGCAGAACCGCGAGTTCGCCGAGCGGCACGGCTACCGGCCCAGCCGCTCGGCGCACTTCCTGCGCCTGGACCTGGCGAACGGCACACTGCCCCCGCTCCAGCCCCTCCCCCCGGACGTGGAGGTGCGCACCGCCGCCGACTTCGGGGACGACCCGCGGTTCTTCTTCGAGCTGGACGCGGAGACCTCGGGCGACGAGCCGAGCGACGTGGACACCGAACTCACCGACTACGAGGCGTGGATCGAGGAGAACTGGAAGCACCCTCTCCTCGACCGTGCCCTGACGACGATCGCCCTCGTCGACGGCCGCCCGGCCGCCTTCAGCGCCGCCCACACCGACGGCGCCGGCCGCTACGCCACCGCCATGACCGGCACCGCCCGCGCCTTCCGCGGGCGCGGCCTCGCCAAGCTCGCCAAGAACCACTCCTTGCACCGCGCCCGCGCCGCAGGCTGCACGGAGGCCCTGACCGGCAACGACGCCGCCAACGAACCCATGCTCGCGATCAACAAGTGGTTCGGATACGAGATCTGCGCCACGGAGGTACGTCATGTCCGCGAACTCACCTGAGCCCCCGCAGCGGGTGGACGTCGTCCTGCTCAAGGGGGGCCGCACGAAGATCCGTTACGCGGCCGACCTGCTCACCGACGACGGCACCCGGGTCACGGTCCGCGCTCCCTGGGCCGGAGACGGCGTCCGCGACTTCGGCTTCGTCCGCTTCGAGCCCGGCGACGTGTTCACCGAGCACTACTGGCGGGACCGCTGGTACTCCGTGAAGGAGGTCCGCACGGCCGACGGCACCCTGAAGGGCTGGTACTGCGACATCACCCGCCCGGCGGCACTGAACGGCGCCGAGCTGGTCGTGGAGGACCTGGACCTCGACCTGTGGGTCTCGGCGGACGGCAAGGAGGTGCTCCGCCTGGACGAGGACGAGTTCGAGGAGAGCGGATTGAGGGAGCGGGACCCGGAGGCAGCCTCAGCGGCAATGACAGCTCTGAACGACTTGGAGCGACTTGCCCGACCTAGGGGCGCGGGGAACGGCGCGACAAGCCACGGACGGCCCGCACCCGACACGCAACACAGCTTCCCACCCCTCTAGTCGCCCGACACCACCACCGCATACCGCTCGTCGTCCACGTCCTTCCCCCACAACAGGGAATCCTCCGAAAGCCGCTCCACCCGCACACGCCCCCCGAGCGGCTCAGCCAACACGCTGACGGCCTCGGCGGACATCCCGAACGCCCCCCACACCCCCTCCACCAGCACCAGCCGTCCAGCCGGCCGCAACAACCCCCACCACCGCCGCAGCACCCGCCCGGGATCCGGCAGCGCCCACAGCACATGCCGCACGAGCACGACGTCGAACCGTTGCTCCCCAACGGGCGGATGCGCGGCGTCACCGACCAGGAACACCGCGTCACGCCCCGCGAGCTTGGCCCGAGCGCGCTCCACCATGGCCGGAGAGAGATCCACCCCGGTCACCCGGTGCCCCTGCTCGGCAGCGAGGAGCGACAGGCTGCCGGTCCCGCACCCGAGGTCGAGGACGTCGGACGCGCGCGCCGGGAGCCACCCCCGCAGCCGCTCGGCCCAGGCCGCGCGCACCCCGGGGTCCCGCAACCCGTGGTCCGGCTCCTCGTCGAAGGACGCTGCCTCGGCGTCCCAGTCCACGCCCTCCGCGCCCCCACCACCACTGTTCTGCGTCATGTGCCCAAGAGTGACACCCGCCACTGACAGTCCGATCGTGACAGCCGCCACTGACAGACCGCCGAGCGATGAGGAACTCTCCCCCAAAGGGTCTACCTCCGTGAGAACGCGGAACTCGGTAGGCACTGAAGGAGGCAGCCATGCGCCGTACGACCGTGCAGAAGCCCCTGAAGAGGACTGACGCCCGCCGACTCCCGGAGGAGGCCGACGAGCGCCCCGCGGGACGACCCGAGGTCCGCAAGGACATCGCGCGGACCTGGTGGCCCGACGGCTGACGGCGGCAGGCGTGCTCCGTGTCAGACCAGTCGCTTGCGGTAGTGGACGCGGTCGTAGGGCCCGTCCACTCGCCGTTCCACGACCTCGTAACCGAACTTCGGGTAGATCTTCTGGTTCTCCCACATCATCGCGTTGGTGTAGAGCCTGACCTCGGGCAGTCCCCGCGCACGCGCGTGTGCCTCGACGAACCGCAGCAGCCGTCCGCCGACGCCCTGCCCCTGGGCGTCGGGCCGGACGGCGATGTTGTCGAGATAGAGGTGGTCCGGGTGCTCCTCGACCACCACGAGCCCGGTCACGGGGTCGCCCGTCACGTACACCCGCCCCGCGGCCACGTTCGCCGCGTGGTCCCGCCGCATGGGCTGCGGCACCTGCCCGATGCGCTCGATGTAGTGCTCGTACGCGGCGTCTGTGACGGCTTTCACGGCCGGTACGTCGGCCGCCTCGGCGCGTCGGATCTCCTCGTTCGTCATGCGCGCACGCTACCTACCTGATCTGCGTCTCAGCACTCCCTTAAGAGGGCCATAAAGATCGCCACGGGCCGTCACAGGCCGGGGATTTCAGGGTTTCTTTGATCCGGCACGCATCAGTACCGGTTCCGAGGAGATCCCCCATGCCCGCACGCCGCAAGGCCGCAGCCGTCGCCGCCGTCGGCCTCGCCCCGCTCGCCCTGACCGCGTTGGCCGCGGCGCCCGCGTCCGCGCACGGCTCGATGGGCGACCCGGTCAGCCGGGTCGCGCAGTGCTACGCGGAGGGTCCGGAGAGCCCGAGGTCCGACGCGTGCAGGGCGGCGGTCGCGGCGGGAGGCACCCAGGCGCTCTACGACTGGAACGGCATCCGTATCGGCGACGCGAACGGGCGGCACCAGGAGCTCATCCCGGACGGCAGGCTGTGCAGCGCGAACAACGACGAGTTCAAGGGGCTCGACCTGGCCCGCGCCGACTGGCCGGCGACGAGCGTGAGCAGTGGCTCGTACACCTTCAAGTACCGCGTGACCGCCCCACACAAGGGCACCTTCAAGGTGTACCTGACCAAGCCGGGCTACGACCCGGCGCAGCCGCTCGCCTGGGACGACCTGGACCTGTCGAACCCGGTCGCGACGGCCACCGACCCGGTCGCCTCGGGCGGCTTCTACACGTTCTCCGGCACGCTCCCCGAGCGCTCCGGCCGGCAGCTCCTGTACGCCGTCTGGCAGCGTTCGGACAGCCCGGAGGCGTTCTACTCCTGCTCGGACGTGACGTTCGGGGGCGGTGACTCCGGTGCCCCGGCCGGCGGTGTGACGCCTGCCCCGAGCGCCTCCGCGCCCTCCGAGGAGCAGATCGAGGACGGCACCGACAGGTCGACGGTCGAGCACCACGGGCACGGTGACGACGACGCCGGTACGTCGGCGGAACCGGTGGCCGCCGCGTCGGCGAGCCGTCCGGCCAACGACGTCCAGGCGGCGGGCAGTTCGCAGCTCCTCGCCGAGACCGGCGGTGACGGCAGCACCTCGTACCTCGCGGTGGGCGGCGCCGCCGTGCTCGCGGCCGGCGCGGCGCTCCTGTTCGGCTCGGTACGTCGGCGGGCGGCGAACGGCGGTGCACGGCACGGCCGTTGACCGAGGGAACTCCGGGGCCTGACCGGCGGCTCAGGCCGGACAGGCCCCGGTGCCGCTCAACTCAACGCCGACGCGCAGGTGGTGGCGGTGGCGTGGGCCGGGTCGAGGGCGTTGGCCACCTCGTGGAAGGCGATCCGGTCGAACAGTCCGATGGCCACGTGCTCGGAGAGGTCGAGCGGACACAGGTCCTGGAGCAGGACGTTGTGGACGCCGTCCCCGCTGAGGAACTGGCTCCGGTACGGCGTGACGACCTCGTCGTACCTGGTGGCGAGGACGGTGTACCTGACGCCGGGGACGGTGTCGCCGCCCGCGTTGAGCTTGGTGAGGAAGGCGGAGCCGGCGACCTGGTCGGCGAGGGCGGGGGTGTTGGTGGTGAGGAAGTCCCCGACACCCGGGAAGTACGGCAGCAGGTTGGTGAGGCCGGACAGGGTGGTGCCGTGGTTGTCGGGTGCGATGCCGACGAGGGCGTTCACCTTGGCGGCTCCGCCGAGGAACTTGAGGTAGTAGCGGGGCATCAGACCGCCCTGGGAGTGGCCGACGAGGTCGGTCTCGGCGGCGCCGGTGGCGGCGAGCACCTTGTCGACGAAGGTCTTCAGCTGCTCCGCCGACTTGTCGATGGGGCCGAGGCCGTGGACGAGGGGCACACCGGGGAGCTGGCCGTAGTCGAGGGAGAAGACGCAGTAGTCGCGGTTCTCCAGGTAGGGGGCGAGGGCCAGCCAGTTGTCGACGGAGTTGGCGAAGGTGCCGTGCACGAGGACGACGGGGCGGGGGTGGGCGGCGGAGGGCTTGCAGGAGTAGTCGTTCCAGCCGCTGCTCGGGGCGTCGGCCGCCTGGGCGGCGGCAGCGGGGACGACGGCGACCGCGGCGGTCAGCAGCAGGGCGGCGAGGGGTCTGAGCAGTCTGTTCCAGGGCAGCATCGGGTGATCTCCTTGCGGCTCAAGGGGAAGGTGCGATGGCCGTACGCCCTGTGACCCGGATCACGGGATGCTGTTCAATTCGAAAGTTACGGACGAGTAGTGCGCTTGTGAAGTTACGCGTCAGTAAAAACTTCCAGCGCTAACCGTCGCGTACGCGTCTACTGATGAACCGTCACCAGGCGGGCCTGATGGGACCATAGGGAGCGATCCGCCCCAATCGTTCGCGCAACGCGCGCACTTCACTCTCACCGAGTACGTCGACCCACGTCCGCACGGCCTCCGCGGCGGCCTCCTCCGCCGCCCGGGTGCAGGCCCACCCCCGCTCGGTCAGCACCACGAGCCGGGCCCGCGCGTCCCCGGGGTGCGGCCGCCGCTCGGCGTACCCCTTGCGCACGATCTCGTCGACCAACTGGCTCGCCGCCTGCTTGGTCACCCCGAGGTGGGCGGCGAGTTCCGTGACCGTGGCCCCGTCCGGCGCGAGCCTCGTGAACGCGAACCCCCAGGCGGGCCGGGCCTCGAAGCCCCGGGCGACGACCCCGTCGTTGATGCGCTGGGTCAGGTCGCCGGCGGCGGCGAGCAGGGCGGCGGACAGGGCGAGGGCTTCGGAGTTCTGCACCCACGCATTGAAACACCCTTGACGAATTGGTCAAGCAGCTTGACCATGGGTCATATAGTCAATCTGCTTGACCATCTGTCGACCTGGAGGCCCCATGCCCGTCGTCCGCTCGTCCGAGGCCGTCACCCATGAGATCCACGGCGCCCGTTTCGTCTCGTACGCCACTCCCCTCAGCGGTTCCAAGGAGCTCTGCGCCTGGCGGGGCGAGATCCCCGCGGGGACGAAGGCGCCGGCGCACACCGTCAGCCGTGAGGAGATCTTCCACCTGCTCATCGGCGAGCTCCTGATCACCCTCGACGGCACCACCCACCGGATCACCGCGGGCGACACGGTGATCGTCACCCCCGGGGCGACCTTCGCCGTCGAGAACCCCACCGGTCACACCGCCCTCACCTGGGTCACCACCTCCGTCGGCCTGGAGGCGACGCTGGCGGACGGCACCCGGATCACTCCGCCGTGGGCCAACTGAGTCACGCGGCCAGCGTCCCCGGCAGCACCGCCAGCGGTCCGAACCGGGCCCGGGCGCGGTCCGCGGCCTCCTCGATGCGGCGGAGTTTCTCGTCGGTGGGGTCGAAGGTGAGCTGGTGGGAGGCATGCTCGGCGGGGTCGAGGCCCTCGGCGCGCAGGGCCATGGAGCGGACCCGGGCACGCTGGAGACCGAGCGCCTCGTACATGCCGTAGGCCGCCCTGGTGAGGGCCGCCGAGTGGGCCGTCGGTTCACCCAGGGTGCGGCTGCGGGTGGTCGCGGTGCGGTCGGCGTAGCGCACGGTGAGGGTCAGGGTGCGGCAGACCTTGTCGAGGGCGCGCAGCCGGGAGCCCAGTTCCTCGGCGGCGGAGAGCAGGGCGCGGCGATGCCGGTCGGGGTCCAGCTCGTCGCGGGTGAAGGGGCGTTCGGTGGCCAGGGAGCGCGAGACGCCGTTCGGGACCACCCGGCCGCGGTCCACGCCGTTCGCCTTCTCGTGCAGTTCGCGGCCCGCTTTCGCGCCGACCAGCCGCTGGAGGGTGGACAGGGGTGCGGCGGCGACCCGGCCCAGGGTGTCGAGGCCGTACTCGCACAGGGTGCGGGCGGTCGCGGCGCCGACGCCGGGGAGCGCGGCGACGGGCCGGCCGGCGAGGAAGTCCGGCACCCCGCTCTCGGGAACCGCGCGGGTCACCCCCGGCCGGGCGTCCTTCAGTGCCATGCGGGCCAGCATCGGTCCGGGTCCGGCGCCGATCGCGCAGTCGACGCCGTGCAGGGCGAGGGCGCGGACCCGGATCACCGAGGCCAGTTCGACGGCGTCCCGCTTGAAGTACCGTTCGGCGCCCCGCAGGTCGGCCAGCGCCCGGTCCGGCGGCAGCGCCTCGACGACCGGGGTGAACTCCTCCAGGAGGCCGAGCAGTTCGGGCAGGGCCGCCTCCCGCGTCGGCGGCAGCTGGAAACGTACGCAGAGGATGGTCATCCCGCACTCCCCGGACTCTGGTGCCACAACTTCCTTGTCTGTGAGGGCTCTTGACCCGCCGGTCGCAGATCGGCCCACGGATGCAGTTCGTATCCCGTCGGCATTTGGATTCGCCGGCCGCCGGTGGGATCGCCGGCCGGGTCACCGTCCCCGGTCGGCACCGGCTCCGCCAGCCGCGCCGCCACCGCGTCGAGGCCTTCCCTGTCCCGCAGTTCGACCAGTTCGGCGAGGTTCCAGGCGGCCGCGCCCACCACGCTGAGGCTGCGCGGGCCGCGCCGCTGCACCACCCCGCGCACCAGCAGCAGCCAGGAGTGGAAGACGGTGTGCGCGCAGGTGTCGTGCGAGTCGTCGAAGAAGGCGAGGTCGACCAGGCCGGTGCCGTCGTCCAGGGTGGTGAAGATGACCCGTTTGCCGGACCGGATCGGCGGTGTCTGGGTGGCCGCCTTGGCCCCCGCGACCAGCACGGTCTCGCCGTGCCGCGCCTCGCGCAGCCGTCGTGCGCTGATCACGCCCAGCTCACCCAGGAACTCCTGGTGGTCGTCCATCAGGTTGCGCGAGACGTCCATCGACAGCACTCCCAGCTCGGCGCTGAGCTTCTCCACGGAGGACAGGTCGGGCAGCCCGACCGAGGCCGTCTTCCGCCCGCCGGACAGGGGGAGCTGGCCCCCGCGGCCGGCGCGGGCGCCCCGGTGCAGCTCGGTCAGGTGCAGTTGCAGATCGCGCCGGTTGGCGCCGAAGGCGTCCAGCGCGCCGACCTGGGCCAGCCGCTGGGCCACCGGGCGGCTGGGCCGCCCCCGTTCCCAGAAGTCCAGCAGCGAGGAGTACGGCTGTCCCTCGGCGATCCGTTCCGCCTCGGCCTCGCTGATGCCGTGCACGTCGGAGAGGGCGAGCCGCAGGCCCCACACCGAAGGATTATCAGACACCAGTTCGATCCTGTGTGCGACCCCCGACTCGTTCACGTCCAACGGCAGGATCGGCACCCCGCGCCGCCGCGCGTCCGCCAGCAGCAGCCGCTTCGGGTACATCCCGGGGTCGTGCGTGAGCAGCCCGGCGTAGAAGGCCGCCGGGTGGTGCGCCTTCAGCCACGCCGACTGGTACGTGGGGACGGCGAAGGCGACCGCGTGCGCCTTGCAGAAGCCGTACGACCCGAAGGCCTCGACGATCTCCCAGGTGCGCTGAATCGTTTCCGCGCTGTATCCGTTCGCCGCCGCGTGCTGGGCGAACCAGAACCGGATACGGCCCTGCGACTCCGGATCGGACAGCCCGCGCCGCACCCGGTCCGCCTCACCCCGCCCGCACCCGGTCATGATGTCGACGATGTCGATGATCTGCTCGTGGAAGACGACGACCCCGTACGTCTCCTTCAGCGGTCCCTCCAGGTCGGGGTGCGGATAACGGACGGGCGCCCGTCCGTGCCGGGCCTCGATGAACGGCCGGACCATGTCGGCGGCGACCGGACCGGGCCGGAAGAGCGAGATGTCCACGACGAGATCGTGGAAGGTGGCCGGCTGCAACCGTCCGACCAGGTCCCGCTGTCCCGGCGACTCGATCTGGAAGCACCCCAGCGTCTCGGCGGACCGGATGAGCCGGTACGTCTCCGGGTCGCCCGGCGGTACGGCGTCCAGGTCGACCCGCTCCCCCGTCGCCCGCTCCACCTCCGTGACCGCGTGCGCCATCGCCGACTGCATCCGCACGCCCAGCACATCGAGCTTGAGCAGTCCGAGGTCCTCGACGTCCTCCTTGTCGAACTGCGACATGGGCAGCCCCTCGCCGCTGGTCGGCACGACCGGGGTGCGGCGGAGCAGGGACGCGTCGGAGAGCAGCACCCCGCACGGGTGCATGGCGACCCCCCGGGGAAGGGCGTCGAGTGCCTCGACCAGTTCCCACAGCCTGCCGTACCGCTCCTTCTCTCCCGCGAGTTCCTTGAGCTCGGGCAGTTCCTCCAGGGCGGCGCGGGCGTCCCGTGCCCGGATGTGCGGGAAGGACTTGGCGATGCGGTCGATGTCGGCGGGGTCCATGGACAGGGCCGCCCCCACGTCCCGGATCGCGTGCCGCACCCGGTACGTCTCCGGCATCGAGACGGTCGCGACCCGTTCGGTCCCGAACCGCCCGATGATCGCCCGGTAGACCTCGATGCGGCGCGCGGACTCCACGTCGATGTCGATGTCGGGCAGCACGAGCCGCCGCGTGGACAGGAACCGCTCCATCAGCAGCCCGTGCTCGACGGGGTCGGCGTGGGCGATCCCCAGGAGGTGGTTGACCAGGGAGCCGGCGCCGGACCCGCGTGCGGCGACCCGGATGCCCATGTCCCGTACGTCGTCGACGACTTGAGCGACCGTCAGGAAGTAGGAGGCGAAGCCGTGGTGGGCGATGATGTCCAGTTCCTCGTGCATCCGCTCCCAGTAGGCGCGCCTGCCCGTGTATCCCTTCAGCACCATCCCGGCCGCCGCCCGGGAGGCCAGGGCCCGCTGGGCGCTGCGCCGGCCCGCGCCGACCAGGTGCGGTTCGGGGAAGTGGACGGTGCCGATCCCGAGGTCGTCCTCGGGATCGACCAGGCATGCGGCGGCCATCGCCTGCGTCTGCTCCAGCAGCCGGTGCGCGGTGTCGCGCCGGAAGCCCGCGGCCTCGACGATCCGCTCGGCGGCCGCCAGCATGGCGCCCGCGTCCTTGAGCCAGGCCTCGCCCGAGTCCAGTTCCTTGACGGCGCCGACGGGGACCAGGCGGCGGGCGGAGTCCAGGACGTCGGCGACCGGACCCTGTCCGGGATCGGCGTACCGTACGGCGTTGCTGAGCACGGGCCGGATCCGCTGCTCGGCGGCGAATCCGACCGTACGGGCGGCCAGCCGCAGGGAGCCGGGGCCGGTGCCCTTGCGTCCGTGCCAGACGGCCTCGAGGCGCAGTGCGTCGCCGTAGGTCTCCCGCCAGGGGGCGAGGAGCCGGGCGGCCCGGTCGGGGCGGCCGGCGGCGAGGGCGCGGCCGACCTCGGAGTCGGGTCCGAGCAGCACGGTCAGTCCGTCCCCCCGGTTCTCGGCCCGGGGCACCAGGGGTATGCCCTGCTCGTCCTTGTCGGCGTGCGCCGCCGTGACGAGCCGGCACAGGTCGGCCCAGCCGCGGGCACCGTCCCGGGCGAGAAAGGTGGCGCGGGGAGCCGACTCGTCGACGAAGGCACCTCCGCGCACGGGGGCGCGGCGCCGCTCCTGCCGTACGGGCTCGGCCTCCGCCACGGCCAGCTCCGCCCCGAACAACGGGCGCACCCCCGCCTTCGCACAGGCCTTGGCGAACCGGACCGTGCCCGCGAGGGTGTCGCGGTCGGTGAGCGCGAGGGCGTCCATGCCCCGCTCGGAGGCACGCTCGGCGAGGCGCTCCGGGTGCGAGGCGCCGTAGCGCAGGGAGAACCCGGAGACGGTGTGCAGATGAGTGAAGCCAGGCATCCGCACCTCCCGCTGTCGAACATCAGTTCCCTATCGCCTCACCTCCACCATAGACCAAAAACCGAACATGCGTACGACAGCGTTCGGGCCACCTCCCACCTGCGGAAACGGCTATTCGGACCCGGATGTGTCGGTCTCGGTGGATTCCTCTCCGCGGGGCTCGCCCGTGACGCTCTGCGGGGCCCCGGCGGCCGTCGCGCGCTGCGCGGTCTCCAGGGCGTGCAGGCGCCGTTTGATGTCCCGGAGCTCGGTGAGGAGGGTGTCGGGGCGGTTGATCCTGGTCACGGAGTGCTCCTCGGGTTCAGGGGATGTCGGTGGCGGGGGTGACGGTGAGCTGGACCTGCTCCTCGCCCGCGTCGTTGCCGGGGGTGACCTCGATCCCGGTGATCCGTACGCCGAACCGGACACCCTCGGGGAAGAACACGTCCTTGATCACCACGAGGGCGTCGTCGCCGACCTGGTAGGAGCCGAGGACCGGCTCCAGGTCGGCGCGCACGGTCAGCTCGGGCAGGACCACGGGGGCGGAGACGGCGGCGAGGGCCGAGCGGGCCTGGGAGCGCAGCAGCTCCGGGTCGGTGAGATGGACGTAGGAGACCTCGGTCTCGGTGAGCGGTCGCCCGGTGGCGGGGTCCTCGGCGACCGCGACGAGCTGGCCGGCCTCGCCCTGCTCGCCGAGGGCGAAGACCCGGCTCGCGGTGGAGGCGCCGTCGGCCGGCCAGGTGTAGCCGATGAGGTTGGCGCCGTACTCCCACACGTGCGGGGTGCCCTGCTGGCCGAGGTGCGGGGTGCCCACGCGCAGCCTGCGCACGGGACGGCCGTCGCTGCCGTACGCCATGTCGAAGAGGAAGTCGGGGCCGTCCTCCAGGCTCGCCAGTTCCCGCAGCGCCTCCCCCGTGCTCTTGAGGTCGCTGCCGGGGTAGACCAGGGTGCGGGTGACACCCGAGCGGGTCCCGGCCTCGGGGCGTACCCGGATGTCGCCGCCGGGGTGGGCCTGGGCGATGGCGACGAGGTCGCGGGCGATGTCGCACTGGTCGCGGTCGGTGAAGGAGACGGTGACGGAGGCCAGGTCGGGGACGGCCGGGTCGAAGTCGGCGGGCAGGACCCGGCGGTGGTCGAAGTAGGAGAGGAAACCGGCCGCCCCGATCTCCAGGTGCTGGTCCGCGGAGGTGTACTTGACGGTCCAGATCACCCCGCCCCAGACGAGCACGCCGTCCCGCTCGACGTAGAGGGCGGCGCGGCCGGGCTCGGTGAGTTCGCGGGGCCGGTGGACACCGGCCCGCGGGTCGCCCAGAGGCAACCGGGCGCGGAACTCGCCGGCTTCGTTGAGTTCGGTGCTGAACGTGGCGTCGTACAGGGGGAGTTCGTCGGTGATGGCGCCGGTGGCGAGGTCGGCGATGTAGTAGGTGTAGCGGGTCGGGCGGCCGGTCACTAGCCCACCAGCCAGGTGGTGTTGATGTAGACCAGCTGGTCGACGGGCAGGGCGGTGGTCTGCGGGTAGAGGTTCACGTTGCCGTCGGTGTCGACGATGCCCTCCACGCCCGTCCGGGTGCCGCCGAGCACCGCGTACCAGTGGTGCCGTACCGCCGGGCGGAAGGCGGCCGGGAGGTTCATGAGGATCGTGGGGTTGGCGGCCTGGGCGACGCCGGTGCGGATCGCGCCGCGCAGGTAGGCGACCGCGCCGACCCTGCGGACCGCCGGTGTCTCGTTGTTGTACACGGTCCAGGCGGCGGGAAAGGTGAGCGTGGTCCAGCCGGTGTCGTTGTTGACCGCCCGCCAGCCCGCCGTACTGTCGTACCACTCCAGGTGGTTGGTGTCCCAGCGGTGGATGTACATGCCCGAGTAGGGGTACGTGGGCCGTCCGGCCTCGCCCCAGACCCGCAGGATGCCGCCGGCCGCCGCGGTCCAGGGGCGCAGGTCGTCGATGTCGGCGGCGGTGACGGAGGAGGCGTTCTTCGCGATCCTGATCCGGGCGAGCGGGATGAAGTCGCCGGTCACCGCGGGGTCCACGGGGGTGGCGGCGGCGGTTCCCTTCACGAGTTCCACGGTCATGCCGGTGGTGGGGTCGCCGTACTGTGCGTCGCGCTGCCGGGCCACCACCAGGTCGTTGCGCGGGTTGCCGGAGTCGGCGGGGTTGGTACCGAGGACGTCGAGGGTCTTCTGCTGGCCGAGGGTGACGAGATAGGCGCCGGTCGCACTGGCCCGGGTCCCCTGGATCACGCCCTGGAAGGGGGCGACGGTGACCTTGCCGGAGACGGTGGCGGTGGCCTGGACCCGGCCGGGGTCCCCGGTGGCCGGCCGGATGCCGCTGCGGGCCTGGACCGGGCTCGGCCCGGGCGTGGCGAACACGCCCGTGGCGAGGCGGGCGTCCTCGGCGTCGACGACTCCGCCGGAGATCCAGCCGGAGTCGCGTTCTGGGGTGGGCGTGCTCATGGGGATGCCTCTTCCGGTCGGAGCGTCACGGGACGGGGAACGCGATCACACGCAGGCCGGTGTAGTGCGCCTCGGCCGAGCCCACGCCGGCGGTACCGGTCGTCATGCCGCCGCCCCGGCCGACGTACTGCGTCAGGACCAGCGGTGTCGCGGCGGGCAGCAGGTGATGCCCCTGGGCGACGCTGGTGGTGATCCTCGTGGGGCCGCCGTGGAAGCAGGCCAGGGACAGGGCCGTCCCGTCCTGCTTGCGCACCACGTGGTCCCACCGCTCGTCGGCGCCCGAGGTCACCGCGTACAACTGCCCTGTGATCAGCAGCATGCGGGGGTACGGCGCCGCGGGCACGGTGACCTGGTTGAAGGTGTACCCGGTGGCTCCCGCCGAGCCGCTGGTCCGCGGCCAGCCCGCGTCGGCCGGCCCGAAGAACTCCACCGCTCCGGTGGCCGCGGGACGCCACGCCGTGCCGGTGCGGACCAGGTCGAGGCCGTTCTCGAGGTCGTACAGCCGCTGTCCGGGATGGCCGTCGGCCGGGAGCGACTCGTAGGACTGGAGCGGCAGCACCCCGCCCGCGGCCACGGTGAACATCCGCAGATCCTTGATGTCCGCCTGGGTGACGGAGCCCGCGTTCGCCCGCACGGTGATCTGGGCGAGTGGCAGGCAGTCGCCGGTCAGCCTCGGCGCGACCGGCGTCGGCGCGGGTGCCCCGGCCTCCACCTGCACCACCATGCCGTCGCTCGCGTCGCCGTACTGCCGGTCGGTCTGCCGGGCCACGACGAGGACGATCCGGGAGTACGACGAGTGGGCCGGGGCCTCGGTGAGCACGTCGAGGCGCTTCAGCTGGCCGAGCGTGATCAGGTACGCGCCCGCGTACGGCGCGCGGGTGCCCTGCACGACCCCCTGGAAGGGCCGGATCTGCACAAAGCGCGAGGGTGTCGCCTCCGCCTCGACGTAACCGGGGTTGCCGGGGCCGGGTTTGATGCCCGTGCGGGCGGCGATCGGGTTGCCGGGGTCGGCCGCCGCCGAGGCGAGCACGCCGGTGGCGAGCCGGGCGTCCTCGGCGTCCACGACCCCGCCGGAGAGCCATCCGGAGTCGCGCTCGAAGTCTTTCGCCATGCGGGTGCGTTCCTTCTGCTAGCTGAGGCGGGCGGTATCAGAGCCAGGCGTCCCGCCACTCCGCGGTCAGCCGGGCGGCCGGGGCGTAGTCGCGGGCGCGGAAGAGCACGGGCGTCGCGCCCGGTCGCAGCGGAAACCAGTCCGAACCGGGCAGCAGTGCGGCCCGCCGGGAGGCGGTGCCCTGGAGGAGGACAGAGCGGGCGTCGGTGTCGACGAGCAGGAACTCGCCTTCCTGGAGGGTGAGTTCGAAGGCGAGTTCCTCACCGGTGGCGGTGTTGCTGATCACCGGCTGCACGCAGGGTCCGCCGATCCGCCAGACCGGCCAGGTGGGGACGGTGCCCTTGTTCTCGAGGAGCAGCCGGCCACCGGAGGAGCCGGACCCGAAGTCCAGGGGGAAGGAGAGCGGGAAGGCGACACCGCCACTGGAGGACGGCAGCGGGCAGGTGCTGCTGTTCAGTCCGTACGAGTACCGCAACGGGTCCGGCGCGGTCATGGTCAGGGAGAACTCGAAGGCACCGGACTTGCGGTCGACGATCTTCGTCTCGGCGGTGAGCCGGACCAACGCCCGCCGCACGCGGTGCGGTTCGGTGACGACGAGCGGCGACAGCGTGCTGCCGTCGGCGAGCACGGCGGCCAGCCGGTCCTTGGCCTCCTCCCGTACGGCGCGTTCGGGGGCGATGGCCATGCCCTCCAGGGTGACCACGCGAGGTCCCCGGTAGGAGGGGGCGTCGAACGCGCCGTGCCGTTCGGGGCGGTCGGTCAGGGTGAGCCGGACGGGCGGGGTGGCGGCCCAGCCCTGCTCGCTGGTGACCCACCACTCGACGCCGTCGTCGTCGACGGTGTTCCCGGCCCAGCCGTCCACCTCGAACACCGGCTGCTGGAGCTGGCGCCCGCTCATCGCTTGGCCGCCCAGGCGAGTTCGCGGGCGGTGATCCGGCCGATCTCGTACTCGGACTGGCCGGGGCGGGGGTGGACGTTGACGGTGACGGGGGCGGTGGCCGCCGCGGCCGCCGTACGGCCTCCCGCGCGGGCGGCGGTGCCGGTGAGGCCGTAGCCGGGCCCGATCACCCCGCGCGCGGTGGCGTCGGCGAGCCGCCCGGCCGCTCCGGCCACCCTGTTCCCGGCGCCCTCCATGCCGAGGGCCAGTCCCTCTCCGACGTCCCCGCCGAACCCCATCATCACCTTGGACGGGGACGAGATCCCCAGGATGCTGCGGATGGGCCCGGGAATGGTGTTGACGATGAAGTTCTTCACGGTGTTGAGCAGCGCCGAGGCCGAGTTCTTGATGCCGTTGATGAGGCCCTGGACGATGTCGCCGCCCAAGCGCAGGAGTTTGTCGGGGAGTTCGGCGAAGAAGCCCCAGATCTTTCCGGGCACGCCCCGCAGAAAGTCCACCACGGCGTTCCACTTGTCGACGATCCAGTCCCGTACCGAGCCGACGGCGTCCTTGATCCGGTCCCAGTGCTTGACGATCGCGAGCACGGCGATGCCCACGGGGCCGGTGAGGATGGCGACGAGCAACGGCCAGTTGGCCTTGAGCCAGTTGACGACGTTCTTGCCCGCGTCGATCAGCCAGTTGATGGCGACCGACGCCCCCTTCATGACCGTCCCCACCACCTGCCCGATGACCTTGAACGCCGCCTGCATGACGGCCTGCACGGTCTTCGACTGCATCGCCATGTCGATGAGCTTGGTGATCAGCGGCATGATCAGGGCGAGGATGGCGCCGAGGATGTTGGCCTTCATGGCGGTGTTGAGACCGCGCTGGGCGGTGGTGGCGGTGCGCAGCCCCTGACTGAACCGGGAGAACAGCCCCCCGCCGGACGCCGCGTTCCGCCCGGCCCGCTGCACGTCACTGGATGCCCGGGCGGCTGCGGTCCGCACCTGGTTGAGCCCGGCGCTCGCCTGAGTGGCGGAGGTCCGGAGCCGGCCGGTGGCGGTACTGGCCTGGGTGGCCGAGTTCTTGAGCCGGTCGACGGAACTGCTGGCCCCGGTGACGGCGGTCCGCATACGGGTGACGGCACCGCCGGTGCTGGTGGCCGCGGATCGCATCTGGTTCAGCGCCCGGGTGACCGATACGAGTGACGTCTGCATGATGGGTTGGCTCCGTCGCTGTCGTGTGTGCCGTTATCGCCGCAGGTCGCGCTCGAGCGCGTTCAGGTCGTTCCGCAGCCCCTTGACTGCCTGGCTCGTCGTCTTGGCTCCGCTTTCCAGCGCGCGAACCCGCTGCATTCCCTTGTCGACCTGACCGCGCAAGCTGTCGACCTGGCGGAGAGCGGCTCTGGTGTTCCGCTCCACCTCGTTCGTTCTGGTGCGAACCTGCTTGCGCACCTCGCTGACCTGGGTGAGGGCGTTCTGGGCCTTTCGCTCGGCGCTGTTCGCCTTGGTGCGCGCGGCCCGGCTGACACTGCCCGCCTCCTTGGCGAGTGCCTGGGCCTTGGTGCCGCGTTGCTCCGCCTTCGCGGCCGTCCGTTCGGCGGCCCTCAGATCCTTGCGAAGGGCCGCGATCTGTTCCTTCAACGCGCGGTCACCTTGCCGCGCGACGTCACCGGCCTTCTTGACTGCGGCATCGATGCTCTCTCGGACCTTCTTGATCGACGCCCTCTGCGTGCCGTCGATCCGTTTCAGCTCTGCCAGCTGCTCGTCGATCTTCCGGTCCCGCTTGAGCTGCTCCCGGTCCTCGAGGAACTTGGTCACGCTGTACTCATGCTTGAACAGGCCGTACTCGAACTGCCCGACGAACACGTCGGACTTGAGGCCGGTGGCTTCCAACTTGGCGCCGGTGGCCGGAATGTTGTCGGGAAGCCATTTGGGATCGATGAGCTTCTTCTGTTCGGCGTCCTGCTGCGCCTTCCAGGAGGAGATCTCTCCTTGAACAGCCTTCTTGAACTCGCCGCCCGCACTCAATGCCTGCGCGAACTGCTCCTTGAACCGAGCAGTGAAGTTCTCCGTGCCCTCCAGAGTCGCTACCCGGGCGGTCAGCTTCTCGACCAGGTCCCTGATGTCCTCACCCACGCACCGGCTCCTCTCAACTCGGTGAACTCAGGAAGGCCATGATCTCCACCGGCGACGCCCCTTCCTGGACAGTCGCCCGAGGCCCGCCCTCAGAGCTCTCGGTGCTCCGGCCCCCGGGCCGCGGCACAGCCTCCGGATAGTCCGCCGGCTCCGTGTCCTCGTCGCGGTTGACCGTTGCGAACATCCAGTTGGCGACGGCGAGATGGTCCACGACCGCTGCCAGCAGATGGTCCGTCACCGTCCAGTCCGCCTGTTCGCCGTGGACCGCCCGGGCGAAGGACGAGTCCGCGGGAAGGTGTTCCACGAGGACCCGCAGTCGGCGGGAGGAGAGCCGGCCCCGGTGCCAGTCGAGCAGGTCGACCCCGTAGTGGCGGAGCAGATCCGCCTCCAGAGCCTCGGCGTGCTCGTCGACCAGCGCGCCGAGGCTCAGCCTTCCCCCAACGACATGCCGGTGTCGTTGCCGTACGCCTCCAGGATCGCGGAGACATCCTGGACACTGGTGTCGTACTTGCAGAAGCGCTCGAACTGCTCCGCTCCGAGCAGCAGCGCCAGCAACCCGTCGATGTCGTTGTCGTCCAGCGCGGCGATCTGCTTGGCGATGCTGCGCGGGAACTCGGTGGGCAGCCGGAACACATCCCCGTCCACCTCGAACTCCCAGTTCTTTCCGACTGCTTCGAGGCGCTGGGCACGGGCGGCGTTGACGTTGAAGGGGGCCATGTCGGTGGAGCTCCTTGCTGTGGCACGAAAGGGGGCGTACGGAGGGGTCAGGCCGCGCTGAAGTTCGGGTCCTTCATCAGGAAGGTCGCCAGCGGGGCACCGTCCACCGTGGCCAGCGCGGTGAAGGTGACACCGAGCTTCACGGGGGCGGTACGGACGAGCGCGAGCTCCTCGGTCTCGGTCACCTGACCGCGGGCGACGATCATGCGGTACTTGACCTCGTCCCCGTCGCTGAACTCCAGTCCGAGCATCCGCTCGTCGAACTTCGGCTCGGCCGCCAGCTCGTACTTGTAGAGGCCGGACCCGGTCGCCGTCTCCTTCACCTGCCCGCCGCCGAAGAAGAACGGCAGGGTGTCCTCGTTGAGCTGGAGGAGCTGGAACTTGAAGCTGAGGTCGCGGTCGGAGTAGACGAACCGCGCCGAGCTGACGCTCTGCCAGGTGTCCACCGGGTCCAGCTTGTCCTTCTTGGAGATCTTGACCCCGTCGGTGGTGGTGTAGCCGAGGTCCTTCCACCCCGCGCCCCACGCCGCGGCGGTGTCGGCGGGCGGTGCGGTGGCGAGCGGGGCGATGAGCACACGGCCACTGCCCGCGACCCGGATCTCCTTGGCGTTCGTTCCGGCCATCACTGCTCCTTGCTGGGAGTTGGACATGACGTGCTGATCTGGGAGTACGGCGAAGTCACGCCGGGAGTACGGCCGTTCAGGCCGGACGGACCACCAGGCGGGTGGTCGAGACGTAGCGGTTGGCACTGCCGTGCCGGTAGTCGGGCAGCCAGCGCGGCCCGTCCTCCTCGACGACGTCCACGACGGTCGCCCCGCCGTGGCGCACCCCGCGGAGCTGGAGCATCAGGGAACGCGCCACGAGGGAGACGGTGTGGGCCGCGGCCTTGGAGGGGCCGTACACCTCCAGGTCGACCAGCGGATTGTCGAGCCGGGGGTCCTCCGCCCAGGCGCCGCCCATCCGGGAGACCAGTACGGCGCGCTGCGAACCGTCGAACCCCGAGGGCGGCTCCACGTCGACGACGACACCCGCCAGCTCGCTGCGGTCCTTGAGCAGATCGACGACCAACTGCTCGACGTCCGGAAAGGCGACGTAGGGCTCACTCATCGGAGTCTGCGGAGGAGTTCGCGGAGTCCTCGGAGACCTCCAGGCCCTCCGCGGGCCGCGCGATGACACCGAGCAGTTCTCGCGCGATCGGGTCGTCGACGTCCACGACGTCACCGGGCTCGTGCCCGTCCCACCAATAGGTCAGCTGGATCTTCTGCACAGCGCTTCCCCCGAAACGATTGCCTGTGAAGGACCTGATGAGTGATCAACTTCCATTGGTCACGGGGAAGTTGAAGCCCCAGGAACCGCAAATGTAACGGCCGCCCCAAGCGTGACGTGAGCAACTCGAGGTCTCGAACGGATAACGATGGCGGACGGCGACGACAGGAAACGCGGAAGCCCCGCCCCCACATACAGGGGACGGGGCTTCACGCACACCGAACCGCTGAACCGTCAGCCGATCGACGCGCCCGTCGCCGACAGCGCCTCCGTCACCGGCTGGAAGAACGTCTCCCCGCCGGAGGTGCAGTCACCGCTGCCACCGGACGTCAGCCCGATCGCACTGCTCCCCGAGAACAGCGACCCGCCGCTGTCCCCCGGCTCCGCGCACACGTCGGTCTGGATCAGCCCGTTCACGATGTCGCCGTTGCCGTAGTTCACCGTCGCGTCCAGGCCGGTGACCTTCCCGGAGTGCACCTGGGTGGTGGACCCGCTCCGCGTCACCGACTGGCCGACCGTCGCCGACGCGGCGCCGGTGATGGCCTGCGCGGACCCGTTGTAGAGATCGACCTCGCTGGGGTGGTCGACGTCGGCCGTGTACTTCACCAGCCCGTAGTCGTTGCCCGGGAAGCTCGACACCTCGTTGGTGCCGAGCTTGTTCCCGCTGGAGTCCGACCACGTCGAGATCGACTCGGTGCAGTGCCCCGCGGTGAGGAAGTACGGCTGTCCGCCCTTGACCACGTTGAACCCGAGCGAGCACCGGCCGCCGGACCCGCTGATCGCGTCGCCGCCCGCGATGAAGGGCTTGAACTCCCCCTTCGTACGCCGAAGTTCGGCCACCTGGCCCAGTCCGTCGACCACCTTGGTGAGCTTGGCCCACTCGGCCGCGGAGACCGTGCGGTCGGCGGTGACGACGACCTTGTTGGTGGTGGGGTCGGTCACCCAGGACGTACCCGGGACGGTCGCGTCGTCGGCGAGCGTCGTACGGGCGCTCTTCAGCTCGGCGAGCGAGTGGGAGACGACTCTGGCCGAGGCCCCGGCCGCCGTGACGGTCCGTGCCGCGTCCTCGTCGAGCACGTTCACCACGAGACTCCTGGTCTTCGCGTCGTAGAACGTCCCCGCCGCGTCCGCGCCGAGTTGCGCCCCGAGCGTCGAGGCGAGTTTTCCGGCCGCGAGGACCGAGAGGGTCTTCACTTCCGGCACGGCCGGCGTCTCGCTGGCGTTCGCAGTCTGCAAGGTGACGCCCGCGGCGACGAGCGCGGTGACACTCGCGCCCGCCATGACGATCCGCCGCCTGGGTATGCGTCGGTGCTTCAACTCGCGTCCTCCTGTGGGGGGTCGGCCCCGGAGACTGTGGGGGTCTCGGGGGCCGGAAGGCTGGTTGACGAGCCCTCACTCTTCCGAACCCCGCAGGGAGCGCACAAGGGTGACTTCCGGACGCGCGTAGAACGCGGTTGCGCGCCCCCGCCGCTTTTGACAGTCCACGGTCACCACTGGCCGTTCACGCTGCAAACACTACGTGCGAGTAACACCTCACCGGCCTGTGAGGTCTAGTCCTGTCCTGAATTCGCCCCTGCGGAATCCCGATCCGGCCGGGGCTCAAGAGACGGACGTTGCTCCTGCACCGATTGCTCCACGGCCTGTACGGACGGCACGGGCTGCACCGGCTGCACCGGTTGCCGCGAATCCGGCGGCGCCACCACCGGCTGCCCCTGGCCTTGGGCCTGTCCCTGCCCCTGCCCCTGTCCCTGCCCCTGCCCCTGCTGCGCCTTCTCCAGGAACCGCAGCAGTTCGACGGGAAACGGCAGCACCAGCGTCGAGTTCTTCTCCGCCGCCACCGCCACCACCGTCTGCAACAGCCGCAGTTGCAGCGCGGCCGGCTGCTCGGACATCTCCCTGGCCGCCTCGGCCAGCTTCTTCGACGCCTGGAGCTCCGCGTCCGCGTTGATGACCCGGGCCCGCCGCTCCCGGTCCGCCTCGGCCTGCCGGGCCATGGACCGCTTCATGGTCTCGGGCAGGGAGACGTCCTTGATCTCGACCCGGTCGATCGTGACCCCCCACTCCACCGCGGGACTGTCGATCATCAACTCCAGTCCCTGGTTGAGCTTCTCGCGGTTGGACAGCAGATCGTCCAGCTCGCTCTTGCCGATGATCGACCGCAGCGAGGTCTGCGCCATCTGCGCGACGGCGAACCGGTAGTCCTCGACCCGCACGACCGCCTCGGCCGGCGAGGTCACCTTGAAGTAGACGACGGCGTCCACCCGCACCGTGACGTTGTCCCGGGTGATGCCCTCCTGTCCGGGCACCGGCATGGTCACGATCTGCATGTTGACCTTCCGGAGCTTGTCGATGCCCGGAACGATCATCGTGAACCCCGGCCCGCGCACTTCCGGCAGGAGCTTTCCGAGACGGAAGACCACGCCCCGTTCGTACTGCTTGACGACCCGCGCGGCCGCCATCACGTACACCGCTCCGGCGGACACGAGCGTCACGCCCGCCGCCACCAGCTCCTCGACCATCGCGACCCCCAGGGTCCGAACCAGGCGCTCAAGGTGAGTACTTCGACGGTAACTCCGCTGTGTACACAACGGGAGACGGAGGACACGGGTGGTCCACGGCATCAGGACACCGGACGGCCGACACCTGACGCCCGGGACCCGACGACCGACACCTGACGCCCGACACCGCCCAGGACGTGGTGGGACCGGCCGGCGCCCTCGAACTGCGCGACTGCTCGTCTCCCTCCGCGACGGGCTCACGGACACCGACCGGCGGACCGTGCCCGTCCCGCCGGTCGGCGAGATGCTGCGCGCCTACCGGGAGGCGCCGCGCGGTTCGTCGTACGGCTGCTGCGGCACGGCCCCCAGGACACGCTCTCCGGGGCCGGACCCCGTCGTGAACACGACGAACCCCCGTACGGCGGATGCGTACGGGGGCTCGAAGGGTGCCGGCTGTGCTGCCGGCCGTGGCCGGGGCTAGAAGACGCTGACGCCGTAGGCGCTCAGGGCCTCGGTGACCGGCTGGAAGAAGGTCGTGCCGCCGGAGGAGCAGTTGCCGCTGCCGCCGGAGGTCAGACCGTAGGCGATACCGCTGTTGGAGTAGAGCGGGCCGCCGGAGTCGCCGGGCTCGGCGCAGACCGTGGTCTGGATCATGCCGTAGACGACGTCGCCGCCGCCGTAGTTGACGGTCGCGTTCAGGGCGGTGACCCGACCGCTGTGGGTGCCGGTGGTGGAACCGCGGCGGTAGACCGTGGTGCCCACGCTCGGGGTGGCGGCGCTGGTGATGTCGACGCTGCCGACGGTGCCGGAGATCGACGAGGTCGGGTAGCTGGACGAGTACCGGACGAGCCCGTAGTCGTTGGTCGGGAAGCTGGAGCCCGCCGTCGAACCGAGCGTGCTGGTGTGCCCGGAGTTCGACCACCAGGTGCCCGCGCCGTCGGTGCAGTGACCGGCGGTCAGGAAGTAGTAGGTGCTGCCGCTGCGGACGTTGAAGCCGAGGGAGCAGCGCCAGCTACTCGCATAGATGGCGTCGCCGCCGGAGATCAGCTTGTTGAACTTGCCCGGGGTCCGCTTGATCGTGAGCGCGTCGGCGTTGCTGCCCGCCTGCTCCTTGATCTTGGCGATCTCGGCCTGCGAGACCGTGCTGTCGACGGTGACGACGACACGGTTGGTCTTGCTGTCGACGGCCCAGGCGGTGCCCGGGATGTCGGCCTTGAGCACCGAACTGCTGGCGCTCTTGAGTTCGGCGGTGCTGAACGGGGTCGCAGCAGTCGCGTTCGCGCTGGGGACCGCGATCGCGGCCGCGGCCACGAGGCCGGTGGTACCGGCGATCAGCCGGGTCCGTCTCGCAATGCCGCTGCGGGGGTTGGTGCGCTTGATCCTCACGTTTCGTTCCCTCCAAGGGAAGTCGGGGGCCCGCGTGGGGTCGGGGCCCGTGAGGCGCAGTCAGCGGCACGAGTGTCCGGTTTACGAACACGCCGTGCTCCTGACAAGCGCTGAGGGGGAGTATTCGGCCGAACGGACGGTCGGCGCAAGGGCGCCTTTCGGCCGTCAACCTTTGGAAGATCTTTGTGTTTCAGCGGGAACCGCGACGCCCAGAAGTACGTCCCGCTCCCCTGCCGCGACGGTGACTTCCGGGGCTCCCGGCGGACGCGGAGGGCCGCGGAAGCAATGGTCGGCGAGGGGACGGGGCGTCAGCGGCGCCCGGTCGACGCCGACCTTCGTCCGGCCGTCGGCCTCCGGCGCGGACGGGGACGGAAACGGAATCCGCGGTTGCCGTCACCGCCCGCCGGATCGCCGAAAACAGACCCCGGCAGTTGCCCCCGCTCGGTGCCTGCGACGGCGCCGCCCGCCCGGGAGCGAGCGACTCGGAGGCATCCCCTCACGCCTCACGAGGCTCTCCCGTGGCCGGCACCCTGCCGGGCGGGTCCGGCGAGGCCCAGGTGTTCGCGGAGCGTGCTGCCCGGATAGAAGGTGCGGAACAGTCCGCGGTGCTGGAGCACCGCCACTGTGCCGTTGACGAGCCGTTCCAGGTCGCGCGGCGATTCGGCGGGCGTGAGGTGGAAGCCGTCGACGACGCCCTCGCCGTGCCAGGTGGCGATCAGTTCCGCGAGGTCGACGGGGCCGCCCCGGTACAGCGGCCCCCGTGCGGTCTGTCGGGGGCCGCCTCCGCCGTGGCCCGGCTCGGCCGCGTGCTCGCCGTCCCCGAGGTCGACGAGAAGGCCGGCCAGGACCCGCGGCTCCTCGGGACGACGCCCGAACTCCGCTGCGGCAGCACGTATTTGATCCCGTACGGCGGCCGCCTGCGCGGCACTCGCGGCACGCACGAGGGCCACGTCGGCGTACCGGGCGGCAGCCCCGCGGGCGGGCTCGTCGGTGGCGTCCACCACGCGGACCGGCCGGCCGTGCGGAGGTCCCGGCACGGTGAGCCGCGGCGCCTTGACGGAGGAGGACACGCCCCGCAAGTCGACGCGGTGCCGCCCGGCCCGGTCCTCGGAGGGGGCGGCCGGCATCCCGGCGCCGTCCACCCGGCGGTCCCCCGACTCCGCTCCCGCGTAGGCGACTTCACCCGTCTCCTGAGACAGCGCGCCGACCGGCCCGGTCCGCCGACGGCCCGGTGGACGAGCCTCGCCCCCGGCGGTCGTGACGTCGGTCCACCAGCCGGCCCGGCCCCCGCTGACCCGGTCGAGGACCGCGACGCCGGCAGGCACGTGGAAGGGCTCGGTGTGCGGGGTCGCGACGGGCACCAGGCCGATCCGGTCGGTGGCGGCCGCGACGCGGGACAGGACCGAGAGCGCGTCGAGGCCGGGCCGGGCGAAGGTGTCGTCCAGGGTCACGAAGTCGAGCCCGCCGCGTTCGGCGAGCTGTGCCGCCTCGACACAGGAACGCTCGTCGTACGACGAGGACAGATCGAGGGCGGCGGCCAGGTGCACCAGCCCCCGGCCGGACGAGGAAGCCATGTGGGATAAATCCTTTCGGGAAAGGGAGAATCCGGCCCGCCGGCCGGAAGCGGCCACCGGCGCGCGGACCGGCAGCCGGATCGCTCAGCGCGCCTCGGAGAGCGCGGTCGAGGACCTCGGCCCACCGGGCGTGGGTTCGGGCCGCCCCGCGAGGAGCCGCAGCACGGCCCGCGCGGTCGCGTCGTTCTGCCGGAAGGCGGGGCCGCCGGTGCGGGGCCGGGTGAAGGCGCCCGGGGTACGGCCGTCGGTGTGCGGCCCGAGCGCGAAGCGCCGCGGGTGCGGCCGGCCGGACCGGTCCAGGAGCCGCCCGTCGGCACGGTCCACGCGCAGCAGCCCGTCCAGGGTCTCGCCCACGCCCTCGGCGTGCAGCCCGCGCAGCAGCGGATCCAGGGCCCGCCGGACCGTCGGGTCGGGCAGCCGTGCCTCGACCAGCGCCCGCGCCTCGACCGAGCGGCCCGGCACGGTCGGGCTCGACGCCCGGAACACCCCGTCCTCGGCGCGGACCGCCATGTCCGCCCCGACGAACCTGACCACGCCTGCCCTGGACAGCGCGAGCAACTGCCGCAGCCGGGGCCCGGGCGGCCCGGAGGCGAGGTAGCTGAAGAAGCCGTGCCACCAGCCGCCGATGTCACCGAGCCGGACCACCTGCCCGTAGACGGAGAGCAGTCCGAGGAACACGGCCAGGTCCGGGCTGTACTGCGGGTCATGGCGACGCCTCAGGTCACTCTCGACATACGCCCGCAGCCCGTCCTGGAACTCCTCGTGCGTCGCGTACCGCACGCCCTCCAGCGGCCGGTCGAGCGCGGCGAGGTCGAGCCGGTCGCGGGGATCGGGCACGGCGGAGGCCACCAGCGCCTCGCGTTCGACGGCGTCCTCGGCGGCCGCGTACTTCTCGTCGAAGTCGCCCCAGGGCATCGCGGTCCGCTCCGGATGGACGGTGAACAGCCGGTGGTAGTGCGCGAATCCGAGCTCCTTCTCCACCAGCGGCCACACGTCCCGCCGGAAGTCGAAGCCGTCCGGGCGGGCGAGCAGCCCGTCGATCTGGGCAGGTCCCAGGAAGCGGGGCAGCGGCGGCCGCTCGCCGGTCCAGTCGTAGCCGATCTTCGAGTGGTACGGCACTCCCCGCCGCGATCCGACGTGGAGCACCGGCTCCCGCCCCGACGGCACGTACGTGTCCCCGTCGTACCGTCCGCCCCGGCCCTCGGTGAGCAGCGCCATCAGGTCGACGAAGGCGAGTCCGAACCCGCGCACCAGGACCGGTTCGCCGGGCGCGAGGGCGGACAGGTCGCTGTCGGCGGTGAAGTCGGGCGGCAGGTGGACGAGGCCGTGGGTGCGGGCGTACTGCGCCAACTCCTTCTGTTCGTCGTCGGGTTCGGCGTCGAGGTGGCCCAGGGTGAGGACGACCAGGTCGGCGAGGAGCGGGCGTGGGCGGCCCTCCAGCCAGACCCGCTGGCGTCCGTCGCGCGGTCCGCTCACCCGCACGGCGCGCCGCGGATGGTGGTGGACGCGGACCGACGGCGGCAGCGCGGCCACCGCCTGCTCGTGCACCCAGCGCAGGTACGCGCCCTGGAGCTGCCGGTCCGCGAAGGTGCGGCCGTCGATGCCGGCCCACTCGTGCAGGGTGGGGCCGGGGCGCACGGGTCCGGCCATGTCCACCGTCTCGTCGGTGAACATGGTGACGTCCTCGGCGTGCGAGTTCATCCACAGCAGCGGTGACTGCGCCGCGCGCCAGATGCGTCCGGCGCCGGGCGGGTGCGGGTCCACCAGGTGCAGGTCGAGCCCCGCTCCGTCGTACAGTTCGGGCGCGTTGGCGGCAATCCGCTCGATGAGGCCGGTGCCCCGCGGCCCGGCTCCGACGATCACCAGCGAGCGCCTCATCGGGTGCGCTCCGAGCCGGGGATCAGCCGGTGCGGACGCTCGTGCGGGGCGAGCCCCTCGGGGGCGGGGATGACAGGTTTGCGGGAGGGCATGCGTGGGCTCCGTGGCATCGAGTCGGTCGAACTCGGATCGGTGCCTTCACACGCGTACGTCTGACACGGCCGAGCCCCTCAGCAGGGCCGTATCCGCCGAGACTACGGGGCTGTTTCCCCGGACTGTCAAGGTTGTCCACACTGTGGGCGGTACGTCTCAAGTCAGTTGACGCCGCACCGAATGCCTGTTCCACTTGCCCCATGCATCCGCAGCAGTGGCTGGTCAAGCGCTCCCACATCGACCTCGGTCGCGTGTGGTCCTCTTCCTGTTGAGCTGACCCACTGCGCGCCCCGCGTCCGCGGGGCGCCTTTCGCGTTCTCCTTCTCCGCCTTCACGCACACCCCCGCCTTCACACGCGCCCACCCCTCACCCGGCGTTTCTCATTTCCCAGAAGTCCGCTTCACCGCGCGCATGTGCGCCTGAGCGACCGTCAGAACCGGTACCCGGCAGCGGACGGCGACGGCCCGGCGAATCCGGGAACAGCGATTCCCCGTGCTCGGCACGGCGTTGAGCAGCGGATTCACCCCGGGCGTGGCGTTCACCCGTACGCCCCGCGCCTCACCCGTACGCCGTGAAGAATCATATTTCACTCACAGTCAGCAGCCGTATGGGACGCGACCCTTGGGGTACCTGGGCTCTCGACGTATTCGCTGTGCACCAGTACCGTCACAAACCCCCCGCGCGGCGGCTATCCACTTGGCGCGCGATCCGCATCATGGATGACCATAGGGATACAGAAGCAAGAGAAACCGCTGTGAGAGGAGGCGTCCATGGGATCGGTGCGCAAGGCGAGTGCCTGGCTGGGCCTCGTTGACGACAACGATGACGAGCGTTACTACGACGACGACGGATACTCCGAAGGGACCGAGCCCGGGGATGCCTGGGTCACCGACCCACGGGTCAAGGTGGCCTCGGACGTCGCCGAGGAGAAGGGCCGTCGCATCGGCACGGTGACCCCGGACAGCTTCCGGGACGCCCGCGCCATCGGCGAACTGTTCCGCGACGGCGTCCCCGTCATCATGAACCTCACCGCGATGGAGGCCGGTGACGCCAAGCGCGTCGTCGATTTCGCGGCCGGGCTGATCTTCGGACTGCGCGGTTCCATCGAGCGCGTGTCCACCCGGGTGTTCCTGCTGACCCCCGCCAACACGGAGATCGTGAACGGCGACCCCGCCGCGCACCGCACGGACGGCTTCTTCAACCAGAGCTGAGGCAGGGCCGCTCACCGGCCCTGCCCCCAGCAGGGTTCACCGGAAGGCATCCAGTCCGGTGAGCGCCTTGCCCAGCACGAGCTGGTGCATCTCGACGGTGCCCTCGTACGTGAGCACCGACTCGAGGTTCGTCGCGTGCCGCATCACGGGGTATTCGAGGGAGATCCCGTTGGCACCGAGGATCGTCCGCGCCGTACGGCAGATCTCGATGGCCTCGCGGACGTTGTTGAGCTTGCCGAAGCTGACCTGCTCGGGACGCAGGCGGCCGGCGTCCATGCGCCGCCCCAGATGGTGGGCGAGCAGAATCCCCTTGTGCAGTTCGACCGCCATGTCGGCGAGTTTGGCCTGGGTGAGCTGGAAGCCCCCGATCGGCCGCCCGAACTGCTCCCGCGTCTTCGCGTAGTCCACTGCGGTCTCGAAACACGACCGCGCCGCTCCCATGGCACCCCACACGATCCCGTACCGGGCGTGCGAGAGACAGCTCAGCGGCCCCTTGAGCCCGACGACCTCGGGCAGCACCGCGTCGGCGGGCAGCCGTACGTCGTCCATGACCAGTTCACTGGTGACGCTGGCCCGCAGCGACCACTTGTGCTTGATCTCCGGCGCCGAGAAACCCGGCGTTCCGGTCGGCACCGCGAAACCGCGGATCCCGTCGTCGGTCTGCGCCCACACCACGGCGACCCCGGCGACCGACCCGTTGGTGATCCACATCTTGCGCCCGTTCAGGACCCAGTCCGTGCCGTCCTTCTTGGCGTAGGTCCGCATGGAGGCGGGGTCGGAGCCGTGGTCGGGTTCGGTGAGGCCGAAGCAGCCGATCACCTCACCGGCGGCCATGCGTGGCAGCCAGTTCTGCTTCTGCTCCTCGCTGCCGAACCGGTGGATCGCGTACATGGCGAGCGAGCCCTGCACGGAGACGAGCGAGCGGATGCCGGAGTCGGCGGCCTCCAGCTCCAGACAGGCGAGTCCGTACTGCACGGCGGAGGCGCCGGCGCAGCCGTACCCGCTGAGCGACATCCCGAGGGCGCCGATCTCCCCGAGTTCACGGGCGAGTTCCCTGATCTCCGGCAGCTCGCCCTTCTCGAACCAGTCGGCGACACGGGGCAGGACGCGGTCGGCGGCCCAGGTCCGCACGGTCTCCCGGATCGCCAGGTCCTCCGGCTCCAGCAGGTCGTCGAGGCCGAGGGGGTCGGCGGGGTCGAGGGGGTCGGCGGGGTCGAACGGGGGCATGGCACATCCTCCGGCAGACGAACGGCTCGAAACTAGCAGCGCTAATTAAGGTGCGCGGCCGACGTTACAGCGCGGTCCCCCGCACAGCCAGACACCGTCAGGCCGAGACGCGTGACTCCGCGACTTCCCTGGGCGCCGGCAGCTCCACGGCCGCCGGGGCCTCTCCACACTGCATCGTGCGCGGCAGCCGCAGCGCCATCACCGCGCCCAGCAGCAACAACCCGGCACTCACCAGCAAGGTCACGTGCAGGCCGTGCACGAAGGAGTCCTGGGCGGCCCGGCGCAGGGCCACACCCGCGGACCCGCCGAGGCGTCCGGCGACCTCGTAGGCCTCGCCCAGGGAGTGACCGGCCGACCTGGACGCCGACTCCGGCACCCCGGGCACGCCCGAGAGACCGGGCGTGTACGCCGCGTTCATCACGCTGCCGAGCAGCGCGATCCCGATGCCGGCGCCGAGCTGGTACGAGGTCTCGCCGATCGCCGCGGCCCCGCCCGCCTGCTCCGGCGGCGCCTCGCTGAGCATCGACTCGTACGCCCCGAACAACGTCGTCTCCAGCCCGAACCCGAGCAGCACGAACCCGGCCACCAGCAGGCCCGTGTTGTCCGCGTCGCCCATCGCGGTGAGCAGCAGCACGGCCAGGGCCGTGAGACAGAACCCGGCGCTGACCATCCGGCGTGGCCCGAACCTGCGCAGCAGCCGCGCCCCGGCCAGCCCCGCCGCCATCGCGGCGATCGTCAGCGGCAGCAGCCGCAGACCGGTCTCCAGCGGGGACAGGTCGAGCACCAGTTGCAGGTACTGGGCCGCGATCAGTTCGAGCCCCACCAGCGCGAGCATCGCCAGCACGATGCAGCCGACCGAGGTGCTGAACGCGGGGCGCGCGAACATCCGCAGGTCCACCAGGGGATGCGTGAGCCGCCGCTGCCGCCGTACGAAGAGGACGAGCAGGGCCGCGCCCACGAGCAGCGGGACAGCGGTGAACGCGTCGAGGTCCCCGGCGCCCAGCCGCTTGACGCCGAGCACGAGGGCGAACAGCCCGGCGGCCGCCGTCAGCGCGCCGACCACGTCCCAGGGACCCTCCCGGCTGCCCTTCGACTCGGGCAGCAGCAGCCGGGCCACCGGCAGGCTGACCAGCATCAACGGAATGTTGACGAGGAAGACCGAGCCCCACCAGAAGTGCTCCAGCAGGAAGCCGCCGAGCAGCGGTCCGACGGCCGCGCCGACCGCGGCGACCGCGCTCCAGATGCCGATCGCGAGCGCCCGCTCACGCCGGTCGGGGAAGACCTGGCGCAGGATGGACAGCGTCGCGGGCATGATCATCGCGCCGCCGACGCCGAGCAGCGCCCGCGCGAGGATCAGTACCTGGGCGGTGTCCGCGACGGCGGCGACACCGGAGGCGACACCGAAGAGGGCGTAGCCGAGGAGGAGGACTCTCCGGCGGCCCACGCGGTCGCCGAGCGTGCCGAAGAGGATCAGCAGCGAGGCGCAGACGAGCGGATAGACGTCGACGATCCAGAGCAGTTCTATCGCGCCGGGCTTGAGGTCCTCGGTGACGGCGGGCACCGCCACGTGCAGCACGGTCGCGTCGAGGGCGACCAGGAGCAGGCTCACGCAGAGGACCACCAGGACGACCCAGCGGTTTGCACCGGCCCCGGCCGCCCGACGGCGCAGCGCGACGGCGGCCGTGGTCGTCCCGGACATGTACGTACCTCCCAGATGTTCCCTCGCGTTCGGCGGGCGCACGGGGTGGGGACTCCCCATGCTCTCGGCCGGAGAGGAGCGGTGGTCTCCGGCCCGCGCAGCGAACGGCGGGTGACACGTCAGGGTACGCGAGTTCACGTCCAGGCCCAGTGGCGGACCTCTCACACTTCGGACGGAACACGTGTGGCGTGCGCCACTTCTCCCGCCTGTCGCCACCGCCCGGCGGACGGGCGGGTGCGGCGGCCGGTCGATAATCGGACCCGTGACCGATCTTGGAACGCGCACCGAACCGGCCCTGCGCCGAGCCGCCCCGGCCCTGCTCGGCTACGCGGCCGTCCGCGCCCTGGGCCTGCTCGCGCTGGCCCTGTGGAGCGCCGCGCGCGACAAGAACGCGTACACCCTGCTGACCGCCCGCTGGGACGCCCTCTGGTACACGAGGGTCGCCGAGCTCGGTTACGGCTACGAGGTGCGGCTGCCCAACGGGGACGTGCACTCCAACCTGGCCTTCTTCCCCCTCCTTCCGTGGCTGGAGCGGCTGCTGTCCGCGACGACCCCGCTGTCGTACGCCGACGCGGGCTTCACGGTCTCGCTGCTCGCGTCCCTGGCCGCGGCCTGGGGGATCTTCGCGGTCGCGGACCATGTGTACGGCCGTCGGGCGGGCGTCTGCGCTGCCCTGCTGTACGCGGTCGTGCCCGTCGGGATCGTCCAGTCGATGGCGTACAGCGAGTCGCTGTTCACGGCCCTGGCGGCCTGGTCGCTGTACGCGGTGCTGACCGGCCGCTGGGTGACGGCGGGCCTGACGGCCTGTCTGGCGGGCCTGACCCGCCCGGTGGGTCTCGCGGTGGTCGCGGCGGTGTGGGCTGCGGGCATCGCCGCGTTCCTGCGGGACCGGCGGGCCCCCGGCGCGGGCGCCGACCGGACGGCCGTCCCGGCCCGGCGCGCCCTGGGCATGGCCCTCGCTCCGCTCGGCACCGCCGCCTACGTCCTGTGGGTGGGGCACCGCACCGGCCAGGGCCCGCTCGGCTATCTCGACGTGCAGGCGGGCTGGCGCAACGGATTCGACGGCGGGTACGCCTTCGCCCGCTTCGTCGCCGACAAGTTCACGTCGTTCCCCTCGGCTCTGGCGGGGGCCGGCCTGATCGTCGGTGTCGGGCTCGTGGTGTGGCTGTACGTCGTCTGCGCACGGCAGGGCCAGCCGCTGCCCCTCCTGGTGTACACCGGGGCCGTCACCGCGCTCGCCCTGTGCGCGTCGAGCTACTTCGGCTCGAAACCGCGCCTGCTGATGCCCGCCTTCCCCCTGCTGTTCCCCCTCGCCCTGGCCCTCGCCCGGGCCCGGACCCGCAGGTCAGCCGCGATCGTGGCCCTGGTCGCCCTGGTGTCCGCGCTGTACGGCGCCTTCTGGCTGAACGGCTCCGGTCCGCCATGATCCACTCCGGGCGTCGATGAGCGCCCGGAGAATTCCGCCCCATGATTCGGTGAACGAATTCATAAGGGCCATAAAACCGCCACCCGGAATGATCAAAAGAATTGAAGGGCGCAGCCGCCCGCCTTTGCGGAATCCCTGGAAATAGGGCCCCGCCTGAGAGGAATCCCACATCACATCGTCATCACAAAGCCGCTGATTCGCCAGGGAACAGAGCTCACTCGCTGTAACGTCGATTGGGTGCGTACCGAACGAAACCCCACCCGTCTGGACCGGGTGTTCGCCAGGCTGGACCGTGAGCCGGAACGGCCGGCCCACCTCAGCGTGCCTCGGGCGAGCCGCCACCGGACCGTCCTCGTGGTCGCCGCCCTGGCGTTCTACCTGGCGATCGTGTGGCTGGTGGTGACCACCTCGTGGCTGGTCCGCCTCGACTGGCAGGTCATGTTCTTCCGGCCGTACCAGCAGTGGGCCTCCATCCACTGGTTCGTCGACTACTACGTGGTACTGGGCCAGCGCGGCCCGACCGCGGTGATGGTCGCGGCCTGGCTGGGCTGGCGCTCCTGGCGGCAGCACACCCTGCGCCCGCTGCTGACCCTGGGCACCTCGCTGCTGCTGCTGAACATCACGGTCGGCGCCGCCAAGTACGGCATGGGACGGCTCGGACCGCACTACGCGACCGTCATCGGCTCCAACGAGATGGGCCTGGGCGGCGATATATTTCCCAGCGGCCACACCGCCAACGCCGTGGTGACCTGGGGAATTCTGGCGTATCTGGCCTCCACCCCGAGAGCCCGCCGCTGGCTTTCCGCGATCTCCGCGGTGACCTCGCTGGGCGTCGGCATGGCCACCGTCTACCTCGGTACGCACTGGCTGAGCGACGTCCTGCTGGGCTGGGTCGCCGGTCTGCTGATCCTGCTCGCGCTGCCCTGGTTCGAGCCGCTGATCGCCCGCACCGAGGACTACGCCTTCGACCTGCGCGACCGCTGGCGGTCCCGCGGCGGCGCGAAGGCCCCGGCCCCGGTCACCCCCGTCACCGCGCCCGCGCCCGCCCGCCTCAAGCCGCTCACGGCCCCGCAGAACGAGACGGCGGCCCGCGAGGCCACCGCCCCGGCGCGCGGCCCCAGGTCACCCGCCTATCTGTCGCCGGGCCCGCACACCGCCCGCTCGGAGCGCACCCCGGTCACCCCGGCCGGCAGCCGCCGCCCGCCGCACCCGGACCGGACCGTGCGCGGTACGGCGTCGCCGGCCACCCGGCCGGTGACCGGCGGCTGACCCGCCTCACGACCGTCGGGGCCGGTACGCACCGCCGCCCCGGGCACGACAGGGCCCCGGCTCCCCCACAGGGAACCGGGGCCCGTGTCATGCCGTTCAGCCCTTCCAGGCCCGTGCCACGCGGCCGTCCTTCACCTCGAAGTTCAGCCGGCCCGCGCGGTACTCCATCGTGATGATCGCCCCCGGCGGCAGCGACCGGACCGTGGACCAGCCCCGCTCACGCGCGATCCGCTCGGCGGAGTCGGAGTCGAGGCCGAGGTAGGTGTCCGGGCTGTCCTGGGGTTCGGCGGGCGGTGTCGGAATGGATGCCATACGGCCACGCTAGGCCCTGCCCGGCGGCCGCGGAAGTCCGGATCCCGCCCGCCCCCTGTCACGCTTCTGTCACAGGATGCCGTCACCCGTTTCCCTCGCGCTGCGTCACACGGACGGGCGTTTCCCCCGCCCTTCCGCGCGTATTCGAACGCAATTCCCGCGCGGCGTACGACTTCCACGAATGCGTCCCGGGAAGGCTTGCCCGAGGACTGGCCCGCACCTGTTTTCCCACCGATTCCGGACAGGGTCATGACGGTCCGCCGCGCATAGGAATTACACGGTTCCGACACAGAACCCCCTTACGCCCTCTGTCGCCGCGCACGACGGCCGAGCATCATGGCGTGAGCCGAGCGAAGGGGCGAGCGATGGGGACGCAGACCGTGCAGGCCACGGCACGACCCGTGCGGACCGAGCGGCACGGGCGGCTGATCGTGGACTGGCTGACCACGACCGACCACAAGAAGATCGGTCACCTCTACCTGATCACATCATTCGTGTTCTTCCTGGTCGGCGGGGTCATGGCGCTGCTGATGCGCGCGGAACTCGCCCGGCCGGGGCTTCAGATCGTGGACAACCAGCAGTTCAACCAGCTCTTCACGATGCACGGCACGGTCATGCTGCTGCTGTTCGCGACCCCCAGCTTCGCCGGTTTCGCCAACGAGCTGATGCCGCTCCAGATCGGCGCCCCGGACGTGGCGTTCCCCCGGCTGAACATGCTGTCGTACTGGCTCTTCCTGTTCGGCGGCCTGATCGTGACGGGGTCGCTGCTCGTGCCGTCCGGTCCGGCCGCCTTCGGCTGGTTCGCCTACGCGCCGCTGAACGACTCCGCGCACTCCCCCGGCGTCGGCCCCGACCTGTGGATCATGGGCCTCGCGCTGGCCGGCTTCGGCACGATCCTCGGCGCGGTCAACTTCATCACCACGATCATCGGGATGCGCGCGCCCGGCATGACCATGTTCCGGATGCCGATCTTCACCTGGAACACGCTGTTCACGTCGATCCTGATCCTGCTGGCGTTCCCGGTCCTCGCGGCCGCGCTGCTGGTCCTGGAGGCCGACCGGCGCTTCGGCTCGCAGGTGTTCGAGGCCGACAACGGCGGGGCGCTGCTGTGGCAGCACCTGTTCTGGTTCTTCGGGCATCCCGAGGTGTACATCATCGCGCTGCCGTTCTTCGGGATCATCACGGAGATCATCCCGGTCTTCAGCCGCAAGCCGATCTTCGGCTACCTGACGCTGGTCGCGGCGACGATGTCGATCACCGGACTGTCGGTCGTGGTGTGGGCGCACCACATGTTCGTCACCGGCGCGGTGCTGCTGCCGTTCTTCTCCTTCATGAGCTTCCTGATCGCCGTCCCGACGGGCGTGAAGTTCTTCAACTGGACCGGGACGATGATCAAGGGCTCGCTGTCCTTCGAGACGCCGATGCTGTGGGCCACCGGCTTCCTGGTGACGTTCCTCTTCGGCGGTCTGACCGGGGTGCTGCTGGCCTCGCCGCCGCTGGACTTCCACGTCTCGGACACCTACTTCGTGGTGGCGCACTTCCACTACGTCGTGTTCGGCACGGTCGTCTTCGCGATCTTCGGCGGGCTGTACTTCTGGTGGCCGAAGTTCACCGGGAAGATGCTCGACGAGCGGCTCGGCAAGATCCAGTTCTGGACGCTGTTCGTCGGCTTCCACACCACGTTCCTGGTCCAGCACTGGCTGGGCGCCGAGGGCATGCCCCGCCGCTACGCCGACTACCTCGCGGCCGACGGCTTCACGGCCCTGAACACCATCTCGACGATCGGCGCGTTCCTGCTCGGTGCCTCGACGCTGCCGTTCCTCTACAACGTCTGGAAGACCGCCAGGTACGGCGTGCCGGTGGAGACCGACGACCCCTGGGGCTTCGGCCGCTCCCTGGAGTGGGCCACCTCCTGCCCGCCGCCCCGGCACAACTTCACGACGCTGCCGAAGATCCGCTCCGAGTCCCCGGCGTTCGACCTGCACCATCCGGAGTACGCGGCGCTGGCTCCGCAGCCCGAGCCGAAGAGCGAGCAAGCGAGCGAGCGAGGCGGTCGTGAGCCGTCCTGATCGCCTCGGTCAGCTCGGCCGGCTCCAGCACCTCGAAGTCGAAGCCCGTCATCATCACGTGGATCACCATCACGTCGAGGCTCGACGCCCCGGTGCGCAGGATGCAGCTGTCGGGCCCCTCCGCCTCCAGCACCCCGGCGCTCGGTGAGATCCGCTCGGCGGCCCGCTCCTTGGACACCAGCAGCCGCACGACCGCGTGCGCGGCGTACGCGCGCGTGGAGACACCCCGCGAGACATAGGCGGCGAGGTCCTCGGCGGGCGGGGTGCGCGGCACGAACCGCGGGCCGTGCGGCGGCTTCGGGGTGATCCGGTCGACGCGGAAGGTCCGCCAGTCGTCCCGGTCCAGGTCCCAGGCGACCAGGTACCAGCGCCGCTCGCTGCACACCAGGCGGTGCGGTTCGACGCTGCGGCGGCTCGGGGTGCCGCCGTGGTCGGCGTACTCGAAGCGCAGGCGCTCGGCGTCCCGGCACAGGTTGGCGAGCTCGGTGAGGACGCCGGGGTCGACGGCATCCGGTTCCGGGCCGCGGAGCATCGGCACCGTGAAGGCGTTCAGGGCGCCCACCCGGCGGCGCAGCCGGCCCGGCAGGACCTGCTCCAGCTTGGCGAGGGCCCGCACCGAGGTCTCGCCGATGCCCTCGATGCCCTGGCCCGCGGCCGTGCGCAGGCCGACGGCGACCGCGACGGCCTCGTCGTCGTCGAGCAGCAGCGGGGGCAGTTCCGCGCCCGCGCCGAGCTGGTAGCCGCCGCCGGTGCCGGGGCTGGCGTTGACGGGATAGCCGAGCTCGCGCAGCCGGTCCACGTCCCTGCGGACGGTGCGCGGGGTGACGCCGAGGCGGTCGGCGAGGTCGGCGCCGGACCATTCGCGGTGGGCCTGCAGGAGCGAGAGCAGGCGCAGGAGTCGTGCCGAGGTCTCCAACATGGTGCCGAGTCTGCCAGCCATTGCGGACAGCAACTGTCCGCAAGCCCTCCTACCTTGGACTCATGGCAGACCACAGCGCGACCGCAGAGAACCGTGAGAGCCGTGAGACCGGTCGGATCCGTCCCTTCCGGATCGACATCCCGCAGGCGCAGCTCGACGACCTGCACACCCGCCTGGACCTCACCCGCTGGCCGGACGAACTCCCGGACGCGGGCTGGGAGTACGGCGCCTCCCTGCCCTACCTCCGCGATCTCGCCGCCTACTGGCGGGGCGCGTACGACTGGCGCGAGCACGAGGCGGCCCTGAACGAACTCCCGCAGTTCGTCACCGAGATCGACGGCGCCCAGGTGCACTTCCTGCACATCCGCTCGTCCCGCCCGGACGCCCTGCCGCTGATCCTGACGCACGGCTGGCCGGGGTCGGTCGTGGAGTTTTTCGGCGTGATCGGCCCGCTGCGCGAGGACTTCCACCTGGTGATCCCGTCCATCCCGGGCTTCGGCTTCTCCGGCCCCACCCGCGAGAAGGGCTGGAACGTCAACCGGGTCGCCCGCGCCTGGGCGGAGTTGATGCGCAGGCTCGGCTACGAGCGCTACGGCGCCCAGGGCGGCGACATGGGCGCGCTGATCTCCCCCGCGCTCGCCCGGATCGCGCCGGAGTCGGTCGTCGGCGTCCATGTGAACGCCGCCTCCGTCGGCTTCATCCCGCTCGGCCCGGTCGACGAGGAGGCCCGCGCGGGACTGACCGAACGCGAGCTGAGGAGCCTCGCGAGCATCGCCGACTTCACCACGGACGGCTTCGGCTACAACGCCCTCCAGTCGACCCGCCCGCAGACCCTGTCGTACGGCCTCACCGACTCGCCGGTCGGCCAACTGGCCTGGATCATGGAGAAGTTCCAGGCGTGGACGCACTCCTCGGCCGTGCTGCCGGAGGACGCGGTCGACCGCGACACCCTCCTGACGAACGTGATGCTGTACTGGCTGACCGGCACGGCCGGTTCCGCGGCCAGGATGTACTACGAGAACAGCCATGTACCGGACTGGTTCCCGACGTCGAGCTCCGGGGTGCCGACCGCGGTGGCCAACTTCGCCGAGGACGTGGCGGTCCGCCGCTGGGCCGAGCAGGCCAACACCGTCGTCCGCTGGACGGAGTTCGACCGCGGTGGCCACTTCGCGGCCCTGGAGGTGCCCGAGCTGCTGGCCGGTGACATCAGGGAGTTCTTCGGCTCACCGCGGTGACGGGCGGGAGCTCACTGCCGGTAGGGCAGTTGGGGAACGTCGAAGCAGGTGCGGTTCATGTCGCCCTGGGAGACCCAGCCCCGGCCGTCCTGCCAGCGGGCCACCGAGAGGCAGGTCCTGCGGGACCTCGGCGGCTCGGCCAGGCGCTCGAACCGTACGGGGACGAGCAGGCCGTGCGCGGTGTACTCCTGGCTGCGGTTCATGAAGGCGTCGACGCACGCGCGCGTGACGCCCTGTGGCGCACAGGACTTCGCCGCGTCCGTGAACCACATGGCGGCCGCCCAGCCCTCCAACTGCCACTGGGAGTGCGTCTCCAGGCCCTTCGTGGCGTCCCTGAACTCCCGTACGGCCGCGTTCCCGGTGTCCTCGTGGTTGCGGCTGGATCCGGTGGCCCACAGGGCGTTGCGGCAGCGCGGCGCGTCCTTGTAGTCGTCCTGGACGGTGGACGTCCAGGACTGCACGTTGGTGACCTTGGCGGTGACCTCGACGCCGGCCGCGTCCATCGCCTCGCACAGTCGGGCGTTGCCATGGCTGTCGACGGCGTCGAAGACGAGGTCGGCGCCCTGCTCCTTCAGGTCGGCCGCCACGGCGCGGAAGTTGGGCAGCGCGAAGTCGACCTGCTCGGTGACGACCTTGTAGCCCTCGGCCCGCAGCCCCTGCTCGACGAGCCGGGCGTACGCGGCGGACGCCGCCTGGTTGTAGGAGACGACGGCGGCCGTGCGGGCCCCGTGCTCGCGCTTGAAGTAGCGGTAGACCTCGGTGCCGCCGTACTGCTGCCCGTCCCAGCCGGTCGTGCCGTCGCGCGGCGCGAGGCTGCCGTAGATGCCGTAGAGGTGCGGCCAGGTGTCGTAGGCGGCACCGATGGGCTGGCCACCGATGTCGGGCACGCGCGCGTGGGAGACCCGGGAGGCGCCCGCGTAGTCGAGGACGGTGGTGGCGACCAGGGCGACCACCTTGTCCTCGTCGATCAGCCTGTGCACACAGGTGTTGTTGCCGACCCCGCTGCCGCCGTCGTCGCACGCGCGCACCTCGACGCGGCGGCCGTCGACGCCTCCGCGCGCGTTGAGCCGCTCGAACCAGACCCTGGCGCCGTCGCGCGGGCCGGTGAAGGCGCTGCCGCCGACCGGGCTGGTGGCGCTGGTGACGATGCCGACGCGGATCGGGGTGCGGTCCCGGACGGGGGCCGTCCGCTCGCGATGCTCGAAGTCGCTCTCCGGCAGCCTGCTGCCGCACGCCGTGACGAGCGCGAGCAGCAGGACCGCGAGGGCGGCCTCAGCAGCCCGGAAGCGCCGACGCGGAGGCATTGCCGCTCAACTGGACCAGTGCGCACAGGGTGTTGACCGAGACCTTCCAGGTGCCGCCCTGTTCGACCGCCGTCCCGGAGGCGTCCGGCAGGGCGGTGGCGCCGTTCAGCAGCAGGGTGTACGACACGTCGGCCGCGGTCGCCCCGGTGAACGCGACCTCGGTGACCCGCGCCTGCACCTGTCCGCCGCGCTGGTCGCCGCTGAAGGCCCGGAGCACCGGACCCATCCGGTCGCCGTTCTCCAGGACGGCCTGCTTGTCCTCGGTGGAGGTCTTCGGGTCGAAGAACTTCTCCCAGTTCGCCTTGATCTCCCGCCGGGCGGCGGCCGCGTCGGCGGGGCCGCTCGGCGACGGTGCCGCGGACGGTGCGGTCCGTTCCACGGAAGGCGTCGGGGGCGGGCTCTCGCTGCCGCCGCCGCTGTCGTCGCTGCACGCCGTGAGGGCCACGGCGAGGGCGAAACCCACCGCCACCAGCCCCCGGCTGCCGTTCCCCCACGTGCGGTCGCTCCCGAGAACCATCTGGCTCACCACCGGGTGTCGGTCCGGGCCACGTGCGCCCGGTGCTTTCAGGGTCAGCTTCAAGAAGGCATAGTGCAAGCGATTGGCTTACATGGACAGGCATGCGACATGTGGGAGCCAGAGATGCGGACAGCCCGACTGCGGACCGTGCACCCCGTCCTGTGGGCGGGCTGGGCCGCGCTCGCCGCGGGCGCGGTGCTGTGCGTCCTCGGCTGGTACGGCGTCTCGGGTGAGCGTTTCGCCGAGCGGCAGGTGCCCTACCTCGCCTCCTGCACGGTGCCCGGGGCCGCGCTGATCGTCGCCGGGGCGGTGCTCCTCACCCACGGCCGGGGCGCGCTCGCCGCCGCGCGCGTCGAGGAGCTGTACGGCCTCCTGGTCGCCGAGGAGCCCGCCGGAGCCGCGGGGGAGCCCGGTACGGCGGCCGGCGCGCCCCTGGCGGTCAGCGGGGACCTGCTGATGGTGCCCGGCGGCACCCTCTGGCACCGCGCGGACTGTCCGCTGGTCGCCGGGAAGGCGGAGTCGGTGCCGGTGGACGCCAAGCTGCTGGCGAGCGGCGAGCTGGGCCCCTGCCCGATCTGCGAGCCGGTCGAGGAAACCGACTGATGTCGTCGCTGACCTACGACCTGACCCTCGCCGGGTTGTCGGTCGGCGCCGCGGCCGCGCTCACCGGGATCGGCCTGATCGTGACGTACCGGGCGACCGGGGTGCTGAACTTCGCCCACGGGGCGGTCGCGATGGTGTGCGCGTACGTACTGCGGCAGTGCGTGGTGGAGTGGGGCTGGCCGCTGTGGGCCGGGGCGGCGGCGACCCTGCTGGTCCTGGCGCCGGCCCTGGGCGTGCTGCTGGAGCGGTTCGTCTTCCGGCCCCTGGCGGTCCTGGGCGGCGACCCCGCCCAGACCCTGGTGGCCTCGCTCGGCGTCTTCGTGCTGCTGGTGGGCGGGGCCGCGCTGCTGTGGGGCCAGGGCGCCCGGGACGACGCCCCGGAGCTGGTGCCGGCGGACCCGTGGGGGCAGCTCGCGGTGGTCCTGGTCCTGGCGGCGGGCGTCGGGGGCGTGATCCGCTGGACGCGTTTCGGGCGGGAGCTGCGGGCCGTCGTGGACGACCGCGGGCTGGCCGTGCTCGGCGGGATCGACGCCGACCGGGTGGCGGCGGCCGGCTGGGCGTTCGGGTCGTTCACGGCGGGCCTGACGGGCGTGCTGCTGGCTCCTTACGTCCGCCTGGACCCGTACGGGCTGCCCCTGCTCGTCATGGAGGTGGTGGCGGTCGCGGTGGTCGCGCGCATGCGCAGCCTGCCGGTGGCGGTGGTGGCGGCGCTGGCCGTCGGGGTGGCGCAGAGCCAGCTCACCCGGCTGCACCCCTCGGGCCGCTTCGAGCCGTTGCTCCAGGCGGTGGGGTCGAACCTGTTCGTCGTGGCCCTCCTCGTCGCGGCCCTGGCCCTGCCCGGCGTCGGCACCCGGGACGTGCTCCCGCGGACGGCCACCGCGCGCGTGCCCACGCCGCCGGGCGCGTGGATCGTCGCGGCGGTGCTGTTCCTGCTCCCGCTGGGCTTCGCGGGCTCGGACCTGCACACGTCGGTCCAGGTCCCGGCGCTGGGCGTGGTGCTGCTCTCCCTGGTGGTCGTGACCGGCAGAGGCGGCCAGATCTCCCTCGGCCAGGCGGCCTACGCCGGCCTGGGCGCCCTGTTCACGGCTCTGCTGGCGGCGGGCCGCTTCCCCGGCCTGCCCCGCCTGCCGGAACTGGCCGCGCTGGCGACGGCGGTCGTCCTGGTGGCCCCCCTGGGCCTGCTGACGGGCTGGCCGGCGATCACCCGCCGGGGTCTCGCGCTGGCCCTCGCGACCTTCGCGGTCGGCGTCGGGGTGAGCCGCTTCGTCTTCGCCCAGCCGTACGCCACCTCCGGCCTGTCCCTGGACCGCCCCCACGGCTTCGACGGCGACCGCGCGTACTACGTCCTGGAGCTGGCCCTGCTGGCGCTCGCCCTGCTGGCGACCCGCGCGCTGCGCAGGGGCCGCACGGGCCGGGCCCTGGCCGCCCTGCGCGACCACGAGTCCGGGGCCTCGGCCGCGGGCGTCCGGGTCCCCGCCCTGAAGCTGCTCGCCTTCGTGGCGGGCGCCGCGCTGGCCGCCCTGGGCGGCGGCATGCTCGGCATGGGCCTGCGCGCCTTCGACCCCACCGCCTACGACCCCGTCCGCGGCCTCCTCTGGTTCGCCGCGGTGGTCGTCCTGGGCGCCGACAGCACCCTGGGCGCCCTGGCGGCCGCGGCTCTGCTGGTCGGCCTGGACGCGGGGGCGCGCGGCGGGGTCGCGGCGGCGCTGATCGGCGTGCTGGCGGTACTGGTGGGCCGCTTCCCCGGGGGACCGTACGAGGCGGTACGAGCACTGAGGGTGCGGCTGAGGCCGACCGGCCCGGCGGTCCTCACCCCTTCGGGAGCCAGGGTGAGACGACATCTCCACAGGCCACCCCTCCGCGCCCCCGCACATGGGCCGGCGCCCGCACAGGGCCTCACCCCCGCAAACGGCACCACCGCACCCGCGCCCGCCGAGAACGCCGCCCGCATGGGCACGCCCGCCCCCGCCGACGGCGCTCCACCCTCACAGGGGTCACGCGCACCCGACCGTGAACGCGGCACGGGTGGTGCGGGTGGGTGCACGAACCCGGCCGGCGGCCGGCCAGTCCTCACCGCCCACGACCTCCACGCCCGCTACGACGGCTTCACCGCGCTCGCCGGAGTCGACCTGACCGTCCCACCCGGCCGCATCACCGCGATCATCGGCCCCAACGGCGCCGGGAAGTCCACGCTGTTCCACTGCCTGGCAGGAACGATCCGCCCCACCCGAGGCCAGGTCCGCTACGCCGACCGCGACATCACCCACCTCTCCGCCCACGCCCGCACCCGCCTCGGCATCGCCCGCACCTTCCAGCAACTCGCCGTCTTCCCGACCTTGACCGTGGCCGAGAACATCCAGGTGGGCGCGGAACAGGGACGGGTCCCGGACCCGGCAGCGCCGGACCGCGCCCTGAGGCTGTTCGGTCTGCACGGCCGCCTGCGCGACGCCCCCGCCGCCGGCCTGCCCACCGGCACCCTCCGCCGCGTGGAACTCGCCCGGGCCCTCGCCGGCTCCCCCCACGTCCTCCTCCTCGACGAACCCGCCGCCGGCCTGGACACCGCCGAGGTGACCGCCCTGACCCGCGTCCTGCGGGCCCTCGCGGCGGACGGCACCGCCCTCCTCCTGGTCGAGCACGACCTCGACCTGGTCGCCGACCTCGCGGACGTCGTCCACGTCATGACTGCGGGCCGGGTCATCGCCTCCGGTCCTCCGGCCCACGTGCTGGACGCGCTCGACGCCCGGGAGACCGCCGTATGACCGCGAGGACCGCGAGGACCGCCGTGGCCCTGCGCCACGCGCGCGTGCGCTACGGCCCCCTGGAGGCCCTGCACGGCGTCACCCTCACCGCGCCCGGTCCCGGCCTCACCGTCCTGCTGGGCCGCAACGGCTCCGGCCGTACGACGGCACTGCGCGCCCTGGCCGGGACGGTGCCGCTCACCGACGGCAGCGTGCTGTGGGACGGCGTCGACGTGACCCGCGTACCGGCGTACGAGCGGGCCCGGCGCGGTCTGTGCCTGGTCCCCGAGCGGCAGGCGGTGTTCGGCACCCTCACCGTCCGCGAGAACCTCGAACTCGCCGCCCCCGACCCCGACCCGGCCCTGGACGCCTACCCGCAGCTCGCCCCCCTGCTGGCCCGCCGCGCCGGCACCCTCTCCGGCGGCGAGCAGCGCATGCTCGCGCTCTCCCGCGCCCTGCTGGCACGCGCGCGCGTGGTGCTCGTCGACGAACCCGCGCAGGGCATGTCCCCCGCGGTCGCGGCCCGCACGTACGAACTCCTCGGCGCGCTGGACGCGTGCGTGGTCGTGGCCGAGCAGCGGATCCCGCCCGCGCTGCACCGCCGGACCGCGATCGTGTACGAACTGCGGCGCGGTGCGGTGGTCTTCAGCGGTGAGGCGGCGGAGCTGCGGCCCGGGCGGCCCTGACCGCCCTGTGCGCCCGCACGCCCCGGGGCCCCGCCCGGTCGCAGGACCGGACGGGACCCCGTGCCCGTGCGTGGGGCACTCAGATCTCCAGGCGCTGACCGGGCACGATCACGTCGGGATCGGCGCCGATGACGGCCTTGTTGGCGGCGTAGAGCTTCTGCCAGGTGGTCCCGTGCCGGGCGGCGACCTCGCTCAGCGTGTCGCCCGCGCGGACGGTGTAGTCGCCGCGGGAGGCACCGCGGTCGGTGCGGTTCTGCGAACGGGCGGGTGCCTTCTCCTGTTCGGCGGGAGCGGCCTTGCCCGCGGACGAGGTCCGCGCCGGGTCCGAGGAGGCCGCGGGGGCGCTGCCGTACGCGCCGGCGCGGGCCGAGCAGGTCGGCCAGGCTCCCCAGCCCTGGGCGCGCTGGACCTTGGTGGCGACCGCGATCTGCTGTGACTTGGTGGCCTGGTCGGCGGTGGGCGCGTAGGCCGTGCCGCCGTACGCGCGCCAGGTGCCGGCGGAGAACTGGAGTCCGCCGTAGTAGCCGTTGCCGGTGCTGATGTGCCAGTTCCCGCCGCTCTCGCACTGGGCGATGCGGTCCCACACCCCGCCGTCCGCGGCCACCGAGTTGCCGGCCGCGGCCAGCAGCCCGAGGGGGGCGAGGAGGGCGGCCCCGGCGAGGGCCGCGGTGGTCCGGGTCCTACGAGCGCTGTCGCGCCCGGTATGCGCACATTCGGACATGTGATCCCCTCTCGAAGGACTCGGGGTCCCCCAAGACGGAACGCGCTCCCGGCACAGGGGCCGGGCGGTCGCGCTCCGCCCCGTCCGCCGGAGGTGGTGCGAGGTACGGCTTCGTGCGCCGACGGACGAACCCGAGCGGTGCTCGCTGCACACGGCGGAGGAATGTAGAGAGGCCGACCGGCCGGTATCAACCAACTCCTTGTCATTCCAGGCCAGTTCGCCGTTACCGCTGGTATCGGCGATTTCCGGCCACCCACTTCATTCCCTGATTTCCTGATTTGTCGACCAAGCGCCATGGCGATCTGTGACCCACTTCACGCACCCAACTCCCCTACCTTTCCCGGGTGTTGACGGTGAGTGCCGAATTCCGCACGAACTGTGACCCTGCGCTGTGGATGGTTCGATTCCGTTCGCCGTGGAGCGTGACTCCCGCCACAGATCACCCGTTGTCATCTTCATGAGCCCGGGACCGCCCGGTTCACGGGCCGGGAGCCACCCGGTCCCGCCACGCACCACTTCCCGAGGGAGCCACCCGTGCCGCGCATGCTCGACGTCAGCGACGAGGTACGCGCTGAGATCGGCGACGAAGAAGCCGACCGGCTGCTCGCCGGAGAGAACGCCCCCGGCAGCTACGACTGCACGTCCTGCCGCACCCAGGGCGACTCCGAACAGGAGCGCACCAGCACCGTCCTGTTCATCGGCGACGAGACCGCCGTGCTGGCCTTCGCCCACGCCACCTGCCTGCCCTCCCAGGTCGTCCAGGTCACCGAGGAGCAACTCCAGGGCGCGGTGAAGTCCATCACCGGCGACACCGTCGACCTGGAGCCGGACAAGGTCGTACCCCAGCAGGCGGTGCTCGGGGTGACCAGCGGACTCGTCCTGATCGCCGGGGAGTTGCACCCGGCGCTGGTCGTGGAGCCGACCGGGCCGATCGCGCGGCCGGGTGCCACGGGACGCGGCGACGACTTCCTGCCGCTGCTGATCGAGCAGGGGTTCATGCCGCTGACGGCGATCGAGTCGGTGCCGCCGGTGCTGCACGGGTGGTCGGTGCTGCTGGCGGTGGGACAACTGCACGCGGTGCTCCAGCCGTCGGCGGGCGGCGGGCAGCCGGTGGCCTGGTGGCAGGCGCACCAGCCGCTCCAGGTCACCGAGAGCTGGCGCGCCGCCGCCAACAAGCACCAGCAGGTGCTGATGTTCGCCGCGCCGGTGGGGTCCATCGGACGGCAGCCCCGCGAGGACCTGCTGCGGGACGCGCTGGACAAGGCCGCCGCGAACGGCAAGCTGGTCGCGGCCGCGATGCCGCTCGCGGGCACGTGAGCGCCGGCTGAGGGATCACGGCGAACCGCATCCCCGAGGTCCCGGTGTCGTTTGGACATACGTGCACCCATACGACGCTCCGCGCCGGTCCTCCGGCGGACCATCGGCCACGCCGATCTACGACGCGCTCTACTCCGAGTACGTCAAGACCTTCCGTTCGCTGCCGGGTGACCGCAGCGGCGAGGAGGAGCTGGGCTTCACCGCGTTCGGGAACATCCCGCACGCCTCGGGCTCGTTCAGCAGCTCGTACAGCGCCTACAGCGCGGGGGCGTTCAGCGCCCGCCAGCAGTCGCAGTGGCAGCGGGTGGGACACGTCGGGCAGCAGCACGGCCGGATGCACCACGTCCCGGCGGCGCTGCCACCCGGCCCCCGCAAAGGAACCTGACGCATGAGGAAGGGCGGCCCCGGCGGGGCCGCCCTTCCTCATGCGGACGTCACTTCTTCTTCGCACCGCGCTTCTCGCGCACCCGCACCGAGATGTGGATCGGGGTGCCCTCGAAGCCGAACTCCTCGCGCAGCCGGCGCTCGATGAAGCGCCGGTAGCCCGCCTCGATGAAGCCGGAGGCGAAGAGCACGAACCGCGGCGGCTTGGTGCCGGCCTGGGTGCCGAAGAGGATGCGCGGCTGCTTGCCGCCCCGGATCGGGTGCGGGTGGGCGGCGACCAGCTCACCGAGGAAGGCGTTCAGGCGGCCGGTCGGGACCCGCGTCTCCCAGCCCGCCAGAGCGGTCTCGATCGCGGGGACCAGCTTCTCCATGTGCCGGCCGGTGCGCGCGGAGACGTTGACGCGCGGCGCCCAGGCGACCTGGCCGAGCTCGGTCTCGATCTCCCGCTCCAGGTAATAGCGGCGCTCCTCGTCGAGGGTGTCCCACTTGTTGTAGGCGATGACGATCGCACGGCCCGCGTCGACGGCCATGGTGACGATCCGCTGGTCCTGGACCGAGATGGACTCGGAGCCGTCGATCAGGATGACCGCCACCTCGGCCTTCTCGACGGCGGCGGCGGTGCGCAGCGAGGCGTAGTAGTCGGCGCCCTGCTGGAGGTGGACCCGCTTGCGGATACCGGCGGTGTCGACGAACTTCCAGGTGACACCGCCGAGTTCGATCAGCTCGTCGACGGGGTCGCGGGTGGTGCCGGCCATCTCGTTGACGACGACCCGCTCCTCGCCGGCCACCTTGTTCAGCAGCGAGGACTTGCCGACGTTCGGGCGGCCGATCAGCGCGATCCGGCGCGGGCCGCCGATCCCGGCGCCGCCGAAGCTCTGCTCGGGCGCCTCCGGCAGGGCCTCCAGGACGGCGTCGAGCATGTCGCCGGTGCCCCGGCCGTGCAGCGCGGAGACGGGGTGCGGCTCGCCGAGCCCGAGGGACCACAGGTAGGAGGCGTCGGCCTCCCCGCTCGGCCCGTCGACCTTGTTGGCGCACAGCACCACGGGCTTGCCGGCCTTGCGCAGCAGTCGTACCACCGCCTCGTCGGTGTCGGTGGCACCCACCTTGGCGTCCACGACGAACACGACGGCGTCGGCGGCCTCGATGGCGTACTCGGCCTGCGCCGCCACGGAGGCGTCGATGCCGAGGACGTCCTGCTCCCAGCCGCCGGTGTCGACGACCTTGAAGCGGCGCCCCGCCCACTCGGCCTCGTAGGTGACGCGGTCACGGGTGACGCCGGGCTTGTCCTCCACGACGGCCTCGCGGCGCCCGATGATGCGGTTCACCAGAGTCGACTTGCCGACGTTCGGGCGCCCGACGACGGCGAGCACGGGCAGCGGACCGTGACCGGCCGCCTCGATGGCGCCCTCGACGTCCTCGATGTCGAAGCCCTCTTCCGCGGCGAGCTCCATGAACTCCGCGTACTCGGCGTCGCCAAGCGCCCCGTGGTCGTGCTCCTCGCCCGAGCCCTCGGAGTGGATGTGGTCGTTCATGAAGTCCGTACCTCGTTCATCGTGGTGATCGGTGGACCACCCGGCTCTTTCGCCGGGCTGATCCACTACTCAGTGTCGCCTAGCGCCCGGTCAGGCGCCTGGCGTTTTCCAGGTGGGCGCTGAGCTGCTTCTGGATGCGCTCGGTCGCCTCGTCGAGCGCCTTGCGGGTGCGCCGTCCGCTGCCGTCGCCCGCCTCGAAGGGGTCGCCGAAGACGACGTCGACCCGGCTGCGCAGCGGAGGCAGCCCCTTTATCAACCGTCCCGGCTTCTCGGAGCTTCCCAGTACCGCGACCGGGACGACCGGCGCACCGCTGCGCACCGCGAAGTACGCGAGCCCGGCGCGCAGGGAGGCGAAGTCGCCCTCGCCCCGGGTGCCCTCCGGGAAGATCCCGAGGACCCCGCCGGCCTTGAGGACGTCGAGCGCCCGCGTGATCGCCCCGCGGTCGGCGCCCGAACGGTCCACCTTGACCTGCCCGATGGCGGTCAGGAAGGGATCCAACGGCCCGACGAACGCCTCCTTCTTGATCAGGAAGTGCGTCGGCCGGGGCGCCACGCCCATGACCATGGGGCCGTCGATGTTGTGGGAGTGGTTGACGGCGAGGATCGCGGGACCGGTGGCGGGCATCCGCCAGGCGCCGAGCACCCGCGGCCGCCACAGCCCGTACATCAGCCCGACGCCGATGCGCCGGCCGACCTCGGCACCCTTCTCCGACGGAACGGTCACTTCCCGGCCCGCTTCTCCTCGACGAGGGTGACGACGCACTCGATGACCTGCGCGAGGGTGAGCTCGGTGGTGTCCACCTCGACCGCGTCGTCCGCCTTGGCCAGCGGCGAGGTCTTGCGGCTGGAGTCGGCCGCGTCCCGCTTGATCAGGGCCTCGCGGGTGGCCTGGACGTCGGCGCCCTTGAGCTCCCCGCTGCGGCGGGCGGCGCGGGCCTCCGGCGAGGCGGTGAGGAAGATCTTGAGGTCGGCGTCGGGCAGCACGGTCGTACCGATGTCCCGGCCCTCGACGACGATGCCCTTCTCGGCGGAGGTCGCGATCGACCGCTGGAGCTCGGTGATCCGGGCCCGCACCTCGGGCACCGCGCTCACGGCGCTGACCTTGGAGGTGACCTCCTGGCCGCGGATCGGACCGGCCACGTCGGTCCCGTCCACGGTGATCGTCGGGTTCTCCGGGTCGGTGCCGGAGACGATCTCCGCCTTCCCGGCCACGGCGGCGATCGCGGTCGGGTCCTCGATGTCGATCCCGTTGGTCACCATCCACCAGGTGATCGCCCGGTACTGGGCGCCGGTGTCCAGGTAGCTCAGCCCGAGCTGCGCGGCGACAGCCTTCGAGGTGCTCGACTTGCCCGTGCCGGAGGGGCCGTCGATGGCGACAATCACGGGCTGGGCGGCGCCGTTTTCCACGGGGGGACACCTTTCGGGGCGGTCTGGCGAGTGGTGTGGGGGCGCGACTGTGCCCCGCACCAGGTTACTGGGTGCGCGTCACTCGTCCGGACGCGTGGCCGACCTACGCCGACCGGGGCCGGGCGTCCGGGGGCGCCGGGGTCTCATGGGGGCCGGCGAGGACGTCCACGGGCACCGGGGCCGTACGGCAGCGGCAGGACCGCCCGGAGGCGAGGACGGAGTCCGGGACGTCAGCGCCGGACGCCGGCAGGCTCGTCCGGCGGGCGGGGACGGACACCGGGGCGCCGCCACCGCAGGGCGGCAGGCTCGACGGGAACCGGCAGGGCCGCAACAGGCCGCGAGGGCGCCGGGACGGCGGGAGCCCGGCGACCGCGAGGGCGTCCGGGGCGACACCCACAACCCGCACCACCGGCACCCCACACCACCGGCACCCCACACCACCGGCTCCCGCCGGATCCCCTCACTGCCGAATCGACCAGCCCCGCTCCCGCAGCGCGGCCGACAGCACGGGTGCGGCCTGCGGCTCCACCATCAGCTGGACCAGACCGGCCTGCTGCCCCGTCGCGTGCTCGATCCGCACGTCCTCGATGTTGACCCCCGCCCGGCCGGCGTCCGCGAAGATCCGCGCGAGCTGCCCCGGCTGGTCGTCGATGAGCACGGCCACGACCTCGTACACCCGGGGAGCGGACCCGTGCTTCCCGGGCACCCGCACCTGCCCGGCGTTCCCCCGCCGCAGCATGTCCTCGATCCCTGACGTGCCCTCGCCCCGCTTGGCCTCGTCGGCGGACTGGAGCGCCCGCAGCGCCTGCACGGTCTCCTCCAGGTCCCCAGCGAGTTCGGTGAGCAGATCGGCCACCGGGCCCGGGTTCGCGGAGAGGATGTCGATCCACATACCGGGGTCGGACGCGGCGATCCGGGTCACGTCCCGGATGCCCTGGCCGCACAGCCGTACGGCGGCCTCCTCGGCGTGCTCGAGCCGGGCGGCGACCATGCTGGACACCAGGTGGGGCATGTGCGAGACGAGCGCCACGGCTCGGTCGTGGGCGTCGGCGTCCATGACCACCGGCACCGCGCGGCAGTGCGAGACCAGTTCGAGCGCGAGGTTCAGCACCTCGGTGTCGGTGTCCCGGGTCGGGGTCAGCACCCAGGGCCGCCCCTCGAAGAGGTCCCCGGAGGCGGCCAGCGGCCCGGACTTCTCCCGCCCGGACATCGGGTGCGTGCCGATGTAGGAGGAGAGGTCGAGTCCGAGGCCCTCCAGCTCCCGCCGGGGCCCGCCCTTCACGCTGGCCACGTCGATGTACCCGCGGGCCGCGCCCCGCCGCATGGCGTCGGCGAGCACCCCCGCCACGTGCGCGGGCGGCGCGGCGACGATCGCGAGGTCCACGGGCCCCTCGGGCGCCTCGTCCGTGCCCGCGCCGAGCGCGGCGGCCGTGCGGGCCTGCTCGGGGTCGTGGTCGGCGAGGTGGACGGTGACTCCCCGCCCCGCCAGCGCCAGCGCGGCGGACGTCCCGATGAGCCCGGTCCCGATGACGAGTGCGGTCCTCACTGGGCGATGTCCTTGCGCAGGGCGGCCGCGGCGCCGAGGTAGACGTGCGCGATGTCGGCGCGGGGCCGGTCGGACTCGATGTGCGCGAGGACCCGGACGACCCGGGGCATGGCGCCCTCGATGTCCAGCTCCTGTGCGCAGATCAGGGGTACGTCGACGATGCCGAGCTTGCGGGCCGCGGCCGCCGGGAAGTCGCTGTGCAGGTCGGGCGTGGCCGTGAACCAGATGCTGATCAGGTCGTCCGCGGTCAGCTCGTTCCGCTCCATGATGGCGGTGAGCAGCGCCCCGACCTGCTCGTCCATGTGGCCGGCCTCGTCCCGTTCGAGTTGGACGGCGCCCCGGACCGCTCGTACCGCCACGGCTTTGCTCCTTGCTGATGTACAACCCGGCTCTCTGTCCGACCAGCCTAGTCAGCCCCCGCGGGGCGGGTGCGCGGCGCCCGCCTCCTGAGACGGCCTCCGGACCGTGCCGATGTCACCTGGATGTCGCAGTTCCGCCACTGGGCGTGAGAACGCCCCCGTGCGCCTCTGGACGCGGGATGCCGGGTCCGCTCTCATGGGCAGGAAACCCGCCTCGGGGGAGGCCCTTCCATGAAGCGTTCCGGACCGCTGCTGACACTGCTCGCGGGATTGCTGCTCGGCCTGTTCATGCTCTCGCTCAACGCCACCACGGGAGAGAAGCCGACCTCGGCCACCGTGCAGCCGTCCGCGTCCGGGAAGCCGTCGCCCGGCACCAAGGCGTCACCGGGCACCGCGCCGGCACAGCCGTCGGCACCGACCAGTCCGTCCCCGGCCCGGACCGCCGTGCCCGAGGGCGTCTACACGGGCCGCACGGACGACGACTCCTCGGCGGTCGCGATCACCGTGCGCGACGACAAGGCGATCGCGTACGTCTGCGACGGCCGCAACGTCGAGTCGTGGCTCCAGGGCGACGTGGAGGACGACGGCAGCCTGCGGCTCACCGGCAAGGGCGGCGCGAGCCTCGACGCCGGGGTGAAGGGCGCCAGGCAGATCCGCGGCACGGCCCACGTCGGCAGTGGAGGGTACGCCTTCACCATCGCCCGGACGGCGAAGTCGTCCGGGCTCTACCGGGCGAACGGCAACGTGGCCGGCGCGAGGATCGAAGGCGGCTGGATCGTCCTGCCGGACGGTGAGCAGGTCGGCATCCTCAAGCGTGACGGCAAGCCGTCCCCGGCACCGGAGATCGACCCGCAGACCGGTGCGGTGACGGTCGACGGGCAGCGGCTCACGGCCCGCCCGGTAACCCCCTGACCCAGCCCGAGGGAGCCGATCATGACCGTCGACCCGAATGCGGCCACCCAGAGCTGGCCCTCGCCCGAGCCCCGGCGCGGCCCCGGCGCGGCCCGCTATCTGGTCCCTGCCCTGGTCGCCGCCGCGGTCGCGGTCGCCCTGGGCGCCTACGGCAAGGTCCACGACCCGGCGGGGACGGCCTTCAACCTCGCCGGGTTCAGCAGCACCGGAGCGGTGAAGTCGTGGCTCGCGACGGCCGCGTTCTTCTTCGCCCTCGTACAGCTCGTCTCGGCGCTGATGGTGTACGGCAGGCTGCCGGGCCCGAGCTGGTCCGCCGCCCTGCACCGCTGGTCCGGCCGGGCGGCGTTCCTCCTCGCGGTGCCGGTCGCGGTGCACTGCCTGTACGCGCTGGGCTTCCAGTCGTACGAATCACGCGTTCTGTGGCACTCCCTGCTGGGTTGTTTCTTCTTCGGCGTGTTCAGTGCCAAGATGCTGCTGCTCCGCTCGGAGCGACTGCCCGGATGGCTGCTGCCGATCGTCGGCGGGCTCGTCTTCACCGCGCTCACGATCCTCTGGTTGACCTCCGCCCTCTGGTTCTTCCGCACCTTCGGAGTCACGACATGACGCACAGCCCGACGCGGCGCACGATCCTCCTCGCGACGGGCGCGGCCACGCTGGCCGTCGGCTGCGGCGAGTACGGCGACGAGAACGGCGACTCCGGGTCGAGTTCGGTGCAGGCCGGCACCGAACTGGCGAAGGCGAGCGAGATCCCGGTCGGCGGCGGGAAGATCTTCAAGGATGAGAAGGTCGTCGTCACCCAGCCGGAGAAGGGCGAGTTCAAGGCCTTCTCCAGCATCTGCACGCACCAGGGCTGCCAGGTGACCAGCGTGTCCGGCGGCACCATCAACTGCCCTTGTCACGGCAGCAAGTTCGACATCACCGACGGCTCGGTGGCCAACCCGCCGGCCGACCAGCCGCTGCCCGAGAAGCGGATCAAGGTCAGCGGGGACTCGATCGAGCTCGCCTAGGGCTCCGGCCCGGCGCACCGGCCGGGTGGAGTCGCGCGGTGCCCGAGCTGCAGCGGCTCCACGCCGGTCATGCCCCGGCGGTCCTGGCCTTCGAGCTGGTGAACCGCGCCTGCTTCGCCGCCTCGGTCTCCGACCGCGGCGACGCCTGCTTCGACCGGTTCACCGACCGGTTCGACGCCCTGCCGGCCGAACAGGAGGCCGGCGTCTGCGTTTTCCATGTGCTCGTCGCCGGGGACGGCTCGGTGCTGGGCCGGTTCAACCTGTACGACCTGGAGGACGGAACCGCCGTGCTGGGCTACCGGGTCGCGCGGCACGCGGCCGGCCGCGGCACGGCGACCGCGACCGTGCTGGAGCTGTGCGACCTGGCGGCGACCCGGTACGGACTGCGCACCCTGCGGGCGGCCACCGCCCACGCGAATGCCGCCTCCCGGAGGGTTCTGGTCAAGGCCGGGTTCGTCCCATTCGGTCCCGCTGAACTCGGCGGTAAGCCGGGCACCTGGTACCGGCGCCCGCTCACACCCCCGCGGTAGCCCGCAGCGACCGGCCAGGTCCGCCGGCCGAGGCGTCAGGCGTCCCAGAGCGCCCCGAGCGTCACCAGCTCGCTGCCGTACTCGATCCGGTCGGCCCACTCGGCGGGCCACGCCTCCGCTCCCAGATGGGCGCCCGCGAAGGCACCCGTCAGGCAGGCGATCGAGTCGGAGTCGCCGGAGCTGCACGCGGCCCGCCGCAGGGCCGTCAGCGGCTCGTCGGGGAACTGGAGGAAGCACAACAGCCCGGTTGCCAGGGCCTCTTCGGCGATCCAGCCCGCTCCGGTGGCCAGACACGGGTCGTCCTCGGGTGAGGCACCGCGCACGGCCTCGCCGAGCCGGTCGAGGACCGCGAGGCACTCGTCCCAGCCCCGCGCGATGAACTGCCCGGGCGTCGGGTCCTGGCTCCTCGTCCACAGGTCGCCGAGCCAGCGCTCGTGGTACTGGCCCCGGTTCGCCAGGGCGTACGACCGCAGCAGTGCGACCAGTTCGCCCGGTGCGGTGCCCTGCGCGAGCAGCCGTACGGCACGGGCGGTGAGGTCGGACGCGGCGAGTGCCGTCGGATGGCCGTGGGTGAGCGCGGCCTGCAACTGGGCGGCACCCGCCCGCTGTTCGTCACTGAGTCCCGGGACGAGTCCGACGGGAGCGACCCGCATGTTGGCGCCGCAGCCCTTGGAGCCGGTCTGGCTGGCGTACTGCCAGGGCAGCTCCGTGCGCTCCAGCAGGTCACAGGCCCTCAGGCAGGTGTTGCCCGGGGCGCGGTTGTTCTCCGGGGAGCGGTTCCACGCTATGAACTCCCGCCGGACCGGCTCCGCCATCTCGGGCCCGAGCACGCCCCGGTCCATCGCCGCCCGCAGCCCCCGGCCCACCGCCAGTGTCATCTGCGTGTCGTCGCTGACGACCGCGGGTGTGATCAGCTCCATCTCCCGCCAGGGCCCGCACTTGGCGAGGATCGACGGCACGTCGTTGAACTCGGTCGGGAAGCCGAGGGCGTCTCCGAGGGCGAGGCCGAGGAGGGTGCCGGTGGCGGCGCGCTTGGTCAGGATCATGGTCATGCGGGGCGTCCTTCCGGGGACGGTCGGAGGAGAGGGGGGCGCAGCGCGGTGGCCGGTCCTGCGCGGTAGAGCGCGGCCGGTTTGCCGCGGCCGCCGGTCAGTCGCGCGGCGCCGGGGACGGCCTCGACGAAGCCGGGCGTGGCGAGCACCTTGCGGCGGAAGTTGGGCCGGTCCAGGGCGCTGCCCCACACGGTCTCGTACACCTGCTGGAGCTCACCGAGGGTGAACTCGGGCGGGCAGAAGGCGGTGGCGAGGCAGGTGGACTCGAGCTGGGCGCCGACGTGTTCGCGGGCGTCGGCCAGGATGCGGTCGTGGTCGAACGCGAGCGGCCCGGCTTGGTCGTACGGCACCCAGCGGGCCTCGGCCGCGTCGCTGCCGCCGTGCGGTTCGGGCGGGTCGGGCAGCAGTGCGGCGAACGCGACGGAGACGACCCGCATCCGGGGGTCGCGGTCGGGCTCGCTGTAGGTCCGCACCTGCTCGAGGTGCAGCCCGGAGAGGTCCGACAGGCCGGTCTCCTCGGCGAGTTCGCGCCGGGCCGCGGTCTCCGCGGACTCGTCCGGGTGCACGAATCCGCCGGGCAGCGCCCGGTGTCCGGCGTACGGCTCCTGCCCCCGCTCCACGAGCAGCACGTGCAGGGCGCCTTCGGCGACCGTGAGGACGGCGAGGTCGACGGTGACGGCGAAGGGTTCGTGGGCGTACTTGTCGTAGCCGGGCGGAACGGACACACCCGCTCACCCCCTTTATGGTCAGAATGACCAATAGTCACTACGACTATAAAGAGGGCGCCCGGCTTCGGCAAGCCCCAAGAGTGCGTTGAGCGGAGCCTGGCCGCACACGAACCCGGGGTCAGCCGGCCTCTCGGAAGTCCCGCCCCAGGAACCCCAGAAGCCGGGCCTCGGGTCGCGCGCCGGAGGGCACGGCGACCGGAGCGCCGAACCGCACGCCCCGGTCCTCCTCCCCCACCACGCACTGGGCGACGGACAGGAGCTCGGCCGCGAGAGCCTCCGGGATGGGTCGCGGCCGGCCGCAGGACCGGGCCACGTCCCAGCCGTGCACGGTGATCTCGACGGCGCCGACGGCGGCCATCACGTGCACGTCCAGCGGGCGTCCACCCACCAGTACGCCCTCGGGCGGCCCGGCAGCCCAGGCGCCGAGCACGGCACACGCGCGTGTACGGAAACCGCAGACCCGGTCGGTCTGCGGGAGCAGTCCGATCCGCCCGCCGCTCAGCCCCTCGTACAGCGCGTCCAACGAGTCGTCGAGGTGCCCGAGCAGCTCGCCCAGATCCCATTCGGCGCACGGCGTGCCCCGGTCGAGCCCCACCTGCCGTGATCCCGCCACACTGCCCAGCGCGTAGGCGAGCGAGCGCTCCAGCAACTCCCCCGCGCTCATGACCGCACCTGCGCCGGAGCGCCCCAGCAGCCCCTCAGCGGCCGCCCGGACCTCTCCCGCTCCCCCGGCACCCCGCCGGGCCGTGCAGGCCGCACACAACCCTCCAGCGCCGCCGGACACGCCTCGCCACCGTTGCCGTTCCTCTGGTCCATCCCCACTCCCTCCGTCACGAATACAGACGTGCGGCGGGGCGAAAACGCATCGGCCGGCCCCGGAGCATTCCGGAACCGGCCGCACACGCGCGGGGAGGGACTACAGGTCGACTTCCTTCATCAGCATGCCGACCTCGGTGTTGGACAGCCGCCGCAGCCAGCCGGACTTCTGGTCGCCCAGGGTGATGGGGCCGAAGGCGACCCGGACCAGCTTGTCGACCGGGAAGCCCGCCTCGGCGAGCATCCGGCGCACGATGTGCTTGCGCCCCTCGTGCAGGGTGACCTCGACGAGGTAGTTCTTGCCGGTCTGCTCGACGACCCGGAAGTGGTCCGCCTTCGCGTACCCGTCCTCGAGCTGGATGCCGTCCTTGAGCCGCTTGCCCAGGTCCCGCGGGATCGGGCCCACGATGTGCGCGAGGTAGACCTTCTTGACGCCGTACTTGGGGTGGGTCAGCCGGTGGGCCAGCTCGCCGTGGTTGGTGAGCAGGATGACGCCCTCGGTCTCGGTGTCGAGCCGTCCCACGTGGAAGAGCCGCGTCTCACGGTTGGTGACGTAGTCGCCGAGGCACTGCCGGCCCTCGTTGTCCTCCATCGTGGAGACCACACCGGCGGGCTTGTTCAGCGAGAAGAACTGGTACGACTGCGTCGCCACCGTCAGGCCGTCGACCCTGACCTCGTCCTTCTCCGGGTCGACCCGCTTGCCCTGCTCCAGCACGATCTCGCCGTTGACCTCGACCCGCGCCTGCTCGATGAGCTCCTCGCAGGCCCGCCGCGAACCGTAGCCCGCGCGCGCGAGGACCTTCTGGAGCCGCTCGCCCTCCTGCTCTGCGCCCGGGAAGGTCTTGGGGAGCTTCACGTCCTTCTTGCCGGCGTACCGCTCCCGGTTGCGCTCCTCGGCCCGCGCCTCGTACTCGCGGGAGGTCGCCGGCACCCACCGGCCGCGCCCGGTGCCCTGGCCCTGCTTCGGCCCGCCCTTGGCACCGCCGCGCGCCGAGGCGCCGCGCCCCGACTTCGGGCCGTCCGGGGAGGCGCCGGGACCTACGTCGTAGCGGCGCTCCTCGGGGCGGGGCTTCTTCGGCCGGCCGCCCTGCTTGTCGTCGCGGTCGTTGCCGGCGCCGCGGTAGTTGCCGCGTCCTCCGGTGCTCCCGCCGCGACCACCGCTGTTCCCACCGCGGCCGCCGCTGTTGCCACCACGGCTCCCGCCGTTGTTTCCGCTGCTGTTCCTGCCGCTGCTGCTTCGCATCAAAGTTCCGTCTTGTCGTCTGCGTCCTCGGAATCCGGGGCGTCCGGATCGAACGACGGTACGGCCTCCTGGGTCTCGGCCTCGATCGCCTCCGCCTCCGGGAGGAAGGGCGCGAGCTCCGGGAGCTCGTCCAGACCGCGCAGGCCCATCCGCTCCAGGAAGTAGTTCGTCGTCACGTACAGGATCGCACCTGTTTCGGGTTCCGTCCCCGCCTCCGCCACCAGACCCCGCTGGAGCAGGGTGCGCATCACACCGTCGCAGTTCACTCCGCGCACCGCGGAGACCCTGCTGCGGCTGACCGGCTGGCGGTAGGCGACCACCGCGAGCGTCTCCAGGGCGGCCTGGGTGAGCCGGGCCTGCTGGCCGTCCAGGACGAACCGCTCCACCGCCGGGGCGTAGGCGGCCCGGGTGTAGAACCGCCACCCGTTCGCGACGTGCCGCAGCTCGAAGCCGCGCCCCTGGGCGGCGTACTCGCCGGCCAGCTCCCGCAGCGCCCTGGTGATCTGCCGCTTCGGCCGCTCCAGGATCTTCGCCAGGTGCTCCTCGGTCGCGGGCTCGTCCACGACCATGAGGACGGCCTCCAGGGCCGGCTTCAGATCGAGGTCGGCGACGCCCGGCGGTCCCGCCGGGACCTCGGTGGTCTCCTCGCTCACGCCTTGTCCTCCTTGGGCGGCTCGGGCGGTCGGTCGAACTCGTCGGTCACCATCGGCTCGGCCTCCCCCTCACCGCCGGTCCAGCGCACGAGCAGCTCCCCGAGCGCGGTCTCCTGGTCCAGCGCCACGGCCTTCTCCCGGTACAGCTCAAGGAGTGCGAGGAACCTCGCCACGACGGTCAGGGTGCCGTCGGCGTCCTCCACCAGCAGGCGGAAGCTGGCCTCACCGAGCTCCCTGAGCCGCGCGACCACGATCCCCGCCTGCTCCTGGACGCTCACCAGGGGCGCGTGGATGTGGTCGACGTACACCTGCGGCTTGGGCTTGGGCTGCATCGCCTTCACGGCGAGTTTCGCGAACCCCTCCGGCCCGATGCTGATGACGACCTCGGGCAGCAGGTCCGCGTGGTGGGGTTCGAGTCCGACGGTACGGGGGTAGCGCCGGGCCTCCTCGTCGAGCCGCCGGTTGAAGATGTCGGCGATCTGCTTGTAGGCGCGGTACTGGAGCAGCCGCGCGAAGAGCAGGTCCCGGGCTTCCAGGAGCGCCAGGTCGGCCTCGTCCTCCACCTGTGCGGCGGGCAGCAGCCGGGCCGCCTTCAGGTCGAGCAGGGTGGCCGCCACGACGAGGAACTCGGTCGTCTCGTCGAGGTCCCAGTCCGGCCCCATGGCCCGGATGTAGGACATGAACTCGTCGGTGACCTTGGAGAGCGCGACCTCGGTCACGTCCAGCTTGTGCTTGGAGATGAGCTGGAGGAGGAGGTCGAAGGGGCCCTCGAAGTTGGCGAGCCGGACCTTGAAGACCCCGTCGGCCTCACCCTCGCGCGAACCCGCAGGGGCGGCCTCGGACGCCGGGCCGATCTCCGGCACCGGACCGATCCCGGACGCCGCGACGGCCTCGGGCGCCGGGACGGTCTCGGACGCCGTAACCGCCTCAGGCGCGGTAACGGCCTCGGGCTCAGGCTCGGGTTCGGCCTCCACCACCGGCTCGGGCCCGGCCCCGGGTTCGGCCTCCACCACCGGCTCGGGCCCGGTCCCGGGTCCGGTCTCCACGACCGGCTCGGCCCCCGGCTCCGGACCCCGCTCCGGCAGAGCCCCGGGCTCCGGGACAGTCTCAGACCCCGCGCCCTCGGTCTCCGGCTCAGACGGGACCGGCATCGCCCCTGTCCCCGGCGCAAGCCGCGCAGCGCCCGGCCCCCGGCCCAGCGCACGCCGGCGTCCGGCGGAGCCGCCGGGGCCGGGGACGGAAGAGTCGTTCGAGGTCATGGCCCCCGCAGGCTACCGCTACCGCCCACGCAGCCGACGGACGAGGATGCTCGCGTCCCCGCGGGACTCCAGGTCGGCCAGCACCACGGCGACCGCCTCGCGGACGATCCGCCCGCGGTCCACCGCCAGCCCGTGCTCACCTCGGAGCACGAGACGGGCGTGCTCCAGATCCATGAGCTCCTCGGCCGACACGTACACGGTGATCTTCTCGTCGTGACGCTCGCGCCCACTGGGACGCCGGGCGGGCGACCTGCCGCGCTTGCCGCGCGGCTGCGCGCCGGCGGCGGGGGCAGAACCTTCCTGCGCCTCCTGACGTCGCGCGGTGCGCTCGGCGGCAGCGGCCCGGAGACGGGACTCGCCCGCCTCCGCGGACTCGGCGTCGGCCGCCACGTGCTCGGCCCCGTCACCGTCCCCGCCCTGCGCGGGCACGGACTGCGGCGCGTCCTCGGCCGCGGCCCCGTCGGACTCCCCCGCGGGAGCCGGTACCCGGGCCTCGCCGTTGGCCCCCCGCCGGGGAGTGGACGCCTGGAGCGCCATTCCCCCTGTCGTACGGAACAGTTCGTCGGCCCCCGGCAGACTCACTCGGCGTGACACCGGGCGAGCACCTCCCTGGCGAGCTGGCGATAGGCGGCGGCACCGACGGAGTTGGAGGCGTACGTGGTGATCGGCTCACCGGCGACCGTGGTCTCCGGGAAGCGCACCGTGCGCCCGATGACCGTGTGGTAGACGTGGTCGTCGAACGCCTCGACCACGCGGGCCAGGACCTCACGGCTGTGCACCGTGCGCGAGTCGTACATCGTGGCGAGGATCCCGTCGAGCTCCAGCTCCGGGTTGAGCCGCTCCTGGACCTTCTCGATGGTCTCCGTCAGCAGTGCGACACCACGCAGGGCGAAGAACTCGCACTCCAGAGGCACTATCACCTTGTGCGCGGCCGTCAGGGCGTTGACCGTGAGGAGGCCGAGCGAGGGCTGACAGTCGATCACGATGTAGTCGTAGTCGGCCATGAGCGGCTTCAGGGCGCGCTGCAATGTCGACTCGCGGGCGACCTCGGAGACCAGCTGGACCTCCGCCGCCGACAAGTCGATATTGCTCGGCAGCAGGTCCATGTTGGGGACCGCGGTCTTCAGCAGGACCTCGTCGGCCGCCATGCCCCGCTCCATGAGCAGGTTGTAGACGGTGAGGTCGAGCTCCATCGGGTTGACACCGAGACCCACCGACAGCGCGCCCTGCGGGTCGAAGTCCACGAGCAGCACGCGCCGGCCGTACTCCGCGAGCGCGGCACCCAGGTTGATGGTCGACGTGGTCTTGCCGACGCCGCCCTTCTGGTTGCACATCGCGATGATCTTCGCGGGGCCGTGGTCGGTCAGCGGGCCCGGGATCGGGAAGTACGGCAGCGGCCGGCCCGTCGGACCGACGCGCTCACGGCGCTGGCGGGCCGCGTCGGGCGCGAGCGTGGCCGCGTACTCCGGATCGGGCTCGTACTCGGCGTCGGGGTCGTAGAAGTGCCCCTCGGGCAGTTCGTCGTAGTCGGCGAAGTGGTTGTGGGGCGCGCCACTTCCGTCGCCGGCCATGGCGTTCACGTGATGGCCATCCATGCTCTGGTGTGCTGTCCGCACGGTCTGCGGACTCTGGTGGGCTGCGAAGGTGCGCACCGCGACGGAGCCGACAGCCTCGAACCCTGCGGGGCTCTGGGCCTCGGCAGGCATTCCTGGTTGACCACCCCCGGGAGAAAATGTCGACTCATTCACAAGTCGTCTTACCTCCTTGGTGACCAGGAAACTTCTAGACAAGGTCAGCGTGGCACCATGCCGACGGTTGGCGACTCTATGGCGTGTCGGGTGTTCACAGCAACACAATCCGCCGGACCCGGCAGGATGTGTCGGCAATGAAACATCCCGCTGTCAAGGGCGTACGGCAGTCGCACGGCAGGTTTCGCCGGTGTACGAATCGGTTCAAGGGTTACGTTCGACGCGAGTTGACCGAGAGTCGCAAAGTGACCATACACACATCCGGCCGGACCTTGTGGGCAAGGTCCGGCCGCATGTGCCTCGTTGACGCGTCTTGTTGACGTATCGCCTTCGCGAAAAGGTGACTTAGCTCTCTGCCGAGGTCACAGGCTCAGCCGAGCAGCGACTCCAGCTCGACGTGCTCCAGGCCGTGCGCCTCCGCGACCTCCCGGTAAACGACCTTGCCGTCATGGGTGTTGAGGCCCTTGGCGAGCGCGGGGTCGCGGCGCAGCGCCTCCACCCAGCCGCGGTTCGCCAGTTCGACGATGTAGGGCAGCGTGGCGTTGGTGAGCGCGTAGGTCGAGGTGTTGGGCACCGCGCCGGGCATGTTGGCCACGCAGTAGAAGACCGAGTCGTGGACCTGGAAGGTCGGTTCGGCGTGCGTGGTCGGGCGGGAGTCCTCGAAGCAGCCGCCCTGGTCGATCGCGATGTCGACAAGGACACTTCCGGGCTTCATCCGGGAGACGAGCTCGTTGGTGACCAGCTTCGGGGCCTTGGCGCCCGGGATGAGCACCGCGCCGATCACGAGGTCGGCGTCCAGGACGGCCTTCTCCAGCTCGAAGGCGTTGGACATGATCGCCCGGACCTTGGTGCCGAAGACCTTGTCGGCCTCGCGCAGCTTGTTGATGTCCCGGTCGAGCAGCGTGACGTGGAAGCCCATGCCGACGGCGATCTGGGTGGCGTTCCAGCCGGAGACACCGCCGCCGATGACGACGGCACGCGCGGGCTGGGTGCCGGGGACACCGCCGGGCAGGACACCGCGGCCGCCGACCGAGCGCATGAGGTGGTAGGCGCCGACCTGCGGGGCGAGCCGGCCCGCGACCTCGGACATCGGGGCGAGCAGCGGCAGCGCCCGGGAGGGCAGCTCGACGGTCTCGTAGGCGATCGCGGTGGTGCCGGACTCGATGAGCGCGTCGGTGCACTCCTTGGAGGCGGCCAGGTGCAGGTAGGTGAAGAGCGTCTGGTCCTTGCGCAGGCGGTGGTACTCCTCGGCGACCGGCTCCTTCACCTTCAGCAGCAGGTCGGCCGCGGCCCACACCTCGTCGGCGGTGTCCAGGATCTGCGCGCCCTCGGCGACGTACTCCTCGTCCGGGATCGAGGAGCCGATGCCGGCGCCGCGCTCGATGACGACCTGGTGGCCGTGGCGCACGAGCTCGTGCACACCGGCGGGGGTGATGGCCACCCGGAACTCGTTGTTCTTGACCTCGCGGGGGATGCCGACCTTCACGTGGATCACGGTCCTTGGCTCAGAGAGTGTGTGGGGCAATACAACACATACCCGGGCATGCGTGGGCACACCAGGAGACACCGCAGGAGAAGGTGCGGCAGAGCCAGTCTAATGAAGGTGTTCCCGCTGTCTAGCCTTTCATTGCATCAATCTTCAGCGGATGTACTGCGGATTTCGCAGGCATTCTCGCCTTGTTTCGGGTCCTCGACCTGCTGGGGGCCGGTTTCTCCCCCGGAAAGCTCCTGTCCCAGCAGGCGTTCGGCGGCGCCGCGGTGCAGCCGGGCGGCCGCGGGATCGCCGAGGCGGTCCAGCGTGTCCGCGAGCCTGACCTGGAGCGCGGCCAGCAGCCGGAGGTCCTCGGCGCGCCGCGCCCACTCCACGGCCTCCTGGCAGGTGCGCAGCGACTCCTCGGGGTGTCCGGCGTACTCCTGGACCCGGGCGAGCTCGCTCAACGCCCGTGCGTGGGCGGGCACATCGCCGTTCCTGCGGTGCCCGGCAAGGGCGGCCCGCCAGTTCCTGACCGCCTCGCCGTAGTGGCCCGCACAGGTGTGGGCGGCGGCGATACGGCCGTACAGCCGGGCGGCCTCCTCTTTCTCGCCGCGGGCCAGCCGCTGGGCGAGGGCCCGGCCGAACCAGTCGGCGGCCCGCTCGTAGTCCCCGAGCTCCAGGTACGCGCCGCCTACGGATTCCATCGCGCGGCCGGTCGCATACGGGTCGTTCGCCTCCCGTCCGGCGTCCAGGGCCGCCCGGTAGCGGACCAGTGCCTCCCGGGTGCGGCCGGTCTGCGCGTCCAGGTCGGCGAGGTTCAGCAGGGCGGCGGCCTTCTCGCGGGGCAGGGCGCGCCGCTCGGCCACGTCCAGGACGAGACCGTGCAGGACGTAGAGGTCGGGGGCCGCGGCCTTCATCCCGAAGTGGGCCACCATCGTGCGCACGAGCTGCGACATCAGGCGCCGGGCCAGGGTGTCCAGCTCCCCGTCGGCGACCGCGAGACGGGCCGCGGCGAGCAGGGCCGGCCTGCGCAGGCGCAGCCAGTCCTCGGCGGCCCGCGGGCTCGGGAAGCGCACCGAGGGCGGCATGCCCTGGAGCTTCTCCCGGGCCTCGGGGCTGTCGGTCTCGGTGATGACACGCGAGGACTGCAACAGCCGTACCGTCCGCTCCAGCATGCGGGCGCGGGCCAGCCGGAGCTCGCCCGGCCGGTCCTGGGTGTCGGCGAGGGCCCTGAGCAGGGGGTGCAGACAGCCGGGGACCTCGTACTGCGGCAGCGGGGACTCCACGGCGTGCAGCAGACCCAGCGCCACGAAGTCGTCCAGGGCGGAGCGGGCCTCGGCCACCGAGCAGCCGGCGAGCGCGGAGGCGGTGTGCGGGTCGACGAGGCCGGCCGGGGCGAGGGAGAGCAGTCGCAGGGTCCGGGCCGCGGCTGCGGGCAGGGTGCCGTGGACGAGCCGGAAGACCCGGCTGAGCGGGCTCCCCTCGTCACTCTCCGCATGCAGTTGCTTGGCCAGATCGGCGACGGCCGCCTTGGGCCGGGCGGCGAGCCAGCCCCCCGCCAGCATCAGCGCGGCCGGATGGCCCTGGCACTCCTCCACGAGCCTCTCGGCGGAACGGGGGTCCACGGTCACGCGGACCGATCCGGTGTGCCGGGACAGCAGTTCCAGCGCGGCCTTGGTGTCGAGACCGCCGAGGGTGCAGGGCCGGACGTCCGCGATCCCGGTCAGCGGACCTCCCGAGACGGCCACGACCAGGCACTCCGGGGTGTCCGGAATCAGGGCGTCCACCTGTTCCGCGGCCACCGCGTCGTCGAGCAGGAGCAGCGCGCGACGGTCGGCGAGGGCTTCACGCAGCACCGCCGTGAGGTCGTCCTCGGCGGCGCCGGCGGGTGCCGGTACGTCGAGCGCGGTGAGCAGTTCCCGGGCGGCGTCGGCGACCGGCACGGGGGTGCCGTCGGGTTCGCTCAGCCGGACGCGCAGCACCCCGTCGTAACTTTCTGCGACCGTCCGGACGAGTTCCTCGGCGAGCGCGGTGCGCCCGGAGCCGGGGCGTCCCGCGATGAGCAGGACGCGCGCGCGAGGTGCCTTGCGGCCGGCGAGCGTGTCGAGTCCCGCCCGCTCGATGTCGGCGCGCAGCTCCTTCAACTCCCGCGTCCGCCCCAGGAATTGGCCCTCGCCGGACAACCGTACGCCGTCTGGGTCCACCGCCTGATCCGTCACGGGCACACTCCCGTCCCACCGCACGCGCAAAGCCCGCCGGTGACCCCGGTTCGGGCACCAAAAGCCTAGTTCACGCTCTGCAACGTTCCCGGCGGAGCGCGGCGGTGGAGTCCCTCGATCGGATCAACGGATCATAGGATCACCGGTTCCGGGAGTGCCGCTGTCAGGGACGCGCGGAACCGCGCGACCGGCCACGACGAAGCCGCACCCGGCAACGGACCGCCACAACGGCGCAGTCCTGGGTGCCCGTCACGCCTCGAACGGCCGCGCGGGCCACTCCGCCTCAGCCGGCCGCAACCCGTCCAACCCACCGGAGGCCCGCGCCGCGACCAACGACAGAACCCCCGTCACCAGGCAGTTGTTGTGGAGTTCCCCCGCCAGCACCCCCCGGACGAGCTCGGGCACCGGCACGCGCGCGTACTCCAGGTCGATCTCCTCGTGCTCGACCTCGAAACGCTCACCCTCCGCCTCGGACAGCCCCCGCGCCAGAAAGATCCGGATCGCCTCGTCGCAGCCGCCCGGCGAGGTGTAGACGTCCGTCAGCACCCGCCAGTCCTCCGCCTTGACGTGCGCCTCCTCGTACAACTCCCGCTGGGCCGCGTGCAGCGGGTTCTCACCGGGCACGTCCAGCAGGCCCGCCGGGATCTCCCACAGCTTCTGCCGCACGGGGTGCCGGTACTGGCGGATCAGCAGGACCCGGTCCTCGTCGTCGAGGGCGAGCACGGCCACCGAACCCGGGTGGACCTGGTAGTCGCGGGCGACCACCGTCCCGTCGGGCATGACCACCTCGTCCGTGCGGACGGAGGTCTTGTTGCCCACGAAGGGAGTCTTCGTGGCCCGGATCTCCCACTCCTCCGGGGCGTCCTTGATCGTCATGCCCTGTCCTTCCCCACCTGCGCAAAAGAAGCCGGGACGCCCGCCCTTTGAATGCGTGCGCCCCGGCCACCGTACAACTGTCGTGCTACTTGGAACTCTGCCGCTCGACCGCGGCCTTCACCAGGCCGGCGAACAGCGGGTGCGGCCTGGTCGGACGCGAGCGCAGCTCGGGGTGGGCCTGCGTGGCGACCAGGTACGGGTGGACGTCGCGCGGGTACTCGACGTACTCGACGAGCTTGCCGTCCGGCGAGGTCCCGGAGAACAGGATGCCCGCCTTCTTCTCGAGCTCGGCGCGGTAGGCGTTGTTCACCTCGTAGCGGTGCCGGTGCCGCTCCTCGACGTACTCCTTGCCGTCGTACACCTCACGGACGATGGAGCCCTCGGCGAGCTTGGCCGGGTACATGCCGAGCCGCATGGTGCCGCCCATGTCGCCCTCACCGGCGACGATGTCGAGCTGCTCGGCCATGGTGGAGATGACCGGGTGGCCGGTGGCCGAGTCGAACTCGGTGGAGTTGGCGTCCGGGATGTCGGCGAGGTTGCGCGCGGCCTCGATCACGATGCACTGCAGGCCCAGGCAGAGACCGAGCAGCGGGATCTTGTTCTCGCGGGCGTACTTGATCGCGCCGACCTTGCCGAGCACACCGCGGTCGCCGAAGCCGCCCGGGATGCAGATGCCGTCGACGTCACCGAGCTGCGCCGCGGCGCCGGCCGGGGTCTTGCAGTCGTCGGAGGTGACCCACTTGATCTTGACGCGGGCCCTGTTGGCGAAGCCGCCCGCGCGCAGCGCCTCGGTGACCGAGAGGTAGGCGTCGGGCAGGTCGATGTACTTGCCGACCAGAGCGAGGGTGATCTCGTGGTCGGGGTTGTGGACGCGGTCGAGCAGGTCGTCCCAGGTCGTCCAGTCCACGTCCCGGAACGGCAGGTCCAGCTTGCGGACGACATAGGCGTCCAGGCCCTCGCCGTGCACGGTCTTCGGGATGTCGTAGATCGAACGGGCGTCGGGGCAGGCGACCACGGCGGCCTCGTCGACGTCGCACATCAGCGAGATCTTGCGCTTGATCGCGGTCGGCACCTCGCGGTCGCAGCGCAGCACGATGGCGTCCGGCTGGATACCGATGTTGCGCAGGGCCGCAACCGAGTGCTGGGTCGGCTTCGTCTTCAGCTCACCCGAGGGGCCGATGTACGGCAGGAGCGAGATATGGACGACGAAGACGTTGTCACGGCCGACCTCGTGCCGGACCTGGCGGACCGTCTCCAGGAACGGCAGCGACTCGATGTCGCCGACGGTCCCGCCGACCTCGGTGATGACGACGTCGACCTCGTCGGTCGCCATGCGCCGGATGCGGTGCTTGATCTCGTTGGTGATGTGCGGGATGACCTGGACCGTGTCGCCCAGGTACTCGCCGCGCCGCTCCTTGGCGATCACCGTGTTGTACACCTGGCCGGTGGTGACGTTGGCGGAGCCGTCGAGGTCACGGTCGAGGAAGCGCTCGTAGTGGCCGATGTCCAGGTCGGTCTCGGCGCCGTCGTTGGTGACGAACACCTCGCCGTGCTGGAAGGGGTTCATCGTACCCGGGTCGACGTTGAGGTACGGGTCGAGCTTCTGCATCACGACGCGCAGGCCCCGCGCCTTGAGCAGCATGCCGAGGCTGGAGGCGGTCAGCCCCTTGCCGAGCGAGGAGGCGACACCCCCAGTGACGAAGATGTGCTTGGTCGTCGTGGCTGTGCTGTTTCGAAAAGCAGCGGTCATGGCCAAGAGGGGGCTCCCGTGGTCGCGATCTTGAGGTGCGGTTCGGGGGTCAGGCGCCCACCGGTCCACGGGCTACCAGGGTATCAGCGCCTCGGGGAGATGGCTTCCGGCCACGCTCCGCACACATGCCGACACGGACCAGCACGAAGACACCCGTTTCTCACCCGTTGCTCACCCGTTCGGCCCAGCCGCGTTGCCCGGAGCGGCACACAGATCATCTACGTGCGTCGTATCCTGCTCGGACACTCACTGCCGAGCCCGGCCGGAAACACGGGACCACCCCCACCCGTAGGCCCCGGAACAACGAGAGCTCGTCAGTTCGTTGAGCAGCAGTTGTCGTTTTGCCTCACAGCGGCAGGACTGTTTTGCTTCACCGCTCAACGACGCATTACAACGACCCCCTTGACCGCACCAAGCGACAGCCCCCTTTTTCCCTGAGGGGGTGACGTGGCCGTTCGACTGGAGTTGCACGTGGCCGGGCGCATCGAAGACTACGCACTCATCGGAGACATGCAGACCGCGGCGCTGGTCTGCCGGGACGGCACGGTGGACTGGCTGTGCCTGCCCCGCTTCGACTCGCATGCCATCTTCGCCGGCCTGCTGGGCACCGAGGAGCACGGCTTCTGGAGGCTCGGGCCCGCGCACGCGGCCGACGCCGAGCCCCCCACCGCCGCCCGGCGCACCTACCGCGGCGACTCGCTGATCCTGGAATCGGAGTGGGACACCTCACGCGGCACGGTCCGGGTGACCGATTTCATGCCCCCGCGTGACGGCGCCCCGCAGCTCATCCGGATCGTGGAGGGCGTCTCGGGCCGCGTGCCCATGCGCTCGGCCCTGCGGATGCGTTTCTCGTACGGCCGTGTCGTGCCGTGGGTCCACAAGCACGAGGGGCGCACGGTCGCCGTGGCGGGTCCGGACTCGGTGTGGTTCGACACCGACTGCGAGACCTACGGCAAGTCGCTGACGACGTACTCGGACTTCACCGTCGCCCCGGGTGACCGGATCGCCTTCACCATCTCCTGGCAGCCCTCGCACAAGGAGCCGCCGCCGCTGCCGGAGCCGGAGCAGTCGCTGGAGGCCACCGAGGACTTCTGGCGCGAGTGGGTCGAGCACTGTACGTACCACGGCCCCTACCGCGAGGCCGTCATCCGTTCGCTGATCACCCTCAAGGCGCTGACGTACGCCCCCACCGGCGGCATCGTGGCCGCCCCGACGACCTCGCTGCCGGAGGACATCGGCGGCGTCCGCAACTGGGACTACCGCTACACCTGGCTGCGCGACGCGGCCATCACCCTGTCCTCGCTGCTGCGCACCGGCTACCGCGAGGAGGCCCGCGCCTGGCGCGAGTGGCTCCTGCGGGCCGTCGCCGGCGACCCCGAGAACCTTCAGATCATGTACGGCATCGCGGGCGAACGGGAGTTGGGCGAGGCCGAGCTGGACTGGCTGCCCGGCTACGAGAACTCCGCGCCGGTCCGGGTCGGCAACGGCGCCGCGCACCAGCTCCAGCTCGACGTGTACGGCGAGGTCACCGAGGCCCTGCACCTGGCCCACATGACGGGCCTGTCCCGCAACGACTACGCCTCCCTGCTCCAGCTCAAGCTGATCCGCTACCTGGAGCAGCACTGGGACGAGCCGGACGAGGGCATCTGGGAGGTGCGCGGCCCGCGCCGGCACTTCGTGCACTCCAAGGTGATGGCCTGGGTCGCCGTCGACCGCACCATCAAGCTCATCGAGTCCGGTGACGCGGACGGCCCCCTGGAGAAGTGGCGCGAGCTGCGCGACGACATCCACCGGGACGTCTGCGAGAAGGGTTACGACAAGGAGCGCAACACCTTCACGCAGTCCTACGGCTCCAAGGAGCTGGACGCCTCCCTGCTGCTGATCCCGCAGATGGGCTTCCTGCCGCCGGACGACAAGCGGGTCATCGGCACCATCGAGGCGATCCAGCGCGAGCTGTCCACCCCGGACGGCTTCATCCTGCGCTACCCGACCTCCAGCGGCGACGAGAACGTCGACGGCCTCCCCGGCGACGAAGGGGCCTTCCTGGCCTGCTCGTTCTGGATGGCGGACGACCTCGCGATGATCGGCCGCGTGGACGAGGCGAGGAAGCTCTTCGAGAAGCTCCTCTCGCTCCGCAACGACCTCGGTCTGCTCGCCGAGGAGTGGGACCCGCGGTTGCAGCGCCAGGTCGGCAACTTCCCGCAGGCCTTCAGCCACGTCCCGCTCATCGACACGGCCCTGCGGCTGACGGCGTCGGGGGCGTACGGCGGCTGAACAGGACCTGAGCGCCGGGCCCGCCTAGGCTGGGAGGCACCATCAGCCCCTGCACGGAAGGGGGCGCCCCATGGCATCCCCGTCGAAGGCGGGCGCGGCCCTCACCGCGCTGCGCGAGGATCTGACCGGCGACGTGTTCGCCCCGGGGGATCCGGGCTACGACGAGGCCCGGACCGTCTTCAACGCGATGATCGACCGCCGGCCCGCGGTGATCGCGCAGTGCGTGGACGAGGACGACGTCGTCCGGGCCGTGCGCTGCGCCCGTGACCTCGACCTGCCGATCGCGGTGCGCGGCGGCGGCCACAGCGTGGCGGGCATGGCGTCGAACGACGGCGGACTGGTCGTCGACCTCCGCCACATGCGCGCGGTCACCGTCGACCCCGCGGCCCGGGCGGCGCGCGTGGCGGGCGGCGCCACGATGAGCGACCTGGACCGCACCTGCCAGCCGCACGGACTCGCCACCACCGGCGGGCGCGCCTCCACGACCGGCGTCGGCGGTTTCGTCCTCGGCGGCGGCAGCGGCTGGCTGGACCGGTGCTGCGGACTCGCCGTCGACAACCTGCTCGATGTGGAACTGGTCACCGCCGACGGCACACGGGTGCACGCGAACGCCGAGGACAACCCCGACCTGTTCTGGGCGCTGCACGGCGGTGGCGGCAACTTCGGCATCGCGACCGCGCTGACGCTGAGGCTGCACGAGCTGCCCGAGTTCTCCATCGCGCTGCTGCTGTACCTGCCGGAGTTCGGCCCCGAGGTGGTGCGCACCTACCGGGACGTGATCGCGGCCGGACCGGACGAGGCGTCGGGCGGGGTGCTCTACCTCACCGGCCCGCCCGAGGAGTTCGTACCGCCCGACCTGGTCGGCACCCTGCTGTGCGGCGTCCTGCTGACGTACGCCGGCGGGGAGGCGGACCTGCGCAAACTGGCCGAGCCGCTGCTGGCGCTGCCGCATGTGACGGAGATCGTCGGGGCGATGCCGTACGCCGACGTCCAGTGCATGATCGACGATCCGCCGGGGATGCGGAACCACTGGTCGGCGGAGTACCTGACGGGCGCGCCGGACGACTTCGTGGACGTCTACTGCGCCCGCGCGGACTCCCTGCCGGTGCCGACCGGCAGCCAGCAGGTGCTGCTGCCGCTGGGCGGGGCGATCGCCGGCGGTCCGCGCGAGTTCCCGGTGCCGTACCGGGACGCGGCCTGGGCCGTGCACCCGTTCGGGATCTGGGAGGACCCGGCGGACGACGAGCGGTGCGTCCAGTGGGTCCGGGACATGCGCGCCGACGTCCAGCCGTGGAGCACCGGCGCGGTCTACCTCAACTTCATCGGCGACGAGGGCGCGGACCGCGTGGTGGCCGGGGTGGGCGCGGAGAACACCCGCCGCCTTGCCGAGCTGAAGCGCCGGTACGACCCGGACAACGTGTTCCGCTTCAACCACAACATCAGGCCGGCCTGAGCGCCGTCAGCGTGCGTTCGCCGCCCGGGTCCCCCGCGGTGGCCGGCACCAGGGCGATCTCGTCCAGCCCCGCCTCGGCGTAGGCGTCGATCCGCGCCCGTACGGCGTCCAGGTCGCCCACCAGCCCGACCGTGCCCGCGGCCGCAGCGGGCAGGGCCCGCACCAGGGTCTCCCGGTCCGCGCCGCGCGCGGCGAGCTCCACCGCCTCCCCGAACCCGGCCGCGGCGAAGACCTCGCGGTAGCCCGGCACGGTCAGGTACCCGGCGATGCCGCCCAGCACCTGCGCGAGCGACCCCGGGCCGGGGTCGACGGCCGCGGGCAGCCAGGCGGCGAGCACGGGCGGGGTACGGCCCGCCTTCCGGGCCGCCGCGTCCAGGTCCGCGCGCAGGGTCCGCACCTGCTCCGGGGAGACCACGTCCAGCAGCATGCGGTCGGCGTGCGCGGCGGCCGTGGCGATCGCGCGGGGCCCGAACGCGGCCACCGTGAGGGGCCCGCCGGGCGGCGGCAGGCGGCGGCGGAAGGGGCTGCCGGGCACCACCGGTTCGCCCGGGGAGGCGTGCAGCAACCGTCGTACGGCCGCCGCCTGCTCCTCCAGTACGGCGGCGGGCCGCGCCCGGGGCCGGCCGTGCACGCCCTCGACCACCCGCGTGCTGGACGTGCCGAGGGCCACCCCGACCGGGCGGCCGACGAGGGCCGCGACCGAGGCGGCGCCGCGGGCCGTGGTGTACGGATCACGCACGTTCACCGGGACCGGTCCCGCGGTCAGCGCGACCCGTTCGGTGGCCCGCCCGATCGCGGTGGCGAGGACGAAGGCGTCCCAGGTCGGGCCCTCCCCCGCCCACACCTCCCGGTAGCCGAGCCGGTCGGCGGCCACCGCCACCCGTACCGGCTCCGCCACCGCGCTGTCGTCCTCCCGGGCCACGGCCACCACGCTGAGGTCCATGCCCCGGCCGTACCCCGGCACGGCACCGGGCACGCCTCGGGTAGCGTCCGGCTCATGGACAGCGGCACGAACAGCGGTTTCGGCACCCAGGGCGGCGGGATCACCGTGCAGCGCGCGCTGGAGCTGCCCGGTCTGCGCAGCGGGCTCCCGGAGATCCTCGCGGGCGCGGACAAGCTGCACCGGACCGTGCGCTGGGTGCACGCGGGCGAGGTGCCGAACATCGCCTCCCTCCTCAAGGGCGGCGAGCTGCTGCTGACCACCGGCTACGGGCTCGGCACCCGTCCGGCCGAGCAGCGCGCGTTCGTGCGGACGCTGGCCGAGCGCGGGATCGCGGCCCTCGTCGTCGAGCTGGGCCCGCGCTTCGCCCGGCTGCCCGCCGCCCTCGTCGACACGGCTCGCGCGACCGGCCTCCCGCTCGTCCAGCTGCACCGCGAGGTGCCCTTCGTGACCGTCACCGAGGAGATCCACACCGAGATCGTCAACGGCCACTACGCGCTGCTCCAGCGGGCCGAGGAGGTGCACCGGCGCTGCACCGAGGCCCTGCTGGGCGGCGGCGGGGTCCCCCAGGTCCTCGGCATCCTGGCCGACTTCGGCGGCAACCCGGTCTTCCTGGAGACGACGGACGGACAGCTCCTGTACGCCGCCGGGGAGGGCCCCGAGGGCGCCGACCCGCTCCAGGTGTGGGAGGGGCTGCGCGGCCAGCACAAGGACGCTCCGCCGTCCGGCTCGGTCCTGGTGGACGTCCCCGGGGGCGGGCCGGGGGCGGGTTCGGTACGGGCGCGGCTGGTGCTGCTTCCGGTGCGGGCCCCGCTGGCCCCCGTGCACCGCATGGCGGCCGAGCGGGCGGCGGGCATCCTGGCCGTCGTCCTGATGCAGGCCCGCCAGGAGGAGGAGCTCGCGGCCCGCGGCCGGGGCGACTTCCTCACCGACCTCGCCGAGGGCCGCATCACCCCCGAGGACGCGCCCGCGCAGGCGCGCGTGCTGGGTTTCAAGCCGGGCACCGGACCGCTGCTGCCGGTGGTGATGCACCTCGGCTCCTCCGGCGGCGGCTGGGCGGTCCTGGCCCGGGCGGTCTCCGAGGAGCTGGCCGCGGTCGGCGTGCCGGTCCTGCTCGGGGTACGGCCCGTCGAGGGCCGGGTGCTCGTCCTGCTCGGGCTGCGCTCGGAGTCGGAGCGGGCGGCGGTCGCGGACCGGGTCGCGGCGGCCCTGCGGGCGGGTGTGGAGCGGGCCGGGATGCAGCGGCCGGGCGCCCAGCCGCCGGTCGTGGTCGTCGGGGTCGCCGGGGGCTGGGCGGCGGCCTCGGCGGGCCTGCGCCACGCGGCCGAGACGGCGACGGCGGCGCAGGGCCTGTCGGACCGCCCCTGGTACGACGCCCGCCGTCTCGACATCGACCTGCTGCTGTGGCGGCTGCGCGACCACCCGGATCTCGCGGCCTTCGTGGACCGCGCCATCGGCCCACTGCGCGCCCACGACGACCGCTCCAGACCGCCCCTGCTGCCGACCCTGGAGACCTATCTGGCGCACGCGGGCCGCAAGGCGGAGACGGCCCGCGAACTCCATCTCAACCGGCAGACCCTCTACAACCGCCTCGCCCGCATCGGCGAGTTGCTGGGCACGGACCTCGACGACCCGCAGACGGTACTGGCGTTGAGCCTGGCGCTGCGGGCCCGCCGGCACGTGCCCTAGGTCTGCGCGCCTTTCCCGCGGGCCTTCAGATGAGCGGCCGGGGCTGGGTCAACTCGTCGTAGACGCTGAGCACTTGTGCCACCGTCTCGTCCTCGGTCGGCCAGGTCGCCGCCTGCCGCGTCCCGCGCTCCTTGAGCAGCTCCCGGCGCTCGGGATCGCCCAGCAGCCGTACGACCGCGCCGGTGAGCGCCGCCGGGTCGCCGTACGGGACCAGTTCGGCCGCGTCGCCGACGAGTTCGGGGATCCCGCCGACCGCGGTCGCGACGAGCGGCACCCGCGCGTGGAAGGCCTCCTGGGCGAGCACCGAGCGCGCCTCCCAACGGCTGGGCAGCAGTACGAGATCCGCGGCGGCGAGCAGTTCGGAGATGTCGTCGCGCCGCCCGAGCAGCCGGACCGGCAGTCCCTCCTCCTCGATACGGCTCTGCAGGACCGCCCGCAGCGGCCCCTCGCCCGCGACGACGACCAACGGCAAGGGGTCGAGGAGGCTCCACGCGCGGGTGGCGTCCAGCAGCGTCTCGTAGCCCTTGTGCCGCTCCAGGGCGCCGACCGCCATCAGCAACGGCCGACCGATGGCGCCGAGTTCGGCCCGCACCTTGGGCCGCAGCCGGTCGGGATCCTCCTGCTCGTCGACTCCGCGCGGCTTGGGCAGGGCGACGGCGGCGAGGCGCGCGTCCCGGGCACCGGTCCTGCGGGCCCGGTCCACGAGTGCCGAGGTGGACCCGAGCACCACGGACGCCGCTTTCACGACCCGGCGTTCCAGAAGGCGCACGAAATGAGCCCGGGCGCCCTCGGCGTACGCCCGGTCGTGCCAGGTGACGACGAGCGGGGTCCGTCGTCCGCTCAGCGCCAGCACCGCGCGGAAGGAGGCGTGCAGCCCGTGCGCGTGCACCAGATCGGCGTCCGCGCAGGCGGCCCGGAGCACGGCGACGGAGGTCGGATCGCTGCTGCGCGGCACGTGCACGTGGTCAGCGCCGGCCCCCGTGAAGTCGTAGGCGCGGTCCGTCTCGGCGGGGGCGCACACCGTGACCCGCACGCCCCGCGCGACGAGCCCCGAGGTCAGGGAGCGCACATGCGCGCTGCTGCCGGCGTTGCCTCCGCCCAGCACCTGCACGGTGCGCAGCGGCGACTGGCCGTGCGGTGAGTGGCTGCTCACGGGGGTCACGTGGCCGGGCTCCTGGTTCGGGTCGGACGGTCACGAGGAAACGTACAGAAGGTGTCGAGCGGAGGGGTGTCCGCGCGCTTCCTACGCGTGATGGGTTCTCTGCCAAGGATGCCAGGACGCACGGGTGTTCCGTGCATGCGGAGAACGGGGGAAGGGCGTGTGCGGCGCGTCGCGTCACTCACAAGAGTGACGTGACCCCGCTTCCCTGCTCGAAGGTGTCCGACCTGAGGGGGCGCGGGGAACCGTCCGAGAAACCCCACCGGCCCGCAGCCGCCGCACGACTCACCTGATCCCCGCAGACCGCCGCGGCGACAACGGCGGCCGCGTGCACGAGGAGCCCCACCCTCCCGTTCGCCGCGACGACGGCGGTTCCCAGCGCCGCCCCCAGCGCGTGCGCCCCCACGTCCCCGATCATCACCCGCTCACCGAGGTCGTCCGGCAGCACGGCGGCCGCCGCGCCCACGGCCACGCCGGCCAGCTCCGACCGCGCCATCCCCGGCACCCCGAGCGCGACCACCGCACCGGCCGCCCGGCCGGGCCGTACGTCCACGAGGTTGACGACATGCGCGAACCCGGCGATCACCACACCCGCGAGCACCCGGTCGGCGGCCCGCTCCTTCATCAGCGCGCCCGCGACCAGCCCGGCCGCCGAGATCCCGAACAACTTGACGGCCCCGCTGGTGACTTCACCGTCCCGCAGCGCACCCAGATGTGCCCGGAAGCCCCGCCGACGGTCCCCGGCGAGGTCGTCGTACGCCCCGCAGAGCCCGGCGACGGCGACAGCGAGCCCCGCGGCGGGCCGGACCCGCCAGGCCCCGACCGAGGCGGCCAGCGCACTCGCGGGCCCGGCGTACAACCCGACCGTCCGCCCGGCGTGGTTCGTCCGCTCCCACCGCTCCCGGCCGCCCGGCGCCCTGGCGCGGAGGACGGCCGTTCCGGCGCGCGTGAGGGCGGCGGTCAGTACCGGGGCCGCACCCCTCACGCGTCCGCCCGGGCCGTGGCCAGCAACTCCTCCGCGTGCGCCCGGGCCGTCTCCGAGTCCTCCTGTCCGGCGAGCATCCGGGACAGCTCCCGGACCCGCTCCTCGCCCTCCAGCACCTTCACACCGGACCGGGTGACCGAACCGTCGTTGGTCTTCTCGACCAGCAACTGCCGGTCGGCGAAGGCCGCTACCTGCGGCAGGTGGGTCACCACCACGACCTGCGCCGTCTTCGCGAGCCGTGCCAGGCGCCGCCCGATCTCGACGGCCGCCTTGCCGCCGACACCGGCGTCGACCTCGTCGAAGAGGTACGTCGGCACGGGGTCGGTCCCGGCGAACACGACCTCGACGGCCAGCATCACGCGCGAGAGCTCACCGCCGGACGCGCCCTTGGCGATGGGCCGCGGCGGGGCGCCCGGGTGCGGGGCGAGCAGCAGCTCGACCTCGTCGGCACCGGCCGGTCCGTACGCGACCGCACGCCCGCCGACCTCCACGCCGTCCGGGTCCTCGGTCTGCCGGATGGCGAAGGACACGCGCGCGTGGGGCATCGCCAGCGAGGCCAGCTCCGCCGTCACCGCCGCGGCGAACCGCTCCGCGGCCTCGGTCCGGGCATCCGTCAACGCCTGCGCGAGTCCGCCCAGTTCGGCCCTGAGCGCGTCCCGCTCGGCGGTCAGCTCCTCGATCCGCTCGTCGTCGCCGTCCAGTTCGGTGAGCCGCGCGGCGCTCTGCTCGGCCCAGGTGAGCACGGCGGCCACATCCTCGCCGTACTTGCGCGTCAGCGCGGTGAGCGCGGCCCGCCGCTCCTCCACGGCCGACAGCCGCAGCGGATCGGCGTCCAGGTCGTCGGCGTATCCGGCGAGCTCGCCGGCCACGTCGCCCAGCAGGATCCCGATCTCCCCGATCCGGTCGGCGAGCGCGGCGAGGGCCGGGTCGTGCGACCGTACGGCTTCCAGAGCCCGCTGGGCGCCCGCCACGAGCGTCGCGGCGTCGATCCCCTCGGGGTCCTCGGGATTGCCCGCGAGGGCGGCATGGGCGGCCGTGGCGGCGGACGACAGCGCCTCGGCGTGACCGAGCCGCTCGGCCTCCTCGGCCAGCTCGACGTCCTCGCCGGCCCGCGGCTCCACCCCCGCGATCTCGTCGAGCCCGAACCGCAGCATGTCGGCTTCCTGGGCCCGCTCACGCGCGCGCGTGACGATCTCGTCCAGCTCGACGGAGACGGCCCGCAGCCGCCGGTAGGCCTCGGTGTACTTGGCGAGCGGCACGGCGACCGCGTCGCCCGCGTACCGGTCCAGCGCCTGGCGCTGCCGGTTCAGCTTGAGCAGCCCCTGCTGATCGGTCTGCCCGTGGACGGCGACCAGCTCGTCGGCGAGTTCCGCGAGGACCCCGACCGGCACCGACCGCCCGCCCAGGTGCGCCCGCGACCGCCCCTCGGCGGAAACGGTACGGCTGATCAGCAGCGCCCCGTCGTCGAGCTCGGCCCCGGCCTCCTCGGCCCGTACGACGACGGAGTCTCCGGCGGACACGGTGATCCGCCCCTCCACGACCGCCTTCTCGGCCCCGATCCGTACGAGCGCCGCGTCCGCCCGCCCACCGAGCAACAGACCGAGGCTGGTGACCACCATGGTCTTTCCCGCACCCGTCTCACCGGTGACAGCGGTGAACCCGGGCGACAGCTCGACGACAGCGTCATCGATGACTCCGAGCGACCGTATCCGCATCTCTTCCAGCACGGTGAAGACCTTACGAGGTCGGGGCGGCCGAGTGCGAGGTGCCCTTGTCACCCGGGGGAGTGTCAGGCTTTCAGGGGCGCGGGGCTGTATCGATTTGCGGCTCCGCCGCGCGGGCGCGAGCGACCACAGACCACCCGCACCCGCCGACGCCCCGTGACCAGCCCCTGCAGCCGGCTAGTGAGGCGCACCTCGCCATCCGGAAACGGGCAACGCGAACTTCGCCACAAGCCGGTCCGTGAACGACGCGTGATGCAGCCGGGCCAGCCGCACCGGCACGGCCCCCCGCCGCACCTCCACCCGGGCCCCAGGCGGCAACTCGAACGTCCGCCGCCCGTCACACCACAGCACCCCCGGCGGAATATGCGGCAGCAGCTCCACGGCCAGCACGGAGTTCGGCGAGGTCACCAACGGCTTCGCGAACAGCGCGTGCGCGGAGATCGGCACCATCAGCAGCGCCTCCACCTCGGGCCACACCACGGGCCCGCCCGCGGAGAAGGCGTACGCCGTGGACCCGGTGGGCGTGGACAGCACGATCCCGTCGCACCCGAAGCCCGTCACCGGCCGCCCGTCGATCTCCAGCACGACCTCGAGGAGCTTCTCGGCGCCGGCCTTCTGCACGGCCGCCTCGTTCAGGGCCCAGTCGGTGTGGACGATGTCCCCGTTCCGGTGAACGACGACATCGACGGTCATCCGCTCCTCGACCTCGTACGCCTTGGACACCACCCGGTCGACGACCTTGTCGAGGTCGTCCCGCTCGGCCTCCGCGAGGAACCCGACACTGCCCAGGTTGACGCCGAGCATCGGCACCCCGGACGCACGCGCGAACTCGGCGCCGCGCAGCAGCGTCCCGTCACCGCCGAGCACGATGAGCAGCTCGCACCCTTCGAGGCACTGCGGTGTCGCCTCCTTGACCAGCTGCACCTCGGGCGGCAGCGGCAGGTCGGCCGCCTCGTACTCCAGGACGCGCACCCCGATGTCGGAGCGCAGCAGCCCCTTCACGACCAGCTCGGCACTGCGAATGGCGGCGGGCCGCCCGGTGTGGGCGAGCAGGAAAACAGTACGAGCTCGGTTCTGGCTCAACGCGGCCCCTCCGCAACTGCACGGTCGACATCGGCCGGGTTCAGGGCGGGCGCCCCGGCACGCAGCCACAGAAAGTATTCGACATTGCCCGAGGGCCCGGGCAGCGGACTGGCCGTGACCCCGTTCACCCCGAGCCCGAGCTCGCCCGCCTTCTCGGCCACCCCGCGCACGGCCTCCGCCCGCAGCTGCGTGCTCCGTACCACTCCCCCGCTGCCCAGCCGTTCCTTCCCCACCTCGAACTGCGGCTTCACCATCATCACCAGATCGGCGTCCGGCTTCACGCACCGCACCAGGGCGGGCAGTACCAGTCCGAGCGGGATGAAGGACAGATCCCCCACGACAAGATCCACTGGTTCCCCATCGATCGCTTCGAGCGTCAACTCGCGTACGTTCGTACGGTCCTTGACGGTGACGCGTTCATCGCTCCGGAGAGACCACGCGAGTTGTCCGTAACCGACGTCGACGGCGACCACGTGCGCGGCCCCGGCCCGCAGCAGCACATCGGTGAACCCGCCGGTGGAGGCGCCGGCGTCCAGCGCCCGCCGCCCCTCGACGACCAGCCCCCGGGGCACGAAAGCCTGAAGGGCACCCGCGAGCTTGTGCCCGCCCCGGGACACGTAGTCGGGATCGCCGTCGTCGCTCTGCACCACGATCGCCGCCGCGGTCTCCACCTGGGTGGCGGGCTTGGTCGCGACGGTCTTGCCGACGGTGACCCGCCCGGCCGCGATCAGCTGGCTGGCGTGCTCACGCGAGCGCGCCAGCTTCCGCCGGACCAGCTCCGCGTCCAGCCGACGGCGTGCGACTCCTGCCACGTTCGGTTCAGCTCCTAGTGCCATACGAGGGTGAGGGCGCCCTCTGGTCATACGACGGTGAGGGCGCCGGAGGTCCCGGGCGCGCGTCGAGCGCGGTGAGCGCGTCGCGCAGCCCCCGGTGTACATCCTCGTACACCTCCAGGTGTCCGTCCGTGGCGAGGTGGTCGGCGTCGCCGAGCCGCTCCAGGCCGGCGTCCACCTCGGCGTTGCCGGTGGGGGTGCGAGGGACGTTCAGAGGGGCGGGGGCGGCCGGGTCGTACCCGGGTTCGGCCGCGGCCTCGTGCGAAGGCTCCGGAACAGCGTCGCTCATGCCCAGACGCTACCCCGAACCGCTGGGGTACCGTCGAGCGCGATGGCCACGATCGAGGAGTGCCGCGCCGCACTCGAGAAGCTCTCCGACAGCATGGGCAACGCCGAGGGGGACGTCGCCGCTGCGGCGTCCATGGACCGCTCGGTGAGCTGCCGCATCACCGATCTCGACGTCACCTTCGTCGGCCGGATGACCGGCGGCCGGATCGTGGTGCACGACACCCTGCAAGGTCCTCCGCGGGAGAAGGCCCAGATCGGACTGAGCATGTCCGGCGACGACCTGGTGGCGCTGGTCGACGGCGAGCTGAACTTCGCCAAGGCATGGGGCTCGGGCCGGGTGAAGCTGGAGGCGGGCCTCAGGGACCTGTTCCAGCTCAGGAAGCTTCTTTAGCGATCACGCCCGCGCGTGCCTTGCGCGCGGCCGGCACCACCAGCGGTGTGCCCGTCTCCGGGTCGTCGATGACCTGGCAGCGCAGTCCGAAGACCTCCTCGACCAGCTCGGCCGTGACGATGTCGTTCGGGGCGCCCTCGGCGATGACCCGCCCGCTCTTCAGCGCGATGAGATGCGTGGCGTACCGGGCCGCGTGATTGAGGTCGTGCAGGACCGCGACCAGGGTGCGGCCCTGCTCCTCGTGCAGCTCGGCGCAGAGGTCGAGGACGTCGATCTGGTGCTGGATGTCGAGGTAGGTCGTCGGCTCGTCCAGGAGCAGCAGGGGCGTCTGCTGGGCGAGCGCCATCGCGATCCACACCCGCTGCCGCTGACCGCCGGACAGCTCGTCGACGTACCGCTCGGCGAGTTCGGCGACCCCGGTCTGCCGCATGGACTCCTGGACGACCCGCTCGTCCTCGGCGGACCACTGGCGAAGGATGCCCTGGTGCGGGTAGCGGCCGCGGCCGACCAGGTCGGCGACGGTGATCCCGTCGGGTGCGATCGACGACTGCGGGAGCAGGCCGAGCGTGCGGGCGACCTTCTTCGCCGGCATCGACTGGATGACCTGTCCGTCGAGGAGCACCTTGCCCTGGCTGGGCTTGAGCATGCGCGAGAGGGCCCGCAGGAGCGTGGACTTGCCGCACGCGTTGGGGCCGACGATCACCGTGAAGGAGCGGTCGGGTATCTCCACCGAGAGCTGCTCGGCGATGACGCGCTGGTCGTAGGCCAGGGTGACGGTGTCGGCGGACAGGCGGTTCACGGTGCTCCTCGGGTTGTTCAGTCCGCTGCTGGGGGCGGTCTCGGCGGTCATATCCGGCCCGCCCTGCGCTCGGTGACCAGGAGCCACAGCAGGTAGACACCGCCGAGGACTCCGGTGACCACGCCGACGGGCAGCTGATCGGCGCCGAAGACCTTCTGCGAGACCAGGTCGGCGGTGACCAGGAGGGTCGCGCCCATGCACAGGGACGGCAGCAGGTTGGGGCCGGGCGAGCGGGTGAGGCGGCGGGCCAGCTGCGGTGCGGTGAGCGCGACGAAGCTGACCGGTCCGGCGGCCGCGGTGGCGGCGGCGGTGAGCAGGACGGCGGCGACCAGGAGCAGCAGCCGTACGCGTTCGACGCGCACCCCGAGCGCGTTGGACACGTCGTCGCCCATCTCCATCATCCTCAGGCCGCGCGCGTTGGCGAGGACCAGCGGGACGAGGACGGCGCACAGCCACAGCAGCGGCCACACCTGCGTCCAGTCCCGGCCGCTGAGGGAGCCGGTCATCCAGACCACGGCCTGGGCCGCCTCGGTGATCGTCGACCTGGTCAGCAGATAGCCGTTGACCGCCGTGACGATCGCGGAGACGCCGATGCCGACCAGGACCAGCCGGTACCCGTGCACCCCCTGCTTCCAGGCGAGCAGATAGATGGCGAGCCCGGTCACCAGGCCGCCCGCGAGCGCGCCGAGGGTGACCTGGGCCGCGCTCCCGGAGAACAGCACGATCACCGTGAGCGCCCCGGCCGTGGCCCCCTGGCTGAGACCGAGGACGTCCGGACTGCCCAGCGGATTGCGGGAGACGGCCTGGAACAGCGCGCCGCCGAGTCCGAGCGAGGCGCCGACCAGGAGTCCGACGAGGACCCGCGGCAGCCGCAGCTCGTTGACGATGAACTCCTGCCCGGCGTTGCCGTTCCCGAGCAACGTCTCGAGCACGTCCCCGGCGGGGATCGGGAAGTCGCCGGTGCCGATCAGCACGACGCCCGCGATGAGCGCGGCGAGCAGGATCAGGGCGACGACGACAGCGGCCCGGACGTCCAGCCGGACGGAGAGCCCGCCGGGGGTCCTGATGGCACGGTTGGTCCTCACAGCTGGGCCGTCCTCCGCCGTCGTACGAGAAAGATGAAGACCGGCCCGCCGATGATCGCGGTGACGATGCCGACCTGGAGCTCCGCGGGTCGGGCCACGATCCGGCCGATCACGTCGGAGCCCAGCAACAGCACGGGCGACAGGACGGTCGCGTACGGCAGGATCCAGCGCAGGTCGGGGCCGGTGAAGGAGCGCACGATGTGCGGCACCATCAGGCCGACGAACACGATCGGGCCGCAGGCGGCGGTCGCGGCCCCGCACAGCACGGTCGCGGAGAGCATGGCCAGCGCCCGGGTGCGGTTGAGGTTGGCGCCGAGGGCCTTCGCGGTGTCGTCGCCCATCTCCATCGCGTTGAGCGGCCTGGCCAGCCCGAGGGCGAGGAGGGAGCCGGTCGCGAGGAAGGGCAGCACCTGGAGGATGGTCGAGTTGTCCGCCGAGGACAGCGAACCGACCGTCCAGAAGCGCATCTTGTTGAGCGCCTGGTCGTCGGTGATCATCACGGCCTGGAGGTAGCCGTACAGGGCCGCGCTGATCGCCGTACCGGCCAGCGCGAGCCGCACCGGCGTGGCCCCCCGGCTGCCGCCCAGGAACCAGACCAGGGCGCCCACCGCGGCCGCGCCGGCAAAGGCGAACCACACATATCCGCTGAGCGAGGTGACGCCGAAGAAGGTGATCGCCGTGACCACCGCGGCCGACGCGCCCGCGTTGATGCCGAGGAGTCCGGGGTCGGCCAGCGGATTGCGGGTGAGCGCCTGGAGCACCGCCCCGGACAGGCCGAGCGCGGCCCCCGCGAGCAGCCCGAGGACGGTCCGCGACAGCCGGTCGGCCACCACGACGTCGGCGTAGCTCCCCGTGTCCTGGAACAGCCCGTGCCAGACCTGCTCCACGGACAGCCCTTTCGCCCCGACCGCGATGCTCGCCGTCGCGACGAGCGCCAGGATCACGACGGACACGAGGAGCCCAAGGACCCGTATCGCCCTGCAGGTTGGGGGCGCGGGGGCGGTCTCCGCGCGCTGTTCGGGAGGACTGTCGACCAACACGCAGTTAGGTTAGCCTACCCTGCCAACCAGCCACGATCCCGAGATGCAAACGTCACCGGACTCACAGATCCCCGCACCCCGCCGTCACAGTCGCAGCCGGTCCAGCGCCTTTCCCGCGTCCAGCTCGCACACACCGTCCCCGGCCGCCGTCCAGGCCGCCGCGCACAGCGCACGCAGCCCGTCCAGTGCCTCGCCGTCGCCGTCGAGTTCCAGCCGCCCAGCCTTCCCGGCCGTGGCGGTCCAGCCACCGCACCGGAACCCGTCGCCCGCCTCGACGACCTCGGGCTGACCGGTGAGCATCCCCCGCAGGTCCTGGTCCACATAGGTCGGCCGGTGCTGCGGCGGCGCGGCCAGGAGCTGGGCGCCGTCGGTGACACCGGTGAGCACGAGCAGCGAGTCCACCTCGCCGTTGAACGCGCCCTCGATGTCGGTGTCCAGCCGGTCCCCCACCACCAACGGCCGCTCGGCGCCGGTCCGCAGGATCGTCTCCCGGTGCATGGGAGGCAGCGGCTTGCCCGCGACCTGCGGCTCGGCACCGGTCGCGATCCGCACGACCTCCACCGCGGCCCCGTTGCCCGGCGCGATGCCCCGCCCGCTCGGAATCGTCAGGTCCGTGTTGGACGCGAACCACGGCACCCCGCGCGCGACCGCGTAACTCGCCTCGGCGAACCGCCCCCAGGGCAGGTCCGGCCCACCGAAGCCCTGCACCACGGCCGCCGGGTCGTCGTCGGCCGACTCGACGGGCTCCAGCCCCCGCTCCCGCAGCGCCACCCGCAGCCCCTCACCGCCGATCACCAGCACCCGCGCCCCGGCCGGCACCTGCTCGCTGATCAGCCGCGCGACCGCCTGTGCGGAGGTGATGACGTCCTCGGCCCCCGTCGGTATCCCCAGCTCGGTGAGGTGCCCGGCGACGACATCGGGCGTCCGCAGCGCGTTGTTGGTGACGTATGCGAGGTGCATACCCCCCTCGCGCGCGGTGGCGAGCGACTCGACGGCGTGCGCGATCGCGTTCCCGCCCGCGTACACCACCCCGTCGAGGTCGAGCAGCGCGGTGTCGTACGCCTCGCTCAGGGCCTGCCCACTGCCCTCGGGCCTCGTCCTCACGCGCTGACTCATTCCGCATCGCTCCTCGTTCGACGGCTTTCCCCCGATCATCCCCCATGCCACCGACACCCGTACGATGCCGGGATGAACACAGCAGGTCACCCGGAAGCAACGGCGCGCCGAGGCCTGGAACTCACCCCGTTCCGAGGCCTGCGCTACGACCCCGACCGGGTCGGCAGCCTGGCCGCCGTGACATCCCCGCCGTACGACGTCGTGGTCCGCCCCGACGGCCTGCACCAGCTCCAGTCGAACGACCCGTACAACATCGTCCGGCTGATCCTCCCGCAGGCCACCACCCCGGCCGAACGCAACGAACAAGCGGCCCGCACCCTGCGCGGCTGGCTCTCCGAGGGCGTCCTGGCCGCCGATCGCAAGCCCGGCCTGTACGTCTACGAACAGCACGACGGCGCCGGCCTGCTCCAACGCGGGCTCATCGGCACCCTGCGCCTGTCGGAGCCGTCGGAGGGCGTGGTCCTGCCCCACGAGGACGTCATGCCGCACGTCGTCGCCGACCGCGCCGCCCTCATGCGCGCCACCTGCGCGAACCTGGAACCCCTGCTGCTCACCTACCGCGGCAACGGCACGGAGTCCGTCACCACGGCCGCCATCGAGCGCACGGCCGAACAGCCCCCGCTCCTCGCCACCACCACCGAGGACGGCTACAGCCACCGCCTGTGGTCGATCACCGATCCCGCCGAAGTGGCCCGCATCCAGGCCGACCTGACCCAGCACCAGGCCCTCATCGCCGACGGCCACCACCGCTGGGCCACCTACCGCCGTCTACGCGCGGAGCACCCCTCCCCCAGTCCCTGGGACCACGGCCTGGTCCTGCTGGTCGACACGGCCCGCTATCCCCTGCGCGTCCGCGCCATCCACCGCCTCCTGCACGGCGTCCCGGTCTCCCGCTCCCTGGAGCTCCTCGACGGCCTCTTCCGCGTACGACGCCTCGACGTGCCCCTGGCCGAGGCCCTGGACACCCTCGCCGACGCGGCCTGCGCGGGCAACGCGTTCCTCCTCGCCGGGGACGGCGCCTTCCACCTCGTGGACCGCCCCGACCCGGACCTCCTGGCCCGCACCATCCCCGCGGACCGCCCCACCGCCTGGCGCACCCTGGACGCCACGGTCCTGCACGCCACGCTGCTCGCCCACGTCTGGCACGTCCCCGAGGATGACCCCGCCCGCATCGCCTACATCCACGACACGGCCGCCACGGTCGAGAAGGCGGAACGGAACGGCGGCACGGCGGTCCTGATGCACCCGGTCCGCGAGGACGTCGTCCGCGACCTCGCCCGCCAGGGCGTCACGATGCCCCGCAAGTCGACGTCGTTCGGCCCGAAACCGGCGTCCGGCCTGGTCCTGCGCGCGCTGGACGTGTGAAGCACGAAGGGGCGGGATCCCGGGATCCCGCCCCTTGTTCACCGAGCCGCGCGTGCGTCAGTCCTTGAGGTCGCCCTCTTCGTCGTCGACATCGTCTGCCACGACCTTCTCGACGCCCTCGGTGTCAGCCTCGTCCTCGTCCTCGTCGAAGGCGTCGACGAACTCGACCCCGTCGAGCTCGGCGAGCCGGTCGGAGGCGTCCGTGCTGCCGTCCTTGTCGGACTCGACGGCCTTGGCGAACCACTCCCGCGCCTCGTCCTCCCGACCGGCCGCGAGCAGCGCGTCGGCGTACGCGTACCTCAGCCGCGAGGTCCACGGCTGCACCGAGTTGGAGGCCAGCTCGGGGCTCTGCAGCGTCACGATGGCCGCGTCGAGCTGCCCCATGTCACGCCGGGCACCGGCCGCGACGAGCCGCATCTCGACCTGACCGGCCTTGTCCAGCTTGTGCACCTCGGGCGCGCCGGCCATGTCCAGCGCCTTCTCCGGCCGCCCGAGCCCACGCTCGCAGTCGGCCATGACGGGCCACAGGTCCACGTTCCCCGTCATCCGCCGCGCGGCCCGGAACTCGGCGAGCGCCTCGCTGTACTTCTGGTTGGCGTACGCCGCGAACCCGGCCGCCTCGCGTACGGCGGCGACACGCGACGCCAGCCGCAGGGCCACCTTGGAGTAGCCGTAGGCACCCTCGGGGTCCTCGTCGATGAGCCGGGCGACCATCACCAGGTTCTTGGCGACGTCCTCCGCCAGCCCCTTCGGCAGGCTCTGCAGCTCCTGGCGTACGTCCTTGTCGATCTCCTCGCCCGTGACGTCCTCGGGGATCGGCAGCCGCTTGATCGGCTCACGGTCGCGGTCCCGCTCGTCACGGAACCGACCGCCACCAGGACCACGCCGGTCGTCGCCACCGCGCCGGTCGTCGCGGCCACGGAACCCACCGGGCCGCCCACCACGGTCGTCCCTGCGCGGCCCACCGCGCCCGCCACGGTCGTCCCGCCGGTCGTCACGACGGAAACCCCCGCGCTCGCCCCGGTTGTCGTCCCGGCGGAAACCGCCACGGTCGCCCCGGTTGTCGTCGCGGCGCTCGTAGCTGCCGCGGTTGTCGTCCCGACGGAAGCCACCACGGTCACTACGGTCATCGCCCCGTCGATCGTCGCGTCGGTCGTCACGACGGTCGTCACGGCGCTCGTAGCTGCCGCGGTTGTCATCACGACGGAAGCCGCCGCGGTCGCCTCGGTCGTCACGACGGAAGCCACCGCGGTCGTTGTCGCGGAAGCCGCGGTCACGGTCGTCACGTCGTCCGTAGCCGCCACCGCGGTTGTCCCCACCACGCTGGTCGCCGGCACGGTTGTCGTCGCGACGGAAGCCCCCACGCTCCCCGCGGTCATCGCCCCGACGGTCGTCACGGCGGTCATCACGACGCCCGTAACCGCCGCCCCGGTTGTCGTCACGGCGGAAACCACCGCGGTCGTTGTCACGGCGCTCCACACGCTCGCCACGGTCCCCGCGCTCGTCCCGGCGGAAGGCAGGCCGGTCACCGTCGCGTCGGAACCCACGGTCACGGTCGTCACGACGGGGACCGGTCGGGCGGTCGTCGCGACGGAAGGCGGGGCGAGGTCCACGGTCGTCCCCACGCGGGCCACGGTCACGGTCGTCACGCCGTGCGAAGCCGCCGCCGCGGTTGTCGTCGCGACGGAAGCCGCCACGCTCCCCGCGGTCATCGCCCCGACGGTCGTCACGGCGGTCGTCACGGCGGGCGTAGCCACCGCCGCGGTTGTCATCACGGCGGTCATCACGACGGTCGTCACGCCGGCCGTAGCCGCCACTGCGGTTACCGCCGCGGTCATTGCCGCCGCGGTCGCCTACACCGCGGTCGTTGTCGCGACGGAAGCCGCCACGGTCACCACGGTCTCCTCGGTAACCGCGCTCGCCGCGGTCACCACCGTCCCGTCGCCGCTGGTCGCGTTCCGGTCGGTCGTCGGGAGAGTTGGTGGACATGGTGACTCCTGTCTTCGGTACTGCAAGCATTCTAAAAACAAAAGGACCCCTGGTCCCAGCTGAACGCTGGGACCAGGGGTCCTCCAAAGATTGTTCGGCGGTGTCCTACTCTCCCACAGGGTCCCCCCTGCAGTACCATCGGCGCTGTAAGGCTTAGCTTCCGGGTTCGGAATGTAACCGGGCG
>NZ_JBIVSV010000018.1:117711-158529 GCF_044756385.1 Streptomyces sp. NPDC091972 | reverse complement strand
CGCCGTTGATGTGCGGCGAAGCCCGCCAGCACCGCGCCGCCGGCGGCGAGCATGGCCCAGGACCAGCCTGGCCAGCCATGTGCGCCGCCCTGGATAAGCGGATAGACCAGCAGACTGCTGCCCAGGACCGCTAGCGCCGTGCCGACGTGGTCCAGCCGCGGTCGAAGCGCGGCACGGTCCTCGTGCAGCAGCGGCGTGGCCGCCAGCACGGCGGCGCCGAGGGGGACGTTGACGAGGAAGACCGCGCGCCAGGAGGAACCCAGCACATCCGCTTGGGTCAGCGCGCCGCCGGCCACCGGGCCGGTCACCGCGGCGAGCCCCATGACCGGCCCGATGGTGCCCATGGCCCGGGCCAGTGCTGGGCCGGTGAACATGGCGCGGATCATGCCGATGGTCTGCGGGATGATCAGTGCGGCCGCGGCGCCCTGAACCGCCCGCAGGGCGATCAGCGCCGCCGTGGACGGTGCGAGCGCGCATCCCAGTGAGGCGAGGACGAAGCCGGCCATGCCCAGACGGAATACCCGCCGCCGGCCGACGATGTCACCCAGCCGCCCGCCGGTGATCAGGAAGACGGCGAAGGGCAAGGTGTACGCGGCACTGAACCATTGGATGCTGGAGGCCGGACCGCCCAAACCGGCGCGGATCACGGGGGCGGCGACGGTCATGATGGTGGCATCGAGGAGGTTCATGGCCTCGGCGACCAGCAGCACGGCGAGTGCGGCCCAATGTTGCCGCGGAGGCGGGGTAGTGGAGTACGACATGCGCCCGAGAGTGCGCGCCGCCGCCGGGGCACCTCCACTTTGAACGGCTGGATTGCTGAATCATTCCATTGGAATGTCCGTGGTGCATGATTTTCACATGCTGGACGACATCGACCGTGGTCTCATCCACGCCCTGCGCATCGACGGGCGGGCGCCGTTCAGCGCGATCGCCGACGTCCTCGACGTCTCGGCGCAGACGGTCTCCCGCCGCTACCGGCGGCTGTGCGCAGACGCTGCGCTGCGGGTGGTCGGCCTGGCCGAGCCGCAGCGCAGGGACCGCACCCAGTGGCTGCTGCGCCTGACCACGGGCCCGCGCGCCGCCCAGGACCTTGCCGAAGCGCTGGCCCGCCGCGCCGACACCTCCTGGGTCAAGCTCGCTTCGGGCGGCACCGAGATCGTCGCGATCGTGCACACCTCCACCACCGACGGGCCCGCCGGGCACGCGCTGCTATTGCACGACATCCCGCGCACGGCCGGCATCACCGCGGTCACCGCACATTGCGTGCTGCACACCTACCTTGGCGGGCCCACCGCCTGGTCCGGCCATCAACAAGCCCTCGACGCCGCGCAGCAGCGCCGACTGCGCACCGCCGTAGCTGAGGCGGCGTCTGTCACCGCCGCTCCTGGGGTGCGGGCGGCCCTCAGCCATGCCGATCACGACCTGCTCGCTGCCCTCCAGCGCGACGGGCGGGCGAGCCTGAGCAGCCTCGCTGCGGCCACCGGCTGGTCGCCCGCCACCGTCGCGCGCCGGCTAGAGCAATTACGGGCCGGCGGCCAACTCTTCTTCGACGTCGAACTCGACTCCACCCTGCTGGGCGTCACAATGCAGGCGCTCCTGTGGATGGGCGTCGCCCCCGCCGACCTCGACCAGGTCGCCCGTACCTTGGCCCAGCACCCCGAGCTGGCCTACGTAGCCGCCGTCACCGGGCCCCACAATCTCACCGCCCATGCCCTGTGCCCCGACCCAGCGGCTCTGCACCGCTACCTCACCGAACGCCTGGGCACCCTGAAGGCGATCCGCACCCTGGAAAGCGCGCCCGTGTTACGCACGATCAAGATGGCCGGACCGCTCCCGGCTACCGGCAAGCCGCCCATGCGACGCCGCTAACTCGTGCCAAACGACGCGCGACGCCTCCCCCCGAGTTCTCATACACGGCCCTTTCCCGGAGCAAGATCGAAAACGGGCCGCCGGGCGCCCGATGGCGTCGCGTCGCCACGCTGATGGCGCAGGAGTGCTGGCCGGTCTACGCCCCGGAGCAGGACGTGCGGGGCAGCGAGTCGGGGCGGGAGCGGAACATCGTGCGCGATGTTGCCCTCGCCCGTCACGCCGCGTGGCAGAAGAAGCAGCGCGACGTGCGTGTCGAATTGCAGGCGCACGTGTGGCTGTCCGCCGACGACAGCCGCCGGATGCTCGCCGACCAGGTCCGCCTGCCCCCTCAACCTGACCTGCTCAAGTCAAGGGTAAAAATGGCTCCGTGAGCAGGGCAAACGCTCCACAAAGTTCGGTGCTCCCGCCAGGCAGGACTGCCACGATGAAGATCAGCGCAATCTAGGGATTTCTATAGACGTACACCTCGCCAAAATGCGAAGGAAAGGGGTATCTTCCAGCGCCCTCCTTCGCACCTCCGTAAACCGGACTACATTTGCAGCATGGGAGATGACCCAAAGGTGGACACGGGCGGATTCTTTGCATTCCTGACGCGAGGTTGGGTAATTACACTCCTGCTTTTTGCAGGTGTTTGGCTCGTTGGAGTCGGGCTACCTTCTACTGATAAGAGGGTGTACTGCGGCGCCGAGGAGATGTACCCTGGAGACCTATGCGATACCGGAGGGGGAACTGAAAGCTATGAAAGCATGAGAGATCATTTCACCATCGGCCCTCATCCAATTAGCTATCTAAAGATCTCGTTCGGTGTCGCCAGCCTCACTGTTTGCGCTGTGGGTATCTGCCTAAAATTCACTCGGCGCCGCAAACGCTAGCAGAGCAGAGCCATCTCTCTTATCGAAGACTGTTCCGCAGAGACAGCAGGCCCCCAGGCGAGCCGTGGAACTGGCTAAAGAACGTCGGTCTCATCCCGGAACAGGACGTGCTGGGCAACGAGTAGGCGCGAGGCGCAGCGCGACGGTGCCTTCGCCTGTCAGGCCGCGCGTCAGCAGGAGCAGTGCGACGTGCGTGCGCATGTGGAGCTGGGCAGTGTCCCACTGGAGTGGCTGCTCCTGAGTGTCACCAGTTGGGCACGAGACGGAACCGACACCGGCACTTCGAGTTCGAGGTCGTCGAACAGCTCATCCCGGTCACCGAGACAGCCGGCCTGTCCATGACCCACCTTGCGAAGGCGTTTGCCATCGCCCACCCAGGCGTCACCTCAACGATCATCGGGCCGCGCACCAGAACAGCTCGACGACCCCCTACCGGTGCCGACGTGCCCCTGGATGACGACGTCCTCAACCGGATCAACGAGATCGCCCCGCCCGGCACGGACCCTGTCCCTTACGACCTGGCTTACACGCCGTCGGCATTGTCAGCCGTGAGTCTGCGCCGTCGACCGGTCGCCGAGCGCTCTGCCACCTGAACGATGACCCCAGAGAATCCGCCTCTGGATCGGTGGTGGACGCGCCTGCGCCATGGTGGTCCGAACGTCCTGCCGTCCTCCGGTAGCGCAGGACGGCACCGGGCATGACCAGAAAGAAGACAGACATGGCCTCTGCGCTCGTGGGCAACGACCAGTCTCTCCAGCGCCTCGCCCTGTGCATGCTCCTCGGCGCCGGGGTCGGATCTGCACGTCGTCAGGGAGGCGACGAGCAGGCCAAGGTCGTGCGGGTGAACCGCCCGGCTCCGCGCGACGTCGCCCTGGCGGCCCGCACGTGTCCAGGCCGACGGACGCCCTGAAGACCTGAAGACCGTCCGGCACCTCGCTCCCCGGGTCCGTGCCCCACGCCCCTTCGAGCCTCGGGGCACGACCGGCTCCGGGCGCTACGCGTGGTGCAACGGCGTGGTCTGCGTGACCACGGGCTATCTGATCGAGGGCGGGATCGGTTACCGGGTCTCCCAGCTCCTGTAGGGCGCACCAGCACGAGCGGCTCGCTCGATTGCGGAGGCTTCTCGTGTTCTCCGGCCGAACGGTGGACGCGAGGGCCTGCCGCCCCGACCAGCGCGGCGTGGGGTCGGACGGGACCGGTGCTGCTCGGATGCGCTGGGCGTTCATCCGCAGATCCCGTACCAGCGGCTAGCTGTGGCGCCAAAGACCGCGTCGTGCTCATGGGCGCTCAGATCCTGGACGAGTGCCTCGGTGAGGGTGATCACCTCGTCGTAGGGAGCCGCGAGGAGACACACCGGCCAGTCCGAACCGTACATGAGGCGATGCGGTCCCAGAACCGACAGCAGAACCTCCGTGCAGGGGCGCAAGGTGTGCAAAGCGGGTGGGGTGGTGCGGGTGACCAGGCCGGACAGCTTGACAGCGACATTGGGCGAGGCGGCCAACTCGGACATGAGCGCTGTCCAGGCGGACAGGCCGTCCGCGTCGATCACGGGATTTCCCGCGTGGTCCAGTACGAAGCGGACTTCGGGCAGTGTGCGAACGGCGTGCACGGCGTCGGGTAGTTGGTCCGGACGCACGAGCAGTTCGTAGACGAGCCCTGCAGCGGCCACCGCCCGCAGGCCGCGGCGGACGTCCGGCCGCGACAGCCAGCCGGGATCGGTCTCGCTCTGTATCGCGTGCCGGATGCCGACGAGGGCCGACCCGGCCGACCCTTCCCGGAGTGAGGCAAGGCGTTCCACGACGGCGGCGTCGGTGAGATCGGTCCAGCCGACGACCGCTTTCACGTGCGGGTCCTCAGCAGCCAGGGCGAGTAGTTCCGCCGTCTCCTGCTCGGTCGGTGACGTCTGCACGACGACGGTGGCGTCGATCGCGTTCCGGTTCAGGGCCGGGCGCAGGTCGTCAACTGTGAAAGTGCGGTTGAGCGCGGCGAGGCCATGGGTCCAGGGCTGGTCGCGCGTGTCGAGGTCCCACACGTGGTGGTGGGCGTCGATGCGAGGGACGGGCGGGTCTCCCGGTGTTGGGGAGGGGTCGGGCTCGGTGGCCGGGGGCAGCATCGGTGCAGGGTGCCTTTCCGGGGCGCTCATTCCTCCCTCCGGAGCCGCAGGCTGTCCATTCCGCCGTCCACGGCCAGGCACGATCCGGTGGTGGACGCGGCGGCGGGAGAAGCCAGGTACGCGATCGCGGCGGCGATTTCGTCGGCGGTGACCAGACGGCCGTGCGGCTGTCGAGCCGCCAGCATCGCGTATTCGGCCGCCGGGTCGGCGGCCCGCTCAAGAAGTCGGCCGATCCACGGGGTGTCCGCGGTGCCGGGGTTGACTGCGTTGACCCGGATGCCGTCCGGCAGCAGATCGGCGGCCATGGCCCGGGTCATCGCCACCACCGCTCCTTTCCCGGCCGAGTACAGGACCCGCTGCGGCAGCCCGGCCGTGGCGGCGATGGAGCCCACGTTGACGACCGCCGCGTGTGCCGAGGCACGCAGGGCCGGCAGGGCGGCCCGGGTCACCCGCACCATGCCGACGACATTGGTGTCCAGTACCCGGTGCCACTCCTCGTCGGAGTTGTCCTCGACCTTCCCCTGTGCACCGATGCCCGCGTTGTTGACCAGGACGTCGAGCCCGCCCAGCACGGAGACCGCCTCGTGGACGGCGGCCACGACCGCGGCGTCGTCGCGAAGGTCGGCGTGCAGGTGGGCGGCGAACGGCCCAGGAGCCTGCTCGGCCAGGTCGAGTACGGCCACACGTGCCCCTTCGGTGGTCAGGAGCCGGGCGGTGGCAAGGCCTATGCCCGAGGCGCCGCCGGTGATCAGAGCGGTGAGTCCGCCGAACGTAACCCCGTCATGACCTGCGGAGCGAGTCGATGTCATGTGCGGCACCTTCCTTGGGTGGCTTTCCGGTTGCTGCCGTACGCCGTGCCCGCCGGGGCACGGCTCCTGTCCGGTGGACGGACCGCGCTCAGGGGACCGGCGCGGCCGGGTCCAGCAGTCCCGCCTCGCGCATCTGCGCCCACATCTCGGCCGGAATCGGATGGCGGGCCAGTTCCAGGTTGTCCGCCACCTCCGCGGGTGAGACGGCACCCACGACGACCGAGACGACGGCCGGGTGCCCGAGGGGGAACTGCTGCGCCGCGGCCCTGAGCGGCACGTCGTACCGGGCGCACACCTCCCGGAGGGCCAGCGCCCGGCGCAGCAGCGCGTCCGGGACGGGTCGGTAGTTGTACGGCGCGCCCGGACGGGGGTCGGCGAGCAGGCCCGAGTTGTACACACCGCCGGCGATGACCCCGACACCTCGCGCGGCGCACAGGGGCAGCAGGTCGCCGAGCGCCGGCTGCTCGAGCAAGGTGTACCGGCCGGCTACCAGCACGACGTCGAGGTCAGCGCGCCGTACCAGTTCGGCGAGCGGCGCGCTGTGGTTCATCCCGGCTCCGACGGCGCCCACGACACCCTCGTCGCGCAGCCGCAGCAGGGCCGGCACCGCGTGTTGCACCGCCTCGTCCAGGTGCTCCTCCGCGTCGTGGACGTGGACCACGTCGAAGCGGTCGACGCCAAGTCGCTTCATGCTGCCCTCAAGACTGCGCAGTACGTCGTCGTGCCCAAAGGCAGGCCGCGGCGCCGTGCCCGCACCGATCAGCCAGCCGACCTTCGTCGAGAGCTGTACCCGCGCCCGGTCCACGGTGGTCAGTGCCTGACCGACTCGCTGCTCGGACAGGCCGGCGCCGTACAGCGGTGCCGTGTCCAGCAGCGTCGCACCGAGTTCGACACTGGTGTGGACGGTGGCCGTCGCGGTGTCCGAATCCACGGAGCCGTAGAGGTTTCCGATGGGGGCACAGCCGAGTCCGAACGGGGGCAGGGCGGGCCGGCCCGAGCCGCCGTGCTCCCGTTCGGTCGGTTCCTGGCCGGCCCTCAGTTCTCCCGTGCCGTGCGCCATTGCTCGAACTCCTCCCTGCTGTCCGGGGTCAGGGGGTAGTAGTCCGACAGCCGCGCTCCCTCGTCTATCCGTGTGCGGCTGAACTCCTCCCACTGCTCGTGGTCGAAGGCACTGTCGATGACCTGCTGGGCCTTCGACACCGGGACCACCACGGCGCCGTCGTCGTCCGCCACGACCAGGTCGCCCGGGAGGGTGAGCACGCCTCCCGCTGCCACGGGCACGTCGTATGCCCAGGGGAACAGTTCGGACTGCGAGGCGTAGTGCGGAGTGCTGCCCGTGCACCAGATGGGCACGCCCAGCTGCCGCACCCGGGGCGCGTCCCGGATCCGTCCGTCGACGACGATGCCGGCGCCGCCGCGGCGCTTGAAATAGCGCACCAGCATGTCGCCGAGGCATCCGGTGAAGGCACTGCCGTAGGCCTGCACCACGAGGACGTCGCCCGGCTGGACCGCCTCCAGCACCGCCCACAGTGCGGTGCTGCGCTCGACGTACTCCTGCGCCAGTCCGCTGGCCACGTCCTCGCGCTGCGGCATGAACTGCAGGGTGCGGGCCGGGCCCGTGATCTTGTTGCCCGGCTGCAGCGTGGTCGGCCCGGCCATGTACGTGCGCCGGATGCCCAGTTCGTGCATCTTGGCGCAGGCGGTGGCCGAGCTCACCCGGTTCAGACGCTGCACCAGTGCGTCGTCGGGTCGCTCCCACGGCTCGCCGCGCACCGGAAGGTCCCACACGGGGGGAGCGTCGGGGCCCGTATCGGAATCGGCGTCGGGGCCGGCGGAGTGCGGAAGGGTCGCTGCCATCAAGATCTCCGGAAGGTCGTGGGTGAGGGGTGATGCGTGAAGGGGCGGGCGTGGAGCTGCATGTCCAGGCGCAGTCGGATGCGGCGCCCGGGGGGCAGGGTGATGTGGAGGCTGTTGTCGTGCACCGGGGCCGAGTCGCTGCTCTCCTCGCCGACCGGCAGGTGGTAGTCGTGGGGGTCGCCCGGGTACCGGCCGTCCCCGCGGTTCCAGCGCGCCGAAGTGATCAGGTGCTCGCCGAAACCGCCCGCCAGCAGCCGCAGTCGGCGCGTGTGCACCGCGCTGACGTTGACCAGGTGCACGGTGGTGCTTTCGGCGTCGAGGTGTTCGACGAGGGCCGCGACGTCGGGAGGCAGTCCGGGGCGCACGGCGTCCAGATCGTCGTAGCGGATCCGGCTGAGGGGCAGTCCGCCGTTGTAGAGGGTCTGCGGTGCCCCGGTGGTGAGCTGGGTGAGCACCTCGGTGACCACCGGGTTCACGCGCTGCCACCGGTGGAGGTCCTGGTCGTCCGACCCGGCCGGGTCGGCCGCGATGAGGGCTGTCCGGTGCGACACCTGTGCCAGGGCCATACGCAGTGCCTGCTCGGGATAGTCGGGGTTGTCGCCGTCGAGGTAGACCAGCCACGGAGGTTCGTGTCCGGCCTCTTCCTTGTCACGGAAGGCGTGTACGGTGCTCCACTCGTAACCGGAGTGGGCGCGAACCGCCTGCAGGCGTTGGCGGTCCTGATCCTGCATGCCGAACCACCACAGCCAGGTCCAGTAGGCGACTTGCGCGGGCTGATGGTCGAACCATCCGTCCGGGCCCAGGCGGGTGGGCAGCGCGTTGACTGACCGCCCGTCACCCAGGCCGACTGCGTGGGCCCAGCCGGGACGGCGGGTGGCGTGGGTGTCGAACGGCATGCCGGTGCGGCGCTGTTCCCACACCTGGTCCAGAGGCCGCCGTGCAAGGTCCAGCCGGTCCGCGCCGCCGTCCACCATGGCGGCGCTTATGGCCCCCACCAGCGCGGCCGCGCCGACCGAGTGAACACCGTGCGGCCAGGTCCAGCCGTAGTGACCGCCGTACCACCGGCCGTCGTGGTACTCACCGACCTGGCCGGACAGGCCGACGTTGTCGGGCATGGCGCCCAGTGCCTCCGCCCTCGCGCGCCAGGCGTCGACGTAATCCAGCACCCAGGCCGCCAGGCGCGGGTCGTGGTCGTAGAGCCAGGCGTTGACGACGAGGGCGGCGGCCGCGAGGTTGACCGCGGTGTCCCCACGGCCCAGCCGCTCGCGCATGTGTCGGCCCATCCGGGCGGCGTTGCCCTCGTCGGCCAGGTCGTCCCAGGTACGGACGCCGGGCACGTCACGCAGGGGCAGACCGTAGGGCCGCATGGCCTTCTGCTCATGACCGAACCTGTCGTCCCACTGGGGTCCGAGTCCGGGCCGCGGGCCGTCGGAGCCGTTGTGCGGAGCGCGCAGGGCGCGAATACGGGCGTCGTAATTGCCGGTGTCGCTTCCGGGGAGGTACTGCTCGGCGAAGCGGACGGCCCGCTCCCTGAAGCGCTGGTCGGAGGGGTCCGCAGCGCAGATGCCGTAGAACATCAGCAACGCCTCACCCTGGTGGAACCAGTCGTATCCCCGCTCGAACTCGTTCCGGTACAGGCCCAGTTCGGTGAGCTGCCGCGTCACTCCTTCCCAGTGGCGCTTGGCCGCGGGCAGCAGGTCGTCGGCGCCGCCAAGGCGGTACAGGGCGGGCCAGTTGAAGAACGCTTCGTAGAAGTCGTCCGCGCCGTCCCGGTCGACGAGGGTGCCGGAGAAGCGCAGCCGTCCGTCGGGCTCGGTGTAGCGGTCACTGAACAGCCGCCACGCGGCGTCGAGTTCGTCGAAGAGGCGGCGCTGGAGCACGGCCCAGGCGGGAGGCGGTCCGGTCGGTACGGAGGCGGTGATCTCGAGTGGCGCCGAGGAGGCCGGGGCGGCGCCGTCGTGTGCGGTCATGTCAGCCCTTCAGTGCGCCGGAGGTGAGGCCGCCGATGATGTGCCGTTGCATGATCGCGAAGAAGGCGAGTGCGGGAGCCACGGCCAGGAGCAGGTTGGGGAAGACCACCTCGTAGTGCGTCGAGTACTTGCCGACCGCCGCGTAGACGCCGGTGGTGACGGTGTAGAGGCCGCTTCCGGGCCCCAGGATGATCTGCGGGTTGGCGAAGTCGTTCCACACGCTGAGGCTGTGCAGAATCACCGCCGTCGCCACGATCGGCCGCATCAGCGGCAGCACGACCAACTGGAAGGTGCGCAGCCTGCCCAAGCCGTCCACGGCGGCGGCCTGGTCCAGTTCCCTGGGGACGGTCCGGATGTAGGCGCTGTACAGGAACACCGACACCGGGAGCGTCAGGGCGGTCTCGAAGAGCACGAACCCGGTGACGGTTCCCATCAGCCCCAGGTACTTCAGGACGTAGACCACCGGGATGAGCAGCACCTGGCTCGGTACGAACGTCCCCGCCACGAACAGCAGCAGCAGCGCGGTGTGCCACCAGGTCGTGCCGCGGGCGATCACGAATGACACGGGGGCGGAGACCACCAGCGACAGGACGTTGACGAGCAGGACGAAGAGCAGCGTGATGGCGTAGGCCCGCACGACGTCGAAGTCCGGATCGGTGAGCGCGGCGCGCAGGGGCGCCAGGGTCAGGCGGCCCAGTGGCAGGCCGAACGGGGCGTCGCGGATGTCCTGTTCGGACTTGAAGGCGTTGACCACCAGCAGCCACAGCGGGATCACCATGAAGGAGGCGGCCAGCAAGAGCAGGGGCATCTGCCAGAACGACGCCTTCGACAGGGTGTGGTGCCGGCGGTGTCCGGGCCCGGAGGGGGGCGTCGGCCGTGGCGGGTCGGCGGGCGGGACGATGACGGGCGCCAGGTGGCGGGAGGGCGGGGGCGGTCCGGTGGTGGGTTCGGCGGCCATGGTCACGCACCCGCTCTTTCGTCGGCGCGGCGCCGCAGGAACGTGATCGCCAGCGCGGCGATGCCGGTCACCACCGTCAGCACCATCGACTGGGCGGAGCCGTACCCCAGGGCGTTGTTCTGGAAGGACTGGGCCAGGATCAGGTAGGCGGCGGTCTCGGTGCTGCCCGCCGGGCCACCTCCCGTCAGCGAGAGCACCAGGTCGTAGGAGCGCAGCAGGGTCACCAGGGTCAGCACGACGTTGACGGTGACCACCGGCGCGATCATCGGGAGGGTCACGCTGCGCAGGATCCTGCCCCGGCCGGCGCCGTCGATCCGGGCGGCCTCCAGCAGGGAGGCGGGGACGGTGTGCAGACCGGCGATGTAGAGCACCAGGGTGAACCCGAACCCCGACCAGACCACGACGCCGATCAGGCTCGCCAGTGCCCATCCGGGCTGGGAGAGGAAGGGCAGGCCGGCATGGCCGGCCGCGCGCAGCGCGGTGTTGACGGCCCCGTTCGTCGACAGCAGGGCTGACCAGAGGAAGCCGATGATCAGCGCGCTGATGACGTACGGGTAGAAGAACACGGTGCGCAGCAGGGTGTTCGTGCGGCTCGGGGCGGAGATGGCGAGCGCGAGGGCGAGGCCCACGGCGTTGACGGCGAGCGTGCCGACGACCGCCAGGACGCCGGTGATCCAGGCCGCCTGGCGCACCTCCGGGTCGTGGAGCAGGCTGCGGTAGTGATCCAGGCCGACCATCGCGGGATGGGCCGTGTAGCCGTCCCAGTCGGTCAGGCTGAGATAGCCCGACAGCACCAACGGCACGATCATCATGACCGTGAAGAGCACGACCGCCGGGACGGTCATGACCAGCCCCGTCAGACGGTCCCGTCCTCGGGCGGTCGCGAACAGGTCCCGCAGGGCCCGCAGTGGCCGGGCGGTGGTGGAGAGGCTCATCTCGTGTGCGCCTTCAGCCAGGTGTCCACGTTCTTCAGCCCCGTGGCCGCGTCGCCGCCCGTGTACAGGCCCTGCACCTGCTTGTTCTGCTCGGCCTCGAACCCGGCGGGCATCTGGTAGGCGCCGCTGCCGACGATGGCCTGGTGGCCGGCGGAGTCGTCGAGGAGCTTTTGCACCTCGTCGGCCAGCGGGGAGAGCTCATAGGGGTAGCCCGTGCGGAACGAGGAGTCCTGCTTGAGCTGGCTGGCCACGGCGGCGTGATCGGTGGTCAGAAACTGGACGAGTTTCTCCGAGGCTTTCTGGCGGTCGCTCGCCTTGAAGATGCGGTAGTTCGCTCCCGGGGTCACGGACAGTCGCGGCGTGGCGGAGTCGTTCATCTGGGGCGCGGGGAACACGCCCACTTTGAAGTCCTTCTTCGCCTGCGCCTCCGCGGCCACGAACCAGCAGCCCATGGGGTACATCGCTGCCTTGCCCGAGAGGAAGTCGGTCTCCGCTTCGGCGTACTTGGTGCCCAGGGCCTGCTTGTCGAGGTAGCCCTTGTCCAGCCACGACTTGTACAGGTCCATGGACGGTCCCAGGTCGGTGCTCAGGGAGCGGTCGCCTCGTGCGGCCTGCTTGAACCACTCCGGATCGGGCGTGGTCACCGTCGGCGCGAAGAGCATCATCACCTGGGCCTGGGTGACCCACTCGCCGGCTGTCTGCAGGGGCAGATAGCCGGAGGCCTTGAGCTTTTTCATCGCCGCGGTCAGTTCCCGCATGGTGGTGGGCGGTGCGGTGATGCCTGCCTTGGTGAACGCCTCCTTGTTGTAGAAGACGAGCGACTGCACCTGCTGTCCGATCGCGACGTCGTACAGGTGGCCGTCCAGACGCTGCGCGTCCGCCATGGGTGCGTCCGCGGCCCACTTCAGCTTCGACAGGTCCCGCAGGTAGGGAACCACCTTGTCGCTGTGGGATCCCTCCACGACGTCGGGAGCGTTCCCGGCCGCCAGCAGTTGCTGGAGCGTGCTGTCCACGGAACCGTCGGCGGCCGTTGGGGAGTCGATCTGGACCTCGATACCCGGATTGGCCTTCTCAAAGGGAGCCACCAGCTCTCGCCAGTAGGCCCTGGTCAGGTTCGGCGTGATGTTCACCAGCATCCGCACGGTGCCGGTGGCCCCCGAGTCCGGGTCGCCGGCCGAGTCCCCTTCGAATCCCCCGCCCCCGCAGGCCGTCGTCAGGCTCAGGCCCAGCAGGATGCCGACCGCAGCGTTGATGGATCTTCTTCGGCCCATGTTCGCTCTCCTATCGATTATCGTCTATCGATAGGCGATATGATGAACCTCCTCGTTCAGCGGTTGTCAAGAGCCGCACTGCAGACGCACGATCATCGATAAGATGCGAAAACGTTCCGAGACCCAAGGGGGCTGCCATGGCGGGCGTCGGTGAACCGTTGACGCGGGTGCTGCTGTCCGACCAGGTGTACACCCGGGTCAGGGGGCTGATCATCAACGGAGACCTCAAGGCCGGGGACCGGCTCGTCGAAGCCGAGATCGCCCGCGACCTGGGGGTGAGCCAGGCTCCGGTTCGGGAAGCAGTGAAGCGGCTCGTCCACGAGGGCCTGGCCGATCACGTCTCCCGGCGCGGCAGCTTCGTCGCCGACGTGTCCTCGCAGGACGCGGACGCCGCGCGGGCCGTACGGGTCATCATCGAGGAGTTCGCGGCCCGCGCGGTCGCCGAGCGCCACACCGCCGCAGCCATGGAGGACCTGAGCTCCCAGGTGCGGGCCATGCGGGAAGCCGCCGCCGCGGGCGACATCGGACAGTTCAGAGACGCTGACATCGGCTTTCACAGGACCCTGTGCGAAGCCAGCGGCAACCCGTTCCTCACGCGGATCTGGCGCCTGATGGAGCCCAGCCTCCGTGCCCTGCGTGTGGTCTCCGACCCACTGTTCACCGGTGACTGGGCACAGATGGCGGATCACCACGGCGTACTGCTGGAAATCCTGGAGTCAGCCGACGCCGATCGCGCCGCCGCCGCGTTCGCGGCACACGCCCGCGGGGACGACGGCATCCTTACTCACGGCTGAACGCCGGCGGACACCCTCTGCTCGGGAAGCCGTCCCTGCTCCCCTCCCCTCCCCTGACCTCCCGCCCCGGCCCTTTCGCGAGGTGCCGCGTGAAGCGGAGGCGAGCAGCCGTGTGAACAACCCGGCAGGTCACACCCCCTGAACAGCTCGGACGACCTCGCCTGCGCTTCCGTCGTGGGCCGACCTTCCGCGCGCGGAAGACGCAGCCTGCCCATCCCCCGGCCCTACGGTCCTGCCGTCCGCCGCGGCCACCACGCCCGCGCCGCACACCACTTGGCTCATGTCTTACGCGATCCCGCACCGGAGCCCTATATTGACCGCCGACTCGCGATTATCGATAGGCGATGGGATAGAGCATGCAATGGAGACATCGCGTACTGGCCATCGGCACCACGGCAGCGACCGTGCTGACCGCACTGGCCACCGCTCTCCCGGCGACCGCACAGGCAGCCGCCCACACCACCCGCTACGTGAGCAGTACCGGATCCGACCGGAACCCCGGCACCGCCCACCGTCCCTTCCGCACCGTGCAGGAATGCGCCTCCGCCGCCCTGCCCGGCGACACGTGTGAGATTGCTTCCGGCACCTACCGGGAGACCATCAGGCCCGCCCGGAGCGGTACCGCCTCCGCCCGGATCACCTACCGCGCCGCGCCCGGCGCGAAGGTCGTCGTCGACGGCAGTGACCCGGTCACCGGCTGGACCCCCGTCACTGCTTCCGACGTGACCCAGCTCCAGCAGGCAGACCCGACGCTGACCGGCTCGGACTTCGCCATGGCAGCGGCCGCCGGCAAGATCTACCGGACCGACGTCGACCTCTCACTGCCCGGCAACCAGCTCTTCCTCGACGGCACCATGCTCGGCGAGGCGCAGTGGCCCTACCCCGGCACCGACCCGACCAGGCCCGAGTACAACTCCGCCGACGCAGGCACCGCCGACAGCCTGTACGACGACGCCCTGACCCAGCCCGACGGGTACTGGAAGGGAGCCCGGCTGACTTCGCACAACTGGTTCGTCAGCCAGACCGGCACGGTCACCGGTTCGCGTGCTGGCTCCGTGACCGCGACGGGTCTGTCCACCGCCTGCGTCAGCCTCAGCCCCAACCAGCAGAACCTGTACTCCCTCACCGGCAAGCTCCAGGCGTTCAGCCACTCCGGCCAGTGGTTCTACGACCAGGGCGCGCACCGCCTCTACATATGGACCCCGGACGGCGCCAGCCCGGCCACACACACCGTCGAGGCCAAGCAGCGCGACGTCGCCGTCGACCTGTCGGGACGTTCCTACGTCTCCGTGGTCGGCATCGGTGTCAGGGCAGCGACCGTCCGGACCTCCTCGACATCGACCCACAATGTCCTGGACGGCATCGAGGCCACATACGTCTCCCACTACATGGACCTGAAGGCCGACCCCGGCAAGGTCACACCGGCCGACCCGTGCGACGTGCTGACGGCGGGGGAGACGACCAGCGGCATCCTCCTGGGCGGTACGGCGAACACACTGCGCAACAGCCGGATCGACTACAGCGCCGGCAACGGGGTCGTGCTCTCCGGCTCCGGCAACGTGGTGACGAACAACCTCATCACCCGGGTCGACTACCGGGGCAGCTACGCAGCCGGAATCAACGTGCTCGGACTCGACCAGACCATCACGCACAACACCGTGATCAACAGCGGCCGAAGCAACATCAACATCGACAACAAGGTCGCCGGCACCACGGCCTCCGACCACGAGATCGCCTACAACGACCTCTCCGACTACGGAAACCTGGTCGTCGACGTCGGCGCGATCTACATCTGCTGCCAGGTGAATCTCGCCGGGACGACCATCCACCACAACCACCTGCACGACGCCGCCCTCTTCGCGGCCAGTGCCCCGGCGCCCGGCGTCTACCTCGACCTGTCGACGTACAACAGCACCGTGTACGACAACGTCGCATGGAACCGCACCACCTACGGCGTCGTGCTGATCAACCCCAACGGGGGCACCACGACCGGCAACCGTATTCTGAACAACACCAGCGGCACCGACCGCAAGTCCGTCAGCCTCTTCGGCGGCACGTACTCGGACACCGAGGTGGCCAACAACATCGGGGACGCCGACACCATGGAGGGCGTGTCGTCCACGAACAACCTGCCTCAGTCGGCCGGCCCGCAGTTCACCGATCCCGCGGCCCACGACTTCACCCTCACCTCCGCCTCACCGGCCCGCAGCTACGGCCTGGTACGGCCCCCGGCCACCGACGGATACACGGATCCGCAGCCCAGCGCGGGTGCCTACCAGTACGGTGCGCCGGTCTGGCGCGCGGGCATCGCCGCCGAAACGACAACCGTGCAGGCGGAGTCGTACGCCGACGCAAGCGGAGTGACCACCCACGCCGCCGGCACGGGCACCGTCCTCGGCAGCTTCGACGGCGGCGACTGGACCCGATACGACAACGTCGACTTCGGCAGCGGCCGTGACCTCCTCATCGCGAACATCGGCAGTGAACGGCCGTACGCGGGAGGTAGTTTCGAGGTCCGGATCGACTCCGCCACCGGCCCGCTCATCGGCACCGTCACCGTGGAGAACACCGGCGGCTGGGACACCTACCTGGATCAGACATCCAGGATGTCGTCCACGAGCGGAACGCACGACGTGTACATCAAGGCCCTCGGTACCGCTCCGGGTGTCGCCAACATCGACAGTCTCTCGCTGGCTCGGCTGATCCATCGCTAGCGGGCGCCGGACACAAGTCGCCGGGACCGGGTGAACGGAACGACAGCGACGCACGGCGTGATCCAGCCCGTGCGCCGCTGGTCCGACACCTCGGAAGCGGTGATCCGTTCAGCCGCGGCCCTGAACCCGACCGACTCCCCCACGCTCGTACGGCACCGCGAGAAAGTGCGTACCGGGGGCCACGCGGCGCGCACTACGGTCGGCGAGACGGGCCTTCGTGACCGGCGGCGCGGGCAAGAGGCGGCCGCGGGCCACGCGCGCGCAGCGCCTCCGCCAGGACCACCGCGGCCAACGGGACGACGGCCCACGCCCGCCGGTGTACGACGACGGCCACGGCCGCCAGGGCGAAGCCAGCCACCTCGATCAGCGACAGCACGCCGGGTCGGGTGTCGATCACAGCCCCCAGTGAGCCGTCGCCGGTCACCAGCGCGGTCAGACCCAGCGCAGCGGCGCAGCCGACGAGGGCGGCGGGCAGAGACCAGGAGCGCGGCCCGCCGTGACGGCGCATCGGGGACTGGCGCGGCGAGTCGGCTGAGCGAGGCCTCGCCGAGGAGCAGGGCCAAGGCGGTGAAAAGCTCCTCACTCTGTTCGCCGATCGCCTCCATGGGCACCGTTCTGTCGACCTGGGCCCTCGGCAGTCATTGCGATTGCCGGGCAGCGGGAGGCCGACGTCGAGCGCGATGAGCCATGGCCGCCTGGTGGCGAGCCGGCAGGCGCTCGCCGAGCCCTCGACGGGTCGCGGTTCTCCGCCCGCATCTGGAGCGTGACCGGACTGGTCGGCGAGGGCGCCCGGTGGAGCGAAAGCCCGTAGGCCGCGCTGCCGGTCGGCACCGCGGCCTACGACGGGGGCCGGTCAGGCCTGGCCGCCGGCCTGCATGCTCGCCGCGCGGTCGAAGACGCTGATGGCGCGGGTGATGCGGCCGTCCTCGACGGTCAGGTACTCGGCCCCGTGAAAGTCCTTGGCGAACGGCACGTCGACGGTGTACACGATCGCCGCGTTGTTGTCGTCGCCGTAGACGCCGAGCAGTTCACCGCTGATGACCATGCCGGCGAACGGCGCCAGGAACCGGCGGTATGCCTCGGCGCCTTGGACGAGGCCGGATGGGGCCTGGCACACGATGTCGTCGGCGATGAGGCCCATGGCCTTGTCTACGTTGCCGCCGAGCCAGGCGCGCACGTACGTTTCGGCGACCTCGACAGCGGATCCGGTGGTGGTCATGGCAGGTGGTTCCCTTCCTCGTCACACCGCCCCGCGGTACCGCCGGGCACCCGGTTGCCCGGGTACGGCCGACGGACCGCCCGAAGGAGCGGCACGACCGCGTCGGATCGCGGCCTGGTGAGACGGATCCTTCCCGGCGTATATGACATCCTCTGTCATATAGGTGAGGGAGATTCCGACGCATGAGGTCCGAACGCCTGCTCTCCATCCTGCTGCTCCTGCAGTCGCACGGGCAGCTACCGTCCTCCGAACTGGCGGAACGGCTGGAGGTCTCGGTCCGCACGATCATGCGGGACGTCGAGGCGCTGTCGGCTTCCGGCGTGCCGGTCTACACCGTGCGCGGTCCGCACGGCGGCATCGCGCTGCTGCCCGGGTTCCGCACCGACGTCACCGGACTGACCGCCGACGAGTCCCGCGCGCTGTTCGTCCTGCTGTCCGGCTCCGCCCACGCCGACCTCGGCCTCGGCGCGGCCCTTGGCTCCGCGTTGCGCAAGGTCATGGCCGCACTGCCCGCACCCCACCGCCCCGACGCCGACCTCACGAGCCGCCGCGTCCTCATCGACCCGGTCCGCTGGCGCGGCGCCCCCGGGCCGGACCACACCGCGCCCGACCTCACCGCCTTCCAGGACGCCGTCTTCACGGACCGCCGCCTCCGCCTGCGGTACCGCCACGGCCGCGACGACCGTGTGCACACCTACACGCTCGACCCGTACGGCCTGGTCAACAAAGCCGGCGTCTGGTACCTCGTCGCCGACCGCGACGGGGAGCCCCGGCTGTTCCGCACCGACCGGGCCGACTCCGCCGCCGTGCTCGACGAACCGGTCCGCCGTCGCCCCGGCTCCGAACTCACCGACGTCTGGGACCTGCTGCGCCGCGGCATCGACGACCTGCCCGCCCCGCTCGCCGTCACCGTGCGGGTCCGCACTGACGTCCTGGCGATGTTCCTGCGTGTCCACGCCGCGGACCTCGCAGCCCCCGGGGTCGCACCACAAACCGTTCCACCGGACCGGGCGGACGACCCCGGCTGGACGCGCGTCGAGTTGCGATTCCGCTCTGTGCCGGCCGCCCAGCCCCTGCTCGCTTTCGGCGCCGACGTCGAGGTTCTCACCCCCGATGAGCTCCGCCGCCACCTGGCCCTTACGTCCGCTGCGACCGCCGCCCTCTACGCCCCCGGCCGGGACGACTGACGCGCCGGCCCCCGCGCACCCACGCCCGCGCCCGCGCCCGCAGGCCCAAGTCCCCATCGACCGTCGCCTCACCTCCGCTCATGACCGACGCACACCCGTGGTCCCTTCTACGGCCACGTCTGAGCAGCCCTCGGTTGCTACGAGATCGGTCACAGCCGAAGCTACGGCGCCCCCGCCCACGCCAGTGCCGGTCACGTGGTTCCCGGTGACCGTCAGCCCGCCGACCGAGCGGGCGCGGACCACCGGGGCGTGAGCGCCCCGAAGACGTTGTCGGTGATGGCCACGTCGCGGTGCACACGCGGCGAAACCGGCCGTCGCCGGGTGCCGAAAGGCCAACGTCAGTCACCCTGTCGTCCGCCACGCGTTCGGCACCACGAGATACGCGCCGTGCACGTCGATCGGGGCATCGTGCGGCCCGTCGAAGACACAGTCGGCGATCCGTGCCCGTCCGGCCATCGACGGCGGCGGTCACGGGTCAGGTGTCGGAGGTGTCGTCCTGCTGCGCCGCTTCCTGGAAGTTGGCGACGGCGGCACCGTACGTCTTCGCCCAGTCGGTCAGGGCGGCGATGGGTTCGGTGAGCGTTTGGCCGAGCTGGGTGAGGCAGTATTCGACCCGTGGGGGTGCCTCGGCGTAGGCACGGCGTTCGATCAGCCCGTAGCTCTGAAGTCTGCGCAGGGTCTGGGTGAGTACCTTGCGGGAGACGCCGCCGACGAGGTCGACGAGTTCACCGTGCCGACGAGGCCCGAGACTGAGGGCGAACAGGACGACGACGGCCCACTTGTTGGAGATGATGTCGATGGCGAGCCGGGCGGGGCAGTCAGCGAGGAAGACGCTTCCGGCTGGGTCGTGCATGGGCCAAAGGTTACCAGGAGGTACCTATCGGCTCAGTAGCGTCTTGCTACATGAGTACGTCACACACGAAAACCTATGTTCTCGTCCATGGTGCTTGGCACAGCGGGCGCGTCTGGGACCGCGTGGTTCCCTTGCTGACCCGGGCCGGGCATCGGGTGTTCGCCCCTTCGCTGACCGGCCACGGCGAGAAGCAACACCTACTCACTCCGGACGTCGACCTGGACACCCACGTCGGCGACATCGTAGCCCTCCTCGGCGAGTGGGACCTCACCAACGTGGTCCTGGTCGGGCACAGTTACGCCGGGATGGTCATATCCGGCGTGGCCAGCAAGGTCCCGGACCGGATCGCGCATCTGGTCTACGTCGACGCGATGGTCCCGACTGACGGTGAGAGCGCGCTGGACGTCATACCGGAGAAGACCCAGCGGCTGATCGATGCGGCCGCCGCCTCCGACGCCCCCTGGCGCATCCCGCCCGTGCCGGAAATGCCAGCGCCCATGGGGCTGTTCGGGGTGACCGAACCGGCGGACACGGCGTGGCTGCGCACCATGCTGTCGGACGAGTCTGTGCGCTGCTTCCTGCAGCCCGTCCGACTGGACAACCCGGCCATGGAGGCTATTTCCCGGACGCACATCCACTGTGTCGGCATTGCACCGGAGGACGTCACGCGCCGCCCAGTGCCGGCGGTACAGCCGGGCGGCGCTACGTCGCAGGTCTGGGAGCTGCAAAGCGGCCATGACTGCATGGTCACCGTGCCGGACGCACTCACCGACCTGCTGTTGAAGGCCGGCTGACCGGTTGCCGGTTGCCTGGTGCAGGGGCGTTGCGTAGCCGCGTTCTTTTCGAGATCCCCGGGTGATGGCCCGTCATGGTTGCTTACTGATCGTTTCAGAATGAGACGGGCAGGGCGGGCAGTTGTCAGTGGTCGAGGCATTGAAGGATCTGTGTGAACTCGCCGTTCTGGATCAGACCAGCGAGGACCTGGGTCATGTTGCTGATGCCGGCATCGCGGACGATGAGCCCGTCCGCGCACCAGAAGTAGCGGCCTGTGAGGGCTTCCCCACTGGCAGCCCATCGCTTCATGAGGATCTCGACCTGGTCGAGGGTGATGATGGTCGCGCTCCACCGGGAGCCGTCCTTGAGGTCCACGAACATGTCGACGTTGTCCACGGACTCCAAGTCCTCGTCGGCACTCGGCAGGAACGCGGCCTCGAAGTGCGCTGTGTGGACGCGGTACCAGGGTCCGTCCCAGCTGCCCGGGGTCGTGCTGCGGCTCATCGGGCGAGTGTGCCGGGCCAATCCGGCCGCCTCAACCGCTTTGTTCCGGCACGCTTCCGGCGTGAACAGCGATCTTGTACCCGATGACCTATGGGAGCTGATAGCCCCGCTGATTCCCACCCGGCCGCCGCGGCGGCACCGGTTCCCCGGACGGAAGCCGGTCGACGACGGTACTGCGCTGGCCGGGATCGTGTATGTCCTGCGCAAGGGCGTGTCCTGGGCAGACGTCCCGTCCGGACGGCTCGGCTCCTCCGGGGTCAGCTGCTGGCGGCGGCTGCGGGACTGGACCGAGCCCGGGGTATGGGCCCGCCTGCATGAGGCCCTGCTCGTCGAGCTGCGACATGCCGACCTGCTGGACATGGACGACTGCGCGATCGACGGCTCGCACGTCAGGGCACTCAAGGGGGGCGCACACCGGGCCTTCGCCGGTCGACCGCAGCCGTCCCGGCAGCAAGCACCATGTGACCGTCGACCGCCACGGCACCCCGCATGCCGTCTCGCTGACCGGCGGCAACCGGCACGACCTCACCCAGCTCATCCCGCTCCTGGACGCGATTCTGCGCATCCGGGGCCGGCGTGGCCGTCCGCGCCACAAACGGTGGTAGGGAGAACCTTTGCGAGGCTGCACCAGTTCAAGCGCCTGCGCATCCGCTTCGGGATACGCGCCGACCTCCACCAGGCACTCCTCCAACTCGCCTGCGCCATCATCTGCTCGAGACGGCTACCGCATTCTGGAACGATCAGTAAGGCCCTGCTGAAGTGCGCGGCGTACGCGGGTCCGCCTGGTCGGACCGCCGCTGCGGTGCCGTCCGTACAGCCAGCACCATGGTGAGGCCCCCGCCTGGTGTGTCCTCGGCGTGGATCGTGCCGCCCATCGCTTCGGTGAAGCCGCGGGCGACCGCGAGGCCGAGGCCGACGCCGGCGCCGCGCGGGGAGTCGCCGTAGCGCTGGAAGGGTTCGAAGATGCGGTGCTTGGCCTCGTCGGGGATGCCGGGGCCGCGGTCGGCGACCCTGACCTCGACGCGGTCGGCGATGGCGCTGGCGGACACCAGGACCTTCTCGCCCGGCGGCCCGTACTGAACGGCGTTCTCCACGATGTTGGCGACGGCCCTCTCCAGCAGCCCACGGTCGACGTCGACCATCGGCAGGGTCTCGGGGACGTCGAGGTCGACGCTGTCCTCGGGGACGCCGCCGAGCGCCATCGGGATCACCTCGTCGAGGTCGGTCTCGTGGATGATCGGCGTGACGGTGCCGGTCTGGAGGCGGGACATGTCGAGGAGGTTGCCGACGAGGTGGTCGAGGCGGTCTGCGCCCTCCTCGATGGCCTGGAGGAGTTCCGCCCGGTCCTCGTCCGACCACTCGACGTCGTCGGAGCGCAGGGAGGTCACCGCGGCCTTGATGCCGGCCAGCGGAGTGCGCAGGTCATGCGATACCGCGGCCAGAAGCGCCGTACGGATGCGGTTGCCCTCGGCGAGCGCGCGGGATTGGTCGGCCTCCTCCTGGAGACGCCGGCGGTCCAGGACCACGACGGCCTGTGCGGCGAAGGCCGCGAGCACCCGGCGGTCCTCGGCCGGTAGCACCCGTCCCGTCAACGCGAGCGCCATGTGGTCGCCGACCGGTACGTCGACGTCCGCGTCGTCGGGGACCGTGCAGGGGTGTGTGCCCACGCTTGCGGCGCAGGTCCAGGGCAGTACGTCGCTCTCGCGTTCCAGCAGTGCCACGGACTGCATGCCGAAGGTCTCGCGGACCCGTTCGAGGAGTTCCTCCAGGCTCGTCTCGCCGCGCAGGACGTTGCCTGCCAGGAAGGAGAGGATCTCCGACTCGGCGCGAAGACGAGCCGCCTGGTGTGTGCGGCGGGCGGCGAGGTCGACGACGGAGGCGACGGACACGGCCACTCCGACGAAGATCGCGATGGCGACGATGTTCTTCGGGTCGGCGATCGTGAAGGTGTGGACGGGCGGGGTGAAGTACCAGTTGAGCAGCAGGGAGCCGGCCGCCGCCGAGGCCAGGGCGGGGAGGAGTCCGCCGAGGAGGGCGGCCGCCACTGTCAGTGTCAGGTACAGAAGCATGTCGTTGGCGAGTCCGACGTCCGGGGACACGCTGCTCAGCAGCCAGGTCAGCAGCACAGGGCCGCCGAGGCCGACCAGCCAGCCCCAGATCACGCGGGGACGGCCCAGCCGTGCACCCCGGTTGGCCGGGAGCCCGCGGCCCTTGCCGGCCTCGTCGTGGGTGATCAGGTGAACGTCCAGGTCAGGGCCGGAATTCCGGGCGACGGTGGCGCCGACGCCGGGCCCGAAGACGTACTGCCAGCTCCTGCGGCGGGAGACGCCGAGCACGATCTGGGTGGCGTTGACCCCGCGCGAGAAATCGAGCAGAGCCACAGGGACGTCATCGCCGACGACGTGATGGAAGGTACCGCCCAGGTCTTCGACGAGGGTGCGCTGGTCGGCGAGTTCCTTCGGGGAGGCGGCGGTGAGGCCGTCGCTGCCGGAGATGTGGACAGCGAGCACCTCACCGCCGGCGCCCTTCTCCGCGAGCCGGGCGGCCCGACGTATCAGCGTCCGTCCCTCTGGACCACCGGTCAGACCGATGACGATCCGCTCGCGCGAACCCCAGATGGTGGAGACGTGGTGCTCGCTGCGGTACTCGGTGAGATGGGCGTCGACCCGGTCGGCCACCCACAGCAGCGCCAGCTCCCGCAGGGCAGTGAGGTTTCCGGGGCGGAAGTAGTTGGAAAGGGCCGCATCGACCTTGTCGGGCTTGTAGATGTTGCCGTGCGCCATCCGGCGGCGCAGGGCCTGCGGGGACATGTCGACCAGCTCGATCTCGTCGGCACGCCGTACGACCTCGTCGGGCACGGTCTCGCGCTGCCGTACCCCGGCGATCGACTCGACCACGTCCCCCAGGGACTCCAGGTGCTGGATGTTGACGGTGGAGACGACGTCGATTCCCGCCGCCAGCAGCTCCTCCACGTCCTGCCAGCGCTTGGTGTTGCGGGAGCCGGGGACATTGGTGTGGGCGAGCTCGTCGACGAGCGCCACGTCGGGGCGGCGCGCGAGGACCGCGTCCACGTCCATCTCCGTGAACATCGAGTCCCGGTACTCGATCTCCCGACGCGGGATCTCCTCCAGCCCGTGCAACATCACCTCGGTGCGCGGGCGGCGGTGGTGTTCCACGAAGCCGACCACACAGTCGGTGCCCCGCTCCACGCGGCGGTGTGCCTCGGACAGCATGGCGTATGTCTTGCCGACGCCGGGAGCCGCGCCGAGATAGATGCGGAGCTTGCCGCGTGCCATGTTCACCCTTCGAAGCGGTAGCCCATGCCGGGTTCGGTGATCAGAAAGCGGGGGTGGGCGGGATCCGCCTCCAGCTTGCGCCGCAGCTGAGCCATGTACACCCGCAGGTAGTTCGTCTTGTTGTTCTGGGAGGCACCCCAGACCTCCTGGAGCAGGTGTTTCTGCGTGATCAGCCGGCCGGGGCTGGTGACCAGGATCTCCAGCAGGTGCCATTCGGTGGGCGTGAGGCGTACGTCGCGACCGGACCGGTGCACTTTCCTGGCCGGCAGGTCGATGGTGAAGTCCCCCGTCTCGACGAGCGTCGTCCCGGAGGCGAGCCGCAGGTCCTCGGTGCGTCGCACGGCGGCCCGCAGCCGGGCGAGGAGCTCGTCCATGCTGAACGGCTTGGTGACGTAGTCGTCGGCGCCGGCGTCCAACGCGGCGACCTTCTCGTCGGATCCCTGGCGGGCGGACAGCACCAGGATCGGCACCCGGCTCCAGGCACGCAGACCCTTGATGATCTCCAGGCCGTCCATGTCGGGCAGGCCCAGGTCGAGCATCACCACATCGGGTTGCCGGGCAGCCGCGAACCGCAGCGCGGTGGCGCCGTCGGGGGCCGCGTCGACCCCGTACCGGCGTGCCTGGAGATTGATGACGAGGGCCCGTACGAACTGCGGGTCGTCCTCCACCACCAGCACCCGTGTCATCGGCGTGCGCCTTCCTGTCGTACGTCGTGGGACGTACCGCTGTGTGACTGCGGGAGCCGGCGCACCCGGTCGTCCGGGCCGCCGACTCCGCTGTGGGTCGTGTAACGCCATCAGCTCTTGGCCGTGAGTGCCCTGAGCGCGATGTTGAGCTCGAGGACATTGACCCGGGGTTCCCCGATGAAGCCGAGGGTGCGGCCCTGGGTGTGCTCGTCGACGAGCTTCTGCACCTGGGCGACGGGCAGGCCGTTCTTCTCGGCGACTCGGTGGACCTGGAGGTCCGCGTAGGCCGGGGAGATGTCCGGGTCCAGGCCGGAGCCCGAGGAGGTGACCGCGTCGGCGGGCACGTCGGAGGGCTTGACCGTGTAGCCAGGAACCGAGTTGTCGTCGATGACAGCGGCCTTGGCGGCGCTCACCCAGTCGACCAGGTCCTTGTTGTCGGCGGACCGGTTGGTGGCGCCGGACAGGATCAGCTTGTACTGGGTGTTGACGGTGTTGGAGCCGAGGCCGTTCTGCGGGCGGCCCTGGAACCACTTCAGGTCGGGCTCGGGGGTCTGGTGGCCCTTCTTCAGCGGCAGGTTGTACGCCTGGCCGATGAGCGAGGACCCGACGACGTTCCCGTCCGCCTTGATGTCCGAGCCGTTCGCCTTGTCGTGGAAGAGGGCCTGGGCGACGCCGGTGACGGCCAGCGGGTAGATGACGCCGGTCACCAGGGTCAGCACCAGCAGGGCCCGCAGCCCCGCCCACAGCAAGCGGCCTGTGTTCGATACGGAGGTGTTCATGGCTGTCAGCCGATCCCGGGGATGAGGGAGATGAGCAGGTCGATGAGCTTGATGCCGACGAAGGGGGCGATCAGGCCGCCGATGCCGTAGACGGTGAGGTTGCGGCGCAGCATCCTGTCGGCGCTGACCGGCCGGTACTGCACGCCCCTCAGCGCGAGCGGCACCAGCGCGATGATGATCAGCGCGTTGAAGATGACGGCGGACAGGATCGCGGAGTCCGGCGAGGACAGGCCCATGATGTTCAGCTTGTCCAGGCCCGGATAGACCGCCGCGAACAGCGCCGGGATGATCGCGAAGTACTTCGCGACGTCGTTGGCGATGGAGAACGTCGTCAACGCACCCCGCGTGATGAGGAGTTGCTTCCCGATCTCGACGATCTCGATGAGCTTGGTCGGGTTCGAGTCGAGGTCGACCATGTTGCCGGCCTCCTTGGCGGCCGACGTGCCGGTGTTCATCGCCACACCGACGTCGGCCTGGGCCAGCGCGGGCGCGTCGTTGGTGCCGTCGCCGGTCATCGCGACGAGCTTTCCGCCGGCTTGCTCCCGCTTGATGAGGGCCATCTTGTCCTCGGGCGTGGCCTCGGCTAGGAAGTCGTCGACGCCCGCTTCCTCGGCGATCGCCTTGGCCGTCAGCGGGTTGTCGCCCGTGATCATGACGGTTTTGATGCCCATACGGCGCAGCTCGTCGAAGCGCTCGCGCATGCCCTCCTTGACGACGTCCTTGAGGTGGACGACGCCCAACACCCGGGCCCCGTCGGGGTCCTCGACCGCGACGAGCAGCGGAGTGCCACCCGCCTTGGAGATCCGGTCGGAGGCCGCGGCCGCGTCCTCGGCGACCGTGCCGCCGCGCTCCTCGACCCACTTGACGACCGATCCGGCCGCGCCCTTGCGGACCTTGCGCCCGTCGACGTCCACACCCGACATACGCGTCTGCGCGGTGAACTCGATCCACTCCGCTCCCGTGAGCTCGCCCTGGTGGCGCTCGCGCAGTCCGTACCTCTCCTTCGCCAGTACGACGACGGAGCGCCCCTCAGGTGTCTCGTCGGCCAGCGAGGAGAGCTGGGCGGCGTCGGCCACCTCGGCCTCGGTCGTCCCGGCCACCGGGACGAACTCGGACGCCTGACGGTTGCCGAGCGTGATGGTGCCGGTCTTGTCAAGCAGCAGGGTCGACACGTCACCGGCGGCCTCGACGGCACGACCGGACATGGCCAGGACGTTGCGCTGGACGAGGCGGTCCATGCCGGCGATGCCGATGGCGGAGAGCAGGGCGCCGATGGTGGTCGGGATCAGGCAGACCAGCAGGGCGACCAGCACCACCATCGTCAGGTGGGTGCCGGCGTAGTCCGCGAACGGCGGCAGGGTCGCGACCGCCAGCAGGAAGACGATCGTCAGGGACGCCAGCAGGATGTTCAGCGCGATCTCGTTCGGTGTCTTCTGCCGGGCCGCGCCCTCGACCAGGTTGATCATCCGGTCGATGAACGTCTCACCGGGCTTCGTCGTGATCTTGATGACGATCCGGTCGGAGAGCACCTTCGTGCCGCCGGTGACCGCGCTCCGGTCGCCGCCGGACTCCCGGATGACGGGCGCCGACTCGCCGGTGATCGCCGACTCGTCGACACTCGCGACGCCCTCGACGACGTCACCGTCGCCGGGGATCACGTCGCCGGCCTCGCAGACGACCAAGTCGCCGATCTTCAGCTCGGTACCGGGCACCTGCTCCTCGACAGAACCGTTGAGCCGGCGGGCGACCGTGTCGGTCTTGGCCTTGCGCAGGGTGTCGGCCTGCGCTTTGCCGCGGCCCTCGGCGACGGCCTCCGCGAGGTTGGCGAAGACGACCGTCAGCCACAGCCAGGCGCTGATGGTCCAGCCGAACCAGTCCCCGGGGTCCTTGAAGGAGAACACCGTGGTCAGCAGGGACCCGATCCACACCACGAACATCACGGGCGACTTGACCATCACCCGCGGGTCGAGCTTGCACAACGCGTCCGGCAGCGACTTCAGCAACTGGTGAGGATCGAAGAGGCCCGCGCCGACACGGCCCTCGGCGGACTTGTGCCCGGTCGGTACATCACTGTGCGGCGCCCGGGTCGGAGTGGCTGTGGACATCTCGTCGCTCTCGGTACGGGTGGTCATGACGCCAGCCCCTCGGCCAGCGGGCCCAGCGCGAGCGCCGGGAAGTAGGTCAGACCGGTGATGATGAGGATCGCGCCCACCAGCAGGCCCACGAACAGCGGTTTGTTGGTGCGCAGGGTGCCCGCCGTCTCAGGGACGGGCCGCTGCTCAGCGAGCGAGCCGGCCAGGGCCAGCACGAACACCATGGGCAGGAAACGGCCCAGCATCATGGCGAGCCCCAGGGTGGTGTTGAACCACTGGGTGTCCGCGTTCAGCCCCGCGAAGGCCGAGCCGTTGTTGTTGGCGGCGGACGTGTAGGCGTAGAGGATCTCGGAGAACCCGTGCGCCCCGCTGTTGGTCATCGAATGCGCCGGGGTGGGCAGGGCCATCGCGGCGGCGGTGAGGACCAGTACCAGCGCCGGAGTGACCAGGATGTAGCAGGCGGCCAACTTGATCTCGCGGGTGCCGATCTTCTTGCCCAGGTACTCGGGGGTACGGCCGACCATCAGCCCGGCGATGAACACCGCGATGACCGCCATGATCAGCATGCCGTAGAGGCCGGAACCGGTACCGCCGGGCGCGATCTCGCCCAGCATCATCGACAGCAGCGTGATCCCGCCGCCGAGCCCGGTGAAGGAGGAATGGAAGGAGTCCACCGCCCCGGTGGAGGTCAGCGTGGTCGACACCGCGAAGATCGACGAGGAACCGACGCCGAAGCGGACTTCCTTGCCCTCGTACGCCCCACCGGCGATCTGCAACGCCGGTCCGTGGTGGGCGAATTCGGTCCACATCATCAGGGCGACGAACCCGGCCCAGATGGTGGCCGTCGTGGCGAGGATCGCGTACCCCTGCTTCACGCTGCCCACCATCACACCGAAGGTGCGGGTCAGCGCGAACGGGATCACCAGCAGCAGGAAGATCTCGAGCAGATTCGTGAAGGGGGTGGGGTTCTCGAAGGGGTGCGCGGAGTTGGCGTTGAAGTAGCCACCGCCGTTGGTGCCCAGCTCCTTGATGGCCTCCTGCGAGGCGACCGCACCGCCGTTCCACTGCTGCGAGCCGCCCATGAACTGGCCGACCTCGTGGATCCCCGAGAAGTTCTGGATGGCACCGCAGGCGACCAGCACGACCGCGGCGACGAACGCTCCCGGCAGCAGGATGCGGGTCACCCCGCGCACCAGGTCCGACCAGAAGTTGCCCAGTTCACCGGTGCGGGACCGGGCGAAGCCGCGCACCAGCGCCACGGCCACGGCGATACCGACGGCCGCCGAGACGAAGTTCTGCACCGCGAGCCCGGCGGTCTGCACGGCATGGCCCATGGCCTGTTCGCCGTAGTACGACTGCCAGTTGGTGTTGGTCACGAAGGACACGGCGGTGTTGAACGCCTGGTCGGGGTCGATGGCCCGGAAGCCCAGCGATCCGGGCAGGGCGCCCTGGAGCCGCTGGAGCACGAAGAGGAAGAGCACGCCGACGGTGGAGAAGGCAAGGACACCGCGCAGGTAGGCGGGCCAGCGCATCTCGGTGTCGGGGTCGGCGCCGATGCCCTTGTAGATCCACTTCTCGACACGCCAGTGCTTATCGGTGGAGTAGACCTTGGCCATGTAGGTGCCGAGGGGGACATAGGCGAGGGCCAGTGCGCCTATGAGGGCGAGCAACTGCAGGATGCCGGCGAGTACGGGACCCATCTGTGTCTCAGAACCTCTCCGGAAAGAGCAGGGCGAGGACCAGATAGCCCAGCAGGGCGACGGCCACGATCAGGCCGACGATGTTCTCGGCGGTCACAGCTTCGTCACCCCCTTGGCGACGAGGGCCACCAGCGCAAAGACCGCGATCGTGGTGACGACGAAGGCCAGATCGGCCATCGCGAACTCCTAGAGAGATTCGAGAGAGAAGCGGACGAGTAGAGGAAAGCGCCTCTTCGGCCGGATCCGGCCGCCGTTGACGGCTCCCTTACGCCAGCCGCCGCACCCTTGACGGGACTCTTACGCCAGCCGCCCGGTGCCGATGGGCAAACGGCCTGCGACTGTGCGGCACCTCACTCACAGCAGCAAAGCGAAGGCGGCAGATGACCGCGTCGATCTCGCGCCGCACGGAGTGTGCGACGAGGGCGCCCCGCTGGCTGTGCAACGCCCCGCCGCGGCGACCTCGCGGACATACGCCGCTACGGGACGGCCGAAGGTACGGCGGCCGCAGACCAGCCGGACCAGGGGCACACCAGGGTTTCGCCGGGCCCGTCGATGCCCTGAGCACCGTCACCGACCTCGAACAGGCTGGCCACCTCAGCCGCGCACGCGACGGACGACGCACCCGCTACACCCTCGACCTCGACCTCGACGGCGCACTCCGCCATCCCAGGAGTCCATGTGCCCGTCCGAGAAAACCTCGCAGCCTGTCACCAGCACCGCCGCACACCGACCTGTACCGGAGCAGATCCTCGCCCAGCCCACCGACCGCCTCCGCATGAACCGATGACGGCGCCCAGACCGTTGCCTACCTTCACACCGCGATTGGGGACGGGGCGCTCAGCGGCTTTGCCGTCGCACCTCACACCCGCCTCGTATGACGACATAACCAGGTGTGTAAGACGGTGGTAGCGCGAGGGCGGGCATTACAGGTCTTCAACTACCGAGCCCGTAAGAGCCTCGGACCGGATGGTCTGGGCCCTTGCCGTGCGCCGGAGTGCTAACCGACTCGACGGCCCGTTAGGTCAGGGCCTAGTGACGGCCCTTCAGACCGAGCAGGGGGAACAGTGGCGCGAAATGCCTCTACCGTGGATACGGCCCCGGCAGCCGCGCGAGCGGCGGCAAGGGGACGCCGACCGCGAGGCGCACCCGCTCGTGAAGATGTGGTTTCACGGCCCCTGATCCTCTGCCTGGGCGCTTTCGTTCGCGCCCTAGTAGCGGTGGCCAGCACGAACGGCGCGGCTCCGACAGAAGGCGGCCTTGCCGGGCGGGCCTGCCCGGCAAAGCCCTCAGGTCAAGGCAGCGTGGCCGGCCTCGGTGGCCTCCACCAGATTCGGCCGCTCTCCATCGGCCGGATGGACGATCCGGATGATCTGCCGATGCTCTGTGTACGGCGTCATCGGATGAGTGACACCCGTTGCCGGATTTCCGGCCCCAGGACGCTGCTGTCGACCACGCCTCCGCCGTGAACGGGCGTCGAGCCGTCGGCTGGACTGGCGCTTTCAGCCGGTGGGGGTGCCGACCTGGTTGCGTTCGAGTGCGGAGCGCAGCTGGTGGAGGGCCTTGGCGGCGGCGGCCGTCGCGGACTGGTCGAGGGTTCCTTCGACCAGCTCGCTCAGGCCTGCGGCGAACGTGGTCTCGGCGGCATCGAGGAGCTGTGAGCCGTCATCCGTCAGCGCCAGAAGCGAGGATCTGCGGTCCGCGGGGTTGGTCTGGCGGACGATCCATCCCCGCTTCTCCAGGCGGTCGGCACTCTTGCTGGTCGCGCCGACGCCGATGGCGAATTCCGCGGCGAGGTCGGCCACCCTGGCGCCCGGGTGCCGGCGCAGGAACCGCAGGAACTCGAACTGCGAGGTCACGATCCCGTGCCGCTCGCGCAGACGGTCGTTCAGCGCGTTGTACAGGCGTGTCTCGCAGCGGACGAGGTCTGCGAAGAAGTTCTGAAGGTCGGCGACGCCAGTTGATTTATATGCCACGGCATATAGTGTAGAGGAAGCAATTCACAGGAGGAAGCAGATGAGCAAGGAACAACTGGCCAAGGTCGACGCGATGCTCCGCCAGCCCCGGCCCGAGGGCCAGCGCTCCGTCGAGGAGCTGCGCGCCGGGTTCAAGGCACTCATGGACACGATGATCGTCCCCGACGGTGTCCGCACCACTTCGACCACACTCGGCGGCCGACGCGCCCTGCACGTCACCCCGGACAACAATGCGCGCCCCGGCACGCTCCTGTACTTCCACGGTGGCGGTTTCGTCTTCGGCTCCCCCGAGACCGCGCTGTCGCTGACCGCGCAGCTCGTCTCCAGGACCGGCTTCGACGCGTACTCGGTGGATTACCGGCTGGCCCCCGAGCACCCCTTCCCGGCTGGCCTGGAAGACAACCTGAGCGCCTACCGCGCCCTCCTCGACAGCGGCCTGGACCCGTCAGCCATCGCGTTCGCCGGGGACTCGGCCGGCGGCGGCTACTCGGTCACCACCGCCCTGGCCGCCCGCGACGCGGGACTTCCGCTGCCCGCCGCGATCGTGGCCTTCTCCCCAGGTCTGGACGCCACCCGGACCGGGGAGAGCATGACGACCAAGGAGGGCATCGATCCGATCTTCACCCGCGAGGCAGTAATGCACACCGGGGCCATGTACCTTGCCGGACAGGACCCCGAGCAGCCCTTGCTCAGTCCGGCCCTCTTCGCCGACCTGACCGGGTTCCCCCCGCTCCTCATCCAGGTGGGCACCAACGAAATCCTCCTCGACGACTCAACCCGTCTCGCAGCCCGAGCCCGCGACGCCGGAGTCGACGTCATCCTCGACATCACCGCCGACGCCCCCCACGTCTTCCAGGCATTCGCCGGCGGCACCCTCGACGAAGCCGACCAGGCACTCGACCGCGCCGCCCTCTTCCTCACCCAGCACATCACCACCCGCTGACGCCTCAACCGCACCAGCCCGACGCAGCAACACACCGACACCTCGGCCCGGCCACCGGCGAGGTCCGCCCGCCGATGACCAGGCCCAGGAAGCCGTCGATGCCGCATGAGCTGTCACCTGCAGGCCCGCCATGGAAGGCACCCTCACCGTGAGCCCGTTTGCCCCGCGATGAACGGGACGCGGACGCCTCTCCACGTGTCCCCGCATGTTTCGCCGCCGGCCGGGATCGTCTGTGTCACAGCCTCCGTGCGAGCCACCGCTGCTCCCGTCGGCCGTTGCGGTTGGCGGTCACGCTGCTGAGTGTTCGGACAGGGTGATGCGGGCCGTGGTGCGTTTGCCGGCCGGTTCCTGCTCGATGAACAGGCTCTCGGTGACAGCCTCGACGATCTCCAGTCCGTGCTGGCCGATTCTCCCGGGATCCGCCGCCCGGGCCGCCGGCACCGTGGGCTCGCTGTCCCACACCACGATCTCCACCGCGCGAGCCGTGACGCGCAGCTCCATCAGGACAGGACCGGGAGCGTACTTATGGGCGTTGGTGACCAGCTCACTGACAACGAGCTGGGTGAGGTCCCTTGCGCGAGAGGAAACCGGCACGTGATGGCCGGCGCGGGCCTGGTCGAGGAACGCGGCGGCGTGGTGACGGGCGTCGGCGATGCATGAGTCGTCCGCTTCCAGGGCGTAGCCGGCCCGCAGGACCACTTCCTCTGCCTTCGCCTGTTCGGTGCCGCCGTCGCCGCCGGTATGGGATCCCACCGGCATCGCCTCCCTCCCCGGTCCCGGGCCAGTACCCGGATGTCATCCGTGCATGCTGCAAGGATGTGGTCCGGTACGGTCGCCCGGGTGTATTCGGCCCAGGCGGTGGGGCAGACTCGCCAAGCATCCCCTCACTGGGGTAGCCGCCGAACACTGTCGAGGAGACGTGGCCGACATCGAGGAACCGGACCAGCCAAAAAGGCTTTTCGTCGAGCACACTGTGGTCGACGGAGTCCGGGTGGTGACCGTGCGCGGCGAGATCGATCACGACGTCAGGGAGGTCCTTCACGAGGCCCTGCGGTTCGAGGACGACGTGCCGGCGCCCTGGAGGATCGTGGTCGACCTCAGCGCAGTGCCCTTCATGGACTCCAGCGGCATCAACACCCTCATCGCCTGCCACCGGCAGGTCGGCCAGACGCAGGGGTGGGTCCGGATCGCCGGCGCCCAGACCTTCGTCCTGCGCGTGCTCAAGCTGGTCGGGGTCGATGCCGTTATCGCCTGCTACCCCAGCGTCGAGCAGGCTCTACACGCCTGAACCGCCCCTGTCGGGGTGGTGGCGACGAGGACACCGATGGCCGGGTCGATCGCCGCGTGGGAGTCCACGGCGTGCCGCAACTGAGCGTTCTCCCGCACAAGACGCGCCACCGCGGCGTCGCCGTCGCACGATCGCTGAGCACGGGACGTCGTCATCACCAGTCTCCATACGGGGCACAGTCTCCAGGACACCTGCCCAAGCCGGACGGCGAGACACTCCCTGCGGACGAAGATCACATCAGTGGGGTGGGGGTCTTCACCGACCATGGGCGGCGAAGACCCCAAGAGGCTGTCACCCCAACCCCTCCCCTGCCGTGTCACCACTGCCTCCACGCTCACACCCGCATCCCGCCAGGACCGGCGAAATACTGCGTCGGACGGGCTCGAGCAGGCATGACCTTCAAGAAGTTGAGGCATCTCCTTCATGGCTTCGACACGTGGGGGTCGGCGAACGCACAGCAAGTGCTCCCCAGTCCGGGCGCTGACAACGTCGGCCTCCCGTCGGCTCCTAGGATGCAGTGCGACCTGCGATGCTCCCGCCGGGGTCGTCGGCCAGCGCGATCAGCGCCGTGACGCGTTTGCCTACCGGTTCACGGTGAACCTCGTAGCCCTGACTGACGGCGAGGGTGATCTCCAGACCGTGCCGCCCGACCCGCTCTGGATCGGTGGCGGCGACGTCCGGCAGCACCGGATCGCTGTCCCACACCGACACCCGCACGGCGCCCTGGCTGATCTGCAGGTCGAGCATGACCGGTCCCGGCGCGTACTTCACCGCGTTGGTCACCAACTCGCTGACCACCAGCTCCGTCATCCCCATCGCCCGCTCCGACACCGGCAGCCCGTGCACGGCCTGCACCCTGGTCAGAAAGCCGGTGGCCAGATGCCGCGCGGCGCCAATACAGGAGGAGTTGCCGTCAAAGGCGGCCGACGCCGACAGCACATCACGGTCCTGGGCCGTTTGTCCCTCATCCCCCGCGGTCTGCCCCATGCCCCGCCCCATCTCACATGATCAGCACACGATGCCCGTGTCGTGGCCGCCCATTGCACCACAGCCCCTCACATCTGCCCCGCCCAAGCCCCTTCAGGCCACCCTTGGCCGGGGGACAGTTGACATAGGGCAACAGTATGCGTTTGCGTGGGAGGTGGCCTCGTAGCGGCGAGTCCCGGCTACGACGGACAGGAGACGATATGCGCCAAGCCCACTTGGCCGTCACCCAGCACACCACCACTGACGGCGTACACGTCCTCGCCCTGGCCGGCGAGATCGACCACACCACAGCCGGCACCTTCCGCCAAGCCCTCACGACAGGCGACGGATCCCCCAGGCACACGGTCATCGACTTCCGCGACGTCACCTTCATGGACTCCAGCGGCATCAACGTCCTCGTCGCCGCACACAACACCACCCGTACCGACGGCGGCTGGCTGCGCCTGGCCCACACTCCCGCGCGCGTGCTGGACATCCTCCACATCGTCGGCCTCGACGCTGTCATCCCGGTCTACCCCACCCTGAACGGCGCCCTCACAGCACACAACGCCGCCTGAGCTGCGGCCACCGCACCACCGGCGGCCGAGCACGGCGACCCCGGCCGCGACCTAACTCCCGACCACGTCCCGAGGAGCTGTTCCTCAGTACGGTCACCGATGTGGGCGTGAGCTTGGGACTTTCCAAATAGGCACGGCGCAAGCACTGGCCACTCGCCAGAGCCGGGTCGGACGAACGACGATCCGCCCTGGTGGATCGCCTTCGTGACGCCGAAAGACCGCAGACAGACCGGCGACGTGCCTCCGTGGATCGGGGATGCACTGGCCCACCCACAGGGCACGCGCCCCTGCCAGCGGGCCAGGCGCAGGTTGTGCAGCGTATGCGCGCGCTGTCGTTCGCTGGCGTGCGATCTCATCTGTGGGGGACGGAGAAACTCGGGAGAAACACCGCGGACCCTACACCGAACCTGACGGAGAGCCCCTGCCGGCTGCCGAGCGGCTCCGCTCCGCCGCCCAGACCCCCGCCCTGCGCGCCGACCGGCCAACCCCACCGACATCGCCGTCGCCAACCGCTGGCTCCTGCCCGCCAGCGCCGTCGCTTCCCTCCTCGAAGCCACCATCCTGCCAACCACCACGACGTCCTGGAGGCCTTCGTCCGGATCCTGGGCGGCGACACCGGTCACTTCCACCAACTCCTGGACAACGCCCGCTGTGAAGTCGGCGAAAGCACCCCATCCTGCTCACCATCCCCGGCGCCCTGACGCCCCTGCCGCCGAACTGGTCGGCGCGGACGCCCTCACCAGGACCTTCAGCCCGGTCCTCAGCGAACACCGCACCGTCGAAGACGGCCGCGCCCGTCTCCTGAAACGGGCGGCCAGGTACCGGGCGACGTTCTGCCGGCGAACGGTGCGGTGCGCCTGCTCCATCGCCTCCAGGTTCTTCCTGGAGGGGCTGCGGGGGCCAGCCGTCCAGGCACACAAGGTGCGGTCGGTGACGGCCAGTCCCGCCGCGCGCGCCGCCGCCCGGACGTGAGGGGTGCGGGTGAGGCAGTGCAGTTGGGCCAGGAGGCTTCGCCGGGCGGTGATGGGGGTGGCGATGTAACCGGCCAACGCGTCCAGTTGGCGGACGATGGCCTCGTAGCCCTTGATGCCGCGAGCGCCGTACTTGGCGAACTCGATGTTCCGCTCAGGCATCGCTTCTTCCGGTCCTCGGGGTGAGAGTCAATGTAGTGCTCTGCCGGGGGCAGGGTCTCGTCGTCCGTCTGGGTGCTCTGGGACCGGAACTCGGCTGCCTATCGGGCGCTGAGGGGGCTGCTCGGGGACTGTCGGGCGAGCGTGCTTCCCGCACGGTGGGACGGCGTGGACGGCGCCCTGGATGCAGCCGCGAGCGTAGGTGCCGAAGTCCAAGGTCAATCTGTTCGCGGCTATCCGACGGGACTCACAGGGGCTGTTGATCAGGGCTGGCCCGCGAGTGCGACATTCATCGCCGGATGGGACCCTTGAAGGCTCGACAGGCCCGGGCCAGCATCAACCCTATGAGCCGCCGTATCCGCGCCGGGCAGCCGACATACGACGAAGCCCTCGCAGCGGCCTTCGATTTCCTCCATGACGAGGGTTTCGTCGGACCGGAAGCAACCCAACATGGCTACATCTACCGCCGTCCCGGCCTCCACATCCAGATCCAACGCCACCTCGGACACGAGTCGGAGGTCTCCACGCTCGTCGAGCGCTTCACCGGAGACGGCACGCGAGAAGCGGCATGGCTCGAATGCCTATACGTCGCAGCTGGATGTGGCCCCGCCCAGGACGTACCTGGCTCGGTGCAGTCGGTACGAGCAATGTTCAAGCGGCTCCGGCAGCAAGCCGCTGGGCTCGAACGCCTTCTGCCCGCGATCGCCGGACCGGAAGCGTCGGTCCTTTTCGCCCGCTGTCCCAGGACCAGACACTCCCCCCTGAAGTCACGGAACACGGCGGAACGGCCCGGCAGTCCTGGGGCCGCCTGACGACGTTTGCAGACGGACTCTGGACGTCGTGGACGACCTGCTCATCATCAACTCGGCCTGGACTGCAGCGTGATCCACCACGGAGGGGCCTGTCTGATCGCGGGAGGCGGCGCCACCACACCGACCGCCACACCGGCCGCGCTGATTGCGCCGCCGATGACCGCTGCCGCGGTGCCGCAGGAGGTCCGGGCGAGCGCTGGCGGGCTTTGCTGGTCTTGCGGTCGCGGCGTCCAGGAACCTCCTGATCGCGGAGGGATCGCTTTCCTCTCATTGGCCTGCGGCTCCATATCCGTGACTGCAGGCAAGGGGGGCATTGCCCATGTTGATGGCGCGCACCGAGTGGGCGGTGGTGACGTAGAGGGCGCCGCCGACGGGGACCAGGCTGACGCGGATTGCTCTTCGGGGGCGGGGCAGGTCGGGCTCCCGAATGCCCTTCAGCGCTCGGCCTCGACGCGATGCCGGGAGAAGCCCAGCACCAGGGCGACCGCGGCACCGTGTCTGTCGTAGCGGACCTCGCCGGGTGACGGCCCACCCCCCATAAGACCGGCGCACGCGCCGCAGGCACCACCGGGCGGTGCCTCGGTCCGCTCGGCCCGCACGGAGCTCGTCTCCCCTGCCGGAAAAAATTTCGCCGATCCGCACAACCCTTTGATCATCCCGGGAGTCTTGCGAGCACTGTCCATGACAGCGCCATGTCACGTTCCGCTGCACGCTCCTGGAGTAGCCCGTGCGTAAACGCACTCTGCTGATGTCTGCGACCCTGCTGGCCTCCGGCCTCACCCCCCTGGCCGTGGCGAGCGCCGAGGCTGCTGTCGGCACACCGGGCGACGTGAACAAGGACGGGTACCGCGACGTCGTCGTCTCCGCCCCGAACGCCACCGTGGCAGGGCACGCGAAGGCCGGTGCCGTGCTGGTGCTCTACGGCACCGCGCACGGCATCGATCCCTCCCGGCGCACCGTCCTCACGCAGAACTCCACCGGCATCCCGGGCGCGGCCGAGGCCGGTGACCTCTTCGGCGCGGCCGTCGTCGTGTCCGACCTCAACCGGGACGGTTACAGCGACCTCGTCGTCGGCTCACCCGGCGAGGACGTCGCGGGCGACGACGGCGGAGGTTCGGTCACCGTCGTTTACGGCACGTCCTCGGGCCTGACGAAGGCGAAGCCGGTCCAAGATCCCTGGCCGTCGTCCCACGACGCGTACGGGCGGACACTGGCCGTGGGCACCTACAACGGCCTCAACCCGGTCAACGACGGCAAGCTGTCGATCGCCGTGGCTGCGAACGACGCCGAAGTCGCCTTCGTTCCGGCCGACCTGACGGCGCAGTCCGGGACTTCGGGCAACGGCTTCGCGTTCAACCCGGCCTACGGCATCGTCGCGTTGACGGCGATCGACCTGCCGAACACCGACGACGACCGCCTGATCGTCCACGGCCGGGGCGTCGGGGACGGCGGCTGGGGCTACGACGGGACCGGCGACGACCCCGGCACCCGCTTCGCGGACCCGGCCGGCTTCGAGGGCGGCGACCTGCCCGCGGGCACCACGTCCGCGGTGGGCGACCTGGACGGCAACGGCTCCCCCGACCTCGTCATCGGCAACCCGGAGGACCCCTCGCAGAGCCCGGACGCTTCCCTCGGCGGCGAGGTCACCGTCTACTACGACGCCGGCTACTCGGGCTCGCCCAGCCGGGTCCAGACCATCACGCAGGACACGGCGGGCGTACCCGGTGCCGGTGAGGCGAAGGACCGCTTCGGTGCCTCCGTCGCGATCGGCGACACCGACAAGGACGGTCGCGCCGACCTCGTGATCGGAACCCCGGGCGAGAACGACGCGAGCGGAGCGGTCACCGTCGTACGCGGCACGACCGGACTGCTGGACGCCGCCCACGCTCGCGTCTGGACGCAGAACGCCGCGGGTGTGGCGGGCAGTTCGGAGACCGGCGACGCCTTCGGGTCGGCCGTGCGGATCGTCGACACGAACAAGGACGGCTACGGCGACCTCGTCGTCGCCGCCTCCGGTGAGAACGGCGGCGCGGGAGCGCTGTGGTCACTGCGCGGCTCGGCCGCGTCCGTCACCGCGGCCGGCTCCGTCAACGTCGGCACCGGCGGCGCGGGCCTCGGCTCCGCAGGCGCCGCCCGCCTCGGAAGCGTGGTGACCGGCCCGTGACCCGCCTCCGCCCCGCCCCGCACGCCCCCGAACCCGGAGCCGTCATGCCGCACCCCCCGCAGGTCCGCACCTCACGAGCATTCTCCTCGCGCTTCCTGAGCGCCGCGATCGCCGTCAGCGCGACCACCACCTTGACCGCGGTCGTCCTGCCGACGGGCGCGGCGGCCGCCGCCGCGCCCTACCGCGGCGCCAACACCGCCGCCGTACAGGATGACTTCAACGGTGACGGCTACCGTGACCTGGCCGTCGGAGCGCCCGGAGCGGCCAACGGCACGGTGGACGCAGCGGGTGCGGTCGTCGTGCTGTACGGCTCGGCGAGCGGAGTCTCGGCTGCCCACCGCACGGTCATCACCCAGGCCACCACCGGGGTACCCGGAACGCCGGAGGAATGGGACGGGTTCGGCACGGCGGTCACGTCGGCCGACCTCGACCGCGACGGCTACGCCGACCTGCTCGTCGGTACACCCTCCGAGTCCACCGGCACCATGGGAGGCGTCGGCTCACTGACCGTGGTGTGGGGAGGCCCGACCGGCCTCAAGGGCGGAGCTTCCGTCTCCCCGCCCACCGGGCTCGACGAGGGCTGCGGTTTCGCGGCCGGTCTGGCCGTCGGTGACGTCACCGGCGACGGGGCGCCCGACCTCTCGGTCACCGGCAACTGCGGCGCCACCACCTACACCGGGCCGTTCACCCGTACCGGCGGCGCCGCGCAACGGCGCTTCGTCAACGAACTCGGGACCAACCGCGGTGTCGTCATGGGGGACGTCGACGGCGACGGACGCGCCGAGCGCTTCTGGCTGCCCGGCCCCACCGACGGGGACGTGAGCGGACCCGTCTACGCCGAGGGCGACGACGGCCGTTACACCGAACTGCCGCTCGCCGACGGCCTGTCCGGACAGATCGGCGACATCAACGGCGACGGCTACGGTGACTTGGTCACCGGGGTGCCCTACGACGCCTCCCTCACGTCCGGGGCCACCCCCGCCCACCGCGGCGGCGAGATCCAGGTGCTCTACGGCAGCGTGCAGGGCATCAACCCCACCCAGAAGCCCCAGATCATCCACCAGGACACCGCGGGCGTGCCCGGCGCCGGCGAGGACGGTGACATGTTCGGGATGTCCCTCGCCGTCGGGGACACCAACGGCGACAAGTACGCCGACGTCCTCGTCGGCACTCCGGGAGAGGCCGTGGGGTCCGCCCACTACGCGGGCGGCGCGACCCTGCTGCGCGGCTCGGCCTCCGGTCTCACCACGGCCGGAGCGAAGGGCTATACCCAGGACACCGCAGGCGTGCCCGGGGCCGTCGAGAGCGGCGACAGGTTCGGCGCCGCCGCCCACCTCGTCGACGTCACCAAGGACGGCAGGGCCGAGGTCATGGTGGGCACGCCCGGCGAGAACTCCGACGGTCTGCTGTGGACCGCCCGGGGATCCTCGGCCGGGCCCGTGACCAGCGGCTCCACGGCCACGAGTGGATCCGGCGCCGGACTCAAGCGCAGGTACGCCGAGATCGATTTCGGCGCGGCCCTGCCGGGAGCACAGTCCACGATCTGACGTGCCGAACGGCGGGCAGGCACGTGCAGGGTGGCGGGGGGCCGGGGGGGGGGGGGCCCCCCCCCCCCCCGCCCCGGGGGGGGGGGGGGGGCCGGGGGGGGGGGGGGGGGGGGCCGGGGGGCGGGGGGGGGGGCGGGCCCCCCCGGCGGGGGTATTTAGTATAA
>NZ_JBIVSV010000018.1:0-117701 GCF_044756385.1 Streptomyces sp. NPDC091972 | reverse complement strand
GCTCCTCTTGGCCGGGGCGCCCGGCCGGGCACCACCCCCAACTTCCCGCGGCCCCCCCGGGGGGCCCGCCCCGGGCGGGGGGGCGCCCCGCGGGGCGCGCCCCCCCACCACCGTCCAGGCCAACAGGGCGTGCAGGAAGATCGACCGTCATCCGGTCCGGCACGCGGCCCGGATGATGCCGCCTGCCCTCCCGGACGTCGATTTTCCGATCAGCTTCAGCGCGGGTGCGGAGCCATCGCCGCAAGTCGTCGTGGCCGTATCCCTTGTCCCCGCAGGGCACCGGGGGGACGAAGGTGCCGGCTGAGCGAGACGACGGCGCAGCAGCGGCGACCGGGTGCGGGCATCCGTGCAGCGACTCGCGACCGTGGACGTCATCCCGTCCCACCAATCCGACGTCCGGCGGCACGTATCAGGTGGTCGAGGCAATCGCGCGGGTGACAGCCGTGATCGCCGGGGTGGGGCGGCCGGGGAGCCGCGCCACGAGCCCGGCGGATCTCGGGAGGTGCGCCTTCGACTGAGCTCGGCACGGCATCACCGCGCGCGAAGCCCTACGCCGTGGCTCAGGACTGCTCGTCGTTCGCGCTCGTCGGGTGGTTGCCGGGGCCCAGGCCGTACCCGGTCAAGGGAGTCGGGGAGAGATCGGTGGGTTCCTCACCGGCCTCCAGCAGCGTGTTCGCGGCGCCCACGATCAACGGGTCGGGCTTGCCCACGGCCGCGTGGTCCTTGGCCGGATAGTCGCAGCGGTCCAGGAGGCTGCGCATCGCTTCCAGCCGGCCGCGGCGTTTGTCGTTGTTCTTCACCACGGTCCACGGGGCGTGTGGGGTGTCCGTCGCCCGGAACATGTCGACCTTGGCCGCCGTGTACTCGTCCCACAGGTCGAGCGAGGCGAGGTCCGTCGGGGAGAGCTTCCAGCGGCGTACGGGGTCGACCGTGCGGATCGCGAAACGGGTCCGCTGCTCGGCCTGGGACACCGAGAACCAGAACTTCACCAGCAGGATGCCGTCCCGGGTCAGCATCTCCTCGAACAGCGGGGCCTGCTCCAGGAAGGTGCGGTACTCCGCCTCGGTGCAAAAGCCCATCACGCGCTCGACGCCGGCCCGGTTGTACCAGGACCGGTCGAAGAAGACGATCTCGCCGCGGGACGGCAGATGCGCCACGTAGCGCTGGAAGTACCACTGACCCGCTTCCCTCTCGGTGGGCTTCTCCAGGGCCACGACGCGGGCTCCTCGCGGGTTGAGCCGCTCGGTGAACCGCTGGATCGTGCCACCTTTGCCGGCGGCGTCACGGCCCTCGCAGAGCACGACCACCCGCTGGCCGGTCTCCTTCACCCAGCGCTGCATCTTCAGCAGCTCGATCTGCAGGACGCGCTTGGTCCTCTCGTACTCGGACCTCTTCACCTTCCGGTCGTACGGGTAGTTCTCCAGCCACGTGTCGACCGGGCTTCCGTCGCCGTCCAGGAGGATCGGTTTCTCCGGCCGGCGTTCGTCCACCCGGAGGCCGTCGAGCAGCTCTGCCTCGACCCGGTCCCCCTCGTCCTGGTTCTCGTCCGGCCGGGTCCTGTCGTCGTGCTCCGACATCACCAATCTCCTGATCATCCTCATGTGCCGACGCGGGTGACCGTTGCGACGGCCGGCACCCTCAGAACGGAAGGCGGCCTCGCGCCCGGCGGCCGGCGGAGCCGCTGCGGCCGACCGCGCGGGAGCTGGAACTGAAGGGTTTGCTCAGCAGCCGCCCCAGGACCCCTGGCGCCTTGGACCCGGCCCGGGAGCCGGCACCGAGACCACGCTGGGCACCGTTCTGCGGATGCCGGGAAAGGTGCGGCAGGAAGAAGGCCAGCACGGCCAGGAGGACACAGGCGGCGATGACAACGGCGATGACCATCAAGGGCTCCGGGGTCGGTGGGAATCTTCGCTCTTCTCCGCTTCTGCTGGACCGCGTGCCCCGTCCACCCGCAATCACGCCGCACCGTTCTTCCCGACCGGTTCGCTCACCTCCGGTGCGTTCTCAGCGCGTGCTGTCGTCTCCGTGGCTGCGCACGATCTCCTTCACCTTGGCCACGGCGAAGCCCCAGCCCTGCTCGACGGTCGGCTTGGCCGGCACCGCGACCTCGTCCGGGTTGGTGAGCACGTCGAGCAGCACGGGACCGGGGGTGTCGAAGGCGCGGCGTACGGCCTTCTCCAGGTCGGCCGGGTCGGTCACCCGGATTCCGGGGATGCCCATGGCGGTGGCCACGGCGGCGAAGTCGGGGTTGTCCAGGACGGTGCCGAATTCCGGCAGGCCGACCTGCTCCTGTTCGAGTTTGACCATGCCCAGGCGGCGGTTGTCGAAGACGACGAGCTTCACGGGAAGCTGGTGCGTCTTCAGCGTCATGAGGTCGCCGAGGAGCATGCTCAGCCCGCCGTCCCCGCAGAAGGCCACGACCTGCCGCTCGCGGTCCAGGCACTGGGCACCGAGCGCCTGCGGCATCGCGTTGGCCATCGAGCCGAGGTTGTAGGAGCCGATGAGCCGCCGCTCGCCCCGCATCTCGACGAACCGCGAGAGCCACACCGTCGCCATGCCCGTGTCGGAGGTGAAGACGGCGTCGTCGTCGGCGAGCCGGTCCACGACGGCCGCGAGTGCCTCCGGCCGGATGTCGTGGGTGCGGTTGTCGAGCGAGGATCGGACCCGGCCGAGCAGGCCCTTGTCGTGTGCGGGGTCGGCCAGCCGTGCCTGACCTTCGCGCCACTGCTCGAAGCGCTCACGTGCCTTCTCCAGGTGCGAGCGGTCCCGCGCACCGTCCGTCCCGGCGGGAGCGGCGGCGAGGTGGGTGAGGAGGTCCCGGACGGTCGCGCCCGTGTCGCCGACGAGACCGACGTCAACCGGCACGCGCCGCCCGATGTGGGCGGGCTCGGTGTCCACCTGGATGACGGTCTTCCCCTCCGGATACCAGTCCCGGTACGGGAAGTCGGTTCCCAGGAGCAGCAGGGTGTCCGCGTCCTGCAGGGCCGACGCGGCGGCCGGGTTGCCGATCAGCCCGGTCTGGCCGACCTGGAACGGATTGGTGTCGCCCTCGAAGCCCTCCTTGGCCTTGAGGGTGAGCACCATGGGTGCGGCCAGCCGGTCGGCGAGGGTCAGGACGTCCTCGCGAGCGGCGCGTGCGCCCCGCCCGACGAGCAGCGTGACCCGCTCGGAGCGGTCCAGGAGTTCGGCGGCCCGCCGTACGGCGGACTCCTCGGGTCGGCTGAGCGGGGCGTTCAGGGAGAACCGGGCCGGGCGGTCCGAGGTCAGTTCGCGCTCGCCCAGATCGCCGGGCACGGTCAGGACGGCGACGCCCTTGCGGCCGAGGGCGTGGCGTACCGCTGTCTCGAGCATCTGCGGCAGTTGGTCGGGCGAGGTGATGGTCGCGCGGAAGACGGCGACGTCGCTGAAGAGGGCGTCGTTGTCGACTTCCTGGAAGTAGTCGGTCCCGAGTTCGGCGAGCGGTACCTGCCCGGCGATCGCCAGGACGGGGGTGTGGCTCTTGGCCGCGTCGTAGAGTCCGTTGAGCAGGTGGACTGAACCGGGTCCGACCGTACCCATGCAGACACCTAGCGTGCCCGAGAGCTGCGACTGGGCGCTCGCGGCGAACGCCGCCGCCTCCTCGTGCCGGCAACCCACCCACTCCAGGTTCTCGGTGGTGCGGATGGCGTCCGTCAGGGGGTTCAGCGCGTCTCCCACGACGCCGAACACCTGGTGCACGCCGAGTTCGCTCAGTGCGTCCACGATGACGCGGGCTACGGTGCGGGCCACGTGAGTCCTCCGGTTTTTCAGACGGTGAATCGGTCGGGGTCGGCGGCGGTCCAGTCGGCCGCCCAGGCGGCAGGCGGCTCGGCGAGCAGCTGCCCCGGTTCGAGCCACTCGTACAACTCCTCGTAGGAGCGCTCGGTGTAGGGATCGATGCGCCGGCGCAGCATGTGCGGGCGCAGGTCGGCGGGATCGGTGACGCCCATGGACGCCATGAGCTGCAGGGCGCTGGCCACGGTCGCTTCCTGGAAGCGCTGGACGCGCGGCGTCTTGTCACGCACGTCCAGGGCGCGGGCGCGCCGGGGGTCCTGGGTCGTCACCCCGGTGGGGCAGGTGTTGGTGTGGCAGCGCTGGGCCTGGATGCAGCCGACGGCGAACATCATCGCCCGCGCCGCGTTGCCGTAGTCGGCCCCCTGCACCAGCCGTTTCACCAGATCGGTGCCCGTGGCGATCTTGCCGCTCGCACCGATTCTGATCCAGTCGCGCAGGCCCGCGCCGACGAGGGCGTTGTGCACGGTGAGCAGGCCCTCGGTCAGCGGGGTGCCCACGTGGTCGGCGAACTCCAGAGGAGCGGCTCCGGTGCCGCCCTCGCCTCCGTCCACGATGATGAAGTCGGGGGCCGTGCCCTCCGCCAGCATGGCCTTGCACACGGCGAGGAACTGCCGGCGCGAGCCCACACACAGTTTGAATCCGGTCGGCTTGCCGCCGGACAGCTCGCGCATCCGGGCGATGAAGCGGACGAGTTCGCGCGGGGTGGAGAACACCTTGTGGTACGGGGGCGAGATCACCGTCCGCCCCTCGGGCACGTCCCGCACCTTCGCTATCTCCGCGTTGACCTTCGCCCCCGGCAGGACTCCGCCGATGCCCGGCTTGGCGCCCTGCGAAAGCTTCAGGGACACACACTTGACGTGATCGTGGGCGGCCTTGTCGGCGAACTCGGCCGGGTCGAAGTCGCCGTCCGGGGTACGGCAGCCGAAGTAGCCGGTGCCGATCTCCCAGACCAGGTCCCCACCCGGCTTCAGGTGGTACTCCGACAGGCCGCCCTCCCCCGTGTCGTGGGCGAAACCTCCGGCCGCCGCGCCGCCGTTGAGGGCGAGGATCGCGTTGGACGACAGCGAGCCGAAGCTCATCGCCGACACGTTCAGCAGGGCCATGTCGTAGGGGCGGGAGCAGTCGGGTCCGCCGATCCGCACCCGCGGAGGTGTCTTCGGCACCGGGCACGGCGCCATCGACGGCACCAGGAACTCGTAGCCGGGCAGATAGACGTCCCGTTCGGTGCCGTACGGCTGCTCGGCGTCGGTGCCTTTCGCACGCTCGTAGACGATGGTGCGGACATCCCGGTCGAAGGGTCGCCCGTCGAAGTTGCGCTCGATGAAGTACTGCTGCAGCTCCGGGCGGATGCGCTCCAGGAGGAAGCGGGCGTGGCCCAGAACGGGATAGTTGCGCAGCACCGAATGCCGGCGCTGCAACAGGTCCGCGGCACCCAGCAGACCCAGCAGGGTGAGCGGTACGGCGGCCAGCCACCACCAGGGGGAGAAACCTGCCGCGGCGACGACCGCCACGATGCCGGCGGCCAGGGTGAGGACGACGATCGCAATGCGTTTCACTTCTCGCTCATTGCCCTGCGTCAGAGGTCCACTCCCGCCCTTTCGGTCAAGAAACGTGCAAGACAGGACCTATTGTCGTCCAGTCCCCCGGCGAAAGCGGCTGGGCCGCACTCAAGCGCTACATCCGGAACTCCACCGTTTTGCGCAATCACGAAGCAGCGTCGCCACGCATCTCTGGCCCGGACGCGGAGGGCACAGCAGGGTGGGCCCGGCGCACCTCTCGCAGCAGATGGTGTCGCGGTGACTGGTCTGCTGGTGTGAGCGGGCTTCGCATGCGGTGTGGTGTCGGTCGGATAAGGCGAGTGATCGGGGGTACAACAGCTGAGGCTCGTGCGGTTGCAGGGCCGGAGCATGCCCGGTTCGACGGCTGCTCCAGGTATGAACGAAGGATCGACGGTATGGCCAGCGGCACCGTGAAGTGGTTCAACTCCGAGAAGGGCTTCGGTTTCATCGAGCAGGACGGCGGGGGCCCGGACGTCTTCGCGCACTACTCCGAGATCGCGGGCAACGGGTACCGCGAGCTGACCGAGGGCGAGCACGTGACCTTCGACATCGGCCAGGGACAGAAGGGGCCGCAGGCGCAGAACATCGTCCGCGGCTGAGCGGGCCACGAAACGCAGCGCGAGGCGGCTGACCGGTTCGGCAGCCGCCTCGCTCATGCAGATCCGTGACTGGACCAGTCGGAAACTCCGCACCACGGAGGTGGCGGACACTTCGCCGACCGCGCTGTGTCGGCTACCTTTCCCCGGGCTCCGTGGCGTCGGCGCCGAACGGACGGTTACCCGCAGGGCCGGTGCTATCCCTGGGGCGGCAGTTCCACGGGGTACGGTTCCGTGAAGTCGGCCGAGCGGCTCACCTTGTCCCAGGCACTCGCCTCGGCCAGTTGGCGACGAGAGTAGTCGAGCGCCATGGTCACCGCGTTCACGCCGAGCAGCAGATGGCTCGGGACCTCGCCGCGTCGCACCGTACGCACGATGATGTCGGCAGCCCGCTCCGGGTCGCCGGCAGCGCCGGCCTCGCTCTGGCGCACCTGCCGGTTCAGCGCGCCTACCGTCTCGTCGTAGGCCTCCGGGATGGGGTGGACGGTCATGGAGGAGCCCGCCCAGTCGGTGGCGAATCCGCTCGGCTCGACCACCATGAATCGCACCCCGAACGGCGCGGTCTCCGCTGCCAGCGACCGGGTGAATCCATCGACCGCGAACTTGGCCGCCTGGTACGAGGCGATGCCCGGGGACCCGCCGACGCGTCCGCCCACCGAGCTGAACTGGACCACTGTGCCCGAGCCCTGCCGGCGCAGAGTGGACAGCGCCGCTTTGGTCACGTTGTAGACGCCCCAGAAGTTGGTCTCGAACTGGGCGCGGAAGTCGTCGTCGTCCGCCGTCTCCACCGGTGACACATTGGCGTACCCCGCGTTGTTCACCAACACGTCGAGGCGGCCGAAGCGGTCGAGCGTGGCGTCGATCGCCCTGCGGGCCGCATCGGCGTCGGTGACGTCGAGCGGCAGGACGAGGGCCCGGTCACCGTAGCCCTCCAGTTCCGTGGCGAGTGTGTCGGGGCGGCGGGCGGTGGCGACGACGAGATGGCCGGCGTCGAGGACCGCGGTGACCAGGGCGCGCCCGAGTCCGCGAGACGAGCCGGTGATGAACCAGACCTGGGTGCCGCGTTCGTGCTGAGTATCAGTCATAGGTTTAGTGCAACACCGTTCTCCTAATAATGCAACACGGTTGCGCTAAGTGTCCCTATGATGACTGCATGACTCAGGCAGCCTCCTTCCAACGGGCCCGCAGCGCGGAGGCCAAGCAGGCGCGTGAAGCAGCGATCCTGGAGGCGGCCCGGCGGCTCGGCCAGGGGCGCGGCATCCGTGAGGTGACGCTCACCGACCTCGCCGCGGAAGTGGGCATGCACAAGTCAGCGCTGCTGCGTTACTTCGAGACGCGGGAGCAGATCTTCCTCGAGCTCACAGCGGAGGGCTGGCGGGAGTGGTCCGCGGCGCTGCGCGCCGACCTGGGGGCCAGGCGGGAGGCCACAGCCGCGGATGTCGCCGAGGTGTTCGCCGAGACGCTGGCCGCACGCCCCATGTTCTGCGACCTGCTGGCCCAGGCCCCGCTCAACCTGGAGCGCAACGTGTCGCTGGAGACGGTACGCGCGTTCAAGCTTGTCGCGCTGCACGAGGTCGCTGCGATCAGCGCCGAGTTGGGCCGGCTTCTGGGGCTGGACGAGCAGCAGGCCGTCGACATGATCTCCACCGCTACGGGCATGGCGGGTGCTCTGTGGCAGATGGCCAGTCCAGGCCCTCGCCTGCGGGAGCTCTACACCAGCGACCCCCGGCTCGCGCACGCGGTCGTCGAGGTGGAACCCCGCCTGCGCCGCATCCTCACCGCTTTCCTGAAGGGCACTGGGGCGGGCACACCGACCTCTGGCTGATCTCGGGCTGCTGCCCACCGGCCCGAGCGGGCGGGAGCGATTCTTCTCCGTCACCAGCATGTACGGCCCCTCCGGCGCCGCCCAGATCAGCCCGGACCGGACCATCGCCTACGCCACGGTGACCTTCGACGCTCAGGCAGACCGGGTGCCCGTCGCGGACACCACCAGGGTCATGCGCACCGCCGAGTCCGTTGCGGACTCCCGCGTGGAAAACGCCCTGGGTGGCGGGGCGGTCAGCAACGCGACCAGCTCCTCCAACCTGAGCACCGAGTAGACAGGTGTCCTAGCCGCGGCGTCATCCTGTTCCTCGCCTTCGGCACCCTTCTCGGCATGCTCGTCCCGCTGCTGGTGGCGACAGCCGGTGTCGGTGCCGGCATGCTCACCATCGGCCTGCTGTCCCGCACCACCACCCTCGGCACCATCGCCCCTACCGTCGCCGCACTGATCGGACTGGGCGTCGCCATCGACTACGCCCTGTTCATCGTCGTCCGGTACCGCGCCGGTCTGCATACCGGCCTTTCCCCGCAGGAAGCCGCCTTACGAGTCCAGAACACCTCCGGGCGCGCCGTCCTGTTCGCCGGCGGCACCGTCATCGTCGCTCTGCTCGGGATGTTCACCCTGAGGATCACCCCGCTGACCGGAGTCGGTCTCGCCGCCGTCATCACGGTCCTGTTCACCGTCCTGGCCGCCATGACACTCCTACCGGCGCTCCTCGACGTCTTCGGCACCAGGCTGCTCACCCGTCGCCAGCGCCGCCGACTCTCCTCGAGCCCACCCGGTTCCGTCGACACCCGTGCGGAAACCGCGACCAGCGCCGGTTCCCGATACCGGTGGTCCCATCTCGTCAACCGTCACAAGGCCGCCTTCAGCGTTGTGGCGCCCGTCGTCCTCACCGTCCTGTCCCTGCCCGCCCTCTCCCTGCGGCTCGGCACGGCCGACGCCGCCAACGACCCCGCCGGAACTACTACGCGTCGGGCCTACGACCTGCTCGCCGACGGCTTCGGCCCCGGCACCAACGGCCCCCTCCTCCGGGTGTCCCCCATGCACGGGCCCGACGACACGGCGGGACTCAACCGCCTGGCCGCCACCGTGCGCCATCTCCCCGAAATCGCATCCGCCCAGGTCACGCCCACCTCTACCTGCGGCGCAGGGGTCTGGGATGGATCTACCTCTTCACCGCCGGACTCGGCGGCCTCGGCTGGCGCGTCGACCCGTTCCTCATCCCGCGCCAGGTCGTTCGGCCAACACCCGGCTACTCGGCGCGCCCGGCCCGGTCCGTCCGGCGGCCGTTCGAACCCGCACTTCCGCTCACCTGGCGCAGGCGGGACCGGGAGACGGAGAACCGGTGACGCATTGCCCGGGTACGGACCGCCGTGCCCGGGCACGGCTGCTCTCGCACGGCCATCCGAAGGACCGGGTCAGGCTTCCGTAAGAGACGCCGGCGAACCGGCCAGGCAGCCCAGGACGTCGCCGGCGCGGCGACCGCGAGCACCGCATCCCCGACCAGTACCCACACCGCGTCCCACAGCAGGCCCAGCGCCCGCACCGGGACAGGAGAGGCGAGACCGGCGCAGGTCAGGCCTCGGTACGGCGTTCCGATCTGCAGGCAGGTGTCATCGTCCCAACCCACCGAAGGCTTGTCCGGCTTGCCGCAACCCCGACGGTCGTGAGTGACGACGAAGGAGCCGGGGCCTAAGACAGGCCGGGCGCCACGCCCCTCACGGGCCCGTCGAAAGGTGCCGCGGATCAGGACCGCAGTCCGACCCGCGGCCTTGCCCTCGCAAGTGCAGTTCGATGCTTGATCGGCTGCGGGTCTAGCCCTGTGACGGGCTCAGGCGCTGACCGACCGTCAGCCATCACGGCGGATCCGAACCTTGTGGTGGAGGCCGACCAAAAGGCCCGGCAAACAGACGTCCGCAGTATGTACTTGAGAAACGCGCCCGGGATACCTTCTCTCCGCACACCTCGTTTGAATCGTTTCAATCGATCGAGCAAGAGGGATGAGACGTCATGCCCACGAGCCGCAGGAACGCGCAGTCCGTCAACGGACCTACCCGCAGAACCGTCATGACGGCGGGAGCCGGCATGGCCGCGCTCACCGCCACCGGACTCCCCTTGGCCACCGCTTCCCCGGCCACGGCCTCCGCTTCGTCCCCGGTGCCCGACAAGGTGCCGACCACCCCGGGCTCCTGGCACCGCTACGTGCAGGGTCCGTCCGGTCGCACCGTCCGGCCGGTGCGCGTCATCGCTTCCACGGGAGAGACCCGCGCCCCGGAAGCGTTGCTCAAGCGCGGTGGTGCCGTCACGGTCCTGACCCGTCCCGAGCCCGTCGCACCACCACGCTGGCCCGTGGGCACCACGGCTGAGGCCTCCTCCGCCCACGCGGGCAACAACGGCAACGACGGCCAGCCGCGCACCTACGACGCGAGCAACGCCATCGACGGCGATCCGGACACCTTCTGGAACGACGACACGATCGCCGCCTTCCCCGACACGCTCACGATCATCCTTCCCGCAGCCGAGCAGCTGTCGGGCATCACCGTGGTGTCCAACAGCGACGGAGTGCCCACCGACTTCACGGTGGAGACCTGGCAGGACGACGCCTGGCACACCGCCGCCACGGTTTCGGACAACGATGTCATCCAGCGGGCAGTCCCCTTCCCCCAGACCCTCACCACGAGCCGGGTCCGCATCACGGTCACGGCCGTACAGGACACGCCGCGCGGCGCCTTCAGCCGGATCAACGAGGTGTGGCCCGCCCCCGTGGAGGCGGTCGCTGCCCCCAGCGTGACGGTCGACTTCGGCAAGGTCGTCGTGGGATACCCCCGCATCCGCTTCGCGTCCGCCTCGGGCAACTCCCCCGGGGTACGCCTCGCGTTCTCGGAGACCAGGCAGTTCCTCACCGACCGATCCGACTTCACACGCTCCGACCAGGCGGGCGGCGCCGGCCAGGGCACCGACCAGTTCGCCGTCCCCGCCGGCGGCACCACCTGGACGGACCACAAGGGGTACCTCCGGGACGGCAAGGTGTTCGCCGACGGACTGCACGGATTCCGCTACCTCAAGATCACGCTCGACGCGCTGCCGGGGGACGCCCCCGTCGCCCAGCCCTGGGGCACCGTCCGCATCGACTCCGTCGAGCTGGACTTCACCGGCTATGTCGGGACGCCCAGCACCTACCGCGGCTGGTTCCTCTGCTCCGACGACGACCTCAACCGGTACTGGTACGGAGCCTCCTACACCAACGAACTGGTCACCGACACCTTCCGCCAAGACGACGTGGACCCCCGCAACGCCTGGAGCCCCACGCTCGAAGGCAGGCTGGTCCTGCACGACGGGGCCAAACGCGATCGCGACCCCTACGTCGGCGACCTCGCCGTCTCCGCACGCACCCTCTACCTCACCCACGACGACACGGCGGCCGCCGCGCGCAACGTCCTGGCCGACCTCGCCGACCACCAGCGCTCCGACGGCTGGATCCCCCCGGCCTCCATAGCCGGATACGACCTGCCCCTGTTCGACTATCCCCTGTGGTGGGTGACGTGCAGCTGGGACTACGTCCTCTACACCGGCGACCGGACCTACGCCACCCGCTACTATCCCCACCTGGTCGCAGTGCTGGACACCTGGTACCCGAGCGTCACCGACTCCGCCGGGCTGCTGAGCAAGGGCCTCAACGACACCGGCCGCTACGGCGACTACGCGTTTCTCGACCGCACCGGCCAGATCACCTACTACAACGCGCTGTACGTAAAGGCGCTCAACGACAGCGCCGCGCTGGCCCGTTGGCTGGGGCACGAGACCGACGCCAAGCGATGGACCGACCGAGCCGGAGCTGTGGCCACCGCGGTCAACGCCCACCTGTGGGACGACTCCGTCGGCGCCTACCTGGACTCCTCGACCGGAGCCGTACGGCACGCCCAGGACGGCAACTCCCTCGCCATCGTCTCCGGCCTCGCCGGCCCCGAGCGTGCGGCCTCGGCACTCGACCACCTCGAGGCCACCACACGTCTGCCGTACGGCAACGCCTTCATGGACAACGACACCATCTTCGGCGACGCCTCCCAGCGCGTCTACGCGTTCACTTCCTACCCTGAGATCGTGGCCCGGTTCGAGAGCGGACGAGAAGCCTCCGCCCTGGACCAGATACGGCGAACCTACGGCTGGATGGACAGCCACGACCCCGGGGTCACCAACTGGGAGGGCATCGGCCCCGACGGCTCCCTCTACGAGGGCGCCTACACGAGCATGGCGCACGGGTGGTCCACGGGTGTGCTGCCGGCACTCACACACCAACTCCTGGGCGCGCGGCCGACGTCTCCCGGATACGTCGACTGGGAGGTGAAGCCCCATCCGGGCGATGTCGCCTGGGCGCAAGGCGAACTACCGACTCCGGCCGGTCCGTTGGCGGTCGACTGGACGAACTCGGAGACGTCGTTCACCCTCACGCTCCGAGTTCCCCACGGCACCCGCGGCGTGGCATCGTTGCCGGTCGGCGAGTCACCGGCGGTGGTACGCCAGGAAGGGCGGGTTCTCTGGGACGGTCGTCGTGCACACAGCCGGCAGGTGGCGAAGGACGGCAACCGCGTCACGGTCTCCGGTCTGGGAGCGGGCCGCCACCGCTTCACCGTCTCGCGCTAGGTGACGTCTGACTGGATGAGCATCACCGCGGAGACAGCCAGCGAGTGACGGGAGGCAGGTCGGCGAGAGAGCGGCCGGCCACGGCCCGGAAGTGTTGGAGCCCGCTGAAGTGATGCTCCGGAACGTTGCGGGATTGCCCCCCGGCATCGAAAGCCGTGGATCGGCCGCCGTTCCACGGCGCCGGCCTGCGACCGAGGCAACCCGTCCCAGTGCGGGTGCTCGGACACTGCGCCGTCGTCGGTGCACGGCGGGCGAGACGGAGTGGGACATCCGCGCCGCCGTGGCGGCGCCCACCCCGGTCAGAGACGGCGTTGGCCACCGACGCCGTCTCAGCCATCGCGCCCTGCTGCAACACCAACCGAGTGACTGGTCATCTGTGCCGTCAAGATGACCGGTTACCCCCGTGCCGTCCCGTGCGACCCCGCCCTCCCCGAGCCCTCGGCCTTCGACCACGGCGTAGGAAAGGCGGACCCCCGGACCGCGTGTGTCCTAGTGACGTCGTTGCGGTTGCCGCCGGTCAGCGACACCGCGAGCGGGATGCCCTCAGCTCCTGCTGAGACGCCAGGCACGTCGAGTTCGCAGAACTGCGCTGCGGTGCCAGCGAATATCGATCGGCGTGCTGCTGGGGGGGTACACCGTGCGCATCAGGTCGACTCTCAGACCCCCAGGCGGTCACCTGCTCGGCCATCAGGCTGCGACTGAAGACGCCCAGGGCTCCGATCGCCGTCAAGTCGTGGCTGCGGCCCACGGCGGCGAGGTGGCGATCGTCCTCGAGACCGGCACACCGCTGCGGCATCGGAAGTTCGGAGGCTGTACTCCCTGTCGCCGACATCGCCAAGGGTCGCCGTCCGGGACGCGTCACGCTCACCCGCACCGTGGGAACACCGCTCCCCTGGTGCCGCCTGGCAGCCACAAATTTGGTCAATCACTTGAAATTTCGAAACTCTGGCCGAAGACTGTGCGCGTTGCCCGTCGAGAAGCAGCGAGGTGCCGACGATGACCGAGAAACCCTTTGACGACGTGGACAGGCTTGTCGACGTGCACGCACACTTCCTGACGCCCGCTTACGTCGAGGCCGCCCAGGCGGCGGGGCACCAGGCGCCGGACGGAATGCCGTGGTGGCCCGGCTGGGAGGCCGACGAGCATCTGGAGCTGATGGACAAGTGGGGGATCGAGGCGTCACTGCTGTCGGTCTCGTCGCCGGGAACCCACTTCGGAGACGACGCGGCCGCACGCCGCCTCACCAGGGAAGTGAACGACGCCGGCGCCGAGCTCCGCCGTGCTCACCCCGGCCGCTTCGGCCACCTGGCGTCCCTCCCCCTGCCCGACGTGGACGGTGCGCTCACGGAACTGGTCCACGCACTCGACGAACTCGACTGCGACGGCGTGATCGTCGAGACCAATGTCGGTGGCCGATACCTCGGCGACGCGGAATTCGCGCCCGTGTGGGAGGAGTTGTCGCGACGCCGGACGCCCGTGCTGGTGCACCCGACGTCGCCGCCCCATGCCGAGACCATCGCGCTCGGCCGGCCCCGGCCCATGCTGGAGTTCCCCTTCGAGACGGTCCGGGCGGTGAGCGACCTGGTCTTCACCGGGGCGTTCCAGCGATATGCCGGGATCCAGTGGATCTTCACTCACGGCGGTGGCCCGCTACCTTTGCTGGCGGACCGTATCGAACTGTTCCGCTCCGTGCTGGCGCCGGATGGTGACCCGGTGACGGACCAGGCGCGGAATCTGTGGTTCGACATGGCCGGAACGCCGTTCCCGAACCAAGTCCCGGCCGTAGAGCACGCGTTCGGCACGGAGCGCCTGCTTTACGGGAGCGACTACTGCTGGACCCCGTCGTTCGCGGTGGACGCCCAGCTCGCCGCCATCGACGCGGCGGACCGACCCGGCGAGGAGACGTGGCGGGCCCTGGCGGCGCGCAACGGCACCCGTCTGTTTCCGCGCGTCGCGCGGCGGAGCTGAGGGCCGCGTGCGGCAGTCAGGCTTCGCCCAGCCCGGCCTGCGCGGCATAGCGCAGCAGCACGTCGGTGGTCTGCTGGATATGGGCGGCGAGCACGCTCGCCAGGCCCTCGGCATCACGGCCGATGGCCAGGGAGAGCAAGGCGCTGTGCTCTCCGGCGATGTCCCGGGTGTGGTCGCGCGTGAGCGCTTGCGACCAGATCCGGTACAGCTCGGCGGCGTCCCGGAGCGCGGTGGCCATCGCTCGCAGACGGCGGCTCCCGCAGCCCGCGATCAGTGCCTCGTGGAACGCCCGGTGAGCAGCGATCCACTCCTCGTTGACCTCGCCGTCGGGGGTGGTCGTCGGAGTGCCCGCCAGCCTGTGGTGCGCGGCGACCAGCGCGGTCTCCCATGCGAGGTCGCCCCGCTCCACCGAACGCCGGGCCGCGAGTGTCTCGAGGTCGATCCGGGTGGCGGTCAGATCGGCGAGGTCTTCGGGGCTGAGCTCGACGACGCTGAAGCCCCGCTGGGGGTGTGCGACCACCAAGCCTTGTTCGGCGAGGCGACTCAGCGCCTCGCGGACCACGGAGAGGCTGGCCGTATAGCGCTGTCCGAGCACCGCGAGCTTCAGCTTCGAGCCGGGAGCGTGGCGACCGGCCAGCAGGTCGGCGCGCAGGCGGTCGAAGACCTCATTGCTTCGGGTGGTCGGTACGGCTGGCATCGTGCGTCACGATAACACGACATTCCGAAATTGACCTTGATTTTGTTTCCTCAGGAAAATATCGAAAATAGGAGGCTGCATGTCGTTGTCCCGCCGCTCCGTCCTTCGTGCCACCGCGGTGACGTCCGGTGCCGCGATCGGTGCCCCGTCCGCCGCTGCCGCCGCGGCGGCCCGTCCCACCACCCTGCCGCCGGCATCCGAGTTGAACACGGGCGCCCATCTGGTACTGCTCGGCACCGCCGCCGGTCCCGTCCCGATGCAGGGACGCACCGGCATTGCGAGCGCCCTGCTGGTCGACGGCAGGATTTACCTGATCGACCTCGGGCACGGCGCGTTCGACCAGTTCCAGAAAGCCGGAATTTCCGCGGCCGCCGTGGACGCGGTGTTCGTCACGCACCTGCACTCCGACCACCTCGCCGACCTCTTCACACTGCTCTGGCTGCGTTTCGGCGGCGTCAACGCGCTCTCGCACCCCGTCACGCTCTACGGACCCGGCTCCGCAGGGGCATTGCCCGCGCCGTCGTCGGGGCAACCGGTCGCGACCCTCGCGCCGGACAACCCGACACCCGGACTCGCGGATTTCGTCGAGAAGTCGATCTCCGCGAGTGCCTATGACATCAACCTCCGCATGCGCGACGAGAACTGGCCCGACATCAGGAACCTGTACCGCGTGCACGAGATCGCCGTGCCCGAGGTCGGCGCGAGCCCGCTCGGCGAGATGGCTCCCTTGATGGATCCGTTCCCCGTGATGTCCGACGCCCATGTGGAGGTGAGCGCCATTCTGGTCGCCCACCCGCCGGTGTTCCCGTCATTCGCGTTCCGCTTCGACACGGAGTACGGGTCGGTCACGTTCTCCGGTGACACCACGATCACGCCGAACATGGTCACCCTGGCCCGCGGCAGCGACATCCTGGTGCACGAGGCCATCGACCTGGACATCGTGAAGGCGGCGGGTCTCACGCCGGAGCAGTTGCAACACCACGAGAACAGTCACGCGGACGTGACGCGGATCGGCCCCGAGGTGGCCCGGCCGGCCAGGGTGAAGACGCTGGTGCTGTCGCATCTGGCCCCGGGCAGCAAGGAGATACCCGACAGCCGGTGGAAGAGCCAGGCAGGCAAGGGCTACAACGGCCGGGTCTACGTAGGCAACGACCTCATGCACATCCCGTTGGGCAGGTGAACTCCCGCCTCAGGCGGCGAAGTCGGCCCGGTCGATCGCGGCGTCGAGATCGGGCAGCGGCCGGGTGCAGATGTCGTGCGCCTCGGCGGCACCGATGCCGAACATGCGCAGCAGATCCTCGGTCACCTGGTCGGTGGCTTCGGCGTCGTCGTAGTCCGGGCGGCGGTGCAGCAGCCAGCCGAGACTCAGGGCGGCGCCCGCGACGGTGACCAACGCCAGTTCGGGGTTGCGCACCGTGAACCGGCCCTCGCGTGCGGCGTCCTCGATGTCGCGGCGGGCACGCGGAGCGAGCCCGTTGTCGGACGTGGTCAGTTCGAACCCGTAGTGCAGCAGCACCTTGCTCAGATCGGGCTGGCGTCGGTGCAGGCGCCCGGTCAGGCGGAAGCTCTGCGAGAACACCTGTGCCGGGTCGGCCAGGTCCGCGGTCAGCTCGTCCAGCAGCGCGCCGTGGGTTTCCAGTGCGGCTTCGACCGCCGCCCGGAAGAGATCCTCCTTCGACGCGAAGTGGTTGTAGAACGAGCCTGTTCCCACGTCCGCGGCCTTGGTGATCTCCAGGACGGGGACGCTGGTCCGACCTGTCGCGATGAGCGCCTGCGCGGCCCGGACGAGGGCCGCGCGGGTGTGGGCTTTGCGGCGCTCCAGCCGGCTTGAAGGCTGCTCGGGCATGCGTCTCCCTCTGTCGTTCGGTCAACCAGCTTAGTCAGTGCTGAGGAAATCGTCAGAACTCTTGACTGAGGGAATCGTCAGGACTGACGATATCTTCAGAACTTGCGAGAGGGTTATGACCATGACCGACCAGGACCACCATGCGGATCTGCACAGCGAGCACGGCGCGCTCGCCGGCGAACACCGCGGACGTGACGCGAATCCCCTGATCAAAGTGCACGACCTCGCCTGGCTGGAGTTCGCCAAACCGGACCTCGAACGCACCGAGGTCTTCGCCGGGGCGTTCGGGTTCACCACCTCCCTGCGCACCGCGGACGAACTGCACCTGCGCGGCACGGACCCCGGCACGCCCTGCGTGATCGTCCGCAAGGGACCCAGGTCGACCTTCCTCGGGCCGGCGTTCCACGCCGCCGACGCGCAGGACGTGCGACGGCTCGCCGAGGCCACCGGGCACCGCGTCACCCGCCTGCCGGAGACCCTCGGGGGGATCGCCGCCGACACAACAGATCCCGGCGGGCTGCCCGTCCGGGTCGTCTCCGGCACGCACGAACTGCCCGCCCTGCCACCGCAGATACCGCATACACTCAACTCAGGACACGACCAGCGCCGTACCAACACCACGCAGCGGCCGCCGCGGGAGCCCGCCCGCGTGCAGCGGCTGGGGCACCTGGTGCTGCAGACGACGACCTACCGCCGGACCCTGGACTGGTACCTGAAGCACCTGGGCATGATCGTCAGCGACTTCCTGTACTACCCGGGGCAGCGCGAGCGCGGTCCGGTCATGAGCTTCATCCGCTGCGACCGCGGCGCCACCCCGACCGATCACCACACCCTGGCCATGATGCTCGGGCCGGTCAACCGCTACGTGCACTCGGCCTACCAGGTCGCCGACCTGGACGCGCTCGCCGCCGGCGGGGAGTACCTGCGAGACCACGGCTACCAGCGGTCATGGGGGATCGGCAGACACATCGAGGGCAGCCAGCTCTTCGACTACTGGCGCGACCCGGAGGGATTCCTCGTCGAACACTTCAGCGACGGCGACCTCTTCGACAACACCCTCGAACCCGGCTGGGCACCAATGACCGCCTCGGGCCTGGCCCAGTGGGGGCCGCCCGCCACCGCGGACTTCCTCGGCGTCAAGCCGGGCAAGGAGTCCCTGCGCGAGCTGCGCGGGATGTTCTCCGCACTGCGAGAAGACAACGAATTCGACCTCCGCCGCCTGCTCGGCATGCTGAAAGTGGCCCGTTCATGAGCACCTCCCTCCTGCGCACCGCCCACGCCTGGTACGTCCTCACCGACGGCGGCGCGACCAAGATCGTCACCGCGGCGACCACCACCGGCGAGTTGCTTGCCGACCGGCAGGCGATCCAGGCCGCCGCCGCGTCCCCGGCCACCGACCGCACCGAGGACCTCGCGCCGCTCTCCCCCGTCACCGCCCCCTGCCGGGTGGTCGCCCAGATGACCAACTTCGCCTCGCACGTACGGGATTCCGGGATGGACCCGGCCACCGTCCCACTGACGTTCTTCCGCAAGACGTCCGGGTCGATCGGCGGCCCCGAGGACGACGTCGTCAAACCCGCGCACGTGCGGCTGCTCGACTACGAGGTCGAGATCGGACTGGTCATCGGCCGCGCCATACCCCTCGGCACCGAGATCACCGCTGACACCCTCTCCGAGTACGTGGCCGGGGTGGTGGTCACCGACGACGTGTCCGCACGAGAGATCCAGCTCACCCGCACACAGTTCTACGAAGCCAAGTCCTACCCGGGTTTCACGCCGGTCGGCCCCGTCCTGGTACTGCTCGACGCCGAGGACTTCGCGCGCTTCCCCGACCTGCGGCTGACACTCTCCGTCAACGGCGAGCCGCGCCAGAACGCGCTCGTCGGCGGAGACATGGTCTACCCGCCCCTGGAGGCGCTGCGGGCGCTGACCCGGTTCCAGCGTCTCGACCCGGGCGACCTGGTGCTGACCGGAACACCCGCCGGCACCGCACTGTCCGCTCCGCCGAAGCCGGTGGAGAAGATCGCCGGCCTGCTGCCCCCGGCACTGAAGTGGCGGCTGTTCTTCAAGGGCCAGGCGAAGAACCCGAAGTACCTGGCAGACGGCGATGTCATCGAAGCCCGCGTCGCCACCGACGACGGGAAGCTCGACCTCGGCACCCAGCGCACGACGGTGAGGTACGCGCGATGACCGAAGACCTCATGTGGCCGCGCTACGCCGAACCCGCTGACCTGGACGCGATCGAGTCCGTGCCGCTCGAGGCGCGCGGACTGCCGGATTCGACCTACGCGCTGCTGGCACGCGCGGCCCGGCTGTGGCCACAGCGCACGGCCACCAGCGTGCTGCCCGACGCCACTCGCTGGCGCGAACCCGCCACCCGCACCTTCGCCGGCCTGCTCGCCGACGTGCACCGCTACGCCAACCTGCTGCGCGAGCTGGGAGTGCGGCGCGGCGACGCCGTGGCGCTGATGTCGCCCAACTGCGACGACCTGGTGCCCGCGACGCTGGCCGCACAACTGGCCGGGATCGCCGCACCGCTCAACGGCGCCCTGTCCGTAAGCCACCTCACCGCACTGCTCCGCCGATCCGGCGCCCGCATCCTGATCACCGCCGGACCGGAACTGGCGCCAACGGTGTGGGACACCGCGCGCGCACTCGCCGGTCAGCTCGACACCCTCCTCGTACTGCGCCCGACCGGTGCGACCGGTGCCCCGCCGCCCCTTCCCGACGTCGCCGGAGTGCGCGTCGCCCATCTCCACGACCTCGCCGCCGACTCGGACCCCGACACGTTCACCGGCGCACCGCCACGCTCCTCGGATCTGGCCGCGCTCTTCCACACCGGCGGCACCACCGGCGCGCCGAAGCTGGCAGCGCACACGCACGCCAACGAGATCGCCGACGCCTGGACGGTCGCCGCCAACTCCTCCGTCGACGCGGACTCCGTCATCTTCGCCGGGCTGCCGCTGTTCCACGTCAACGCGCTGGTGGTCACCTTGCTCGCACCGCTGTTCAAGGGCCAGCAGACGGTGTGGGCCGGCCCGCTCGGCTATCGCGAACCCGAGCTGTACGGGCAGTTCTGGAAGATCGTCGAGCACTACCGCATCGCCACGATGAGCGCGGTGCCCACCGTGTACGCGGCGCTGGCGCACGTGCCGCTGGACGCCGACATCCGCGCCCTGCGCTTCGCCATCGTCGGCGCCTCGCCGCTGCCCGCCGCCGTCCGCGAGAGTTTCCAGGCACACACCGGCGTGGAACTGCTCGAGGGCTACGGCCTGACCGAGGCCACCTGCGCCAGTGTGCGCGGGTTCCCCGGCACACCGCGGCCGGGAGTCGTCGGCCAGCGCATGCCGTACCAGCGGCTGAAGGTGGTCGACCCCCGGACCGGGCGGGAACTGGCGCACGGCGAGACAGGCGTACTGGCCATCAGCGGACCGACCGTGTTCCCTGGCTACGTCGTCGGCTGCGACGAACGCGGCCACGCACTGGACGGCGGCGGCAAACTGGCCGACGGCTGGCTGAACACCGGCGATCTGGCCGCCGTGGACGAAGACGGCTTCGTCCGCCTGGCGGGCCGCACCAAGGACCTGATCATCCGCGGCGGCCACAACATCGACCCCGCCGTCATCGAGGACGCCCTGCTGGCGCACCCAGCGGTGACCGCGGCGGGCGCGGTCGGCCGCCCCGACGAGCATGCCGGCGAGGTCCCCGTCGCGTACGTCACGCTCACCCCCGGTACGGCAGTCGACGAGGACGAACTGATGGCCTTCGCCGCCGAACGCGTCACCGAACGGGCCGCCGCACCCAAGTCCGTGACGGTGCTCGACACCCTGCCGGTGACCGCCGTCGGCAAACCCTACAAACTCGCCCTGCGTGCCGACGCCACCCGCCGTGTGATCCGCGAGGCCCTCGCCGGGACCGGCGAGGCCCACGCGGTCGTCGAGGACGGGACAGTGGTCGCGGTGGTCAGCACCTCCGCAGACAACAGCGTCGTGGTGAAGGCCGTGCTCGACCGCTTCGCCGTCCCCGCCCGCGTCGAGGTGCGTCCGTGAGCGTCCCCGTCGTGATCGTCGGCGCCGGACCGACTGGCCTGACCGCCGCCTCTCTGCTCGGCAGGTACGGCGTCGAGTGCCTGGTGCTCGACCGCTGGAAGGCGGTCTTCCCGCAGCCCCGCGCGGTGCACCTGGACGACGAGGTCTACCGGACCCTCGGGCGCCTGGGACTGGCCGACGTGTTCGCCGCCACCTCATGGCCCTGCTACGGGCTGCGGTTGCTGGATCCCAGCCAGCGGGTGCTGGCCGAGTTCCGGCGCGCCGCGGGCGACGGACGCCACGGCTATCCGGAAGCCAACATGTTCGACCAGCCCGACCTGGAGCGCCTGCTGCGCGCCGGCCTGAGCGGCCCCGTCACCCTGCGGGGCGGAAGTGAGGTCGTCAGTGTCGCGCAGAGTGCGCACGGCGTCCGCGTCGATGTGATCGACACGGACACCCGGCGACGGGAGACGATCGAAGCGGAGTATGTGCTGGGCTGCGACGGTGCGAACAGCCTTACCAGGACAGCCATCGGCGCGACGATGGAGGACCTCCGGTTCGAGCAGCGCTGGTTCGTGGTCGACATCGCCACCACCGCGGACCTCGGGGCGTGGGAAGGCGTGCACCAGGTCTGCGATCCGCACCGCGCCGCGACCTACATGCGCATCGGCAAGACCCGCTACCGATGGGAGTTCCGGCTGCTGCCGGACGAGAACCGTGAGACCTTCCGCGACCACAGCCGACTGCGCCCCCTGCTCGCGCCCTGGACCAAGGACATCCCGGACAGCGACCTGGACGTTCTTCGCGTGGCCGAGTACACCTTCCGCGCCCAGGTTGCGGACCGGTGGCGCGAGGGGAGGGTGTTCCTGCTCGGCGACGCCGCACACCTCACCCCGCCCTTCGTCGGCCAGGGGATGGGCGCCGGGATCCGCGACGCCGCCAACCTCGCCTGGAAACTCGCCGGCGTACGGGCCGGCAGTCTGCCCGAGTCGGCGCTCGACACGTATCAGACCGAGCGCAAGCCGCACGCGCGCACGATGATCCGGCTGGCGGTTGTGATCGGCAAGGCGATGACCGAAGGCGGGCGCCCGGGGGAACTGATCCGCCGCGTGCTGGCACCGAGACTGGCCAGGACTCCCGGATTCTCCGGCCGCGTCCTCGACAGCGAATCACCGCCGCTGCACCGGTCGGACATGGTGACGCGGCCGCGCCTCGGCCGCTCGCTCGCCGGCCGCCTGTCCCCCAACGCCGTTCTCGCCGACGGCAGACGACTCGACGAGGCGGCGGCCGGCCGCTTCGCCCTCGTCACCCGAGAGGAACTCCGGGCCCCGCAACGGGCGGTCGTCCAGCGCCGTGGGGCGGTGCTTGTACACACCGAGCCGTCCGGAGAACTGCACCGCTGGCTGCGTGCGGGCCGTGCCCGTGCCGCCGTCGTCCGTCCGGACGGAACGGTGTTGGCTGCCGGCCGCTCACTCACCCGGCTGCTCGCGAAGCTGCCCCAGTTCGACCTGGTTCTCAACGAGGAGAGCACACATGAGCACATCTGACAGGATCTCGCGACGTCGCGCGCTGGCCACCGGCGCCGGAGTTCTGGGAGCCGGCCTTCTGGCCGGCGTCCCGGGAGCCGGCCGCGCCCAGGCGGACACCGGCGGAGACGCCTACTGGCACCTGCGCGTGAACCTGGCCGGCTACCGCGCGAAGACGGCACGGATCGGCGACGTGAACTTCAGTTACCGCGAGGGGCCCGCGAACGGTCCGGCCCTGCTGCTCCTGCACGCCCAGCAGATGGACTGGTTCAGTTACAGCCGCGTCCTGCCCGCCCTAGCGGCGTCGTTCCACGTCTTCGACGTCGACTACCAGGGCCACGGCACGACCACCACGTCGACGGACTACCCGATGAACGCCAACCGGATCGGCGCCGACCTCGCCTCGTTCGTCGAGTCCGTGGTCGGCCGGCCCGCGTTCGTCACCGGCAACTCCTCCGGCGGCCTCCTCACGGCCTGGCTCGCGGCCAATCGGCCCGACCTGGTCAAGGCCGCGATCTTGGAGGACCCGCCCCTGTTCGCCTCGGAATACCCGCGGATCATGAAGACGATCGCTTACCGCGACTTCGCCTCCAGCGCCAAGGCCGTGGCACAGGACATCCAGGATTTCCTGCTGTTCTGGATCTCCGACAACGAGGAATTCATCACCCAGAACGTCGGTGACGGCGCGGCCGCCGCGCTCACCGCGGCCATCAAGGCCCAACGCCTGCTCGTCCCCGGCCGCCCGGTGGAAATCCCGCTCCTCACCGACGACACCATCCGCCTTTTCGTCCGTGGCATGGACTACCAGTACGACCCCCGCTTCGGGGAGGCGTTCTACGACGGCACATGGAACTCCGGCTTCGATCACGCCACCGCTCTGGCGAAGATCTCCGCACCCACCCTGCTGATGCACGCCAACTACTCCTGGGTCGACGGCGACATCCTCTACGGCGCCATGGACCAGAACGACGCCGACAAGGCGATGACATACCTGCCCCACGGAACCTACAAGCGAGTCGACGCCAGCCACGTCACCCACCTCGACAAGCCGCAGGACTTCATCGACACCCTCACCGGATTCTTCACCCAGGCGTGAGGGGAGGCTGCTTCGCGGCAGAATCGCTTTTCCGTGTTCCAGTGCGTGGTCCAGTGCATCAGCGGCGACGCAGCCTGTTGGCCAGTGCCGCCTGCGCTCCCGCGTTCGGTGTGGTCGTGGGGCCTGCCTTCAGCACGACCACGTTGCGCTCCAGTTGTTCATGCTTGACGTCGCGAAGTTCCAGGCCGAGCCCGTCGCCGGCTGTGCCCGTCTTCATGGTCAGCTGGACATCGCGATTACGGGCGAGGGTGGCTTTGATCGGTTGCACGGCGCGACCTGCCGCAACGTCGGATTCGTGCATCCGTACGTCTGCACCCGGTGAGATAACCCCCACGCCCAGCCAACGCACCAGCCGTCCAACCAGGTACGGCACGCCGTCAGTTGGGGAAGAGGCGTCGAGCGCTGAGCCAGATCGCCCACGGGTTCACACGTTCCGGATACTGCTCCTTGAGCGCGTTGAAAAACTGTGTCGCATCGCTCGCCTTCCCAAGAACCGAGGCTGCCGCATCGAGGTAGCGGCGGGTCTCGTCGATGTCCGAGGGCGAGTCGCCTCGTCGAGTGTCCTTGTGGCTGGCGACCACGAAGCGGGGATGCAGGTCAGCGACGGCGTCGAGGGCGCGGTGCCAGGCCTCCAAACCGCCGTCCCGCCCCTCGCCGACGTACTGGTGCACGTTGTTGTACACAACGTCGCCTGCGACAACCAGGTCGAGTGACGGGACGTGCAACACGCTCGTGTCGTCCGTGTCCGAGTGACCGACGTCGACGGCGAAGAGCGGCTGCCCGTCGAGCTCCAGCCCTGCATCGGCGATGGCAGTTCCGTTGACCGTGATGGGCGGCTCGGGGAGAGCGTCACCGAAGAAGCTGATGTACCGCTCGGAGATCTGCCCGTTCGGCGTCTCGCGGCGAATGCGAGCAAGGGTCTCTCCGGTCGCGACCGCGGTGGCGTCCGGGAAATGCCTGAGGAGGTAGTTGGTGGTGAGGTAGTGGTCGGCGTGTCCGTGGGTCAGGTAGATGTACCGCAGCGACACATGCCGGCCTTCGAGCCACTGGATGAGCGCGTCAGCCTGCCCTTGCGTGATCGGTGGGTCTGTCAGCAACGCCTCGGACGGCCCGTAGATCAGTGTGTGCGACAGCGATGACCACTGCGACGGGCAACCGTCCGGCGCCGGAGGGCTGGCGGCCGGAACCATGTCAGAGACGAAGACTTCGTAACGGAGAGTGGAGGACGGACTTGCAGGAATGACGGACATGCGGCTTCCTTCCAACGTCGAATGACGTAACCGTAACATTTTTGGTTACGTCATTCATCACGCTGTGGCGCACGTAAGCAGCAGAAGTCTCTTCGAGACCTGCTCTAACCAAACGAAGTATGCTTCTGTCATGCCACGCAACGAAGCAGCCGCGGGGAGCGACAGCGCCCTGCACGTAGGCGATGGCGGCGCCGGCAGATTCCGAGTGGCTCCGGCGCCCGACAAGCTGCGGCTGGTGCAGGACCTTCTGAACACCGCCCCCGTCACGAAGCGTCGAGGTGATGTGCCCGACCTCCTGGATGCACCCGATTCCGCCGCCAAGTGGCTCAGCGGCCACGGCATCAGCGCCACCAGTCCGGGCGTGAACAGCCTCCGGGAGTTGCGCGACGCGATCCGCCGCTCGCTCATCGCGCGTGACCACGGCCCCGATGCGGTAAGCGGCCAGGCCCCTGTGGTCATCGAAGCATCGGCACGTTTGCGGCTCGACGCCGACGGGATCGTGAGATTTGCACCTGGTCCTGCCGGGATCCCAGCACTCATCGAGCACGTACTGACCGCAATCCACGACGCGCAACGTGCCGGCACCTGGCGCCGCCTGAAGCTGTGCCGCAGCCAGGAGTGCCTCGTCGCTTTCTGGGACAGTTCCAGAAACACCAGCGGCGTCTGGCACGACGTCCGCACCTGCGGCAATGCCGAAAACCTGCGCAAGTCACGGGCACGCCGGGCCGCCGACTCGACTGCTTGAAGGTCATGGTCGCCGCCCGATGACCGTCGCCGCACATGCCGGGCGTGCTCCGAGGCCGAACGGCATGTCCGGCCTCGGCATCCTGACCAAAGCCGGTTCCTAGATGCTGCACGGTGAATCGCCCGGTGATGGCGCAATGCCCATGCGCAGCCCGCCGGCCGAACCAGCCGCCCGGACAGCCAGCCGCTTCAACTCCATTCTTCGCAGCAGTCAACCTCATGGCGACGACCGAAATGATGCGGTTACGAGGGGAACTCGACGACCCGCCCCCGAAAACTGAGGCCCCGTTCGGCAGCGGTCATCCCGTCCCGGATCAGCCTTCGCCGGACGGCCGCACGAACGTACGCAGCCGGAAAGCAGGTCGTTACGCACTGACCTGTCCAGACCCCGAACATGCCGACCGGTCTTACCGGCCAGGGCGGAGTCCATCAAGCACAACGTCGGTCAGCCGATCTCCGAGTTCCGCGTACTTGTTCGTGAACCCGGTGAGCGGTGGCCGGATCTCACGGTGGCGGAGATCAAGCTCCTTGTGGTCGGATGCCAGGCGATGCGCCGTCAGGCGCTCTCTTACGCACCTGACCCCAAGCCGGTCGAGGGCATCTGGTCCCTGCTGCGGCGCGGGACTGTCCAACACCGCCTCCACCACCCCGAGCACCTCATCCAAACCGTCCGCCAGGGCTCGCGAAAGATCCGGTACCGCCCCTGCTTCGTCGACGGACGCCTCGCCGGATCGGGCCTGTCACTCACTTCGGCAACATCATGAGCGCACCAACCATCAGGTCGTCATCGACGCCGAAACACGCGGAACGTCGTCGTGGTCCGCCAGCATGTCGCCGGAAACGCAACGACTGCAAGGCATAGGAGGATCCGACGCCAAGCCGCCGTGGGCAAGACGATCACGATCGCCGACGGCGGCTATCCCGCCACCGGGCCCGTCATGCACCACCGCCGACGCAAGGGCGAAGACCTTCCGGACTGGAGACAGGAACACAACACGCCCCCAAGCGGGCCCGCGCCCGTGTCGAACACGTCTGCGCCGTATGAAGACCTGGAAGATCCTCCGCGACTGCCGACTCAAAGGCGACGGAGAGCACCACGCCATGATCGACATCGCCCACCTGCACAACCTTGCACTCGCCGCATAGCCGTGTGGCCCGCACCGCGACCCACGCCCTCAAACAGCTCGAAGATCATTACGGGACCGCCCTACGCCATGAATCGAACAGAGTCGGAGGCAGGTGCCTCCCGTAGTGGTGAACATCTGCAGTCGGACGATCGGCCAGAATTGCTGGCGGCCAAGGCTGTCGGCCCAGGCGTCGAGTTCGTCGTCTGTGTCGTGGACGAAGCAGGTCTCGAAGTGCCCCAGCCCGAAGCGCGCGCCGGCAACAGACGGAAACCAGTAGTGGCCGGGCCGACCGGGTCTGCGGCCATGCTCATCGCCTGCACGTTCAGCCGGGCACGACGCTGAAGCATGAGGGGGCTTGAGTGAGTGTCAGGTCCATCATGCCTGGTCGAAGCCGCTTTCGGTAGGACGAAGCGCACGCCCGTACAGCCTTGTTGCAGGTGGTGCCGTGACCGCAGACTCGTCGTCATCCACTCTCCGGCCAACGGGCCGGCATCCGTCATCGGCTGCCGGCCCCGTTCGCCGTGCTGTCTCGCCGTGTGACATGTGCCGGCCGGGGAGGGACGGGGACGAAGGGGATCAATGGATCAGGACATGGTTGTGCTGGCGAGGGTCAGGCTGCTCAGTGCCAACCGCCGGGTGGTGCGAGGTGCCGAGGGGCTGTGGATCTACCGCCTGCTGACGCAGGTCGAGCCTGAGGTGTACGGATCGAAGCTGGCGTACGTCCTGGTGGAGGAGAGCGGCTCACCGCTGGTGCAGGAGCTGCCCGAGCGCAGGCTGGCCCTGCTCGACGAGGCCGTAGAGGTGGCGCAGGCCCTCAGTTCAGCCAACCCGTACCGAGAGAAGGTACTGCAGAGAGCACTGGCCGCGAGAGCTCGCACGATGCCATAGCTCCAAGCGGGCGGCCCCGGCGCGGCCGGGGCCCCCGCCCTCGATCGCAGCCACCTTTCGGCGAGAGTCGCGCCGAGGCTGGCTCTGTCGCAGACAAGCCCAGGCCGACCGGGCGCGATGCGCGTCGGCCTCGCACCCGGCCAGATGCCCAACATGGTGGCTACCACGGAGTTGTCGACGATTTCCATCACAGTGATGGACAGGGTGTCAGCGATCAGCGCGCGATCCGGATCGGCTGCGGCCATGGCAAACCGGTGCGCCGGACGCCGCGGGCGGTGAGCGCGTAGCCGAAGATGAAGATGAAGGCGAGAACGACCGTCAGTGCGATGGTGATGCCGTTGCTCAGGCCCGCCGTGGTGCCGATCGCCATGCCCAAATCTCGCCGATGGCGCATCCGGTGAGGCAGTGCAGGGTGGCGCTTGTCGCCGTCGGCCAGCCGCCGACCAGGGAGCCCGCATGGTGTAGGTGCTGGGTCAAGATCCGCACCTTTCGGGGGCACGCCGACCGACGCACTCCGGCGTCGGTCGGCGGAAGCGGCTCAGTGGAAGCGCTTGACGAATGCCAGGGCGGTATCGGCGACCTCGCGCCAGCCGCTGTCGATGGTCAAAGAGTGCCCGCGGCCCGGAACCTCGACGATCTCGGTCGGGTTCGGATTGTCCTTCTGCTGCTTGTAGGAGGCGTTGGCGATGGCCCACGGCACGGTGTGGTCCTTCTCCCCCGAGATGATCAGCAGCGGGCCGCGCTCGGGGTTGCCGGTGTCAACCTTGGCCTCGGTCCACGGGTTGAAGTTCGCCACCGCGGCTTGGAACAACGGTTCACCGGAGGCCGGGACCGCATAGGTCGCGTACAGATGCCGGGCCTCCTCTTCGGTGACCGCGTTGGCGAAGCCGTACCGGAACTGGTCGTAGGTCAAAGGCACCGCCCGGTGATAGTTGGCGGGGTTGCCGAGGACGGCGCTGGCGACCCGCAGTGCGGAGATCGGCAGGGGCAGCACGCCGCGGAACGGTGCCGGATCGATGGCCACGGACACGGCCGACAGACCGCGACCGGCGGTGATCTGGGTGATCAGGCCGCCGAAGGAGTGACCGACGACGGCAGGTTTGCGGTCGAGTTTGCCGATCAGGTCGCAGAAGTGGTCGGCGACCTGGCCGACGCTCTTCCGAGCGAAGACCTCAGGGTTGGCGTGGGCTTCCTCGACCGTCTCCGGGTCGTCGGGCCAGCCGGCCACGACCGGGGCGTAGCCGGCGTCACGGAACACCTCGGCCCAGCGCTGCCAGCTCGAGGGCAGCAGCCACAGGCCGTGGATGAAGATCACCGGCGGTTTGCCGCTGGCGTTGGCCGCCTCGATCTGGGCAAGGTCGGTCTGCAAGGACATGTCATCTCTCCGTCTTCAGGATGGTGCGCAGGAAGGCGATGGCCTGGCTGATGGCGGCCTCGGCTGCGTGCGTGTTCCGCAGCGCGTTGAGCATCACGAAGTCGTGGATGATGCCCTGGTAGCGGACGGCGGTGACCGGGACGCCGGCCTCGCGGAGCTTGTTGGCGTAGGCCTCGCCCTCGTCGCGCAGCACGTCGGCCTCGGCGGTGATGACCAGCGCCGGTGGCAGGCCTGTCAACTGCTCGGTGGTGGCCCGTAGCGGCGATGCCGTGATCTCGGCGCGCTGCGACTCGTCGGTGGTGTACTGGTCCCAGAACCACCGCATGGCGTCGCGGCGCAGGAAGTAGCCCTCGGCGAAGTCGTGGTAGGAGGCGGTGTCGAAGTTGGCGTCGGTGACGGGATAGAACAGCACCTGGCCCGCGAGGTTCAGATCACCGCGCTGTTTGGCCATCAAGGTCAAGGCAGCCGTCATGTTGCCGCCGACGGAGTCGCCGGCCACGGCGATCCGGGTGGCGTCAAGTCCGTGCTCGGCGCCGTGCTCGCTGACCCAACGGGCGACGGCGTAGTTCTCGTTGATCGCCGTCGGGTACTTCGCTTCGGGCGACAGGCTGTAGTCAGGGAAGACGACCGCCGCGCCGGTACCGGCGGCGAGTTCGCGGACGAGCCGGTCGTGGGTGTGATTGTTGCCGAACACCCAGCCGGCACCGTGGATGTAGAGGATCACCGGCAGTGGGCCTTCGGCGTGCTCCGGCCGGAAGATCGTCAGAGCGGGGTCGGTGAACGACTCCTTTGTCGTTGCCGGCACCACCGGTTCCGGGCTCTGCACCTCATCGACCACCTTGCGGCCCTCGACGGGGCCGAGATCGAACAGGTACGGCGGCTTCGATGTCGCGTCAGCGAAAGCCTGGGCAGAGGCTTCGAGGACTGGTCTGGACACAGTGCTCTCCTGGTCTCATGAAGACGGGGCCGACGCGGTCGACGACCAGGCCCGGTCCCGGACGGCGTACCCCCGGCCGTCAGACGAAACGCTAAGGACGGGAGCGCTCCCGCACATGTATGAGAGCGCACGGAATTTGACTGAGCGTGCAACCACGAAAGAGGGTTTCCGCTGGTAGGAGCGGTCGTCTACATTGCCGACATGCCTGTCCTACTGAGCACAAGGGATGTGGAGGAACGGCACCGCCGGGACGCCATCCTCACCACCGTGCAAGAGACTTGCGGACGCACCGACATCACTCTGGAGAACACCGGCGGGCCGGTGAGTGCTCAACTGGAGTTCTGGCCTCTCGGGACCGCGGTGCACACCTTCTCGTTCCACGGCACCGGCATGCGGATGACGCAGACCGCCCGGCACGTCCGGCTCGGTGCCCCGGAACAGTTCAGCCTGAGCATTCACGAGAACGCCACCGGCCGGACCCGGGCACCCGGAGTGGAACGGCGCCTCGGGCACGGCGACGTGATGCTGATGGACCAGACCGACGAGTACGACTACCACCGCATCGGCGACGGCGGCACCCGCGCGCTCGGCTTCGACATCACCGCGCTGGACATCAGCGTGGACCAACTCCGCCGGGCCAACCGCGAGTTCCTCACCAACCCCCTGCTCGGGCTGGTCCGCCAGCACATCACCTACGTCCTGCAGAACGCCGAGCAGCTGTCGATGTCACCGGCCGCCGCCGCGATCGGCACGGCCTCCGCCGACCTCGCCCGTGCCTTCATCCTTGCCGCCCAGGGCGACACCGGCCGGCGCGAGGCGCTGCACGAGACCCTGCTGGCCCGGCTCACCGCCTACGTTCGAGCACACCTGACCGACGCCGACCTGACTCCCGCACGCATCGCCGCCCACCACAACATCTCCGTGCGCCACCTGCACACCGTCTGGTCCCACGGCACCGGCAGCACCTTGGAACAGTGGATCATGATGGAGCGTCTGGCCGGCGCCCGCGACCAACTCGCCACCGGCCGGTCCATCACCGCCCTGGCGCATGCATGGGGTTTCACCGACGCCAGCCACTTCACACGCCGCTTCCGGCAGGCCTTCGGGGTGGCCCCCCGCGACTGGCGCAGGGAGCAGTGACGGACCCGTGGTCATCCACCTCGACACCCGTGACCTACCGCCGCAGGACCGCGACGACGCGCTGCGCGACGTCATGCGACAGGCCACCGTGCCCGCGGCGGTCCACCTCGAACAGCCCACCGAAGCACGCCTGGGCTACTGGCGGCTCGGCGCCGCCGCCAGCGTCTACAGCCACGAGGGTTCCGGCCTGCACCTCACTCGCGGCCCTGCTGAACTACGCCAAGCTGCACCGGAGTTGGTCGCCCTGGCGCTGCAGACCGCGGGCCGCGGCGACTACCGGCAGCACGACACCGAGCACACCGTACGCACCGGCGAGCTCATGCTGGTCGACCTGACCGCACCCTATGACTACCGGTGGAGCGGCACCGGCGGATCGTTCGCCGTCCAGATCGAGCACACCCAGCTCGGCCTGCCTGTCGAAACCATCCGGCGCGGGGCCCTCCACCTGAACCGCGACCCTGTCACCTACCGGATGCTGCGCAACCATCTCACCCAGCTACGCCGCGACGTCGACGGCATCGACGCCCTGCCAGGGCCCGCGGCACTGGTCGGCACCGCCACCGCCGCCCTGGTCCGCGCCCTGATCCTGACCGCGGCCGACGAACCGGTGGCATCCCCGGACGACCGGCTCGCCCGTATCCGCCACTGGATCATGCAGCGCCTCGGTGACCCGGCCCTGACCCCGGCTCAGATCGCCGCCGCCCACGACGTCTCCCTGCGCACGCTGTACAACCTCTGGCGACACCCGACGCTCAGCCTCACGCAATGGATCACGCAAGAGCGACTCGAAGCGGCCCGCCGCGACCTGACCCTCGCCGACTCCCAGCCGATCGGTGCCGTTGCCCGTCGTTGGGGATTCACCGACGCCGCCCACTTCAGCCGTCGGTTCCGCACCGCATACGGCATGAGCGCACGGGAATGGCGTCACCTTCATCGTGCGCGCCCTCACCCTGAAGTCGGCAACGGCCCGTCAGCAGGCAAACGAGCAGAACGCGAGCAGTCCGATCCCGGCTAGCAGTCGGGCGCGTTCCTGCGTCGGGCTGCAACGCAGCGGTGGGGGGATCATCAGGCAGACGGCGAGTCCGAGGAACACTTCGTGAATGTCGTCGGCTTCGTTCCCAGCGGATGCGCAGGCGGGGAAGCCGTGCAGCCACGAGACCGTCCGCTCGACGAACCAGCAGAGGACCCCCAGGCCAGTGACGTGAGGGCGGCCTGGCCCAAGGCCCCCTGCTCTCTGGTCCCTGCTCTCGCACACCGGAAGCGGCGCCGCCGTATCCTGTTCACCGCGCCCGCGGCCTCGACGGCGGCGATGGTCACCTCATACCTCATCAGTTGGCTGTACGGTGTGAAGATCCGCCCATGCCCTGGCACCCGACCTGGGTGGCACCCGGAGTCAGGAGCACTCAACGGGTTCCTGACGGCAATGGTGCAGCCCCGCCCGCCCCTCCCCCAGGTCGGAGAAGATGTCCCATTCATCCGTCGATGTCGGCGCTCCCACTCCCGATCCCGTCACGATCCTCCTCGTCGAGGACGACGAAGTGATCCGTAGGTCGGTCGCGATGGCGCTGGAGCGTTACGGCTACCGCGTCATGACGGCCGGCGACGGACTGACCGGTCTCGAACTGTTCCGGGAGGGCATGCACGACCTGCTGTTGCTGGACGTGATGCTGCCGGAACTCGACGGCATCGGGCTGTGCCGCCGCATCCGGGAGACCAGCATGGACCCGATCCTGATGATGTCGGCACGTGGCGACGGGCTGGACGTCGTCGCCGGCCTGGAGGCGGGCGCCGACGACTACGTGGTCAAGCCGGTAGACACCGCTGTGCTGGTGGCCCGGATCCGCTCATTGCTGCGGCGGGCCACCTTCACTCCGGCCGCCGCACTCACGGGCCGACCGGAGCAGGCAGGCACACGGGCCCGGTCGGGCCACCTCGACCAGTCCGACCAGCGCGCTCTGCTCGTCTTCGGGGATCTGGCCATCGACACCGCCGGCCTGGAGGTGTTCCTGGCCGGCGAGCCGATCGCGCTGGCCCCCACCGAGCTGCGGCTGCTGCTGGAGTTCGGCGCGAATCCCGGCATCGTCCTGGACCGGCAGACCCTTCTGCGCAACGTGTGGGACTACGGCTGGGACGGTGACAGCCGCGTCGTCGACCTGTGTGTGCAGCGGCTGCGGAAGAAGATCGGGTCCGAGCGGATCGAGACGGTCCGAGGCTTCGGCTACAAGTTGCGGCGCTGACATGGGCACCGTCCGAGCCCTGCTCCACTGGCGCTCGCTGCGCTGGAAGATCGCCGTGTTGGTGGCCGTGGCATGTTGCGGCATCGCGCTGACGGTCGGCCTGCTGGTGCACCGCAGTACCTACGAACGATCGATGAACGACGGTGCGGCCAAGGCCTACACCGCCCTGAGCACCGCCCTCACCTCGGACAGCCCGGACGCGACGGACAGCCTCGTCCACAACCCCCAGGAGATGCCACCGGCCCTGGCGCGGAGCGTGCGGGCTCATGGCGAGGCCGCCCTGTACGACGAGAGCAACCGGTATCAGCCGCGGATGTGGGCCGGGCGACTGCTGTCTGACGGCAGCATGGCGGCGACCTTCGTCGACATGACCCCCGACCAGCTCAGCCGCAACGCCCTGGACCGGCACATGTGGCAGTACTCCCTGCTCGCGCTGGCCGTCGTCGTACCCCTCTCGGCCCTCGCCGCCGAACTGCCCAACCGGCGGCTGCGGCGGGTGGCGCTGACCGCCCGCCGCATCGCGGCGGGGGACTTGGCCGCCAGGACCGAGATGCGCGGCCGGGGCGGCGACGAGATCGCCGAGATCTCGGACACCGTCGACTCGATGGCCGACAGTCTGCGGGGCCGACTGCGCAGCGAACAGCGCTTCACCGCCGATGTCGCACACGAGTTGCGCACCCCGCTCATGGGTCTGGTCACGTCCGCCGAGCTGCTCCCGGACAGTGAGGCCACTGACCTGGTCAGGGACCGGGTGCGGGTACTGCGCACCCTCGTCGAGGACCTGCTGGAGATCTCCCGGCTGGACGCCGGCGTGGAACGCGCCGAACTGCGGCCCGTCGTCCTCGCCGACGTGGTCCGGGACTCGCTGGCCCGCACCGGAGTGGAGGCGCGGCTCGTTTTCGACGGCGCGCCCGTCGTGGCCGAGACCGACCCACGGCGGCTCGACCGGATTATCGCCAATCTGGTCATCAACGCGCATCGGCACGGCAGTCCACCGGTCGAGGTCACCGTCGACGGGACGACGGTCGTCGTCCGCGACCACGGCTCCGGTTTCCCCGGCAGCCTGCTCGCCGAAGGGCCGCAGCGTTTCCGCACCAGCACGCCCGACCGTGGCCCCGGCCACGGTCTCGGGCTGACCATCGCCTCGGGCCAGGCCCAGGTCATCGGTGCGTCGCTGACCTTCTACAACGCCGCCGACGGCGGAGCCGTCGCCACGCTCCGGCTGCCGTCAGCCGGCTGACGCGACAGGGCTGATACACAACGGATGACCGGCCGAGCGGTGCCGGATCCACGGCCACGGCCCTGCGGAGACCTGCCCCGGCCACAGTCGTCGACGTGCGAACGCCGCACCTCGGTCCCCAGGAGGCACCGCTCCCATGCGCCTTTCCCGTGATCCTGGCCTGCGCGGCCCACGCCAAGCGAGACCACGGCGGCCACTGTCGGCGGCTCGCCGGTGGTGTTCTCCTCGCCCGGCAGACCGACCGGGCGCCCCTTCCGTGGTCCTCCTCGGCGCCGGAATCATGGCCCTGATCATCGTGGTCGTTCTCGGCATCGCCTTCCGGCTCACTTCCGGCGACGGCGACTCGCGCGCCGGCCAGACCACCGCGCGGACGGTGAGCTCGGCAGCGGGGACGTTGCCCTGGCCGAGGGAGGGCCAGACGAGCGTCCTGGTCGAGGGCGTCGGTGATCGTGGTGATCTCGGGACGAAGGGCGCACAGAAGCCCGTGCCGATCGCCAGTCTCACGAAGGTGATGACCGCGTACGTGATCCTCCGCGACCACCCGTTGCGGATGGGCGAGACCGGCCCCGACATCACCGTCGACCAGCAGGCCGACGACGAGTCCGTGTCGGGTGTGGAGTCGAGCGTGCCCGTCAGGCAGGGGCAGCGGTTGAGTGAACGGCGGCTGCTGGAACTGATGCTGATCCCCTCCGGGAACAACATCGCGCGTCTGCTGGCCCGTTGGGACGCCGGCTCTCAGGAGGCGTTCGCCACGAAGATGAACCATGCGGCCCACGCCCTGGGCATGCGCCACACCACCTACACCAGCGCCAGCGGCTTGGAGTCCACGACCACCAGCACATCCGCCGACCAGCTGAAGCTGGCACGGCAGGCCATGCGCGACGAGGTGATCCGGTCCATCGTTGCGATGCCCAGCACCACCGTCCCCGGTACATCCGGCCGGACCTCCAACACCAACGCGCTGCTCGGCACGTCCGGCGTGATCGGCCTCAAGACCGGATCCAGCACCCCCGCCGGCGGCAACCTGATGTGGGCGGCCACGGCACCCGACGGCAGCGGACACGACCGTCTGGTCCTCGGCGTCGTCCTCCACCAGCACGCCGGCACCAGCCCCCAGCAGGGCCTCCAGGCCGCCTTCGCCAACAGCGCCACGCTGATCGAGGGCGTACGGCAGTGGCTCGCGCAGACCGAGCCCGGGACGAGGTGAGAGCACATGGCATCCACGCTCGACACCCCTTCCCTGAGACCGGCGCCCTCTCCCCCACCCGAGCCCGGCGCTGACACCGGCGTCTGGCGACGCGGCCGGATCGTCGCGGCCGTCGCACTGCTGGCCGCGCTGCTGATGCTGGGCCACGCCCACATACCCAACCGGGTCGGCAACCTCGGCAGCCTCATCGAGACCTTCCTGCCCTGGACGGGCCTGGCCGTGCCGCTCCTGCTGCTGTGCGCGCTGGTCCGCCGGTCCGCGACCGCCGCCGTGGCCGTCCTGCTGCCCGCGGTCATCTGGTGCTCGCTCTTCGGCGGGACGCTCATCGACAAACAGGCCCGCGGCGGAGATCTGACCGTCGTGACACACAACGTCAACGAGCACAATCCTCACCCGGCGCGTACAGCACGCGCCCTCGCCGCCTCCGGTGCCGACGTGGTGGCCCTCGAAGAGCTGGGCGGTGCGGCGACACAGGAGTACGTCAGCACGCTGGCCCGCGCGTACCCGTACCACTCGGTGCAGGGCACCGTCGGCCTGTGGAGCAGGTACCCGATCGCCGATACCAGGCCCGTCGACATCTCGCCCTGGACGCGCGCCCTGCGCACCACCGTCCACACCCGCAAGGGACCGGTCGCCGTCTTCGTCGCCCACCTGATGTCGGTCCGCTTCACCTCCTCCGGCTTCTCCACCGACGACCGCAATGCCGCAGCGCGACGCCTCGGCGCCGCCCTGCGAGCCGAAACTCTGCCTCGCATCGTGCTCGTGGGTGACTTCAACGGCACCCTCGACGACCGGGCGCTGTCCGCCGCCACCTCCGGGCTGCGCTCGGCCCAGTCCGCTGCGGGCGCCGGGTTCGGCCTCACCTGGCCCGCCTCGTTCCCCGTGGTGAGGATCGACCAGATCCTCGTGCGTGGTGTGGACCCACGCGCATCCTGGACGCTGCCCGCCACCGGCAGCGACCACCTGCCGGTGGCGGCCAGGTTGGGGTTGTGAGTAGGTGTTGTCTTTCCGGTCTTGAGAGCGACGAGTACGCGGACACCGACTCGTCCGTCCAGCGCATCGCATGCAGGACGATCACGTCGTCGCACAGCCTCAGCACTCTCAGACGCTCCCGCCCCGACCAGGCGACTGCCCCTTAGTCGGGGTCTCTATGGCTGTGGTCGAGGTTAGGGAGCCGCGGGCCGCGAAGCTCCGGGAGGCTTCGCTCCCCTGCATGGTGTGTGCGATACGCCGTCGGCGCGGGCGCCGCTTTCGACGTGGTCATCCTCGGGGAGTGGAGCGAGGAAGCGGGAGCCGGCCGCTCCTGACGGCACCCCGTCGTCCCTCCCCGGCGATGACGACCACCTCGTCGCCGTCGGACCAGCGCCGGCGGTCCGCCTTGGGGGGATTGAGGCGCAGCCCGTACCCGGGGGCCCGGCGGGCGTCGGCCTGGCTGCGGTAGCCGATGGCGCACTCGCCCCGGGCGCGTGCCGCCGCGACGACCGTGGCGAAGGACGTCTCGTGGCCGGTCACGACGTAGTCGGCGGCCGACCGCAGGTGGATCTGCGTGCCGCCGGCCGAGAACAGTTCGTCGAACACGTCCGCCAGGTGGTGGTTCTGGGAGATCTGCGCCATCAGCAGCCCGATGAGCTTGCCGCTGATGATCACGTCCGCTCCGGGGCCGAGCGGGGCGAGGGGCCGGTTGGCGTCGTCGGTGAGCTCGGTGACCAACGGCAGCTCGCGGCCGGTGCGCCGTTCGAGGTGGCGCAGGACGAGCAGGGTGACGAGTGTGCGGGTGTCCGGCTCCTCGGGGGGCTCGCCGGCCGGTGGCTCCTGGCCGAGCACGATGACGCTGTCGTAGGAGCCGAGATCCAGGCCGGCCAGGGTCTCCGGGCGGGTGGTGTCGCCCCTGAAGGGCACACAGGTCCAGCCGGAGCCGTCACCGTCACCGTCACCGACGTCACTGTCGTCGTCGTAGGCGGCCCGCACCACGGCCTCGTCCTGGTCCGCCACCACGTCGACCACGGAACCCGGGGGTGCGTTGCGGCCCCACTCCCGCAGGACGAGGGGTGCGCGGCGGTTCCAGCCCAGCATCAGCAGCCGCTCCGGCCGGGTGTCCGACGGCCGGGGGCCCGCCACGGACCGCTCGTCGACCAGCGGCGCGCAGTCGGCGAGCTCGGCGGTGTCGTCGTCGGCGGCGATGACGAGGAGCTGGTCGTCGGGTTCGAGCACCGTCCGCGCGGGCGGGTTCAGCCAGGGCACTCCGTCGCGGATCAGCCCGACCGCGCTGGCGTTGCCGTAGGAGAGCAGCGCTTCGCCGAACTCCCGGCCGGTCAGGGACGGGTGGGTGGCCGGGTAGAACTCGTCCCCGGCGAAGTCGAGCAGGTCGCGGTGGACCAGGGACAGTCCCGGGCGGCGCGCCGCCTGCGCGATCAGCCGGGCGGTGACGGTGTCGCTCTCCAGGACGACGCCCCGGGCCCCGGCGGCCAGGCGGGCGGCGAGCAGGTAGCCGCTGTCGCGGACGGCCGCCACGACGGGCACGGTGACATCGGCTCCGCGCGCCGTCGCCCTCAGGGCCAGCAGTGCTTTGACGACGTCCGCGTCGCTGCGGGACGCGTCGGGTGGCAGCACGATCACCGAGTCGGCGGTGGCCGGACTGGTCAGTGCCAGCACGGCCGGGTCGGCCGACGGACCGCTGCGGCAGATCAGCCGGGTCCGGCCGGTCGGGCCGACCTTGCTCTGCAGGGACTCCTCCATGGCCGTCTTGTCCCGGTCGGCCAGGATCGCCACGGCCGATCGCCGCTGGTTGGCGCCCGCCGCGACCAGTTCGCTCACCACCGTGAAGACCTGTTCCGACCAGCCGAGGACCACCACGTGGCCGCGCTCCAGGAGCTTGGAGCGGCCGCGTCGCAGGGCGATGAGCCGCTCGGTGAGCCCGGTCGTGATGAGACCGACGAGGGTCGAGACGTAGACCAGGGCGACCAGGGCCAGCAGCACCGACAGCGCCACCCGGGCCGGACTGCCGGTGGTGCCGCCCAGCCGCATCGTCTCCCCGGTCAGGCGCCAGACGGCCGCCACCTTCCCGGAGAGGGTGGCGGGGGCGTGCCCGCCCGTCCACACCAGCGCCGCGCTCGCGGGGACGACGACGGCCAGGCAGGCCAGCACCAGCCAGCCCACCAGGGCCGAGGTGCCGCGCGCCAGGGTCGTGTCGAACCAGTACCGCGCTCGGGCACCCGTCCCGGGCCGCTGTTCCACTGTGTTCCCCCTCCGCGCGCAGGTCTCTGTAGGGGGCAGTGTCCTGACCCGGCCTCGCGCGCCGGGCGGCACGGAGGCGCGATTCATCCCATCGCCGTAACCGGGGGCAGGCGCCCTCGCGTGCGTGCCCCCGCGCACCTGGTCCGCACCGGTTTGAACGGGGGCTTTCCCTCGTCCGTGGCAATTCACCACAATCCTGAGCGAACCGGTCCGGTGGGCCCGTAGAAGTTGCGACATGACCGAGCGTCAGCAGGCCGACGCCGATCACGGCTGCCTGACCAGACGTACGCTCACGACGGCTGCGGGCACGACCGCCGCGGCCGCCTTCCTCGGCGCGGGCAGCGCGGCGGCGCTGCCCGCCCAGTCGCCCCTACGCAATCCCGCCCCGGCGGCGGCCCCGTCCGCAGCACGTGGCGCGGACTTCGACCGCTGCCTCGCCGTCGCCCGGGCCCTGCTCGTCGTCGACGACGACGGCCGGCCCCTCGTCCCCGGCTACCGGCGCGTGCTCAAGGACGGCCTGCCCCGCACCCGGACGGCCAAGAAGGTCCTGGTCATCGGGGCGGGCCCGGCCGGCCTCGTCACGGCGTGGCTGCTCCAGCGCGCAGGACACCACGTGACCGTCCTGGAGGCCAACGGCAACCGGGTAGGCGGGCGCATCAAGACATTCCGCCGCGGCGGCCACGAGAAGGCGGCTCAGCCCTTCGCCGACCCGCGCCAGTACGCCGAGGCCGGCGCGATGCGGCTGCCCGGCAGCCACCCGCTGGTGATGGACCTCATCGGCCAACTGGGCTTGAAGAAGCGGCCGTTCTACTACGTCGACGTGGACGGCCAGGGCCGGCCCGCCGCTCACACCTGGATCCACGTCAACGGCGTCCGCATGCGCCGCGCCGACTACGCCCGTGCCCCCCGGCGCATCAACCGCTCCTTCGGCGTCCCGCGCGCCCACTGGGACACCCCGGCCGCGGCCATCCTGCGCTCGGTCCTCGACCCGGTGCGCGACGAGTTCAGCACGCTCGGGCCGGACGGCAAGCGCACCGACAAGCCGCTGCCCGAACGCATCCAGGGCTGGGCCAGGGTGATCCAGCGCTTCGGCGACTGGTCGATGTTCCGCTTCCTGACCGAGCACGCGGGCCTGGACGAGCGGACGGTCGACCTGATCGGCACCGTCGAGAACCTCACCTCACGGCTGCCGCTGGCCTTCGTGCACAGCTTCATCGGGTCCTCCCTGATCAGCCCGGACACCGCGTTCTGGGAGCTGGAGGGCGGCACGGCCGTCCTGCCCGACGCCCTGCTGGCCAAGGTCCGCGACACCGTGCGGTTCGACCGGCGGGTGACCCGGATCGAGTACTACGACCCCGACCCCGGCCGGGGTGGCGGCGACACCCGGCACGTACGCGACCGAGGACCACACGTGTGGGTGGACACCGTCTCCGAGGGACGGGGCGGCCCGGTCGTGCGCGAGCAGTTCACGGCGGACGCGGCGGTGGTGACCGTGCCCTTCTCCGGCCTGCGGCACGTGCAGGTCAGCCCGCCGATGTCGTACACCAAGCGCCGAGCGGTCACCGAACTGCACTACGACAGCGCGACCAAGGTGCTGCTGGAGTTCAGCCGCCGCTGGTGGGAGTTCGACGAGGCCGACTGGAAGCGGGAGCTGGGCCGCGTCGACCCCGGGCTGTACGACGCCTACCGCGCCGGACGGACCCCGGGCGACGGCAGCCTGCTCGGTGCCCACCCGTCCGTCCCGTCCGGCCACATCACCGCCGGCCAGCGCACCCACTACGCCGCGAACCGCGCCGTCACCCGCGACCAGCCGGCCGCGGTCGACGTCGTCGGTGGCGGCTCGGTCTCGGACAACGCCAACCGGTTCATGTACCAGCCGTCCCACCCGGTGCCAGGCAGCGCCGGCGGGGTGGTCCTGGCGTCCTACAGCTGGGCGGACGACGCCCTGCGCTGGGACTGCCTGGACGACGAGGCCCGCTACCCGCACGCCCTGCGCGGGCTCCAGGAGGTGTACGGCCAGCGGATCGAGGTCTTCTACACCGGCGCGGGCCGCACCCAGAGCTGGATGCGCGACCCGTACGCCTACGGCGAGGCGTCCGTGCTGCTGCCCGGCCAGCACACCGAGCTGCTCACATCCATCCCGGCCCCCGAGGGGCCGCTGCACTTCGCGGGCGACCACACCTCCGTGAAACCGGCGTGGATCGAGGGAGCGCTGGAGTCCGCCGTGCGCGCCGCCCTGGAGGTCCACTCGGCGTGAACGCGCCTGGCGCCGCTCCCCGTGAGAGGGGGCGGCGCCGGGCGTCCCGGGACAGCGCACCTGTGGCGTGTGTCGGAAATGCTGTGGTTTTGGCTGGCGTGAGTGTGAGGAGGCAGAGTCACAGGTATCTGGATGAGGGAGCGGCAGGCCCGGGCTTCGGTGTAGTCGTGTGCTCCCGCCGGCTCGCAGTGGTCTGGTCGTCGCCCCGCAGTATGAGACAGGCGGCTCGTCGTACAGTTCTGCGGCTGCGCCGTGCCGGGCGGGAAGCGAGCGGATCGCGAAGATCGGTGTGGACGCGGACAGCGAGGACAGGCCGGCCCCAGCGGTGCTGGTGCCGCACCGGATGGCGACCACAGAGCAGATGCACCGGGTGGTGGCGACCGGTGTGTCAGGATCGAGCACACCAGGCGGCGCTTGGCCCGGCTGCGGGAGGAGTGGCTCATCGACCGGATCACGCTGCCGCAGGCCGGGCGCGTCCTCCTGATCCGGTGCGCGGCGGAAGCAGCTGTCCGGTCATGGGCCGCCGGAGTCGTCGAAGAGCGAGAGGCGGACGGTGATGCGCTTGCCCACCGGCTCCCGCCGCACCTCGAAACCCTGCGCGACGGCCATCACGATCTCCAGACCGTGCTGGCCCACCCTCCCCACGTCGGCGGCCCGCGCCACCGGCAACACCGGATCGCAGTCCCACACCACCACCTCCACCACATCGCCGATGACCCGCACATCCAGCAGCACCGGGCCCGGCGCGTACTTGAGGGAGTTGGTGACCAACTCACTGACCACCAGCCGGGTCACGTCCATGGCGCGCTGCGAAACCGGCAGGCCATACACGGTCTGAACGTAAGTGAGGAAATCCGCGGCATGCCGACGGGCATCGGATATCGACGTGCTGTCCCCTTCCAGCGCCACCGTGGTCTGGAGGGCCTGCTCCCCGGGCACCGGGGCGTTCTCACCCACTGAAGTTGATTGCATCGCGGTCCGCCTTTACCCCGTACACACCTCACGCCTACCCGCAGCACAGGCTTTACGCCTTCGACATGAAGGTATTGCCCATCCTGTCCAGGGGCAGCACTGCAGGTGAAGTCGCTGGTGTGCCAGGATCACCCACATGACCGGGGACGAGATGCCAGACACCGAACAAACGGCGCAGCCAGGCCATCTGTCGATCGTGGACACCTCCAGCGCAGGCATCCGCATCCTTGCCCTCGCCGGTGAGATCGACGACGACACCGGCGAAAAACTCCGTCAGGCGCTGGACGTCTCCGGCACCCCACGGCCCCGCCTCGTGCTCGACGTACAGCGGGTCACCTTCATGGACTCCACCGGCATCAACATCCTCATCGCCGCCCACCAGACCGTCACCGCCGCCGGCGGCTGGCTCCGCCTGGCCGCACCTACCAGCCCCGTCCAGCGCATCATCCAGATCGTCGGCCTCGACACCCTCATCGACTGCTATCCCACCCTCCGCGAAGCGCTCAGCCACTGAGCTGTGAACGGTGACCGGATCACAGCTGCACCCCGGCACCCCCGCTGCCCGGCGCCATCTCGGTGCTGGCATCGTGCGTGGTCGGCAGCAACTGAGCGCTCCGCTCACATACGTCTGCCGGCTGTCGTGAGGGCATGCCGGCGGACGCGGCCAGCGCAGGGCCCGGGATGCGATCAAGCACTGCGTGACTGGCCTGCGGCCGCTTTCTTCCCTGCGGCCGGTCTGCGACCGCACCTACGGTCGCAGGAGCCGGTCGCGGCCGATGGCGCGGCCGATGGCCGCGGGCTCAGGTTGTCGGCCGCCGACGCACGCCAAGCCGCACGGGGAGGCGGGAGCTCCAACGGTCTCGTTCCAGCGCGGCTCGAAGTCGCACCAGGCCGGGGCGCCGTGCATCCTGTCGGCGCAGCGTGAAATGGACGCCCCCTGTGTGCGGCGCCGCCAGGTTGTAGAAGCAGGCGATCATCGTTGCGACAGCCGTTCCCAGCACCGTTTCCACCAGCACCGTGACGGCGAGGAGAGTCAGACCCCACATGAGCGAAGGCCCTGGCTGTCCCGGGCTCACCGCATCGGTCACGACCCATGAAAGACAGGCAGCCACGGCCAGAGCCACCCCCACCCCGAAAGACACCAGGGCGCCGGTCAGAGCCACGGACCACAGATCGATCTCCGCCACACGCAGCTGTGTCACGGCGGCCGGGGACGACTGGGAAGACGGCGGCGGCGAGGCCTGACCGGCATCAACGGGCGCATCCGCACGGCCGTGCTGTACGGGTGGCGTGTGATCAGGCGGCAGTACGACTGGCGCGCCGTCGTCCGGAGCCTGCGCCGTCTCGACGCAAGTGACGCGGGCTCCAGCCGTGTCACCTCCGGCACCGCCGGCCACGGGCCCGGTGGAACGGCGCTGGCGGTTCGGCCCTTCGCGCCGTTCTCCCGGGGCTCTCCCCCGCTGAGTGCGGGCGCGTCGGTCGCGAGCACTCTTGGCCCGGCCCATGCTGCTCTCCTACCTGTCAACGAGATTGCCTGAAACCGATGGCCGCCAGACGCCGGACGCCAGCCCTCGAAGGGTCACCCAGCGTGAAGCACCACGCCACGATCGGCCCGGACGTTGCCATCACTCGCAGCGGGCAGCGCCAAGTGGCCGATGTCCCGCCAGCGGACAAAACCGACGGTAGGCGTGCGCCCCGAACCCTGCATCCTGGGTGTCCACCGCAGCAGCAGCTCAACGACCGCCTCGTCACTGCCCAACGGGACGAACGCGCTCAGCCTGAATCGCGGCGGCAGACATGGGCAGTCGCTGTCCCGTCGCCCGCCGGTCGACGCGTCCGCGCCCGCTGAGCATCACGGCTGCCATGCGACCGTATGGAGGCACAGGCGCCAGGGCCGGGACGGGGCCCGCATGTCACTCCAACGGCTCACGTCAGGCGGTGCACTCGCTGCGGGCAGGGTCTGCTGGGAGCCGAAAGGCATCCCCCACAAGGAGGCCGATCATGTACGAGATGCGTCCTGGACCCAACCGTCCCGGCAGCACCGTGGTGTGGCACGTCACCGCCAAACAGACAGCCATCGCCCTGTGCGGACAACAACTCCCTGACCACATCCATCCCTCACAGGCCGAGCAGGCGCGCCACTGCCCCGCATGCATGGCCGACTTCGCCCAACTCGTTGCTACAGCCCCGTCGTGAGAACTCCATGACCTCGTTTCTGTCCCCCCTCACGGAGGGACGGCCCGGGTGTTCGCCCGACGTACAGGGCTTCGGCGCCCCTCACCGTCCCGGTCGGCTGCCCGGAGCGCAGCGCGGCGAGGGCCCCGTCAAAGGACGCATGTGCCGGAACCTGCGGGACACAGTGTTCAGTCCCCGTTTGCTTGCGGATCTGTGCGAACGCTGCCGAGGTCGACTGGGCTGGCGGTGATGTGCGCAAGGGCGTCCTGGAGTCGGCGGACGGCGTCCTCCGCCTCCGTGTATTCCTCGGGCCTAGGAAGGACAGTGCCGAAGGTACCGCCGCGGTCAGCCGGCAGGGCTCGCCAGCGCAGGATCGGTTCGAGCGCGTTGAGGGCGCCGGAGAGAAACCAGGCCAGACGGCCGTGCGTACGCGCGAGGGAGATGGCCAGGACAGCGAGGGTTTCCCGCAGGTGTTCGAGGCGCTTGATCTGCGGCAGAGCCTCCTGGACGTCCCGCGGGCCGACAACGTCGCGCAGACCGGCCTCGGTATCCCGTGCGAGTGCCCGGTCGCTCGGCGTCAATCTCCATACTTGATCGTGGATCTGCTGTTCAGCTTCCTCAACCAGCGCCGCGACGCTACTGCGCATGTCCATGCAGATCACCCTAATGAACGGGCCACCGCCACCCGACACAGCCTCCTGGCCTTGGAGTCATCCGGGGTGGACTGCCCTGGTACATGTCAAGGACACGTTCACGTTCGCGATGACGCCGGGCGCCATTTTGGGGGCATACGGCCGCCCCCCGTGCATGCCCGTTCGCGTCGGGTGCCAGGCCGAAGTCGAGGTAGTCGGCCCACATCCCGAGCCGGCCCGCAGGATGGCCCGACGACCGACCGTTGCAGAAGCAGCACCAGGGCAATGAGGGGGCCGATGGCGAGCGGGGCGCCGGTGATGGCGAGCGTGTACAGCGACGGCGAGCCGGAGCCGCGCTCGAGCAGGGAGTTCAACCCGACCGTGAGAGGGACGGTCCGGCTACCGGCACAGCAGTACCTGCTGGAGACCATCGGCACAGAACCCGCGAGCGAGGACGAGATCGTGCGCCCGGCGCGTCGTTTCCTTCTCCTGATGCCTGCTCCGCTCGCACCGCCGCGACCGCCACGTCGCCGCGGGGAGTCACCCGGTCACGAGGGTCGTCAGGCTCTGCGCGGGAAGCTGTGCTGTGAAGGAGCCGTTCGTCACGGTGATCCTGCTCTGGGGCGCGAGGTTTCGGCTCGCGTCCGTCAACCAGACCGACACGCCGGAGGAGGTGTTGTTGAGCAGAGTGAACTGCTGGCTCACCGGCGAGGTGCCCTTGTTGACGGCCACGATCACCACACGGGAACCGCTCCCCTTGTACGCCGAGAGGTACACGTTCTGCTGCGGGTTCGCCGTCACCGCGAGCCGCACGTGCCCCGGGCGGACGAACTTCGAGAAGTGCGCCATGCTCGCTCCCCGCTTGCTGATCCGCCCGTCCTCCCGCATGGGGCCGTATCCGCGCCGGATGTACCACCACACGTATGCCTGAAACTCGGCGTCCACCATCGCGCGATGAATGTGCTCTCCCACGTCAAGCGCCTGGGGCCACAGATCGGCCGAGTCGGTGCTGTTGGGGTAGTAGACCTCGGTCATCCACAGTTCCTTTCCGGCGCCCTTCTGCTTGAAGAGGGGGTACGGGAAGTTCTGGAACGGTGTGCCGTAGAGGTGCGCTCCCAGGATGTCCACGTTGGCCAGGGCAGCGGCGTCGTTCAGGATCGGGTCCGAGAAGCTCTTCACGTACTGGAAGGACTCCGGGGCGATCACCTTGGTGCTGATGGAGCCTGCGTTCTCGCGCAGGAACCGGGTCATCTCGCTGGGGGTCCACCAGGTCCAGTCGTGAGCGTAGTCTGGCTCGTTCTGCACGGAGATGGCGTACAGGTCGACTCCGTTGTTCCGCATGAACACCACGAAGTCGTTGAGGTGTTGCGCATAGGCGCCGTACATGCTGTATCGCAGCCGCTTCGCATTGGTCTGCTGGCCGTGGACGAAGGTCTCCACCATCTGGCTGGGTGGATTCCACGGCGAGGCGAAGACGGTAGCCCCGAGTTCCACCGCGCGCTTCGCCGTCGCGACCTCGCGACTCCAGTTCGCCCGGTCCTCGGAGACGAAGATCCTCAACACGGAGAAGCCGAGCTGGCCGTCACCATTGCCGAAAGCCGTCTCTCTCTGGGCGGCCGTCAGATCGCCGATCCACAGTGGGTGGTTCATGCCGCCGAACCCTCGGATCGTCTGCCGTGTCGCGGACGGGTCGACGACCGCCGTGGCCGCCGCGGCGGACGGGCTACGAGGTGCTGCCACCGCTGGTGTCGCCGCGGCGAGCAACGGCAGAGCGCTCATGGTTGCGAGAACGGATCGGCGACTGGGGTGGTGCAGTTCTGCTGCACCTAAGTCATTGCGGTCTGACGACATGGGCGATTCCTCCTTGTTTTTCCTGATCTACTTCTGACGCGTACACTTCCATCCCTAGTGATCACCGAACCGAAATTTTCGGATTTCGATTACCCGGCTTAGTCGGGAAGGGGCACGTGGGAGCGCATGTCTCGGGAAGAACGCAGAGCGGTTCACTGTGGGAGCGCTCCCCTCGCGTCGAATATTTCGACGACGGGAACGATCGTAAGGCGGTGTAGGGACCGTAAGTTCGCGGTGTTCCGGCGTCAAGCCTTTCGCGCACTCCGAGATTCCGGTTCACTCGGCGAGTCACCCCCTTCGTTAGGAGAGCGTCCAGCTCTACGAGGCGGCGGATGACTGCGTGACCTGGGTCGGTCGCCTCCCTCGAAAGGTGTTCGCCCGCAGTCCGAAAAAGCAGGATGCTTCGACGGCCGTCGGTCGGGTAGCGTGCGGGCCATGTCGAGTCCTGAGTCAGACAAGGTGGGGGCTTTCGGTCACGCCGTCAGCCCCCTGAACCACTGAGCTCGTAGCCCTGCCGTCACGCCGCTTTCTGCGGTGGGACGAGTGTGCGCTCGGGGCCGGCCGTGGTGACGAGATGACCTTCTCTTGCCTCGCCTCACCTCGGAGCCACTCGATGCCTCTCCCGCTGTACCTGCTTGCCCTGGCGGTCTTCGCCATGGGCACCTCGGAGTTCATGCTCGCCGGCCTCTTGCCGGACATCGCCTCGGATTTCGACGTCACCGTCGGGACGGCAGGCGTGCTCACCTCGGCCTTCGCGATCGGCATGATCGTCGGTGCGCCCCTGGTGGCCGTACTTGCCCGCAACTGGCCCAGGCGCCCGGCCCTTCTCGGCTTCGTCCTCGTTTTCGCGGCAGCTCACGCCTTGGGCGCCGTCACCACGAGCTTCCCCATCCTGTTCGCTACCCGAGTCATCGCCGCGCTCGCGAACGCGGGGTTCCTCGCCGTCGCTCTGACAGCTGCGGCCGGTCTGGTCTCACCGGACAGGAAGGGACGCGCACTGGCCGTCTTGCTGTCGGGCACGACGGTGGCCACGATCGCCGGTGTCCCCGGCGGGTCAGTGCTCGGCACGGCACTCGGCTGGCGGGCCACCTTCTGGGCAGTCGCCGCTCTCTGTCTGCCTGCTGCTCTAGGCATCCTGAAAGGCGTCCCCGCGGGACGTGCCGAGGACGAAGCGACCGGCAGGCCGGCGTTGCGAGCAGAACTCGCCCAGCTCGCCCGACCGCGGCTGATCCTCGTAATGCTGCTCGGCGCACTGGTGAACGCGGCTACCTTCGGCAGCCTCACCTTTCTTGCCCCCGTGGTAACCGACAGCGCCGGGCTGGGCGAGCTGTGGATCTCTGTCGCTCTGGTGCTCTTCGGTGCCGGTTCCTTCGTGGGCGTCACCGTCGCGGGACGGCTGTCCGACCGAAGCCCCGGCCCGGTCATCGCTGTCGCCGGTCCATTGCTGCTCATCGGCTGGCCCACTCTGGCGGTGCTGGGCCATGTGCCGGCCGCCCTGTTCACCCTCGTGTTCGTGCAGGGCACGCTGTCGTTCGCGCTGGGCAGCACGCTGATCACACGGGTCCTTTACGAGGCCGCGGGAGCCCCCACGATGGCTGGCTCGTATGCGACTGCGGCTCTGAACGTGGGCGCCGCCGTCGGCCCCGTCGTTGCTGGAGCCACGCTCGACACCGAAGCCGGGGCCCTCGGGCCGCTCTGGACGAGCGGTCTCCTCGTCGCGGTCGCGCTGCTCATCGCACTCCCCCTGCGCACCGTCATCAGGGCCGGCCGGGGTACCGAGGTGCTGTGATGACACATGCGACCTCCCCCGTCTGATGTCGTCGAACGGAGCGAGCAGCTGCGGCAGGACGACAGGTGGTCCGTCTGCCGAATCACCCTCGCACTCGCGAGCCAAGGCGTGCGGAACAACGAACGCACGGTAGGCCGGTGGCCAGCGCGCCTTGGCAGCAACCAGCGCCGCTTCCTCGACCTTGACGGCTCGACCCACGGGCGTCCGAAACGGATCGTGGCCCGCAACCCGGGCCACACGGTGCCGACCCCAGCCAACCCTGTCCGCCGCCTTCCCGTCATCGCCCCGGAACATCCCCGTCGGCACGGCCTTTCACCTACACGATGGCTGCGATCGGGCCTGGTCGCCCAGCCCACACCCGAACCGCTGCGCGACCTGCGCGAGGCCGCGTCGACGACAATCAGACGGACTCGGGCCTGAACGACCACCGGTGGAGACCGCCCGAACCGCTCACCAGGGCACGGGCGTTCCGTCCCAGGAGAAGAAGCCACCGGTGGGGCCGTCGTTCGGGAGCAGGGCCAGGCGGAGGGCACCGTGGGCGGCCTCGGCCGGGTCGCCGCCGGCAGCGGCGGCCCGGGGATTGAGGTCAGTGGCTCGTATGCCGGGGGCGAGCGCGTTGACCTTGAAGCCGTCCTCGGCCAGTGTCTGGGCGTAGAAGACGGTGAGGGCGTTGAGGGCGGCCTTGGACGACCGGTAGGCGGCCCCGTTGCCGCTTCCCGGGGTGAACTGGGGGTTGGGGTTCGTGCTCCAGGTCAGCGACGCGGTGCCGCTGGAGACGTTGACGATGCGCGGGTGCGGGGACCTGCGCAGGGCGGGCAGGAAGGCATTGGTCACCGCCACCACCCCGAAGACGTTGGTCTCGAATGTGTGCCGGAACTCCTCGACACTCGTGTCGGCCGGCGGTGCGAGTGACGGTGAGATCCCGGCGTTGTTGACCAGCACGTCCAGGCGGTCCACCTGGGTCGCGGCCCGTGCGATGCCGGCAGGATCTGTCACGTCGAGGACCAGCAGGCGGGCGCCTGCGCCGATCTCCTCGACGGCTCGCTGTCCGAGCCCGGGATCGCGGGAGCCCACGTACACGGTGAGGCCCTCGGCGGCGAGGAGCCGGGCGATGTGCTTGCCGATGCCCTTGTTGGCACCGGTGACCAGAGCTGTGCGATCGTTCATGGGACAACGGTCCCCTGGTCGTGGGCGCCCTGCCAGGGACAACCTGTACCAGGCAAGCGGCCGGAGGTGGCATGGCGCGGCAGGAACTGGCCCGCTTTCTGCGGGACCGCCGAGCGGGGCTGCGCCCGCACGAGATCGGCCTGACAACGACGGGCGCCGACCGCCGTACACCAGGCCTGCGCCGCGAGGAGGTCGCGGACCTCGCCCACATGTCGGTCGACTACTACACGCGACTGGAGCAAGCCCGCGGACCGCGGCCATCGCCCCGCATCCTGGACGCGCTGGCCCAGGCCCTGCGCCTCACGCCGGCCGAGCGCAGCCACCTCTTCCGCCTGGCGGGATCGAACCCGCCGCCCGGCAGCAGCGCCGTGCGGCGGGTACGCCCGCACGTGGCCCGGATGCTGGAGCGACTGCCGGAGACCGCTGCCATCGTCACTGACGCGGCGTATGGCGTCGTCGCCTGGAACCCCCTGGCCCAGGCACTTCTCGGCGACCTCGGAGGCGGGACGACGAACCTGGCCCGGCGCCGCTTCCTCGGCCAGGGGCGGATGTACGAGAGCTCCAGCGCCGAGGAGTTCGGGCACATCGTGGTGGCGCGGCTGCGACGGGCCGCCGACCGTTACCCGCACGACCCGCAGCTGACCGCCCTGCTGGCCGAACTGCACACCGGCAGCGAGGAGTTTCGGCACATCTGGCAGACGCGTCCGGTCCACGCCCCCGGGCACCGCTCCAAGATCCTCGACCACCCGGAGACCGGCCCGCTGCGGTTGAACTGTGACGTCCTGCTCGTGCCCGAGGACGACCAGGAAGTCGTCCTGATCACGGCCGACCCCGGATCACCTGCCGCGCGAACCCTGCACAGGCTGGCGAGGCAGACGACCTGAAACACAGGACTGGCACAGATCTCGCCAGTGGTTGCAGCGTCTCAATCACATGATCACTGCGGCCTGTGCCGCACAGCAGGTGTTCTTTCGCACCGCGGAATGCTGAAAGTGTGACCACCGCAAACACGCGATGAAGAGCCGCCTCGTGATTGACATGGCCCGCGGCATGCTGATAGCCGGCCACGGCTCCCAGCCGGACCAGGCGTGGCAGCTCCTGCCGACCGCCTCTCAGCACACCAACACCAAACTTCACACCGTCGCCGAGGCCATCACCCGGGTAACGGCCTGCTGTCTGCCAAGGAAGGGCCGCAATACCTGAGGAGGCCGTAACGCCCTGCCCGCTCCTCGGCGACGAGGTACCTGTAGTGGTACCTAGCGAGGTACCGTTGACGTATGCCTGCACTCAACGTGGAATTCAGCGAAGAAGAGATGGCTCGCCTCCGTGAGCGAGCGGCTTTGACGGGTCGGAGTCTGAAACAGCACGTGCACGACGTGACAGTGGAGGAGGCCGACCGGCTCGCCTTCGTAGAAGGGGCGGTGGCCGAAGCCACGCGCATCCTGCCCGGCGTGGCGGCACGCTTCCCTGAAGGACAGCGGTGAGCCCGATCATTCGCGTCGACGTCGGCTGGGTGCTGCAGATCCAGTCGGCGATCTCCCCGCTGAACGTGCCCATCGCGGACTGGGGCGCTCTCGGGTTCATGGCCGACCGGCACAAGTTCGAACGGCAGCGCGGCGCCCTGTACTACGAAGAACCTGCCTCCCGAGCCGCGACCTTTCTGCACACGGCGCTGCTGCTTCGGCCCTTCACCGACTACAACCTGGTCATCGGTTGGGCCTGCACCAGCCAGTACATGCACGTCTCCAACCAGCCGCTCCAGGCCAAGGACGACGAGCTGTACGAACTCGCCCAGGCGGTCCGCACCCAGGAAGCCGACCTGCGCACGATCGCCCAGCGCTTGGAGACCTGGCGCAGCGAGTGACGCCTTCCGGGGCTCCAGTCATCCCATAGGTCCTTGAACGGCTGGGATTGCCGAGCCGCCGCTCGCAGTGGTTGTCACCTTGAGTACGGGATTGACGGGCTCCGCGAGTTCCTTGCTGGCAACAGTCACGAGGCGGCCCGGTGCGTCATTCTTCAGCAACGCGCTCACATACTCGACGGCTTCTGCAGGCGAGAACCATCGGCCCGCGTATCCGGGCCCGGTAGTCGGTCTCCCACTCCCCTGCGCTCGCGGTCCCCCGTCGACGCAGTCGAACAGGTATGGACCCCAGCCGACCAGCATGTCCTCGACCTTCCACGTCCGCACGAACTTCTCGGACTGCCCGTAGACGGTCCACGCCGGCTCGTGCTCTTCGACGCTGAGCACGGCCATCCGCACTGCTTCTGCACCGAAGGCTCACCACTGCTGATGGTCGAGCACCGGATACACCTCGACCGCCTCCGCGGCGACATCACGCTCGAATACACGTGCAGCCTCCCGTGCCAGCCACCGCCCGGCTCCTGGACGAAGCCGGCAGGGCCCGCGTTCAGGAACTCATGAAGCAGAAATTCGTCTTGGACCGCCTGGTCGGCGCCGTCGACCACGTTCTGCGCCGCAAGCGCCCACTGGTGGCATCGCCGTCTCCGCCTGAGCGGGACCGCGGCGCTGTGTCCGGTTGAGAGCTACCTCAGGCCGCCTCGTCGGACGGTGAGGCGATCGTGACCGCGGCAGGGGTCCGGGGAAGGAAACTGCGCCTGGCCAGACCCAGTACGGTCCGGGTTGCGAGCAACGTGTACGCCAGCGTGGCGATCGCCAGAGCGAGATAGGTCAGGGGCTCTTGGCCGGCGACGCGCTTGGCGTCCAGCCAGTGCACACCGTTGGTGAAGACCGCCGCATAAGAGAAGGCGAATGCCCAGTATCCGGGCCCGAAAGGCGCACGGCGGTACGTACTCGCCAGGCAGACCTGCACGAGGACCATCAGGAGTGCGTATCCGCCGAGGATCTCTGCCCCAAGATCGGCCTTTCCTCCGTTGATGGCGAACCATGCATTGCCCGCCACAACCGGCGGAGCGACCTCGATCGCGATTGTCGGTAGCAGTGGAGCAGGCAGCATAGGCTGCGTGAAGAGGCGGAGCAGGAGAATGGAGCCCAGAACGAACCAGCAGACCATTCCGTAGCCGAACATCAAGTGCGACAGCGTTTTCCAGCCGAGTGCGGAGCTGCAGGCGGATGCGATGAGGCCTCCTGCGACGGTGGGCAGGAAGTATCCGGGATGCCACTGCCTCAGTTCGAGGTCCGCACGGATCCAGAGGCTGGTCAGCCACGATCCCAGCACGATGGTCAGCACGAGGCTGACCGCGAAGACGGCCTCCCCCGCTGTCCGTGCGTGAGGTGCAAGGCCTATTCCCAAGAGCATGGGAACAATGGCGATGAGCGCGGTGAACGGACCGGTCGTGGGATCCGCCATCTCCGTGCGGAGTCGCCCCTGTGCAATCGTGTTCCGCAGATAGGCGAACAGAGTCACAAGCCAGATTGCTGCTGCCAGGATCCACAGAAGGTACGACGGCCAGGGCGGTGCTGCGACGGTGTCCGTCGCGGTGCTCCAGACCTGGGCGAGGCCTGCTGTACCGAAGCCGATGCCGAAGAGGTTGGGAGTAAGTCGGTAGGGAGATCTGTTTCTCATCGTGTCTCACTTCATCCGGTCGCCCGGCGCATGCTGATTCTTCTCGGCCATGACTTTTGACGCAGCCTGAAGCCGACCAGGGATCTCATGTCCTTGGAGGTCCCATGCGGGGCGTCGCTGGATGTTCTAGGAAATGTCCGGGTGGCGTTGGTTCTCGACCACGTCGAGGAAGACGCGTTTGAATTCCGCGTAGACGTCCGCTCCGAGACGAGCTGCGTGACGGTCCTGCATCTGCGCCATGATCGTGTCCGCTGCCGCCATTTGAGCTCGGCCTCGTTGCGTCGGATACACGAGCTTGGCGCGCCGGTCTGCGGGGTCGCTCCGCCTTTCGACATAACCGAGGTCGGTGAGCTCGTCAATCAAGGTGCCGATGACCTGCTTGTGCTGCCCTGACCTACGGGCCAACTCCGTCGCCCGGATGCCGGATTCCTGGATGTAAGCCAGGACGGCTCCGTGCCGCGGCTTGAGGTCATCGAAGCCGAAGCTTGCAAGGCGGGAAAAGAGCTCGGCCTGTACAGCGAAGAGCAACCGGCCAGCCAGCACTCCGAGGTCTGGCGTGGCAACGTTGCGATCCATCCGACTCACTCTGCTTTCTCTTCCGCCCTGACCGGCCATCGCCGTGGTTGCCAAGTCTTGAAATTCTAGCGGCATGACATCCAGGGGAAACGCGAGCCGTACCTGGCCGCATTTTCGGACGCTCCTTTCGATGGTTTGGCGGGGTTTGTCGTCGTTCGCAACCTGCCGCGTATGCCGACGTTAGTCACCTGACATCTGCCATCGACCGCCGGAAGGCGTCCGACTCATTACACGTGTGACATCGATCGGCCTGTAGCTCGCTCCTTCAGGGCACCAACACAGGCTTGACCGCCAGGCCGGACCTCATCTCTTCGGCGGCCCGCTCGATGTCGCCGAGCGGGAACGCCTTCACCAGCTCGCGTACCGGGAGTCGCCCATCGGCCACCATGGTGGCCAGCCGCGGCAGGAACTCGGGCGGGTTGCTCTGCCCCTCCACGACCCCGACGATCCGCTTGCTCGCGTTGACGATGTCGGCGACGTCCAGAGGAGCAGTTGCACCGAACGCGGGTACGCCGACCACTGCGGCGGTCCCACCTGTTGCCAGGCTCCTGACCGCCTGTGCCAGCACCGCCGGTACGCCGCTGCTCTCCACCACCAAGTCGGGGCCGCCGCCGGTGAGGTCCCTGAGCGCTTGCACGGGGTCGTCGGTGCCGCTGTTGACGACCTGCGTGGCGCCGAGCTTGCGGGCGAGCTCGAGGCGGGAGTCCTTGATGTCCACGACCACGATCTCGCGCAGCGGCAGCAGGGCCGCGGCCATCAGTGCCGCAAGGCCGACGACGCCCCCGCCGAAGATCGCCACGGTCGAGCCGCCGCTGGGCTGGAGGACGTTGAGCACGACGCCCGCACCCGTCTGGACGCCGCAGCCGAGCGGCGCCAGCTCCTGCGCCGGCACGTCAGCGACGTTGTCGGGTACGGCGATGGTGTTGCGCTCCCTGGTCAGGGCGTATCCGGCGAACGACGATTGCCCGAAGAAGTTGCCGTGCAGGTCGCCGTCGGCGGACGACAGGGTGCAGCTTCCGTCGAGCCGGGTGCCGCGCGTGAAGTTGTACGCGACGAACTCGGCGCACTGGGAGGGCAGTCCCGACACGCAGCCGGTGCACCGCCCACACGAGTCGAAGGTCAGGATGACGCGGTCTCCCGGGCGCACGGCGGTGACGGCCTCGCCGATGCGTTCGACCACGCCGGCGCCCTCATGACCGAGGACTCCGGCGAGGGGGAACGGGAAGTCGCCGTTCCGAGCGGCCAGATCGGCGTGGCACATTCCGGTGGCCTGCACCCGCACCAGGATCTCATCGCGTCGTGGCTCCTGGACCTCGATCGGGCGGAGCGCGAACTGTGCCCCCCTGCGGTCCACCACGGCTGCCGTGGTCTGAGGCATCCGCTCTCTTCCTTTCTGCCCTGCGTACGACCGGGCTGCGATCGGCACATGCGTGTCGCATCCCCATGTCACTGCCTGGCGAGGGCGTGCGGAGGGTCACCCAACCAACTGTCAGTCACTAAGACTGATAGTCACGATTCATTACTAATGACTCTATAGCCATCCCGTCCGAGACGCAAGGACGTCGCCGCAGCGACCGAACGGTCCAGCACAACGGGCGGTTGCGGGCGGCACGCAACCGCGCTAGCGTCAAGTAGTCACTAACCTTGACTGTCACTGAACATTTCTAATCGCGTGTTCAGGTTCCGAGAGGAAGTACCGGCGGCATGACCACCGAGAACAAGTTCCACGAGTTCCTGACCTCCGAGAACGCGGCGCTGGTCTTCGTCGACCACCAGGTCGCGCTCTACAGCGGCGTGCGGGACACGAGCTTGCTGGAGCTGAAGCACAACGTGGCGGCTCTCGCCAGGGCCGCGCGCGTGCTGGGTCTGCCGACCGTGGTCACCACCACGGCGGCGGACAGCATGTGGGGCCCGCTCGTTCCCGAACTGGCCGAGGCACTCCCGCGCGACCTGGAGGTCATCGACCGCAGCACGGTCAACGCGTGGCACGACAGCCGTGTACGGGACCGGATCAAGGCCACTGGGCGCAAGAAGCTGATCTTCACGGGCATCTCGCTGGAGGTCTGCGCATCCCTGCCCGCCATCGCCGCGACCGCCGAGGGCTACGACGCCTACGTCGCGCTCGACGCCTCCGGCACCTTCTCCGACGCCAAGCGGGAGGCAGGCCTCGTCCGGCTCCAGCAGTCCGGTGTCATCGTCAGCGACTACGCCACGCTGATGGTGGAGATCCTCGCCGACAACGCCGCCCCGGAGGCCGGGGAGCTCTACGGTGCGCTGGACATGCCCTTTGCCACCTTGGTCGGCCAGATCTCGGCCGCCTACACCAAATAGCCTCGCTGCGGCCCGCTTACGGTGGCCGCCGAACGACTTCGGGCGACAGCACTGGCCGGCCCTCGGCGCTCAGTCCACCTCCGTTCCGGGCCGGACGCGGCGCGGTGGGCGCCGAGCATCGGCCGGCCACCGCGCCAGACCACGCTCTTCGGCACGGGTTCCGCGCCGATCGTCCACGCAGCGAAGCAGGAGACCCGTTCGCCAGACCTGGAGGTGCTCCTGCTCCGCGGCCGGCCCACCCGCGAACCGGTGCCGCACTACGGGCCGTTCGTGATGCAAGCCATGACGCCCCCTCCGGCAGGACAGACCCCGCGGCCGCGATCGCGGGCGGCCCAGACCCCTCGAGCAGAACCGCACACGCAACCAACCATCGCGGCCACCTCCATCCGAGGTGACCAGTGACCTATCGACCAGGAGCTCACCGTGTCCGTCATTGAATTGACCACGTTCGTCGTCGCACCGGACAAGACGTCCGAGATGCTCGCGGCGCGCAGCGACATGCTCGCCGCCTTCCGCACGGACCGCCGCGGTTTCCTCGGAGCGCGGCTCGTGCGCATCGACGACAACACGTGGCTGGACATCGTCGAGTGGACGGACGCGCGGGCGTATGACGACTCCAGCGCCAAAGGCGGCAACCTCCCGGAAATCGCCGCCTTCTTCGACACCATCGAGAAGTTGGTGAGCGCCCGCAGCGGCGTGCGCTACGACGACGCCGAGGACGGCCGCCGCGCAGTGCGGACCATTGCCTACGGCACCGAGCCTTCACAGACGGGTGAGCTTTATCTGCCGGCGGGAGACGGCCCGTTCCCGATCGTCGTCCTCATCCACGGCGGCTGGTGGACAGCCATGTTCGACCGCAGGCAGACGGTCCATCTCGCACAGGACCTGGTTTCACGGGGATTCGCGGTGTGGAACGTCGACTACCGGAGCATCGGCGAGCCCGGCGGTGGCTGGCCCGGAACCTTCGAGGACGTCGCCGCCGCCGTCGACGCGGTGGTCGGGCTCGATCCAGCCGTCGACTCCGGACGGGTCCTGGTGGTCGGTCACTCCGCCGGAGCCCACCTGGCCACGTGGACGGCTCATCGCGCCAGCCTGCCGGACGGCGTTCCCGGCGCGCACCCCAAGGTCAGGCCGCTCGGTGTCGTCAGCCTCGCCGGCGTACTGGACTTGGTGGCAGCGGACGAAGAGCAGCTCGGCACCGTGCTCGCGGACCCGGACGCCGAACCACCGGCCGGCGCCCCTGCACCCGCCCGCCCTGAGGTGTGGCCCGGCGTCGCAGCCCGAGTGGGCGAAGGCATCACGCCCCTGCTGCTGGGCGGACATGTCCCGGAAGTCCCCGACCGATACTCGGTGGCTTCTCCGGCCCTGATGGAGAACGGGGATGTGCCAGTGCTCGTGGTCCACGGGACCGAGGACGAGGTCGTTCCCGCCTCCTACAGCCGCAACTACGCTGAGGCGGCGACCACCAAGGGCGCGGACGTCACCTTCGTCCCCTCACCCGCTGCCGGTCACTTCGAGGTGATCGACCGCGACGGTCACGCCTGGGGAGTCACCGTGGAGTGGCTGGGGCGACGCCTGGCTGCGGCGCAGGCCAACGGCTGAGGCGCGGCAAGGCGCCCCCGATCCGGCACCAGGTCCAGCGGCGCCGGATCGGGATGAACGCCGGCCGCACCAGACGCCGACGCCCCGGATTGCCAGATGTGGCCCTGGCTGGGTCCCTAGGAACCCCCGGCAAGGCCACAGCCGTGCTTTGTCGCGCGCTCGGTCTGCGGTCTGGTTCGCATCGCGACAGCGTCAAGGTGTTATCGGGACGCCGATGAGAAATGGCGCTGACAGTCGTCTGATTACCGACCGGTCGACGTGGGACGCGCAACAAGGGAGAGCAACGGAATGAGACCACTTCGATACTCGATCAACGTCACGCTCGACGGCTGCTGCCATCACGAGGCGGGGCTCCCCCCGGACGAGGAGTCGATGCGCTACTGGACCGCCGAGATGGAGCGAGCCGATGCCCTGCTGTTCGGCCGGGTGACCTACGAGATGATGGAGTCAGCGTGGCGGAAGCCGGCCACGGGAACGTGGCCTGACTGGATGGGTGAGTGGCAGATCCCGTTCGCCGAGGCCATCCACCGGGCGAAGAAGTACGTCGTGTCGAGCACGCTGAGCGCGGTCGATTGGAACGCCGACCTGGTGCGAGGCGACTTGGGGCAAGCGGTTCAGCGGCTCAAGCAGGAATCAGGCGAGGGCCTGTGGGTGGGTGGCGTGACGCTCCCTCTGGCGCTGGCAGATCTGGGACTGATCGACGAGTACGAGTTCCTTGTTCAGCCAGTCCTCGCCGGACACGGGCCGACGTTGTTCGCCGGTCTGCGCGAGCGCATCCAGCTCGATCTCGTGGACCGCCGCGAGTTCCGGTCGGGGGCGGTAGCCCAGCGATACCGGCCTACACAAGTCACGGCTTGACTTGATGTGTCCTGGCACGTTGGCCGCGCCCTCGACGGACATATCGACGGGAGACATCGCCCCGAGACGCCGCTAGCGGACAAGGCAAGCGTTGCGCGACGTGGCACTGACAACGCCTGACAGAATGGGCCTGCGGGGCTTGTACCGCCCCGTCATGCGGCCATCGAGGTCCCCCGACATCCTCCAGGACGGCTCAGCCCCCCATCTCACCGTCATGGTGCCCCATGCCAGCAACCCGTCGCCGCCCAAGGCCAGTTGTGCACCGGCAGGGCGGCACGTGCGGAGTCCGCACGTGCCGCCCCCGGTCTCACGGTCCTGCGCAGAGGTCGTTGATCCACTTGTGCGAGGAGATGTTGTCGTTCAGGGTCTCGCCCTGTCCGGGGCCGTCGTTCAGGAATACCCACTGTGACAGGTCGGCGTAATACCAGCCGTTGTCGATGCAGGCGTTCGTGCCACCGTAGCCGGTGTCCCAGTAGACGACGACGTTCGCGTAGGAGCCCGGGTAGCCGCGGTTCTCGATCGAGCTTGCCTGATTTCGCATGTTCCCGCCGGGCGAGCAGGTGGTCCAGTCGGTGTCGTTGCCCAGCCAGCGGCAGTACTTGCCCGTTCTGTTCGCGCCCTCCCAGGCGTAGAAGTAGCCGTCTGCGGCCGCAGCCGAGGAAGCGGCGGGAGCGGCGGACTTCGGGCCGGGGGTGAGCGCGGGGGCCTCTGCTGCGCCGGCGGTCCCCGGTGCGGCGAGAATGCTCAGACCCGCGAGGGCGAGCCCCGCGAGGCCCGCGCCGATCTTCCTGGTTGATGCAGACATGGCTGTCTCCCTGATTGTCGCTTTCGTGGTCGCGCGGTCAGCGCCCGGGCAGAAAGGCGCGAGCCCGCGGAAGCGCGGCCCTCTCCAACTGGAGGCGGCTGTCCACCGCCGCGCGGTACTGCTTCTGCAGACGCTGGTCATAACCGGCGTCCAGCCGCTGCGCGGTGGCGGACAGCCCGGAGCTGTGCGCGCACCGCGCTTCGTCGACAGCGGTACGCACTTCCTCTTTGTGGTCCTTGGCCCTGTCTGAGGCGAATGCCGCACGGGCCTGGCTCGGAGCCGTGTAACGGTGACCGTGTCGGCGCATGCACACCGCCCATTCCCGCGTGGATTCGCGGAACTTCGGATCGGCGAGGACGTCGGCCCGGCGGATCGACGCGAGTGAGTTGGTCACCGCCTTGGCCCGGAACCATTTCCCGAGGCCGCCGTAGAGCTCTCCCTCTGTCTCCGCCAGGCAGCCGTCAGTACTGCGCCCCGCGATGGCGCCGGTGGGGAGGCGTACCTCCAGGCCTCCGGTTCTTCCGCTGTAGGCGTCGACCGCCTGCGTCCTGCGCTGCGGAGGCAGACTTTGCAGGTAACGGCGGTTCGGATCAGTGCGCCTCACCTGGGCGATGCGCCGCAGCACGTCGCTGCCGTACCCATGCCGCTGCGCCCAGGCCACGTCGTCCACCACGTAGGGGAACGACCTGTCCTCGGGCACCGGATTCTCGGGTACCTTCCACACTTGGAACCCCTTGCGGGCCATGCAGCTCTGCACCATGGCCTGTTCGGCGTCGTACAGCAGCGACTTCTCCCGCGCCGTCAACGGCCGTGCCGTTCCCGCGGGCTTCATCCCAGCGGGCTCTTCTGCCCGCGCCTGCGGAGCCTTCCCGTTCGAGCCGCAGGCGGCCACAGCAAGGATCATGAGTCCCGAGACGGCGGCCGATAACAGGCGTCCAAACGCGGTGTCCCCCGTGTTGCCCATGGAGTCGTCCCACTCTTCTTAGTTCTCGGTCCCAGTGCGCCGTCGGGTGCGGAGCAAAGAGCCGTCCAGCGGCACTCCATCCCGCCACCCTTCGGGTGATCTTCCTCAGCGCGCGCCAGACGCGGGGCGTGGGTAGCCAGCAGACCGATGACTCGCCCCCCCCAGAGGTGACGGGGCGCGATGTACGCGTTCTCGCTGGCTTAGGCCCACCACCGTCACGGTCGTCGCCTGTGGCTCTTGGTCATGTTCTACGGCCGACTCAGGCGTCGTCCCAGCAGTAACCGTTCTCGACGGACAGTCCGGCGTACTTGTCACCCTTCAGGTAGACGGCGCTCACCCAGTACGAGTAGCGGCTGCCCTTCTTGCCAGTGGCCACCCAGACGTCGTTCGAGTAGCCGTTGTCCGTGATGGTCTCGCCCCACTTCCAGCACAGTCCGTAGACGGTGTAGTTGGCCGGGTACACGTCCTCCCGGGCGCTCTTCGAGGTCGGGTAGTCCCGTACGTTCACCCGCTCGTACGTGGTGATCATTGCGCCTTGAGCTGCTGATGCCGGGCTGGTAGCGATTGCGGAGCAGCCGGCGACCAACGCAGCGACCAGGGCCGCCTTGACGGCATGCCTCATACGTTCCCCCTGTTCGTCCAACGGTCACAGCGACATTGGCACCCACCCGCCGGGGGCGCCATGTTTTCGATCCCCTTCGAAACGTCTGTCTTCACCTTCGAACTGGCAGGTCACCACCGAGGCTCCGCGCCTTGTGTGCCCCGGACAGCAGGTCGGCGGGTAGCTCCATCGGCGGGTAGCTCCAGGGGGATGCCGATCCGAAGCGTGGTCACGCTCTCCCCGGTGCGCGCGGTCATGACCGCGAGTGCCTGGTCGTAGCGGGCCAGCACGGCACGGCATTCACCGAGCAGCGTCGGGCCGGTGTCCCTGGCCTGCACGCCCGTGGAGGAGCGGATCACTAGCTGGTGATCGAATTCGCGTTCCAGGGCGCTCATGGTCTGGGACAAGGCGGGCTGGCTGATGCGCAGCCGCAGTGCTGCCGCAACAGGCCGCCCTTTCCACCAGGGTCACGAAGGAGCACATCGCTCGGATTCCCGCCCAAAGCTTGAGAGGTGCGGTGGCGAAGCCCCGCAGGCGCCATCGCACTTTTTGTGACTGTCTTTGGCAAGCCCCCGCCAGGCGCTGTGCATGCCGCTGAGGCAGGAGTTGAAAAGGGACACAGGACGGATCGACCGCCCGAGATCACTTCAGGAGCCGTCCGTGTGCCAGCAGAACCCTGCCTACTTCACCGCATTCAAGAACCTGGCGATGAGCCGTACGGATTCGGGTGTGCTCACGCTGCGCTTCCATACCGACGGCGGTCCGGCCACCTTCACCGGTGCGACCCACACCGACTTCACCGCGCCCTGTTCGAGATCGGGGAGGACCGCGGGAAACAAGTCTGGTGCTTGACTGGCACGGGCGACCGGTTCATGACCGACATCGACGGTGCCAGCCTGGGCGACATCACCAAGCCGGCCCATTGGGACCGCACCGTGATGGACGGCCGCGCGTGCTGCTGCGCCTGGTCGACCCGGAGATGCCCGTCATCGCCGCGGTCAGCGGCCCCGCCTCCGACCACAGCGAGTACGCCCTGCTCGCGGACATCGTCATCGCCGCCGACACCACCGTCTTCTCCGACTTCCCCACCTGCCCTTCGGCATCGTCCCCGGCGATGGCGGCCAGACCTGCTCCAGCGGGAGTACGTCGGCCACCGCGCCCCTGCGCTCGGGCAGCGCGGCCGTGAAGGAGCCCTGCGGCAGGGGCAAACAGCGTTGTTCGGTCTCAGCGCGCTGAGGCGCCGTGCCGCTGGCAGGGGCGGATGCTTTGTGGCATCGACGGACAGAAGGTCGTGGGGGGGGGGGGGGGGGGGGCCCCCCCCCCCCCCCCCCCGGCCCCCCCCCGGGGGCGCCCCCCCCCGAGGAGATATTTAAACCGCGGGGCGGGCGGGGGGGGGGGAGTGTGGTGAAGGGGGGGGGGGGGGGGGGGGGGGGTTGGGGTTGGGGGGGGGGGGGGGCCGTGGGGGGGGGGGGGGGGGGGGGGGGCCCCCCCCCCCCCCCCCCCCACGACCGGTCGGCCGCATCTGTCGCGACCCACCTGAGTGATAGGTATCTACGCCGTGGTCAGGGCGTGATGGCGATCTTGTCGAACTGGTTGATCGCTGACTGGCTCACGTCATGGGAGGTGGAAAAGATCCCGGCGTCCTGCTCGGCTGCGGCCGAAGGCAAGGATACGGGCTGGCCGATCGGCACGAAGTTGGCGCCGTCGTAGGAGTACGAGGCGCCGAACGACGTTCCGGAACGGGTGAGTTTCACCCAGACCGGGCGGAAGACGTCGACAGCGGCGCGGGCGTCGGCGTCCAGATACCCGTCACCGTCGGAGTCCCACTGGAACACCACGCCGTTGCGAGCAGTCACCGCGACGACGGCATACCCGGCGGACGCTCCCGCCTTGTTGATGTCGTTGCGGACCATGACACCGGACTTGGCCCACGGGTTGGCGTCGTTGACCGAGACCACTCGGGTGGAGACGCTGGAGCCGGACCCCAAGGCGCCGGCCCGGTAGACCGAACCGAACTGGTCGTCGCGCTGACCGCCCGCACCCCAGACGTCGGCACCGGCCGCCGCGATCCCGAATCCGTCCCCGCTCTGGCCGAAGTAGGAGCTGACGGCCGATCCACCGGCGGTGTCGAAGCCGCCCGCCACGGGTGCGTGGAACTCGCATCCGCTGAAGCCGAACTGGTTGGCGTTGAGCGATGTCCGGAACCGCGGCGCGACACCCGCCTGACAGATGACGTCGCGCGCGCCGGCGGGCCAGTTGCCCCCGGTGACCTTGACGTTGTTGATCAGCTTGTTGTTGTGCGCCTCGGCGTTCGGCGTCGAGGCTCCACCCGAGTTGTACCAGTTGTTCTGGATGACGTTGTCGCTGGTGTTGTTGCGGAGGCTGTATGCGTTGGTGAAGACGAAGGATCCGCCCTGGACCACGTTGTTCTCGTACGTCATCGAGCGCGAGCCCTCGTCGAGGTAGAGGCCGACTCCTGAGATGTTGAACAGGTAGTTCTTGGCGACCACGGTTCCGGGGCTGGCGGAGAGGTTGTACACCGATCCGCCGTCCGCGAAGCGGGCCTTGGTGTTGTGCACGAGGTTGCCCTCGATGCGGTTGTTCTTGAGCGTGGTCGGGGTCGTGTACAGCGGGTTCCACTTGTAGTAGCCGCGGTCGACGTAGTCGTTCGACCCTCCGGCGTCGTTGATGCCCCAGCCGTAGCCCGTGTCGATGCCGTCGTAGGGGACGTTGGAGACCTCGTTGTGCAGGATGCGGGCGTCCGTGACGTAGGTGCTGAGGATGCCGCTGTTGTCCTTGTAGTCCACTGCCACGCGGTTGATCGTGTTGTCGGCGATCAGGACGTCCCGGTTGGTCATCCTCGGGTCACTGGGGTGGTGCGCGTCGGGCAGTACGCCGCCGACCGCTATGCCGTGGCCGCTGTTCTCGGTGAACCGGTTGCCGACGACGTCGATGTCGCTGGCGCCCAGACCGATGCCGGTGCGCGTGGCGTTGGCGTCGTTTCCGATGCCCAGCGCGGACTGGCCGAGGTTGGTGAACGTGTTGCCGGTGAACGAGATGCGGCTGGCGGCGGAGACCTGCACGGCGGCGGGCTCCTGGTACCAGCTGGTGCGTGCTCGTTCGAACATCTCGCAGCCACGTGAGCAGCTCGTGAAGGCGTCGGCCGGACGGTACTTGTAGGCGCCCTTGATGAACAGGCCGTTCTGCTGGTCCGCGTACCCGTCGGTCGAGGGGCCGAGCCAGGAGGTCCCGGAGAACTGGATGCCGTCGAAGGCCAGACCGGTGACCGGCCTGTCGTACGTGCCGCCGATGCTGATCAGTGTCTCCAGGCGGGGCAGCTCGATGTCGAGCCGGTTGGGGTCGATCCCGTCCGCCGGCTTGTAGTAGAGCTTTCCGGCACCCGGATCCACGTACCACTGTCCGGCCTGGGTGAGGAACTTCAGCGAGTTGTCGAGGTACCAGCTCGGTCCGGCCAGGAAGGAGTTCTGGACGGTGTCCCAGCCCCACGTGTTGTTGTCCCACGCCGGCTGGGCCATCTTGATCTCGGTGCCACTGATGCTCTGCACCGGCGAGTAGCGGTTCGTGAAGTCGCCGAGGGACTCGAACTCGATGCGCCCTTGGTCGGGGAGGGTGGCGAGGTAGTTCAGCGCCGGGTTCTTGATGGTGAGTCCGGTGGCGGTGGGAGTGACGTCCGTGTTGGCGAGGCGGATGGCGGCGCGAGGTGCGATCACGCCGTTCACGTAGAGCTGGCGGGTGTCGAGGCCGCGGGGGGTGTCCGCCTCCCAGATGCCCGGGCCCGCCCCGGATCTGGACCAGCCGGTGACCTTCTTGGCGCCGGTGATGACGGGATGGGCGTCCGGGGCGGCGGTCCAGTGGATGGTGTGCTCGCCGCCGCCGTCGTCGGGTCCGAACCGGAGGGGCTCGGAGAGGCGATAGGTGCCGTCGGCGAGCTGAACGCTCACCTCACCGCGCTTGGCCGCGGGGCGGGCGACGTGCTGAGCCCGCTCGAGTGAGCACGGCTGCGAAGGGCTGCAGTGTCCGGAGTCCTTCCCGTCCGGCGCCGCGAAGTACACCGTCCGGGGCGCGGCTTGCGCCTGGAGGGGGATGAGCGCTGATGCGATGACGGCGCAGGTGCCGAGCGTGGCGAGGAGTCCCGCTCTGCGCCTCCATCGAGCGCTCACCGAGCGTGTCGAGTCTGACGTCGATGTCATGTTCGATCGCTTCCTGTGACTGGGGCCTTGAGGCCCGCCACAGGGTTAGCATACGTATGATGTTTGCGACAAGATACGTACGATGTTTGCTTGAGGCGCTGGAGTTCTAGCTCGTGCGAGCGGGGTCCGGAACCAGTCCCGTGACGTGCAGCTCCTCCCACAACGCCTCCGGAATCACCGCCCGATACCGCGCGACGTTGCCGCGCACGTGCTCAGCGGTGCGCACGCCCGCCACCACCGAGGTGACCGCCGGATGGCGCAACGGGTAGTGGATGGCGGCGGGGAGCTCGACGCCGTGCCGCTCGCAGACGGCTGCGATGGGGGCGGCACGTTCGATGAGGGACCGCGGCGCTGCCCCGTAGTCGTAGTACGCCGAGCCGTCGACGGCCGCAGGGCTCAACAGACCGGAGTTGTAGACCGCCACGACGACGCCGACGCCGCGCTCGCGGGCTGCGGGCAGCAGGCCGTCCAGGGCCGACTGGTCGAGGAGGGTGAACCGCCCGGCGACCATGACCACATCGACGTCGGTCAGCCTCACGAACTCGGTCAGCATGGCCGCCTGGTTCATGCCGGCGCCGATCGCACCGACGGCACCCTGGTCCGGAGCTCGGTCAGCGCTCTGATCCCGGTCGACGATGCCGGTCCCCAGTGGTCGTCCGGATCGTGCAGGTAGGCGATGTCGAGCCGGTCGGTCCCGAGCCGCGCAAGCGACTCCTCCACGGAACGGAGGATCCCGTCGCGGCTGAAGTCCCAGACCCGTTTCGTCGTCGCCAGCACGACGAACCCGTCGTCGTCGAGCCGGTCGGCCGTGTCCGGGCTGTCGACGAGCAGACGTCCGACCTTCGAGGAGATCACCACATCTTGTCGAGCGGTCGCACGCAGGGCGGCCCCCAAGCGCCGTTCGGACAGCCCGAGGCCGTAATGCGGCGCTGTGTCGAGGTAGCGGATCCCCTCCGCAATCGCGGCTTTGACCGCGCTCGTCGACTCGTCGTCGGTCGTCTGGTGAACAGATTGCCGAACCGGGCTGCACCCAGCCCCAGTTCAGTGAGCCGGTGCCCGGTGCGCAGGCTCCGGGCGGGCAGCGTCTTCTCCGTGGCGGCGTGGTCGCGCGGCGGTTGCTTGCTGGTCACGAGGTGAACTCCAGCCGACCGCGGCAGCGCACAGCAAGACGTCCGACTCGTGACAAACATAATACGTATGCCCTACAGTCCTCGGCGCGGAGTCGTCAACGAAGTCGACAGGACAAGGGACATCTCATGGTCGGAATCCACACCGGGGCGCCTTCACGCCGCAGGGCGTCGGCCGTCGCCGTGACGGGCATAGCAACGGCCCTCCTCACGCTCGCTGGTTGCGGCAGCGGAGAAAGCGCGGCCAACGGGAAGTACGGCTTTCCCGAGGCCAGGCAGGAGGCGTCCTCGGCCATCACCGTCTGGGTGGACGCGGACCGACAGGCCGCCGCGAAGGCCTTCCAGGCGGCGAACCCTGACACGAAGATCAAGGTCGTCACCTATGACGGGTCGGCCAACGGCTCCAACTCCTTCCGGACGAAGATGCAGCTCTTCGACCGCGCGGGCAGTGGCTGGCCGGACGTCGTCTTCTCCAGCCAGAACAACGACGCGGCGTGGGCCAGCCAGAAGAGCGGCGGCAAGCAGGCGTTCGCGGCCGTGCTGGACAAGGGCTTGGTCCCGAAGGAGACGCTCGGCAATTTCACCAAGGGCTCCCTCGATCCCTGCACCGTGGACGGCCGCGTGTACTGCCTGCGCAACGACCTCGCCCAGACGGTGCTCTGGTACAACAAGCCTCTGCTGGAGAAGTTCGGCTACGCCCTGCCGACCACGTGGGAGGAGTACCAGGCGCTCGGGGAGAAGGTCGCCGAGGAGCACCCCGGTTACATCATCGGCACAGCCGGCGATGCCTGGACCCCCGAGGTCTACATGTGGGCGAGCAAGTGCCGGGCCAACGACGTGACCGGTCCCAAGTCCGTCACCGTGAACACCGGTTCGGCCGAGTGCAAGCGTGCGGCCTCGATGCTGGACACCCTCCGCGACAAGGGGACCGTCCCGGTGGTCAGCGTGTTCACCCCCGAGTTCTTGAAGAAGTACTCCGGCAAGGTGCTGATGACGCCGGGTCCGGCGTGGTACGCCGGTGCGATCTTCCACAACCCTGAATCGCTCGACGTTCCGGCCGGACAGCTCGGCGTTGCCGCGCCCTTGACGTGGAAGGGCGAGAGCGAGGCTGTGACGGGGAACGTGGGTGGCGGAACCTGGTTCGTCTCCAGCCATTCGAAGAACCTGGAGGCCGCCCGGAAGTTCGTGCAGTTCGTCACCACCGCCGACCAGTACCAGGTCGATGCCGCACCCGGTTACCCGGCCTACGCCCCTGCCGCCCAGAAGTGGATCGCCAAGCAGGAGGCGAGCAAGTACTACGCCACCTCGCTGCAGCCGGTGGTGACCGCTGCGTCACGGGTCTGGGCCGGTTGGGGCTATCCCACGTTCAGCCAGGAGGCGATCTGGGCGAAGACGATCACTCCTGGTATCACGGGCGGCAAGTCCATCGTGGACCTGCTCCCGACGTGGCAGACGGCGATCAAGAACCAGGCCGAGGTCAACGGATACGTGGTGAAGTGAGATGACCCTCGCTCCATCGAGTGGCCATGTGACCGCCGACGCCCCGGAGGGTCGGCGGTCACGCCGGAAGGGCGACAGGCCGGCGGGACGCGCCGTCACCCGCAGCCCGATCGGCTACGTCTTCGTCTCGCCCTACGCGTTGCTCACGATCGCCTTCGGCATCGTCCCCTCGCTGTACGCGGTGCTGCTGGCCTTCACCGACGCCGACGGCGGATTCGCGGGGTTCGACAACTTCACCAAGGTCATTGACGACTTCCGGTTCTGGCCGGCTGTGCTGCACGTGACCATCTATCTCGTCATCTGGCTCCTCGGGCTGGTCGTCTTCGTCGTCGGCCTGGCGTTGATGATCCATGCCATCGGCGTCCGGTGGGTGAGCACGACCCTCCGCTTCGTCTACTACCTCCCCGGCGCACTCGCCGGCGCCTCCAGCGTGCTGTTGTGGCTCTTCGTCCTCGATCCGACCGCGAGCCCGGTCAGCGGCCTGCTCAGCGCGATGGGCTTCGACAGCTTCGTGCAGGTGATCCAGCCGGGCCATCTGCCGGCCATCTTCGCCATCATCGCGTTCTGGACCGGGGCCGGCGGGTGGATCATCATCATGTACGGCGCCCTCAACAACATCAGCACCGAGGTGATCGAGGCCGCCCGTATCGACGGTGCCAACGCCGTCCAGATCGCCCTGCGCATCCAGCTTCCGATGCTGCGCAAGTGGGTCGCGTACATGGGCGTCATGTCGCTCGCGGCCGGCACCCAGCTCTTCGTCGAGCCACAGCTGCTCAGCCAGGCCAGCAACGCGGTGGTGCCCAACGACTACTCGCTCAACCAGCTCGCCTATCAGTACGCGTTCCAGCAGAACGACTTCAACGGCGCGGCCGCGATCTCGTTGATCCTGCTGGTCGTCGCGCTTCTGCTGTCCTGGGTGTTCGTGACCCGTGGCGGCCTGTTCGAGAAGGAATGACCATGGCAGCACTCTCCACCGAACGGCGTCGGTCGAGCCTGAGCGGCTGGAGCGGGCGCTCCATCATCGGCGTCCTGCTCGTCGTCTTCATCCTGTTCTTCGCCGTCCCGATCGTCTGGCTGCTCCTCGCCGTCACGAAGTCCTCGAAGGCGCTCGTCGTCGACCACCCGTTCTCCCCCGGGTCCTGGTCGGCCTTCACCGCGAACTGGCATCAGCTGTTCGACTTCCAGGACGGCGCGGTGACGACGTGGATCGGGAACTCCGCGGTGTACGCGATCGGCGCCCTGGTGATCACGCTGGTCGTCAGCATCCCCGCCGGCTACGCACTCGCCCTCACGGAGTTCAAGCTTCGGCAGGCGCTGCTCGTGCTGACACTCGTCGTCATGCTGATCCCCAGCACCGCCTTGGTGTTGCCCATCTTCCTCGAGCTGAACAGCGTCGGTCTCATCGGCAGTCCGCTGTCGGTGATCCTGCCCATGTCGTTCTTCCCGTTCGGCGTCTACCTCACCTACATCTACTTCTCGACGAGCATCCCCCGGGACATCCTCGCCGCCGCCCGTATCGACGGCTGCACAGGCTTCCAGGTCTTCACCCGCGTCGCGCTTCCGCTGGCCGCCCCGATCGTCGCGCTGGTGGCGTTCTTCAGCTTCGTGCAGAACTGGAACAACTTCTTCCTGCCGTTCGTGATGCTGCCCTCCAGCGACGGCTACCCGATCCAGGTGGGGCTCACCTCGCTCCTGGCCGCCACCCCGGCCTTCAACCCCAGCTCCGCGGGATCCGACTCCGTTCAGCTGCCCACCCTGGCACTGGGGACGATCGTGTCGATCCTGCCCGTCCTGATCGTCTTCCTGTTCTCCCAGCGATTCCTGGTCGCGGGCATGACAGCCGGAGGAACCAAGGAATGACCACCAGCGCATGCAAGGAGAACCACGTCCGATGAAGATCACTGGGTACCGCAGTCTGAGCACCGTCCATGACTGGGGCAGAGTCACCGGGGACGTCAACGGTGTCCAGTCCGGCCATGCGACGCCGGTCCCCGTCCTCATCATCGAGACCGACACCGGGATCGAGGGTGTCGGTCTCGGATCCCACGCTGACATCGCGCGGGTCTTCCCCGCGATCGAGGGCGATGACCCACGGTCGGTCGTGGCGCTGTACGACCGGATGCTCGCCTGGGTGTTCAAGGCCGGTCACTCGGGATCCACGTTCGGCACCATCGGGGCTGTCGACATGGCCCTCTGGGACATCAAGGCCAAGGCCGCCGACGAGCCACTGTGGCGCACCCTCGGGGGCCGCTCACGCTTCGTTCCCGGGTACGCCTCCGGCCTCGAATACGGCCTGACCGACGCCCAACTCGTCGAACTGTACGGCCAGTTCGCGGATCACGGTTTCAAGGCCGGCAAGCTCAAGGGCGGCCGCGACCTCGACCGCGATCTGCCCCGACTGGAGATCATGCGCGACGTTCTCAGCCGTAACGCGCGCCGACCGGCGCTCATGTTCGACGCCAACGAGTCGTGGAACCACGCCCAGGCCACCCGGTACGTCGCCGCCATCGAGGAACGCATGGACCTCACCTGGGTGGAGGAACCGCTACGCCGGTGGGACGCGGCCGGAATGGCCACGCTGCGCGGAAAGGTACGCGCGGCGATCGCGAGCGGCGAGAACCTGACCGGGCTGGAGCAGTACCGCCCCCTGCTGGACGCCAACGCGGTGGACATCGTCCAGATCGGCAACGTCTGGGGCATCACCCACTTCCTCCGAGTCGCGACACTCGCCCACGCGCACGACCTGCCGGTGAGCCCCGTCGCGTACAACGCCAACCCGGTGGCGCACGCGGCTGCCGCCGTGCCGAACCTCCTGACCTGTGAAGTCCAGGATCTCCGTTTTCCGATCGGCCTTGACGTCGACCAGCAGTTCGAGGACGGAGGTATCGTCCTGGGCAACCGTTCAGGGATCGGGATCACGGTCGACGAGTCCCAGATGTCACCGGCCGGCTCCACCGCGCCCCAGCCCGCGGCAACCGGACCGCACATCCGGCCCGAACGGGCGGCTCTGCGGCTGGTGGCCGAGCCCGACCGAATGGACGACCCTTCGCACCCCGGGAGGCGCACATCATGACCCTTCTACCTGAGCGCAGGGCCCTGGTGGTGGGTGTGCGCCCCGAAAAACGCGAGGAGTACCTGGAGCTGCATCGCGCCGTGTGGCCGAGCGTCGAGCGCAAGCTCACCGAATGCAACGTCCGCAACTACAGCATCTTCATTTTCGGAGACATCCTCTTCGCCTATTACGAGTACGTGGGAGAGGACCACGAGGCGGACATGCGTCGGATCGCCGAGGACCCGGCCACACAGGAATGGTGGACGCACACCGACCCGTGCCAGGTGAGAATCGCCGAGGAGCGCGTCCCCCGGGCGCTGTGGCAGCCCATCGACGAAGTCTGGCATCTGGCGTGAGTGCCGGTGTCGACGCCCACGTACACCGGCGGTCGTGCAGTCGAGCAACAGCCTCGGGGAGCACCAGTGGGTGAGCGTCACGGCTGCGGAAATCGCATGGCGACCGAACGTTGGTGACCGCAGCCGTGTAATCCTTCGACCCCAAGCGCCTTCTGTACGGCTCCAACTAGCCGTGGGCCAAGCCCGGCCGGGGCGCCGTGCCCTGGAAGTCCGCTGTGAAGACGCTGCTCGACGGGCTTTCCGTGGCGGAACGGGCGCGGGTGTCCGGCGGCAACGGCGCGGGCGTCTACTCGCGTTCCTGACCGCGCGCCCGGCCACGCGTGCGCGGCGCGTGGTCGGGCAGCCGGCGGCGCTCCCACGAGATGTGGATGTGATCATGCATCGCCTTCTGGGCGGCGGCGACGTCCTGCCGAGAGATGGCATCGACGATCGCGGCGTGTTCCTTCAGCGTCAGCTCGAACGCGTCGGGAGGATCGATCCCCTGGTAACGGCTGGACTCCGTAGCGCGCTTGTACAGCTGCTTGGCGATGTTCTCCGCCAGCCGGTTGCCGGAGATCTCCATGAGCGCGTAATGGAACACCACATCCGCTTGCCGGAAGGAGTCCGTCTCGGACGCGCTCTCACGCATCGTGGTCAGCGCGTTCTCCAGCCGCCTCAGCCCGTCTGCGCTGCGAGATCCGGCGACGGCGCCCGCCATCGCCGACTCGAGGCTCGCGCGCACGACGGTCAGTTCGTCGAGGACGCCGAGCGTCTCGTCGTTGTCGATCAACGCGGACAGCACCACCGGATCGAGCATGTTCCAGTAGCCGGGCGCCCGCACCTGAGTCCCGCGCCCCTGAGAAACGATCACCAGCCCCTTCTCCTCCAGGCGCTTCACCGATTCACGCAGAACCGTGCGGCTCACGCCGAAGTGCTCGCTCAGCGGACCCTCGGGGGGCAGCAACTCGCCTTCCTGCAACTGGCCCGTCACGATGAGGTCGACGAGCTCGGAAACGACGGCGACACCCAGGCGGTTGACGGGCAGCCGTCGCGGGAACAGGCGGGTTGAGGGCTGCGGCTCGGTTGGCATACGTATGACCTTACCGCTCGATCGAGCAGCGATGGAGACATCTGCCTGTCTCGAGACCGCAGCGCGCCAGTCCGGCACGGTGGCATGGTCCGGGCCCTCGCAACGCGGTTTCCGTCGCGATGCCGGACCCGGCTGCCCCTCGCCGTACGGCGTCCTCAGCGACCGGCGGCCCCAGTGTGCAGTGAGGTCGGCCCGTCCCTCAGGGCCGGTCGGCAGCTGGGAGGCATCCACGCCGGACTGTTCACACATTGCAGCTGCGTGGCTGGTCGAAGTCGGTTTGGACCTCGACGTGTTCGGCCGCATCGCGTGGCGAACTGCACCCCGTAGCCCGTACATAGGGAAAACCCTGGAAAGGCCGGCGTGCTCTTGTCGCTGCCGCCTTCCGGGCGCTTCACTTGCGCTGCTGCACCCCCCACAGGAGAACACCCGTCCCGTCAGTAGAAGGGTTTCTCTTGACCGTCCTACGCGCCTCCGCCGTCACCGCCGCGGCCTGTGCCGCCGTGCTAGCCACCGCGCTGCCGTCCTCGGCCATCAACTCGTACAACGCGACACCCGCACCCGAGCGCACCGAGGTCGGCGCGCTCGTCGCGACCTGGGACAACGACGGCGATCCCACGACACCCGACCGGGTCGACTGGGTCTGCTCCGGCACCATGATCGACGCGGACACGTTCCTGACCGCCGCGCACTGCACCACCGACTGGCCCGACAACGTGAAGTTCTACGTGTCCCTGGACCAGGACGTGCAGGCCGGCCTCGACGCCGCCGCGAAGAAGTACCCCGGCGATCCGGCCGCGCAGGCAGGCGCCGTCGCTGTCGAGGGCACCGCGCACAGCCATCCCGACTACCCCGGGCCCGCGTCCGACGCGCACGACATCTCGGTGATCGAGCTGCCCGCGGCCAAGGTCAAGGCCCGCTGGTCCTTCACCCCGGCCACACTGCCCACCGCCAACCAACTCGGCGCGCTCGGCCCGCAGTCGCTGAACTCCACCGACTGGTTCGTCGCCGGATACGGCACCCAGGAGGCCCAGCGCGGCCCCGGCGGCCAGACCCACCCCGGCGGCGGTGTCCGGATGAAGGCGCCCGTCACCTTCGACGCCCTCAACAACGCGTGGGTCCGCCTGGCCATGACCGAACCCCAGGGCAACGGCGGCGCCTGCTACGGCGACTCCGGCGGCCCCAACTTCGCCGTGATCGGCGGCCGCAACGTGCTCGCGGCCACCACGATCACCGGCGACGGCCCGTGCTACGCGACGAACGTCTCGTACCGCCTGGACACCCCGGGTGCCCGCGCCTTCCTGGCGCCGTTCGTGAAGCTGCCGTAGCCCCCACGGCCACGCAAAGAGCGCGGTCTCCTCAGCGCCTCACCGCGCTACTGCCCGCCGCCGACGGCTCGGACGAGCCGTCGGCGGCGGGCTGATCTCGAACGTTGACGGGGCCGGCGTCGCGTGAAGCCGGCTGACCTTGACGACTGATTCAGCGGCCGCGTCGATCCCCACGCGTGGCCGCCGCTCGTCAGGGCAGGCGGGCGTGCTCGGCCCGGCTGGCCGCGATCCGCTCACGCGCGAGCGTACGGGCCCGCTTGGTGTCGCCGCCGGTGAGGCGAGCGAGGATCGCCGCGAGAGGCCTGATCTGGCCCCAGCCGCCCCAGTGGCCTTCGGGGATCTCCGTGGGAAATACCCAGATCCGGCTGGCGTCCCGAGGCCAGGCGCCGTTCTCCGCGTCGAGGATTGCCTCGGTGACCTCGGCGATGACGCTCGCACGCTTCTGCTCGTCGAGCTGCCCCTCGGGGACGGAAGGGACGACCTTATAGCGAGGTGCGTCCGCGGGTTCCCCGCCGACATAGACGCCGGCCGGTCGGTGCAGCCAGAGCCAGGAGACGGAACGGCTCACCGGGTCGGCGGGGTCGAATCCCTCGTTGCGGACGAGGATCTCGGTGATGCGGTTCAGCAGCGCCGCCTCGGCGTCCGGCTGGAGCGCGCCGTCGGGGATGTACACGTCGAGCATGGGCATGGTGATCGATCTCCCCCGTGGGTTTAGTTTTTCAACTCAGGTGGAGCTTATGAGGGCTAAGTGCAAGTTGTAAACCCAGAGGGGTACGCTCGACCGATGGAAACTCGGCGAATCGACCCGGTCAACTGCTCGGTGGCGCGCGCCCTCTCGGTCGTCGGGGAGCGCTGGTCGCTGCTGATCGTGCGTGAAGCGCTGGACGGCGCGCGGCGGTTCGGCGAGTTCCACTCCCGCCTCGGGATCGCCAGAAATCTCCTCGCGACCCGGCTGGAGACCCTGGTGACCGCGGGGGTGATGTGCCGCGTGCCGTATCAGGAGCCTGGGGACCGGCAGCGTTTCGCCTACGAGCTCACCGAGCAGGGATGGGCGTTGCGGCCCACGCTCGTGGCGCTCCTGGAGTGGGGCGACACCTACCTCGCCGACCCTCAGGGCCCGTCGGTCATCGTCCGGCACCGGCCCGTCGACGATGCCGGCTCCTGCGACGAGCCGGTCAAGGTCGTCCTCGAGTGCGCCGCGGGGCACAGCCACCTCGCCCCGGAGGACGTCTGTCGCACGCCCGGACCGGGTGCGCGCTTCGTGGAAGGCCCCTGAGATCCCAGGAGCGTTCCGAGGACCGGCATCCGGCGCGGTGGCAGTGGACCCGTGACCGGTTGAGCGGCTCAGGCCCAGCTGCTGGGTCCGCGAAGCCCTGTACCGGCCGGGATGTCCGGCTGCGTGAGGAACAGCGGCCTCAGGGGCCCGACCGCACCGGTCGGGGCGCCTCGTGGCGGCAGCCGCTCTAGTCTGGAGGAGGGCCGCTGGAGACCAGCCCCGGCGGGCACCGCGACACAGTTGTCCGGACGGAGGTGTGCCGCGTGACGATCGCCGACGATCAGGACGCCCCGACCGCCGTCGTCGTGGTCGACCCGGACAACCGGGTCAGCGGCTGGAGCGAGGGAGGGTGTCAGCTGCTCGGCTGGACGGCGGAGGACACCGTCGGACGGCCGGTGGCCGACCTGCTGGCCGGGCCCGTGCCGCCCGGATTCCCCGGGGGTCACGACGCGGACGCCCTTTCCGGACCGATCGCCCTGCGTCACCGGGACGGCCACACCGTGGATTCCGTGATCACGGTACAGCCGTTGCGCGGCCCCCAGGGGGGCGTGCTGGGCCATGCGGTCACCGTCCAGCGGTGGGATCGCCGGCCGGTCATCGCGGACCGGGTCTTCGAACAGTGCCCTTTCGCGCTGGGTGCCTTCGACCCCGATCTGCGGTTCCTGTGGATCAACGCCTCCTCGGGGCGGGTGATCGCACACACCGAGGAGCAGGTGCTCGGCAAGCAGTACCGCGAGGTGCTGCCCGAGTTCGACCGCTCGCTGTTCCCCGAACGGGACGACAAGCCCTACACCGACAAGCTCGCCGAGGTGGCGAGGACGGGCGAACCCGCGCGCCTGATCACCGTCTTCCGCCCGCGCGGCAGCGACTACGCCAACGCCTGGGCCACCAGCATCTGGCCCGTCCGGGACGCCGAGGGCAACGTACGCGCGGTCGCCAACTGGGGATTCGACATGAGCGCCGAGTACTGGGCCCGGCAGCGCCTGCTCATCCTCAACGAGGCCACCACCGGCATCGGGCGCACCCTCGACGTCGTCGGCACCGCCCGGGAGCTGGCCACGACGTCCGTACCGGGGTTCACCGACCTGGTCACCGTGGATCTCTTCGACGAGGTGCTGCGCGGGGAGGAACCACCCTCCCCACCGGCGGCCGGCCACGCCGAACCCCTCACGCTCAGCCGTGCCGCCCGGCACGGTGCCGCGGAGGACTCCCATCGGTCGGCCGGGCCCGCGGTGCCGGTCACGCATGCGGTTCATTCGGTGGCCGCCACCTGCATGGCCACCGGAAGGTCCACCGTGGAACTGGCCACCGAACCCGGCGTCGGCGGTGAATGGGCCTTCGGTCCCGGGCTCGCAGCGGACCCCGCCCACTGGCCGCCCGGCAACCCCGTCATCGACAAGGGCATCGCGGCGGAGGGACTGACCGGCCGCATCACCGTGCCGCTCCGGGCCCGCGGCGCGCTGCTGGGCGTCGTCACCTTCTCCCGGCTCGACCGGCCCGAGGCCTTCACCGCCGACGACCTGATCCTCGCCGAGCAACTCACCGCCAAGGCGGCCGTCGCCATCGACAACGCCCGCCGGTACGTCCACCAGAGCACCACCGCGCTGACCCTGCAACGCAGTCTGCTCCCCCAGCGGTTGCCCAGCCAGGAAGCGGTCGAGGTGGCCTCGCGCTACCTGCCCGCGGGGACCGACGCGGAGGTGGGCGGCGACTGGTTCGACGTCATCCCCCTGTCCGGCGCACGGGTCGCGCTGATCATGGGCGATGTCGTCGGCCACGGCCTGCACGCCTCGGCCAGCATGGGCCGGCTGCGCACGGCGGTGCGCACGCTCGCCGACGTCGACCTGCCACCCGACGAACTGCTGACCCATCTCGACGACCTGGTCCTCCACTTCGCCAGCGACCTCCAGCCCACCAGTCACTTCCAGACGACCGCCGAAACCGGGGCGACCTGCCTGTACACCGTCTACGACCCGGTCTCCCGCCGTCTGACGCTGGCGAGTGCCGGTCACCCGCTCCCGCTGGTCATCGCGCCGGACGGCACCACGATCCCGGTGTCGGCGCAGCCGGGGCCACCGCTCGGGATCGGTGGCCTGCCGTTCGAGGCGACCGAGCTCGAACTGCCCGAGGGCAGCCTGCTGGCCCTCTACACGGACGGGCTGGTGGAGAACCGCGAGCGTGACGTCGACCAGGGGATCGCCGAACTGCTGGGCCTCCTGGACCACAGAGCTCCCTCACTGGACAACCTGTGCGACACGGTGATGGAGGCCATGCTGCCCGAACACCGCACGGACGACGCCGCGGTCCTGCTCGCGCGCACCTGTGCGCTGGATCCCCAGCACGTCGCCGACCGGCACGTCGAGCCGGACGTCACGGAGGTGTCGCGCGCCCGGCAGTTCGCCGTCGACCAGGTGGAGGCCTGGGGGCTGGAGGAGACGGGGTTCGTCACCGAACTGGTCGTCAGCGAACTCGTCACCAACGCCATCAGGTACGGCGAGCCCCCGATCAGGCTCCGGCTGATTCGCGACACCGCCCTGATCTGCGAGGTCTCGGACTCCAGCAACACCGCCCCGCACCTGCGCCGGGCGCGAGCGTTCGACGAGGGGGGCCGGGGACTGTTGCTGGTCGCCCAGCTCACCCAGGGGTGGGGCACCCGGCACACTCCTCACGGCAAGACCATCTGGTGCGCGCAGTCCCTCGCACACAGCTCCGGTGAGACACCGCTGCCCCCTCCGGGTGAGTGATGAGCGTGGTGGCCCGGACCGACCCGCAGGGCCACCTCGGCTGGTCGACCCGCGTGCCGCGGCCGACGAGATGACGGTCCCGGTCAACGCATCCGTGACCCGCCGTTGGTGGAGATGTCAGCGGTCGTCTGGACTCGCACGCAGCCTGCGAGGGCTTCGGCGGCGCGCTGTCGCCCGGCGCGGAAACGGCGCAGGTAGGACCGCGCCATGGGGCCCGGGGGTACGCCGCGGGCGAAGGCGCGCATGTTGCGTTCGCCCGCGTTGTACCCCAGCGCGAGGAGTTCGTCGCGGGTGTACCGGCGCACGTGGCGCGCCGGAAGCCGGCCGTCGAGGTCCTTCAGGTGCAGCGCCGCAGCGCGGATGGCGAAGGCGGGGTCGTCCCGCAGATCCTGCCAGCGCCCGGACAGACCGTGCGTCCGTCGTACCTGCTCGAAGGCCGCCCGGTGCATGTTGGCCACCCCGAAGGACGCCTCCGGCTTCCACCACTGCCACAGCCGCTCCAGCAGCGGATGGTGGGGCTTGTACGCCTCGTTGTAGAGGACGCCCATCACCAGTTGCGGAGAGACACCGGCCGCCTCGGCACTGCGCACCACCGTGTCGGCGTAGTCGTCGGGATCGTAGCCACCGGGTCGCAGCGGCGGCATCCGGACGCTGTCACTGTCCATGCACCTGCACGTGCCCTCAAGATCCCGCCGCAATCCCGCCCGGCGGCGATCCGCCGGCCGGGACGAGCGGGCCCGTCCCGGGCGACGTAGCGCACGGCCGAGGAGGTGGTCCGGCACCCGCCGCCGCGTCGACGGACTGGACGCCCCGCTCAAACACCGCACCCTCTACCGACTCGGGAACCGACAAGCAGCCTGACCAAGCCCGCGGACCTGACCGAACCGAGGGAAGCCCCCGCTCAGGCCGGCTCCTCGACCGCGTGGGAGTCGGTCAGGGTGAGTGCGCCGCCCGCCGCGATCAGACCGACGACCACCGCGAGTACGCCGTAGATGATCCGCTCGCCGTGGAAGAAGGACCGCACGAGGTCGCTGTTCCAGACGCCGGCGGGCAGCCGGGTGGTGACCAGTGCCGCGATCAGGGTTCCGGTGACGGCGGTGCCGACGCTCGTGCCGACCTCCTGGGCGGTGTCGTTGAGCGCCGTGCCGATCGAGGTGCGGTTCTCCGGCATCGCCTCGACCAGGGCGATCGCGCAGATCGTCATGACGGTACGCAGACCGATGGTCATCACCACCATGGAGGCGGCGATGGCGGCGTACCCGTGGTCGACGCCCCAGGCGAGCCCGGCGAGCGCGACGGACAGGCAGGCCGCGCCGACCAGACAGGCCACGCGGTGGCCGAACTTCTTGGCGAGCCCTTCCGACAGGGGGGTCGCGACGATCATCGTCACGATGAGCGGCAGGTTCGCCAGGCCGGCCCGCACCGGGCTCCATCCGTAGGCGTACTGGAAGTGGAGGATGAGCCCGAACATCACGCCGGCCATCGCGATGGCCGTCCCGATCTGGGCGATGACCGCGCCACGGACGGTCCCGCCGGAGAAGATGGCGAGGTCCAGCATGGGTGATGCGCTGCGGCGCTCGTGGCGCACGAACCCGATACCGGCGGCCACGGCTCCGGCCATCGAGGCGAGCGTGACGGTGGAGAGCCAGCCGTGCTCGACGCCGCTGGTCAGCGCGTAACAGGCGAGGCCGATGGCGAGGACGCTGAGGACGGCACCCGGCAGGTCGAGCCTGTCGTCCGTCAGGTCCTGAGGACGGTCTGCGGCGACCCCGAGCCGCACCCCGATGCCGGCGATCAGCGCGATGGGCGCGTTGATCAGCAGCAGCCACTGCCAGCTCACATGGGCCAGCGCGGTACCGCCCAGCAGCGGGCCGAGCACGAACCCGGACATGCCGACGACGATCATCAGGGTCATCGCGCGCATCCGCAGTGCCTGCTCGTCGAACAGTCTGAAGACGAGCGAGTTCGTGATGGGTGCCATGGCCGCAGCGGCCACACCGAGCCCCGCGCGCAGCGTTATGAGCTGCCCGGCGGAGTCGACGGCGATGACGCACAGGCTCAGCAGGCCGAACACGGCGAGGCCGATCAGCAGCACGCGTCGCCGTCCGAGGCGGTCGGCCAGGGATCCCGCCGTTAGCAGGAGGCCGCCGAAGGTGAGCGAGTAGGCACCGGTGACCCACTGCAGGGCGGTGGTGCCGCCGCCGAGGTCGCGGCCGATGGTCGGCAACGCGATCGACAGCAGGGTGTTGTCCACCATCTCGACGAAGAAGGCCAGGCAGAGTGCGGTCAGCGGGATCCAGGCCGCACGCAGGGACGAGTAGGTACCGGTTGCAGCGGGCTCGGCTGTGGTGGTCGCGGTCATGGCCGGCCTCCTCTCTGGGCGTCGCCGGTCGTCGCAGGACGCACGCGGCGCTAGAACGGGATTCGATAAAGGAACGGCGTTCCATGGTGGAACGGTGTTCGATCGTAGAACACCGTTCGATGACAGGGCAAGTCTGTGATTGGATGGCTGCATGCCACGCCCGCGACCACGCACCTCCACCGAGGCCTCCCCCCGAGGCCGCCAACGTGCCTCGCACTCCATGGAGGCGGTCCTCAGCGCGGCCGTGGCCCTGCTCGACGAGGCGGGCCAGTCGGCCCTGACCTTCCGCGCCCTGGCCGCCCGGCTCGGCACGGGCGTCGGGACCATCTACTGGTACGTCGACAGCAAGGACGAACTGTTCGACCGCGCCACCGACCACGTCGTCGGCGGCATCCTGACCGCCGTCGAGGAACAGCCGCAGAGCGACGACCCGATCGCGGACCTGCGGGAGATGGCGATCACCCTCTTCGACGCCATGATCGACCGGCCGTGGCTGGCGGCCTTCTTCATGCGCAACACCGACGTCCAGGGCCACTCACTGCGGCTGTACGAGAAACTCGGCCAACAGACCCTGCGCCTCGACCTCACACCGCGGCAGCGGTTCCACGCCGTGTCGGCGATCCTCGGCGTCGTGGTCGGCACGGCCGCCGACCTGGGCGCGCAACCCCCGCAGGAAGTGCTGGACGGCACAGTGACCCGCGTGGAGTTCCTCAGCCGCTACGCCGATTCCTGGCGAAGGCTCGACGCCGCGCAGTTCCCGTTCATGCACGAGATCGTCGACGAGTTCGCCGAGCACGAGGACAGGGACCAGTTCCTCGCCGCACTGGAACTGACCCTGGCGGGCCTGCGCCTCCAGGCAGGAACCTCTTGAGTGGAGGTCGCGGGTGGGAGCGGGGTGCGGATCCGGCACGTCTGAGGGACGTGGGGCAGCGAGACGGTTGCACCGGCTGTCCGCCCCTCGCGCAGGCATCCGGCCTGGCCGGCGCGGCCGCCCGGACACGTGACGCCTGACGATCCGCACCCGTCCCCGGACGGCGAGGTGGACGCGATCCTGATGCTTCCGGCCGACCGACAGCGGTGCCGCGAGGACCGCGCGCCTGCCGACCCGGGGCACCTGCGGACCTGGCTCAAGGCGGTGGCCGTCGGCCTGCCGACCTCCGGGGCGTTCAGCTCGCCAGGCCGTGCCGGAACGCGTAGACGACCGCCTGGACGCGGTCGCGCAGGCTCAACTTGGTGAGGATGCGGGAGACGAACGTCTTCACCGTCTCCTGGCTGATGACCAGCGCGGCGGCGATCTCGCTGTTGGAGAGGCCGTCCGCGATCAGCCGCAGCACCTCCAACTCGCGGGGCGTGAGCGGGATGTCCGCCCGGGCGCCGTCGGCGGGGCGGATGCGGGCCGCGTACCGGCCGACCAGCTGGCGGGTGACGTCGGGGTCCAGCAGCGCCGCCCCCATGGCCACCGTGCGGATGCCGTGCAGCAGGCGGTCGGGCGGGGCGTCCTTGAGCAGGAAGCCGCTCGCTCCGGCGCGCAGCGCCTCGTAGACGTACTCGTCCAGGTTGAACGTGGTGATCACGAGGACCTTGACGGGGTGGGCGACCCCGGCCCCCGCCAGCAGGCGGGTGGCTTCGAGGCCGTCGAGGACCGGCATCCGGATGTCCATGACGACGACGTCCGGCGTGAGCTTGCGCGCGAGTTCGACGCCGGTCTGCCCGTCACCGCACTCGCCCACCACCTCCATGTCGGGCTGCGCGTCGATGATGGTGACCAGGCCCGTGCGGATGAGCGCCTGGTCGTCGCAGACGAGAACCCGGGTCGGTACGGCCCCGGACGACGACGATGTGCTCACGAGCGGCTCCCGGCCGGAATCCGCGCCCGGACAACGAAGCCGCCGCCCGCACCGGCGCCCGCGCTGAAGTCGCCGCCGAGGACGTCGACCCGCTCGCGCAGACCGGCCAGACCCCGCCCGCTGCCACCGACGGCGGCGGCCCGTGAGCCGGTGCCGTCCGTGCTGACCTCCACGGTGATCTCCCTCTCGCCGTGCCGAACGGTGACCGAAGTCCGGCTGCCGTGAGCGTACTTGAGGGCGTTGGTCAGTGCTTCCTGCACCACCCGGTAGGCCACGAGGTCGGCGCTGCCGGTGGACACCGGCGGGGTGCCCTCCTCGGTGAACGCCACCGGCTGGCCCGCCCGGCGGGTCTGCTCCACGAGGGTCAGGAGGCGGCCCACGGCCGGTGACCTCCGCTCCCCCGGGTCGTCGCCGCTGCCGGTGCCGTGGTCGGGGTTGAGCAGGTCCAGGAGGTGCCGCAGATCGGTGATCGCTCGCCGCCCGGTGTCGGAGACGGCGCTCAAGGACTGCTCCAGCCGCTCCGGCGCGGCGGTCAGATAGCGGGCGGCCTCCGCCTGCACCACCATCGCCGTCACGTGATGGGTCACCACGTCGTGCAACTCCCGTGCGATGCGCGTGCGTTCGGCCGTGCGCGTCTCCACCGCGATCCGCCGGCGGCGCTCCGCCTCCGCCCGCCGGGTGGTGCGCAGCCAGCCCCCGGCGCCCCACGCCAGACCCATCGCCAGGTAGAAAGTCACAAATCCCGTCACGTCCTCGCCGGACCCGGCCCGCGAGAGGGCCACGGCCAAGGCCACGTACGCCGCGCTCAGGCCGAACACGCAGATCCGGCGGTGCCGTTCCAGGTGCGAGCCGGTGCTCAGCAGCACGACGGGCATCGCGGTGGCCGCGAAGGTGTGGTACCCGCGGAGCTGGTCGACGGCGAACCCGCAGAACACCAGAGCCAGGGAGAGGGCCGGCAACCGCCGCCGCACCGCGAGCGGCAGGGACTCGAGCAGGATCACCACGACGGTCAGCGCGTCGTGCGGGCGGTCGGTAACGCCCCCGAGAACCGTTCCGTTGTCGCGCAGCGCCGGGACGAACGAACCGGTCAGCAGGAGCAGCCCGAACGGAAGATCCCGCACGACGACGTCCAGCCGGTACCAGGCGTCCCTCAGTCTCTTGTGCACTGCGCCCAGCCGGCGCCGGACCCCGCCCAGTCGGCGGCGGACTGCCGCTTGCCCTCCCGTGCGCGGGAACAGCCGGAGCCGGGCACCGGCCGACGGGTGCCCGGCTCCGCCCTCGCGGTGCTCGCTCCCGTACGTCCGGTGCTCCGGCGTCCCGGAGGATCGCTGCTCCGTCATCACCGGGCGAGGGCGGCGAGGGTGTTCGCGCGCTCGGCGCGGCGCCGGGGGACGATGTTGCCGCGGCGGTGGGCCACGATCAGGAAGCAGACCGTCAGCAGCGTGCCGAAGAGCACCGCGTACACGCTCGCCTCGGGGCCGAACTCCCCGCCCGTGACCAGCTTGCTGCCGGACAGACTCGCCTCCAGCAGACCGTGGTTCTCGCCGTTGCCCGAGACCTGGGTGCTGAAGATGCCGGCCTCCATGTAGTTCCAGGCGAAGTGCACGCCCATCGGCAGCCACAGGTTGCGGGTGGCGGCGTACCCGGCGGCGAGCATGGCACCGGCCTCGACGGAGATGGCAAGGGCACCGGCGAGGGTGGCGTCGTCATTGAGGAGATGCATGCCGCCGAACACGAGCCCGGACAGTACCAGCGCGATGTAGGTGCCCGCGCCCCGTTCCACGAGCCGGAACAGCAGACCGCGGAAGACGATCTCCTCGGTCGCTGCGGCGCCGGCCATGAAACCGATCAGACCGATGGCCCCGCTCACCGAGTCGATGCCGTCAACCTTGTAGTCACCGAGGAAGTAGATGTTGCCGATGACGCAGAGGAACATCAGGGTGCCGAGGAGCAGGCCCCACAAGGCCGCGCGGCCCGCGCCCTTCCCCTGGAGCTCGGTGACCTCGCGGTTCTCGGTGCGTTTCACGACCCACCGGTAGACGAACACCATGGCGGCCACGGTGAGGACGCCGGCCGGCAGCGACAGCCACGGATTGTCCTTCACCCCGCTGATGACGCCGCCGCTGATCGCGTAGACCGCGAACACGACGACTATCTGCAAGATGATCTTCATGACCTTCACGACGTGAGCTCCCTCAGCCAGTCCCGTCCGGTTCCGTCCCCGGCCCGCGGTGCGACGCTCCGCGGTGAACTGAACGCTACGGAGCCGACGTTCGGGAATCGTCACCGTGCGGTGGACACTCCTGCGTAGCTCGCAAGGGGGACGACGAGGCGGGTGTGGCTCGCGAGAGCCCGACCGGGGGCTGAGACAGTGTCGGTGTGTCGCCCCGGCTCCTCAGGGCTCCACGTTGAGCCGTCCCGACCGGAAGGGCTCGACGTGCTGGGGCAGGTCGCCGTAGCCGGCGGCCGCAAGGGCCCGGGAGATCTCCGGGTGTGCCGCGACCCGGTCCACGAGCGGGGGGTCGATCTCCAGGCGGACGACGTCCCCGAGGTCGCGGACCCTGAGATCCGTCACGGTCAGTCCGGCGTCGGCGAGCAGGGCGCGCACGGCGGTCTCCGCACGGTCGACGCGGGCCAGGCGGTACGGGGTGACCTCGATGCCGTAGCGGATCCGGCTGGCCAGACAGGGAGTTGCCGGCTTGTCCCAGGTCGGCAGGGACCAGGCCCTGCTGAGACGGCGTACGGCCGCCTTGTCCAGGCCGATGTCGAGGAGCGGGGTGTGGATGCCGCGTTCCCGGCCTGCGCGGATGCCCGGGCGGTGCGGGTCGCGGGCGTCGTCGGCGTTGGTTCCGGTGGCGACCTGGTCGTATCCGTGCTCGCCGGCGAGGGCGGCGATGGTGTCCAGGACCTCCGACTTGCAGAAGTAGCAGCGGTCGCGTCCGTTGGCCCGGTAGCCGGGGCGCGTGAGTTCCTCCGTGCGCGGGGTCAGGTGGACCACTCCCACCTGTTCGGCCAGCCGGCGGGCGCGCGGGAGTTCCTCGGCGGCCAGGCTCTCCGAGACGGCGGTGACGGCCACGACCCGCTCCGCTCCCAGTGCCCGTACCGCGGCTGCGAGGACGAGAGCCGAGTCCGCGCCTCCCGAGTAGGCCACGGCGACCGGTCCGATGGCTGCCATACGGTCCAGCAGGCGCTGTTCCTGAGTCGCTTCAGTCATCGGTCCCGGCCTCCTGTGTCCGGTGGTCGCCGGCCTCGCCGCTCGGTCGGCGTCGCAGCGCACGGGCGGCCACCGCGCGCAGCGGCAGGCCCAGTTGAGTCGCGGCGGCCACGAGGTCCTCGTGTTCGGGTTTGGCCCGGTGGGGGCCGATCTTGATCCGCACCGGGTGTCCGTCGACGTCGACGGTCTGGAAGTGGCGCGGCAGCGTGGTGCGGGTGGCGGTGAGGCGGCGGACGCCCAGGGTGCCGGTCTCGGCCAGGACGAGGTCCCGCAACGGCCCCTCGTGCTGGGGGGTGGTGAGCACGTGCAGGACCTGGGCGGGCCGGCCCTTCTTCATCACGGCGGGGGTGGCCCAGGCGTCGAGCGCCCCGCACTCCATGGCGCGGGCGATGGTGTGGCCGAGGACCTCGCCGGTGACGTCGTCGAGGTTGGTCTCCAGCACGACGACGTCCTCCTGCCCGTTACGGGCCGGCTCCCCGAGGGTCACGACGCTCACGTTGGGCCGGTCGGGCAGCCTTCGGCTCCCGGCGCCGTATCCCGTGGGGCCGAGGGTCATGGGCGGGGGCGGGCCGTACCGGGCCCCGCAGGCGCGCAGCAGTGCGGCGCCGGTGGGGGTCACCGTCTCCCCCGGCAGATCGGTGCCGGTGACCTGCGCGCCGGTCAGCAGCGCGAGGGTCGCCGGGGCCGGGCAGGGCAACAGGCCGTGGGCCGCGTCGATGCGTCCCCTGCCGAGGGGCAGCGGCGAACTGACGACTTCGGTGACGCCGAGGACGTGCAGGGCGGCGGCGGTGCCGACGATGTCCACCAGGGTGTCGTGGCCGCCCAGTTCGTGCAGGTGGACGGCGGCCGGTTCGGCGTCGTGCAGCCTGCCCTCCACCTCCGCGACGGCAGTCACCGCGGCGACCGCGAGGGCCGCGACGGGCTCGGGAGTGGCGCGGGAGGCGAGATCGATGACCTCGGCCGCGTGCCGCTGTGTGTGGGGGTCCGTGACGTGCACGTGGACGCGGGTGGCGGACAGGCCGTGGTCGGTGACGCGTTCGGCGGTGAGTTCCCAGCCGGTGAGGCCGGTGGCGGCGATCGAGGACCGGATACGGTCGAGAGGTGCTCCGGCGTCGATGAGCGCGGCCAGCAGCATGTCGCCGGCCAGGCCGGTGAAGGGGTTGATCCAGCAGATCACCGGGTGCCTCCGTGGTCCTGGGCCTGGCTCCCGCCGTGGTCCTGGATCCCCCGGTGATCCTGGGCGGTGCGATGCCCCTGGGCGATGCGATGGACCGCCATCGCCGCCGAGAAGCCGGAGTCGATGTTGACCACGCTCACCCCGGCGGCGCAGGACGCGTGCATGGCGAGCAGCGCGGTGACACCCTCCAGGGAGGCGCCGTAACCGGTGGAGACGGGGACGGCGACGACCGGTGCGCGCACCAGGCCGCCGACGACACTGGCGAGGGCGCCTTCCATGCCGGCCACCACGATCACCGCGTCCGCGGCCCGCAGCCGGTCCCGGACCTGCAGGACGCGGTCGAGCCCCGCCACGCCGACGTCGTGGACGGCGCTGGCGTCCAGGCCGACGGCCGTGGCCACGGCGACGGCCTCGGCGGCCACCGGCCGGTCGGACGTACCGGCCGCGGCGACGAGGACGGAGAACTTCCCGGTGGCGGCGGGGCGCCACAGCAGCAGCCGGGCCTCGGCGTCGTACGTCCCGCCGCCCACGGACGCCCGGACGGCGTCGGCGGTCTCCGGGTCGACGCGTGTGACGAGCACCGGGCCGGTGTTGTGCGCCAGGAGGCCGTTGACGATGCCGGTGATCTGCTCGGGGGTCTTGCCGGGCCCGTACACGACCTCGGGCAGTCCCTGGCGGGCCTCGCGGTCCAGGTCGACGCGGGCGAAGCCCAGGTTCAGCACCTCGCTCACGACAGGCCCCCGTCGACGTACGGGATGGTCTGCGGGCCTTCGGGCAGAACGCACACGCGAGCTCCGGGGCCTGCTGCGGCGAGGGCTTCGGCGACGGTGGCCGAGATGTCCCGCGTCTGCTCCAGATGAGCGGTGGCCAGTTCGGCGTCGCTGAGGAAGCCGGTGTGCATGACGACCCGGCTCCCGGACTGGATGCGTGCCTGGATCTGCACCTGCCACTGGTCGGGCACGGTCTCGGTGCGGGCGCCGATGTCGTCGAGGAGCGCCCGAGGCGAGGCGGCGGAGGCCAGGACCTCGCGGTACGAGCCGTGATCGGGAAAGCCGTCACGGCACTCGGCGGCGCAGACGATCGTCCCGCCGGGGCGGACCACCTGGTAGGCGGCGGACATGCCCTTGACGGCCTGGTAGAGGTTCTGGTCCAGCGGGAAACCGGAGTTGGTGGTGACGACGACGTCGAACGGCGCCGGAACGGGCCGCATCGCCATGCTCTTGGCCGTGGCGGTGGCGGCCGCGTGCATCGCCGGCAGATCACCGCCGAAGGCGGCCACGATGTCCTTGTCCCGGTTGAGCACCACGTCCAGCGCGAAGGTCACACCGGTGGCCTCGGCGATGGCGCGTACGTCGTCGTGGACCGGGTTGCCGTGGATGACGCCCCAGGTGGCGCGCGGGTCGCCGATCCGGGCCGCGTCGTGCAGCACGAGCACGGTCTCCAGCGCGGCGAGGCCCGGGGCGACGAGTTTGGGGCCGCCCGAGAAGCCGGCGAAGAAGTGGGGCTCGACGAAACCGGTGGTGATGCGGACGTCGGCCTCCACCCACTCGCGGTTCAGCCACACCGGGACGCCCTTGCCGTGGGTGCCCAGCCACGTCAGCTGCGCGGTGTCCCGGGCGTCGTGGTTGACGATCCGCACGGTGTCCACGACCTCGTCGCCGAACATCGCGCGCAGCTCGGCCTCGCTGTTGCCCCGGTGGGTGCCGGTGGCGACGAGGACGACGACGTCCTCCAGGCGGACGATGCCGTCGAGTTCGTCGAGGACGGCCGGGATCATCAGGTGGCGCGGCTGGGGGCGGGTGCCGTCACAGGCCGAGATCGCCACCGTCTGTCCCGGCCGGACCCGGTCCCGCAGCGGCGGTCCGGCGACCGGTGCGCGCAGGGCCGTACGAAGGACCGCACTCTGGTCCGCGGCGGCCTCGTGGTGGACGGGTTCGACGACGGTCGTCGCCTTGGGGGCCACGTCGATGTCGAGCCCCGACTGCCCGTAGGCCAGACGTACTTTCACGGGGTTTCCTCACGCAGTCTTTCCGTCGGGATCCGGTAGGCGCGGGCCGCCGTGCCGCCGAAGACCTCGGCGCGTTCGGTGGCGGTGAGCGAGGACGTCAGTTCCTCGGTGGTGCGGACGACTTGCCGGTAGGAGGCGGCCAGCAGGCACACCGGCCAGTCGGAGCCGAACATGACCCGGGACGGGCCGAAGGCGTCGAGCACGACATCGGCGTAGGGGCGCAGGTCGTCCGGGGTCCAGGTGTGCCGGTCGGCCTCGGTGACGAGCCCGGACAGCTTGCAGAAGACGTTGGGCTCGGCGGCCAGTTCCCGGATCCGTGCCGCCCAGGGCTGCTGTTGCCCCGAGGCGATGGGCGGTTTGGAGCCGTGGTCCAGGACGAAGGTCAGCTGGGGCAGCGCCCGCACGGTGGCGAGGGCCGCGGGCAGCTGGTGGGGCACGGTGAGCAGGTCGTAGACCAGGTGCGCGTCCGCCACCGCCGTGAGGCCCCGCTGGACGTCCGGTCGGTTCAGCCAGGCGGGGTCGGGTTCGGCCTGCACCAGATGCCGTACGCCGACGAGGAGTTCGCCGCCGGGGCCCGCCCGCAGGGCGGCCAACGCCCCGGCCACGTCCCCAGCGGTGAGGTCCGCCCAGCCGACGACGCCCGCGACCAGGTCGGACGACGCGGCCAGGGACAGGAAGTCGGCGCTCTCCTCCGCGTCGGGCAGTACCTGGACCAGAATCGTGCGGTCGATGCCGGCGTCCGCCGTCTCGGCCGCGAGGTCGGTGAGGGTGAAGTCGCGGCGTACGGACTCCATGCCGGGGGTGTCGAGCCAGTCGTGCGTGCGCCGGCGTGGGCCCGGTGTCTCCCCGGGCGAGTCCTTCAGGCGCCAGAGGTGGTGGTGGGCGTCGATCCTCGTCATGCCTCATCCGTTCCGAGGGCGTCCAGCTCGTCCCACAGCTCCGGCGGGACCTCCCTGGTCGCGTGGTCCACGTTCTCGGCGATCTCCCGCGGGCTGCGTGCGCCGACCACCACCGAGGTGACGGCGGGGTGGCGGTACGGGAACTGGAGCGCGGCCGCGGCCAGCGGTACCCCGTGCGCTGCGCAGCGCTCCGCGAGGGCCTGGGCTCGTCGCAGCACGGGCTCGGGGGCCGGGGCGTAGTCGTAGGTGGCGCCCGGGGCGGGGTCGGCCAGGACGCCGCTGTTGAAGACGCCGCCCACGAGGACGCCGACCTGCCGCTCGGCGCACAGCGGCAGCAGTTCGTCGGCCGCGGTCCGGTCCAGCAGGGAGTAGCGGCCCGCGACGAGCACGCAGTCGAGGTCGGTCTCGCGGACGAAGCGGGTGAGCATCGCCGTCTGGTTCATCCCGGCGCCGATCGCCCGTACGGCGCCTTCGGACCGCAGCCGGGCGAGCGCGGGGTAGGCCCCGCGGACCGCTTCCTCCCAGTGATCGTCGGGGTCGTGGATGAGGACGGTGTCGAAGGCGTCCAGTCCGGTGCGCTCCAGGCTCTCGGCCAGTGAACGGTAGACACCGGCGGAGCTGTAGTCGCGGACCCGCACGAGCCCTTCGTCGACTTGGAAGGCCTCGTCTCCCGGGGCAGCGTCGCCCGCCACGAGCAGGCGGCCGACCTTGGTGGAGACGGTGTACTCCGTGCGCGGGTGTCCGGGGCCGGTGAGGAAGGCGCCCAGTCGCCGCTCCGCGAGTCCGGCGCCGTAGTGCGGGGCGGTGTCGAAGTACCGGATTCCGGCGGACCAGGCCGCGTCGAGCGTGGCGGCGGCCTGGTCGGCGCCGACCGCGGAGAACAGGCCGGCCAGCGGGGCGGTGCCCAGCCCGAGGCGGCCGACGGTGACACCGGAGCGGCCGAGCGGGACTTGTTCGAGGTACCGGGGCAGGTCCGCCCGGTTGCTGCGGTACGGGGTGGCGGAGTTCATCAGGCCTGTCCGAGGACGTGGCGCTGACGGCCGAGCCGGTCGATCTCCACCTCGACGACATCGCCTTCCCGCAGATAGGGGAAGTCGTTGGCGCCGAAGGCGACGCCCGCGGGGGTGCCCGTGTTGATGACGTCACCGGGCTCCAGCACCATGAACTGGCTCAGGTAGCGGACGATGTGCCGCACCCCGAAGATCATGTTCTTGGTGTGGCCGTCCTGGCGCTGCTCGCCGTTGACCCACAGCCGCATCGCGAGGCCCTGCGGGTCTCCCACCTCGTCGGGGGTGACCAGCCAGGGGCCGAGCGGGTTGAACGTCTCGCAGGACTTGCCCTTGTCCCACTGTCCGCCCCGCTCGTGCTGGAAGGCGCGCTCGCTGACGTCGTCGGCGATGGTGTAACCGGCGATGACCTCGTCCGCCTGGTCCTCGGAGTCCAGGTAGCGTGCGGTGCGGCCGATGACGATCGCGAGTTCGATCTCGTAGTCCGTCTTGACGCTGGTGCGCGGTATCAGCACGGTGTCGTCGGGGCCGACCACCGTGTCGGCCGCCTTCATGAAGATGACCGGTTCGGCCGGCGGCGGGGTGTCGGTCTCGGCGGCGTGGTCGACGTAGTTGAGGCCGACGCACACGACCTTGCCGGGACGGGCCACGGGTGCGCCGATCCGCTGCCCGGCGATCTCGATCGGAGGCAGGAGCCCCTCGGCGAGGGCGGCCCGGACCCGGTCGATTCCGCCGTCCGCGAGGAAGGCGCCGTCGATGTCGTCGGTGAGCGGGGTCAGGTCGTGGGCGCCGTCGGCGTCCAGCACGGCGGGGCGCTCCAGGCCGGGCGGGCCAACACGCAGCAGTCTCATCGGGTTCTCCAGGAGGTGAGCTGTCGATCGGTAGGCGGGAAGGGGCGGGCTGCCGCATACCGGTGCGGTGTGAGGTCAGGCGCCGGTGCGGGGTGAGGGTGTCGACTCGAGAGTCGGGTCGGGGGGCGGCGTCAGGGGCGTGGGGATCGGCGGGGTACCCCGGGCGGCGACCGGTCGGGGGCGCGGGGAGCAGGGTGCGTGCCGGGCAGGCATGTTCGGCGGGCGTTCCGACGTCAGCACTGGAAGCACCGTTCACGGCGGGCCTCGGACACCCGCATCCTGGCCGCACGTCCACGGCGAGCGCGGACAGTCCAGTACAGGACCTGACGCACCCTCCCATCAGGCTGCACAACTCAGCCGGAGGGCGGCCGTCTACGGCGGTGTCCCGGCGTCCCCCGCCGAGAGGTCGAGCGGTCCACTGCCGTCCTCCCGTTCCCAGTGCTCGCGCAGCCAACGCTCCGTCGTGGTGACGTGCATGAGCGCGGCGGCCTGTGCGAGGGCCGCGTCCCGGTCGGTCAGTGCCTGGTAGATGGCCTCGTGCTCGGCGACGGTGCGTGCGGCGGCGTTGTCGTCGACCAGGCCGCGCCAGATCCGCGCGCGCACGGTCCGGCTGGAGATGCCTTCCAGCAGCGCGGAGAGCGTGGCGTTCCCGGTGGCGGCGATCACCGTCCGGTGGAAGGCGGCGTCATGCTCGTTGAGTCGTTCCACGTCCTCGCGGGCGGCGCGCATGGCGTCGAGGTGGCGCTCCACCTCGGCGAGTTCGGCGTCCGAGATGCGGGTCGCGGCCAGCGCGGTGGCGACCGGTTCGAACAGCCGGCGCACCTCGGTGAGCTCCAGCAGTGTGTCGCCGCGCAGCAGCTCCACGGCGGAGCCGACCCCGCTGAGCAGCAGCTCCGGCTCCAGGCTGGTCACATAGGTGCCGTCACCACGCCGGATCTCCAGCACCCGGGAGACGACCAGGGCCTTCACCGCCTCCCGCGTCAGGTTGCGCGAGAGCCCTAGCTCCGCGGCGAGCTGCGGCTCGGGCAACAGCTTGGCGCCCGGGGCCAGCTCACCGGACTGGATGAGCTCCCTGATGCGGTCGATGGCCTTGTCGGTCAGTGACATGTGCGGCCGTCCCCTCTTCCTGCGTGCGCAAGCGGCACCGTAGCAATACATCCCACGGCTGCGGAAGAGATGGGATGACCGATCCCCCGCTCCCAGCACGCAGAGAACGACGTATGCGCAGGTGAATCGATGATCGGGGAAATTGTTTCGCCTCAGGTATGGACACTGGGACGGGACGAGCTCTTAAATCCATCCCATGTCTAGGACCTGTTGTTGCGCAGGAGACATGTCATCGACACATGACGACAGGTGGTTTGCCATGACCTCGAACAGACACCGCGGTCCCCGGGCCGGAACGGCCGGTCAGCATGACTGAACTCATCAGCGCCGTCGAAGCGGTGGACGTCAGGTTCCCTACCTCGCTCCACCTCGACGGCTCCGACGCCATGAACCCCGAACCCGACTACTCGGCCGCCTATGTGACGGTCCGTACGAGCGGAGGTGACGAGGGGCACGGGCTCGCCTTCACCGTGGGCCGCGGCAACGACGTCGAGGTCGCCGCCGTACGCGCGCTGGCCCCGCTGGTGGTCGGCCTGCCGGTGGAGGAGGTCCTGGGCGACCTCGGGGCCTTCTCCCGCAGGCTGACCGGCGACAGTCAGCTGCGCTGGCTGGGGCCGGAGAAGGGGGCCGTCCACATGGCGGCAGCGGCGATCGTCAACGCCGTGTGGGACCTGTACGGCCGCCGCACCGGGAAGCCGGTCTGGCGTCTGCTGTCCGAGCTGTCCCCCGAACAGCTCGTCGACCTGGTCGACTTCCGCTACCTGGAGGACGCGCTGACCCGTGAGGAGGCGGTGGACATCCTGCGCCGCGCCGAGCCGGGACGCGCCGAACGCACCGCCCACCTGCTGGCGTCCGGCTACCCGGCCTACACCACGACGCCCGGCTGGCTCGGCTACGACGACGAGAAGCTCGTGCGGCTGTCCAAGGAAGCTGTCGCCGACGGCTTCTCCCAGATCAAGCTGAAGGTCGGCGCCGACCGCGAGACCGACGTCCGCCGGATGCGGCTGGCCCGCGAGGCGGTCGGCCCGGACATCCGGATCGCCGTCGACGCCAACCAGGCCTGGGGAGTCCGGCAGGCCGTCGACTGGATGCGCGCCCTCGTCCCCTACGACCCGTACTGGATCGAGGAACCCACCTCCCCCGACGACATCCTCGGCCACGCCGCCGTCCGCAGGGAGCTGGCACCCGTCAAGGTGGCCACCGGCGAACACACCCACAACCAGGTGATGTTCAAACAGTTCCTGCAGGCCGAGGCGCTCGACATCCTCCAGATGGACGCCAGCCGCACCGCCGGAGTCACCGAGAACGTCGCCATCCTGCTGCTGGCCGCCAAGTTCGGCGTCCCGGTCTGCCCGCACGCCGGCGGAGTCGGCCTGTGCGAGATGGTGCAGCACCTGGCGATGTTCGACTACGTGGCCGTGAGCGGCACCACCGAGGACCGCGTGATCGAGTACGTCGACCATCTGCACGAGCACTTCACCGACCCGGTCCGCATCCGCGACGGCCGCTATCTGGCCCCGACCGCGCCCGGCATCAGCGCCGAGATACACCCCGATTCCGTCGCCGCCCACCGTTACCCGGACGGGCCAGTCTGGCAGGAGGTGACCGCCTCATGAGCGGATCCGAACTCACGGGCCTGGCGGCCGTCGTCACCGGCGGCGCCTCCGGCATCGGCCTGGCCACCGCCCGGCTGCTCGCCGACCGGGGAGCCAAGGTCGCCTGCCTCGACCTCAAGCCGGACGTACCCGAACCGCTCATCGGCATCCGGGCCGACGTGACCGACGACAGCGAGGTGCGCTCGGCCGTCGACGAGGCCGCGAGGCTGCTCGGCGGCCTCGACATCCTGGTCAACAACGCCGGGATCGGCGCCCAGGGCACCATCGAGGACAACTCCGACGACGAGTGGCACCGTGTGCTCGACGTCAACGTTCTCGGCATCGTCCGTGTGACCCGGGCCGCACTCCCCCACCTGCGCCGCTCCAGCCGTGCCGCGATCGTCAACACCTGCTCCGTCGCGGCGACCGCGGGCCTGCCCCAGCGGGCGCTGTACTCCGCCACCAAGGGTGCCGTCCTCGCCCTCACCCGGGCGAGCGCCGCCGACCTCGTGCGCGAGGGCATCCGCGTCAACTGCGTCAACCCGGGCACCGTCGACACCCCGTGGGTCGGCCGGCTCCTGGAGCGCGCCGCCGACGCGGAGGCCGAACGCACCGCCCTCGAAGCCCGCCAGCCCATGGGCCGTCTGGTCACCGCCGAGGAAGTGGCCGCGGCCATCGCCCACCTCGCGAGCCCGCTCTGCGCCTCCACCACCGGCACCGATCTCGCCGTCGACGGCGGCATGCAAGGACTGCGGCTCCGCCCCCGGGCCTGACCACACCCCTCCCCGAGACCTTCCCCCTCGGCACCCCCATCCGCTTCCCGGCCTTCCCGCACCAAGGAGATGAGCAATGACGCTCAGACACACCCGGTACGCCTGTTTCGGTGCACTCGCCGTCCTCACGGTCTCCGCCCTCACCGCCTGCCAGAGCTCCGGCACGGCCGACGGTTCGAGCGGCGGCAAGCCGGTGGTGGGCGTCGACTACCCGCGCTCCGACACCGACTTCTGGAACTCGTACATCAAGTACACGCCCCAGTACGCCAAGGAGCTGGGCCTCGACCTGAAGACCACCAACTCCCAGAACGACGTCGCCAAGCTGACCGCGAACGCCCAGACGTTCATCAGCCAGGGCGTCAAGGGAGTGGCCATGGCCCCCCAGGACACCGCGGCCGTCGCGCCCACGCTGGCGCAGATGGAGGCGAAGAAGATCCCCGTCGTCACCGTGGACACCCGCCCCGACACCGGCAAGGTCTACATGGTGGTGCGGGCCGACAACCGGGCGTACGGCGAGAAGGCCTGTCAGTTCCTCGGCACCAAGCTGCACGGCAAGGGCAAGGTCGTCATGCTCCAGGGCGACCTCTCCTCCATCAACGGCCGTGACCGCACCGAGGCGTTCAACGACTGCATGAAGAAGAACTACCCCGGCATCAGGGTCTTCGGCGAGGCCACCAACTGGGACGGGGCCGTCGCCGCGCAGAAGCTCCAGACCGACCTGACGGCCCACCCGGACATCAAGGGCGTCTACATGCAGTCCAGCTTCGCGCTCTCGGGCACGCTCCAAGTGCTCAAGCAGAAGGGCCTGCTGGTCGGCCCGGCCGACAAGAAGCACGTCTTCGTCGTGTCCAACGACGGCATCCCCGAGGAGCTCAAGGACATCGGCGGCGGCCAGATCGACGCCACGGTCTCCCAGCCGGCCGACCTCTACGCCAAGTACGCCCTCTACTACCTGAAGGCGGCGATCGACGGCAAGACCTTCAAGCCCGGCAAGACCGACCATGACAGCACCATCATCCAGGTCCGCGACGGAGTGCTCGAGGACCAGCTGTCGGCCCCGCTCGTCACCGCCGACGGCGGCACCTACGGCGGTGTCAGCAGCCTCAAGAGCGACGACAAGTCCCTCTGGGGCAACAACCTCGGCTGACCGGAAGGCGACACGCAGACATGCTCACGGCTCCGCCCGTCGCCGAGGCGGCGGGGATCACGAAGCGGTACGGATCCACGGTCGCGCTCAGCGACGCACGGATCACGATCGCCCCCGGGCAGACACACGCGCTGGTGGGACGCAACGGCGCCGGCAAGTCGACCCTCGTGTCGATCCTCACCGGCCTCCAGGCACCCGACACGGGCACGGTGACCTTCGGCGGCGAACCGGCCCCCCGCCTCGCCGACCGGGACGCGTGGCGGCAACGGGTGGCCTGCGTCTACCAGAAGTCGACGATCATCCCCGAACTGACGGTGGCGGAGAACCTCTTCCTGAACCGTCACGACCGCGGTCCGGGCGGCCTGATCAGCTGGCGCACGCTTCGCCGCAAGGCCGAGGAGCTGCTGCGGACCTGGTCGGTCGACGTGGACGTGCGCACCGCGGCCGGTGAACTCGACGTCGAGCAGCGGCAGTTCGTGGAGATCGCCAGGGCGCTCTCCTTCGGCGCCCGCTTCATCGTCCTCGACGAGCCCACCGCGCAGCTGGACGCGGCGGCCATCGACCGCCTCTTCGGCCGCATCAGGGACCTCCAGGAACAGGGCGTCACCTTCCTGTTCATCAGTCACCACCTTCAGGAGATCTACGAGATCTGCGACACGGTGACGGTGTTCCGCGACGCCCGGCACATCCTCACCGCCTCCGTCACCGACCTGCCCCGCTCCGAGCTGGTCGCCGCCATGACGGGCGACGCCGCGGTGGAGAGCACGGGCAGGCGCCGCGGCCCGGTCGCCTCCGCGGTTCCCGAGGTCCTCACGGTCGGCGGTGCCTCCCTCGACGGTGCCTACGACGACGTGTCGTTCGGGGTCCGGGGCGGCGAAATCGTGGGTCTGGCCGGCGCGGCGAGCAGTGGCCGCACCGAACTGGCCGAGACCGTGGTGGGTCTGCGCGCCGCCGACACCGGCACGGTGGAGATCGCGGGAGCCAGGCCCCGGCCGGGCAGCGTCCCCGCGGCCCTGCGGGCCGGTGTCGGATTCGTCCCGCAGGACCGTCATCACCAGGGCTACGTACCCGCGATGTCCATCGCGGACAACGCGACCCTGACCATCCCGGAACGGCTCGGCCCGCCCGGGTTCATCGACCGCCGCCGCCGCGACGAACTCGCCAAGGACATGATCGACAATCTGGCGATCAAGACACCGGGTCCCGACCTGGAGGTGTCCGGGCTCTCCGGAGGCAACCAGCAGAAGGTCGTCATGGCCCGCGCCCTGGCCAACGACCCCAAGGTGCTGGTGCTCATCAACCCGACCGCCGGCGTCGACGTGCGGTCCAAGGAGTTCCTCCTCGGCAAGGTCGAGGAGACCGCCGAGTCCGGCACCGGCGTGCTCATCGCCTCCGACGAACTCGACGACCTGCGCATGTGCGACCGGGTCCTGGTGATGTTCCAGGGCCGCGTGGTCGCCGAGAAGCTCAGCGGCTGGCACGACCACGAGCTGGTGGCCGCGATGGAAGGAGTGGACCTCGATGTCTGAGACAGCGGCCGCGACCACCGCGAAGACCCCGCCGGACGAACAACCGGCCGGCCCCAGGGCGGGAGGGCGCAGGATCGCCTTCGCCCGGCTGCGCGACCTCGCCCTCATTCCCGCGATCATCGTCATCGCGATCGTCGGCCAGATCGTCAACCCGGTGTTCCTCCAGGCCGACAACCTCATCAACGTGCTCCAGACCATGTCCGAGATCGCGGTCCTGGTCCTGGCGCAGACACTGGTGCTGATCGTCAAGAAGATGGACCTCTCCCTGGAGTCCACGGTCGGCCTCGCCCCCGGCGTCGCCGCCTGGCTCACGGTCCCGGCGGGCGCCACACACGGCCTCGGGCTGCTCCCGGGCGCCTGGTCGGTACCGGTCACCCTCGCCGTCGGCCTGCTGGTCGGCGCGGTCAACGCCCTGTTCATCATCCGGTTCGGCCTCAACGGCTTCATCGTGACCCTGGGCATGCTGATCGTGCTGCGCGGCATCCTCACCGGCATCTCGGGCGGTCAGACGTTCTTCCAGCTGCCGCAGTCGATGCTGTACATCGGCACGGCCGAGTGGCTGGGCATGCCCGCCTCGGTGTGGGTCTGCCTCATCCTGTTCGCCGTCGGGATCGTGGTGCTCGGCTTCACCAGTTTCGGCCGCTCCCTCTACGCGATCGGCGGCAACGTCGACGCGGCGAAGGCGGCCGGCATCCGCACCGACCGGGTGCTGTGGATCGTCATCGTCACCGCGAGCCTGCTGGCGGCGCTCAGCGGTCTGATGCTCTCGGGGCGTCTCGCCTCGGTGGCGTCCGCGCAGGGCAACGGCTACATCTTCACGGTGTTCGCCGCGGCCGTCATCGGCGGCATCAGTCTCAACGGCGGCAAGGGCACGATGTTCGGTGCTTTCACCGGCATCCTGCTGCTCTTCCTGATCCAGAACGTCCTCACCCTCGGCGGGGTCCCCGCACAGTGGATCGGCGCACTCAACGGCGCCATCATCCTGATCGCCCTGGCACTCTCCCGGGTCACCGGGGGCAAGGTCCAGGATTAGCCGGTGGAGGCGACCACCTCCCCGGGTCGCCTCCGCCCTCTGTCTCCACCCTGTTCTCCCGAAGGATCCTGCGTGACGAACCACCCCTTGGACGGCTCCTCGAACGGCTCCGTGGACCCGATCGGCTCCACGGACCCGACCACCGCCGGGGCCGCCGCTCCCCCACAGGTCACGCTCCCCGACCGGGGCATCCACGACACCTCCCCCGCCGTCTCCTGGACCGACGGCTTCCTCACCGGCAACGGCGAGCACGGCGCCGTACTGCACGGTGCGGCAACGCTGGAGAAGGTGGTGCTCAACCACCACCGGCTGGTGCTGCCGAACGGCACCCGCACACTCGAGCCCCCCGTGCTCTCCGGGCGCCTCGACGGCGTGCGGGACAAGGCCCTGGCCGGCGACTACGCCGGCGCGAACAGGGACTTCGCCTCCGGATGGTCACTGCGCTGGACGCAGACCTACCATCCGGCCTACGAACTCCTCATCAGCACGCCGGGCATGACCACGGTCAACGACTACACCCGGACCACCGACTACCGCACCGGGGAGGTCAGCTCCAGCTGGACCGACCCGTACGGCACCTGGACGCGCCGGGCGTTCGTCTCCCGGGCCGACAACGTGATCGTCCACGAGCTGATCGCCGCCCCGGGCCGCACGGTCGACACCACGCTGAGCGTCAACACCGCGCTCGACGGTGTCCCCGGCACCGTCGGTTTCACCACCCGCGCCACGGTGAAGGACGGCGACGGCTATCTGAACCTGCGCGGTACCTATCCCGCGGGGCAGGGCGCCTTCGGCTACGAGGGCGTCACGCGTGTCACGGCGACGGGGGCGAACTCCTCGGTGACCGTCAGCGGCTCCACGATCGTCGTGGCCGGGGCCGCCGGTGTGCTCCTGCTGACCAAGCTGGACCGCTACGAGTCCTCCACCGCATGGGACTCCGAGCCGCTGCACGCCCAACTGGCCGCGACCGGCACCGACTACGCCGCCCTGCGTTCGGCGCACACCGCGCTCCACACCGAGTTGTACGACCGCTCCCGCCTCGACCTCGACGTCCCCGACGCCGACCGCAGGCTCTCCGTCAGCGAACTCATCGCCCGCCAGAACGCGGACCGTGACGTCATCGACCTCGCGCTGCTCGAGCGGCTGTACGACTCGGGCCGCTACCTCTTCCTCAGCTCCAGCGGAGTCCTGCCGCCCCGCCTCACCGGCATCTGGACGGGCTCCTGGAACGGCGCCTGGGCCGACGACTTCACGACCGACGCCAACATCAACCTCCAGGTCGCGGGCGCCAACATCCTCGACACCACCGAGGTCATGCAGGGCTACTTCGACCTGGTCCTCGGCCAGCTCGCCGACTGGCGCACCAACGCCGCCCACCTCTACGGCGCTCGCGGCTTCCTCGCCCCCTCCCGCACCGACGGCGAGTACGGCCACATGCTCCACTTCGACAACGACGAGTTCCCGGGCCACTGCTGGACCGGCGGCGCCGACTGGTTGCTGTACCCGATGCTGGAGTACTACGAGGTCACCGGCGACAGCGAGTTCCACCGCACCAGGCTGGCGCCGGCCTTGATGGAACTGGCCCTGTTCTACGAGGACTTCCTGTCCCGGACCGACGCGAACGGCAAGGCCGTCTTCGTGCCGTCCTTCTCCATGGAGAACGCGCCCGGCAACACCGGCGTGTGCCTGTCGGTCAACGCCACCGGCGACATCATGGCCGGCCGGCACGCCCTCCAGGCCGCCGTCGACGCGGCCAATGCGCTGGGCGTGGAGCAGGGCAGCGGACAGGGCGTGTCCCGCTGGACGGCGCTGCTGGCCAAGCTGCCCGACTACCGCGTCAACAGCGACGGCGCGCTCGCCGAATGGTCCTGGCCCACCCTGACCGACCACTACGACCACCGCCATGTCCAGCACCTGTACGGCGCATGGCCGTTGCACGAGATCAACCCCGAGGAGCAGCCCGCACTCGTCGGTCCGGCGCTCAGGGCCCTGGAGAAGCGCGGTGATCAGAACGTCTCCGCCCACGGCAGTCTCCACCGTGCGCTGGCCGCCGCTCGTCTGAAGGACGGTGGCAAGGTCTACGACAACCTGAGGAAGATCATCGGCAACAACATGCTCTTCAGGTCGCTGATGACCTCGCACAATCCCGACCTGGACATCTACAACGCGGACGCCGCGAACGCCCTGCCGGGTGTGCTCGCGGAGGCCCTGATCTACTCCCGGCCCGGAGTGCTGGAGGTCCTGCCGGCCCTGCCCGACCAACTCGCCCGGGGCACCATCACCGGCGTACGCACGCGTGGTCGGATCCGCGTCCACACCTTCAGCTGGGACCTGCCCGCCCGCGCCGCCACGCTCTCCGTCACCTCGGAGGTCGACCAGACCGTCACCCTCGTCAGCCGTCGCGGCATGACCTCGATGACCACCTCGGCGACCGTGGCCGCTTCACCCCTCGGCTCCTACGCCCGCGAGGTGTCCCTGGTCGCCGGGCGACGCACCGACATCACCGTCTCCCTGCCCACCGGCTAGGGCCGGACGGTGGAAGGGCGCAGCAACGAGGCGCCGGCGGTCGCGGCGGGGACACCGCCGCTCCTTCCCTTCCAGCGCGCCCGCCCAGCAGCAACAGGCCCTTCCGCCGCCCGCACGGGAGGCCTCCCCTGCTCGGCTCGGCGGCGTACGAGCAACCCGCAGGGCGGTGCGCCGGTCAGGACCGGACGGCCGGCTTCAGGACGTTCTGACACCACCGGCGGAAGTCGGTGGTGCGGGCCGGGCCGTGGGGTTCGGCGTCGTAGATGCCGTTGTTCTGCGCGTTGACCATGTCGGCCATGTCCCGGGCCAGCGCGGGGCTCATGCCGTGCCGCACCATGCGGACCTGGAAGTCGGCGAGCGGCACCTGTTCGTAGCGCACCGGGCGGCCCAGGGTTTCGGAGATGATCTCGGCCATGCCGTCAGGGGTCAGGTGGTCGGGGCCGACCAGGGGTATGCGGGCCTGACCGGTCCAGGTGCCGTCCAGCAGAAGGGCTGCCGCCGCGGTGGCCACGTCCTGCGTGGCGACGGTCGGCAAAGGCCGGTCCGCGGTGTTCGCCATGGAGAACACGCCGTGGTGTGTGATCGACTCGGCCTGGCGGAGGACGTTCTCCATGAAGAACGGCAGCGCCAGTGCCCGGTACTGCACACCGGTGCTCTCGATCAGCTCGTCCATGCCGAGCGCGGCCGACAGCAGTCCCGCCTCACCTTTGTATCCGTGTCCCAGGGAGGTGACGTGCACCATCCGCACTCCCCGGTCGGCGGCTTCCCGGGCTGCCGCCCGGGTGAAGTCCAGGTAGTGGCTTCGGGCGGGACCCGCGTCCCGGAAGCCGGCCGGGGGGACGAGCCAGAACAGCCGGTCGGCGTCCTCCAGTGCCCTCGCGATCGTGTCCGCGTCGGCGTGCGAGCCCTGCACCACCTCCGCCCGCGCGTGCACGTGGTCCGGGAGGCGGGAGGAGTCGCGGGCGATCACGCGGACGGGCTCACCGCTGTCCAGGACGCGGTCCAGGATTTGCCGGCCGATGTCACCGGTCGGTGTGGTGATGACGATCATGAGTGTCTCCATGCAGGGCGGTCGAGGGCGCATCCCGAAGGGGCGTGCCGGACGGTCGCTCTCGAGTGAACCGGGCGCAACAGTGCAGGTGAAGGACCATCTCGATCGCTATTGATACCGTGGAGGCATGAATGATCTGGAGGTGCGGCAGCTCCGCTGCTTCGTCGCGGTGGCGGAGGAACTGCACTTCGGGCGGGCCGCCGACCGACTGAGCATGACGCAGCCCCCTCTCTCCCGGACGATCCGCAGCCTCGAACGACAGCTCGGCGTGACGCTGTTCGAACGGACCACCCGGCAGGTGGAACTCACCGGTGCCGGAGAGGTTCTGCTCCGTGACGCCAGAACCGCCCTGGAGGCGGTCACCGCCGCCGCCCACCGGGCGCGGCACGCCGGCAGCGCCTCGCCCAGGTTGCGCATCGCCCTCAAGGCCGACATCGACGGCGGTCTGCTGCCGCAGATCCTGGACGCCTACAGCACCGATCCCGCTGCCCTGCCCCCGGAACTGGTCCTCGGCGGGTTCGGCGCTCAGCCCCAGGCGCTGCGCGACGGTCTCGCCGACGTAGCACTCGTGCTCCGCCCCGTGGACGAACGCGGACTGGACAGCGAGCCGCTGCTGACCGAGCCGGTCCTGGTCGCCATGGCGGCCACCGACCCGCTGGCCGCCCGAACCCGGCTGTGCCTCGCGGACCTCGCCGGCCGCCGCCTCCTCGACGGCGCGCCTGCCGACGAGGGTCCCACCGCGCCGTCGCAGCCCGGTGGGACGGCACCGGCCTCCAACCTGTCGGAGATCTTCAGCCTCGTCGAGACGGGCAGCATCGTGTTCTTCGCGCCCGCCTCGGTCGCCCGCCGCAACCCGCGCCCCGGAGTCGCCTACCGGCCGGTCAGCGACCTGCCGAACTGCACGCTGGCCGTCGCGTGGCCCCAGGAGGCCCGCTCGACGGCCGTCGCCGCTTTCGTGCGCGCCGCTGTCGCGATCGCAGGCGCCCACCACGCACGAGCAGAGCCCCCCGTGCACAGTACGACCGCCTGAGCCCCGTGTCTGCTCTCGTGTTGGCTCTCGCCTCGTACGAGAGCAGCCGCTGCACCTCCCGTGAGGACAGAAAGTGATACGGGCAGGCATGAGCGGCGGATCCGCGGGAAGGCGGCCTTTCGTCAGCCTGTGTCTCCATCAGACAGGCGATCAGATGTCTCGGGAGGGAAGCACCGTGGTGGCAGTGAGCGCGGCAAGGACAGAGACTCACCTGAGGGAGCTGCCGGAACTCGCCGACCCCTCCAAGGTCGCCCCCAAGGACGCCCGTGCTCTCACCAAGCTGTTCTTCGACCAGCTCGCCGTACTGGAGGAGGGCACGCCCGAGTACCAGTACGCCAGGAACACGCTGATCGAGATGAACATGTCCCTGGTGCGTTTCGCCGCGGGGCGGTTCCGCAGCCGGGGTCCGGAGGAGATGGAGGACATCGTCCAGGTCGGCATGATCGGCCTGATCAAGGCGATCGACCGCTTCGAACTCACCCGTGAGGTGGAGTTCACCTCCTTCGCCATCCCCTACATCGTGGGTGAGATCAAGCGGTTCTTCCGCGACACCACCTGGGCCGTCCACGTGCCGCGCCGTCTGCAGGAGGCCCGGGTCCAGCTGGCCCGCGCCACCGAGGAACTCCGCAGCCGCCTGGGCCGGACCCCCACGGTCAAGGAACTGTCCGAGCTGATGTCCCTGCCCGAAGCCGAGGTCCTCGAGGCGCGGTTGGCCTCGAACGCCTACAACTCCACCTCCCTGGACGCCACCATCGACGGCACAGAGGACGGCGAAGGCTCGCTCGCGGACTTCATCGGCGCGGACGACGCGGCACTGGAGCTGGTGGAGGACTTCCACGCCCTGGCCCCCATGATCGCGGAACTCGACGAGCGGGACCGCCGGATCATCCACATGCGGTTCGTCGAGGAACTCACCCAGGCGCAGATCGGCGAGCGCCTCGGCGTCTCGCAGATGCATGTCTCCCGTCTGCTTTCCCGCACCCTCGCCCGACTGCGCGAGGGCATGCTCACCACTCAGTGACACCCGTGCCCGCCGGTGCCGAGAGCCGGCGCGGCGTACCCGACGGAACGAACGGCGCCGCCCGGATCCCCAGGGATCCGGGCGGCTGTGTGCTGTCGGGTCAGGGTGTCAGTTCCCATCGCGCGATGTACCCGACGTCGATCGACGCCCGGTCCTGCACGCGCAGTTTCCAGGTGCCGTTGAGCGGTTGGGCGGAGGCGTCGACCGTGAAGGTCTGGTCGACGTTGTCGGCGGAGCCGCCGCTGCGGTTGAGCAGGGAGTAGACGGTGCCGTTGGGGCCGACGAGGTCGACGGTCAGGTCACCGCGGTAGGTGTGGACGATGGAGACGTGGACGGTGGTGGTCGCGGAGGCGTTGCCGTCACGGCCGGTGATGGTCACCGGGGACTCCACCGCGGCACCGTTGTCGGGGATGTCGACGCGGGTGGCGTTTCCGTAGACGTAGGCGATCTGCCACCTGAAGGTGTCCGAGGCACTCGCCCCGGTGCTGTCGGTCACCGTCACGGTGACGTCGCCGGTCCCGAGGGTGGTGGGGGTGCCGCTGATCAGACCGCTGGGGCTGATGGCCAGGCCGTCGGGCAGGCCGGTGGCCTCGTAGGTCAGCGTGGCGTCCGTGTTGGTGGTGTAGGCGTCGACCTGGAAGGTGACCGCCTGGTCGACGCCGCTGATCTGGTCGGCGATCGGGGCGAGGTTGACGCCGAGGGCGATGCGGTTGCCGACGTTGATGCCTGCCCAGGCGTCGGAGACGGCCAGGTAGGTCGGGCTGTAGGCGCCGAACAGGTCGGCGGCGGCGGACAGGGTGGCGGTGCGGGCGCCGGCGTAGTCGGTCGTCGAGGTCATGTACGTCGTCAGCGCGCGGTACCAGATCGCGGCGGCGTTCTCGATGCCGATGCCGGTGACGGGACGGCCGTCGGAGGTGGGGCTGTCGTAGGAGACGCCGTTGACGGTCTTGGCGCCGCTGCCCTCGGAGAGCAGGTAGAAGAAGTGGTTCGCGGGGCCGGACGAGTAGTGGACGTCGATCCCGCCCAGGCTGGAGCTCCAACTGTCCCTGGAGTCACCGTCCCTGGAGGGCTTGTCCATGTAACGCAGCGGGGTGCCGTCGCCGTTGATGTCGATCTTCTCGCCGACGAGGTAGTCGCCGGGGTCGGCCGGGAGGTTCTCGTGGAACTCGACGGCGGCGGCGAAGATGTCGGACGTCGCCTCGTTCAGACCGCCGGACTCACCCGCGTAGACCAGTCCCGCGGTGGCAGCGGTGACGCCGTGGCTCATCTCGTGGGCGGCCACGTCGAGCGCTGTGAGCGGGTGGGTGTTGCCCGAGCCGTCGCCGTAGGTCATGCAGAAGCACGAGTCCTGCCAGAAGGCGTTGACGTAGTTGTTGCCGTAGTGGGCGCGGCTGTAGGCGGCGACGCCGTCGTTGCGGATGCCGTTGCGGCCGTAGGCCTCCTTGTAGAAGTCCCAGGTGGCCGCGGCTCCGAAGGCCACGTCGACGCCTGCGGTCTGGCGGTCGGACGGCAGGCCGGTGCCCCAGACATCGTTGTCGTCCGTGAAGAGGGTGCCGGTTCCCGAGGTGCCCTTGTTCAGGTCGTAGGTCTTGTGTCCGGCACGGTTGGGGTCGCTGAGCTGGTACGTCGAGCCGACCTGCGTGGTGCCGAGCGGGACCGTGCCGACGTACTGGCCGGTGCCCTCACCGGTGTGCACCTTCTGCGCGGTCAGGAGTTCCTTGCCGCTGACGGCGTCGGTGACGACCTGGAGTTCGCTGGGCGTGCCGTCCCTCTGGACGCCCTTGACGAGGGTCTCCCATGCCAGGACGGGCTTGCCGCTGCCGGCCCAGATCACCTTCCGGGAGGCGTTGTCCACCTCAGCGCCCTTGACGTGGTCCTTCCTGGACGCCGTGAGAGCCTCGCCGGCGGCGTCGGCAGCCGCGATCCGCGGGGTGAGGGTGGGTACCGACAGGCGGGCCGCGTTGGCCTTGGTGACGGTGGTACGGCCGCCGCGGTCGTGGACGACGAGGTCACCGCCCAGGACGGGCAGGCCCGAGAAGGTGCGCTCGTAGCGGGTGTGCGTGGTGCCGTCCGCGTCGGTGAGGACGTCCTTGACGACGAGCTTCTCCTTGGCGCCCAGCCCGATGCGCTGTGCCGTACCGGCCGCAGCGGACTGGGCCTTCTTCACCAGGGCGGTGCGGCGGGCGGGGGTGAGGGGTACCTGGGCCGCACCGGCCCTGGGGGTGGCCGTGATCTTCACGTGCGCCGTATCGGCCGGGGTCGCGCCGGCCGGCGAGGGGGCGGCGAGGGCGAGCAGGGAGCCGACGGCGGTGAGGACGAGGGCGGCTGCGCGTCTGCGCCGCCCGAGCGCGTGGTGATGCAGGGACAACGGGTTCTCCTTCGGTACGAGGCCGGCCCGTGGTGGGGACCGTGGACGAGACGGACCGGCGGGGTACGCCGGTCCGGAGCGCTGCACGGCATGCGGGTGGAAGGAGGTGGGGGGTGACGGGAACACGACTGGTCTCGCGCGCTGAACCTGTGAAGGAACTGTGATTTCCCGCAGAAGAGTGGCACCGCGTCCACTCTTTTGTCATGCAAGCATCAATACAACGGCTTGAATTGACCATGACCGTCGGGCAAATCACCCCACGCGGCGCCGGTTTTCGGCCGTCGAACGAGCAGCAGTCCCCCGCGCCCCGGCCGGGCTTCGGCGACGCGCCCCGACATCAGCGCCGCCATCCCTGTTGACAATGCGTTCCCTGGGAACCCGGGGGCCATGAGCAAGACCGCACTGATCGTCATCGACATGATCAACACGTACGACCACCCGGACGCGGAACAGCTGCTCTCCTCGGCCCGGAAGGTCGTTCCGGTCCTCGCCGACCTGCTGGAGACGGCACGGTCGAAGGACGTGACGGTGATCTACGTCAACGACAACTTCGGTGAGTGGCGCTCTCATCACGGTGAGCTGCTCCAGCAGGCACTCGCCGGACCGCACGCCGACCTGGTGGAACCGGTGAAACCGGACCGCTCCTCACTGTTCGTGGTCAAGGCTCGCCACTCGGTGTTCTTCGAGACCCCGCTGTCCTACCTGCTGCGCCAGCAGGGCATCGAGCGGCTGGTGCTGTGCGGCCAGGTGACGGAGCAGTGTGTGCTCTACTCCGCCCTCGACGCCCACATCCGCCACTTCGACGTCGTCGTCCCGCGCGACGCGGTCGCCCACATCCACTCCGATCTCGCGGACGCGGCACTGCGCATGATGGAGCGCAACATGGGCGCGCGGGTGTGCGACAGCAGTGAGCTGTGGGACTGAACAGCGTGCCGACGCCTGCGGGCGGACCGTCGGCCTGCCACGGGCTGCGTCCGCGTCGACCCGCCGGGCCTGGACGGCAGGTCCCCGGGGCCAGGCCCGCGCCGTTGCGGACCTGGCCCCGGTCCGTCAGTTCTGGAGGCGCCAGCGCTGGTTGGCGCCGCCCGAGCAACTCCACACCTGGATCTTCGTCCCGTTCGCGGTCGCCTGGCCGCTGGCGTCCAGGCAGAGCCCGGACTGCGCCGCTGTGATCGTGCCGTCGGCGTTGATGTTCCACTGCTGGTCCGGCTGCCCGGTGCAGTCCCAGATCGCCGCCGGGGTGCCGTTGCCCGCACCCTGGCCCACGCCCAGGCACTTGTTGCCGTAGACGACCAGCTGCTTCCCGGTGGTCGTGGTCCACCGCTGGTTGGAGCCGCCGTTGCAGTCCCACAGCTGTGCCTGTGTGCCGTTGGCGGTGGTCGAGTTGTTGATGTCGAGGCAGCGGCCCGACTGCTGGCCGACGATTGCCTGGTTGCCGGACTGCGGTGGCTGGTTCGAGCCGAACTGGGTGAAGAACTGCCACACCGCCGCCGACGTCCAGGTGCGCCAGCCGCTACCGGTGGAGCCGTCTATGGGACCGGGATCGTGACCGCCGTCGAACGCGGCCCAGACGACCGGGTATCCGGACCTGCATCCGGAGTAGGTGGTGATGATGTGCGTCAGGCTTCCGTTGGCAGGCTCGGGCGGGTTCTGCGGGGTGCAGCCGTTCGTCCGGACGAAGGTGTCGCGCAGCTGCCGTCCCGACGCGATGGGCAGCACGTTGTCCCTGAGGCCGTGCAACCCCATGTAGGCGATGGGCTGGGTGCCGCCGTTGCAGCCGCTGAGGTTCGCGCCGGAGTAGACCGCGACCGCACGGAAGACCGTCGCCCGGGAACAGGCGAGGGCGTACGACATCCCGCCGCCGTAGCTGAAGCCGCCGGCGAACAACTGGGTGGTGTCGACGCACAGGCCCGCTTCGATCTGGTTGACCATGGCGTCGACGAAGGCCAGGTCCTGGCCGCCGGGGTTGGCCCAGCCGTTGCCGTTGCCCTGGGGGGCCACGAAGATCGTGCCGTTGTTCGCGCTGTCCGCCAGGCGCCTGAGGCCGTAGTAGGACCAGTTGTACCCGTCCGTGCCGCCCGAGTCGACGTCGTTCGCCGTGCCGCCCCGCCAGTGGAAGCCGAAGATCAGCCGGTAGGGGTGGTTGCTGTCGTAGCCGGCCGGAACCCGCAGGATGTAGCTGCGGTTCTGGCCGCCGCTCTGAATCGTGTGGTTGCCGCTGGTCAGCGTCGGGGCCTTGCCGCAGCCGGCGCTCGCCGCGGCGGCGGACCTCGTGCTCGGCGCGGGTGCGCCGAGGGCGCTGCTGAACGAGGTGCCCGCGGTGGTCAGGATGAGGAGCAGTGCGGCCGCGAGGGCCATTAAGAGCGGTTTGCGTTCCATGCTCTCCTTCTTCCGTCGTGGAGTTCTTGCGTTCTGCGGGGAGCGCCGGTTCACACGGCAGTGATGGTCCACGCGTTGTTGGTGCTGGAGTTCGGCGTCCACAGCACCGTGCTGGAGCCGGCCGTGGTGCTGCCGCTGCCGTCGAGGGCGGTGCCGGTGCCCCGGTTGACGATCTGGTAGCGGTTGTCGCCGAGGCTGTTGAGCGACCACTGCTGGTTGTTGCCGCCGTTCCACGCCTGCTGACGGGCGGGAGCGCCGTTGGCGGAGTTGCCGAAACTGTCGGCGACCATGCCGTTGGTGCGGTTCACGATGCGGTGGTAGCCGTTGCCGAGGTCGATCATCTGCCACTGCAGATTGGTGCTGCCGTCGTAGTTCCACTGCTTGAGGTTGGAACCGGAGGCCACGTTGCCCCCGCTGTCGAGCACCAGTCCGCTGGTCACGTTGGCGATCCTGACCCAGGTCGTGGAGCCCCCCGGCGCGCCCAGGACGGGGATCTCACCGGAGAAGGTGAGCTTGACCGTGTACGCCAGGGCGCTGAAGGGCGGGTTGGACGAGGGCATGGTGAGGTGCAGGCCGGACGCGTCCTGGGTCGGTGCGGGCAGGTTGACGTAGGTGCCTGCGGTGTTGTCGAGCAGTTGGGCTCCGGTCAGGCTGCTGAGGTTGATCTGGTTGGAGTTCAGCGTCGTGATGGTCATGGTGCCGCCCTGCCAGCCCAGGGAGGTGGCGTAGAGGACCTTGTTGTCCCGGCTGCGCGTGAACCGGATGTCCTGCGGTTTGCCGGCCACCGGTCCGCTGAACGAGCCTCCGCCCATCTTGGTGGGGCCCTCGCCGTGACTGGCCCAGGAGCGGGTGGAGTAGACCGCCTCTCCGAAGCGGCCGAGCCAGTCGCCCATGGCGAGCAGGACGGACTGCTGCCCGGAGGGGATGGTGCCGTCGGCCATCGGGGCGATGTTGAGCAGCATGTTGCCGCCCTTGCTGACCCGGTCGATCAGCGAGTGGAGCATGGCCTGCGTGGAGTAGTAGCCGATGCCGACCGTGTAGCACCAGCTGGAGGAGGAGATGCTGTCGTCGGTCAGCCAGTAGGGGGTGAGCAGCCCGGCCGGGCCGCCGCGCTCGAAGTCGAAGACCTCACCCTTGTTGTTGAAGCCGTCCTTGTAGGTCGCGACCACGTCCTTGTTCCACGCGACGGCCTGGTTGTAGTAGTACGCGAGGAACTGGAGCCGGTAGGACTCCTGCACCTGGTTCAGGGCGAAGTCCTGCCAGATCAGGTCCGGTCGGTAGCCGTCGACGACCTCGGCCAGCTTGTCGTACCAGAGCTTGTTCTCCGCGGCGGAGCCCTGCTGGCCGTAGAGGATGCGCAGGTTCGGGTCCGACTGGTCGGGCACGTGGTCGTAGAACCCGTTGAAGTGGTAGGCGTGGTGCAGCGAGGCCATGAACTTCAGGCCCTGCCCGCGGATGGCCTGCGCGTGCAGCCCCACCATGTCGAGCTTGGGGCCGTGCTGGACGGAGTTCCACGGGTTGGAGCGGCTGTTCCACATGGAGAAGCCGTCGTGGTGCTCGGCGACCGGGCCGGCGAACCGGGCGCCCGCGGCCTTGAACAGCCGGGCCCAGGCATCCGGGTCCCACTTGCCGCCCTGGGAGACGAGCTTGGGGGCGAACTGAACGAAGTTGCCCGCCTTGTCACGGCCGCCGTCGATGAAGTTGCTGTACGGCCAGGCCGAGGGGTCGCCGTAGGTCGCCTTGTGGTGGTTGTTCTCGGCCGAGCCGCCGATGTACATGTTGCGCGGATACCACTCGTTGCCGAAGGCGGGAACGCTGAAGGCGCCCCAGTGGTAGTAGATGCCGAACTTGGCGTCCTGGAACCAGGCCGGGGCCGGGGGGTGCTGTTCCACGGAGGACCAGGCCGGGGTGTAGCTGCTGGGGCCGTCGGTCGCGGCGGCCTCGGGGGCGAACCGCATCATACCGGCGGCCGCCGACGCACCGGCCGCAGCCAGCAGTCGGCGCCGGCTGAGCGGCAGGGAGGAGGAAGTCATGCGGGGCCTTTCGGAGGGATCGGGGAGACTCGGGAAGTCCGCCCACCGGTCACGGGATCAGTCGCGCGTCCACTTCTGGTTGCTGCTGCCGTTGCAGGTCCACAGCTGAAGCAGGGTGCCGTTGGCCGTTCCGGCGCCCGTGGCGTCCAGGCACAGACCTGACTGATCGCCGGTGATCGTGCCGTCGGCGCGGATCGTCCACTTCTGGTTGCCGCCGCCGGTGCAGTCCCAGATGTCCACCTTGGTGCCGGGGCTCGTGCCCTGGCCCGCGGCGTCCAGGCAAGCGTCGCCGTAGACGCGCAGCTCACCCGCGGAGGTGTTCGTCCACTGCTGGTTGCTGCCGCCGTTGCAGTCCCACAGCGCCACCTGGGTGCCGGCCGTGTGCGACTGGTTCGGCACGTCCACGCACCGGCCGGAGCCGACCCCGACGATCGGGCCGGCCGTGCCGGTGTTCCCGTCGCTGCCGGGCGTGATGGACAGGTTGTCGAACTGCGCCGTCTCGCCCTGGCTGGTCCCGTAGCCGATCTGTCCGGCGGCCCAGGTGCCGTCCTTGACGGAACCGACGGTGGCGCCGTCGATGACGGCGGTGATCGTGGTGCCGGAGAAGGTGAGGGCCAGGGTGTGCCACCGGTTGGTGCCGAGCGCCGCGGTCGTGCCGCGGGCCAGGGTGGAGACCGTGCCGTTGGTGTTCGAGTTCAGGATCGACCAGGCCCCGGTGTCGCTCACCCGCAGACGGTAGGCGTTCTGTCCTCCGGTGCGGTCGTAGTCGTGGCTGCCCGCGCGGCCGATCAGTTCGATGTATCCGGACTGTTCGAGCAGCACGTCCGACGAGACCGTGTAGTCGCCCCAGCCCACGTCACCGAGCAGGGCGTGCGGATCGGTCAGCGTGTCCCAGGTGATCGGCTTCTGCGGGCTCATCTGGCGCACGCACTTTCCGCTGCGGCCACCGCCGCAGGCCACTGCCTCGAAGGCGCCCTGCCAGTCCATGAGGTACTTCGCCTCGGTGCCGGTGGCGTAGCCGTCGAAGGAGTCGCTGTAGGGCAGTTTCAGCGCACTCCGGGCGGGACCGGTGGCGGTGCCCTTGCCCTGTCCCGTCGTGGTGGTCAGGGTGTACAGGTGGCCGGGCTGGACGGTCAGGCTGAAGCCGCCACCGGACGGGGTGATGTCCGCGGCGTGCACGAAGTGCTGGGCCGGGTCGGCGGACCTGACGTCCGTGGACCAGACGCGGACGGTCCCGGTGGACAGCCCCCCGGTGACGTTGAAGTTCAGCGTCTGCGCGCCGGTGGCGTCCACGGTCTCGATGACCGTGGAGTAGTCGGAGTTGTTCGGGGACTTCAGCGAGACGTAGCTGCCGTTGGCGCGGTTGCCGCCGATGTAGCCGCTGGACGTGTCGAGGTAGCGCCATCCCGGGCTGGTGAACTGGCTGGTGTGCGCCATCACCCAGGTGTTCTTGCCGATCGAGTACGAGCCGGACCATGGCTGCGCGGCCAGGGCCATGCCCATGGTGGGGTACGGCAGGTTGGGGGTGAGCGCGGCGACCACGGGCCAGTTGAGGTACGCGGTCATGCGTCCGTCGATGTATCCGCGGTTGATGCCGCGGGCCAGGGCCTGCGCTCCCCCGTTGTAGTCGTCCGAGCCGTTCTCGCTGGCCCACAGCGGCTTGCCGGAGGACATGGCGGCCGCCGGCACCGAGCAGGTGGACTGGGAGGACCGGTAGCCGCAGGGATAGTGCGTGCCGATGGCGCTCACCGCGGAGGCGAACGCCGGGTTGGAGTTGACGTCGTCGGCCACGGACCAGTCCGAGTCGGCAGCGACGATCTTGACGCTGCCGTGGCCGTTGCTGTTGAGCGCGCTCCGCAGCTGCTGGTACCAGGAGACGTTGTAGCCCCGCTCGTTCCATCCGCCGAGGTAGTCGATGCTCAGCCCGTGCTGCTTGGCGCAGCCCAGCCAGGAGACCAGGTAGTCGACCATGTCGGTGGACCAGAAGTTGCCGTTGCCGATCCAGCCCGGGGCGCCCCAGGCGAGCCCGTACAGCTTGATGTTCGGGTTGCGGGCCTTGGCCTGCTCCATCAGCCACCATTCGTAGCCCCGGTCGCAGTTCAGGTCGGAGCGGGTGTGCATGTGGCTGGGCTCGGCTCCCGAGGTGGAGTTGGTGTCCCCGCCGATCTCGGCCTTGAGCATCTGCAGGGAGGCGCCGTAGCCGGGCCGGAACAGGTAGTCGAGGACCTGGCCGCGCTGGGGCTCGGGATAGTCGATCAGGAGTCTGCTGTTGCCCCCTCCCCCGCTGATCGCGCCGACCCCGTCGAAGGTCCGGCCGCCGGAGGTGCCGTTGAGGACGATGGAGGTGGCAGCCCGGGCCGGAGCGGCGGTCGTGCCCACGACGCCGCCGGCGGCCAGGACGAGGCCCGCGACCACGGCCGTCGGGACACGCAGGCGCCGTAACAGCCGTGCGATTGCTGACACGGTGGGTTCCTTTCGCAGGTGGGGGTGTCCACGCCGGTACGGTCGGCGGACGGTTCAGCGGGCGGAGAAGTCCCGGTCGGGTGCCGCTCACGGCGAACCGCGTGCCCAGAGCTCCGGCCAGAACGTGGCGGCCGTCGGGGCCGACAACTCGACCTGTGGCAGTGCGAGAACGCCCCCCGCTGCCCGGGTGACGCGCACGCTGCCGGCGTTGGCCGACCAGGGCACGGACGCCTTTATCATGTGCATGCCAATACCTCCTCGGTCTGGTTGCGGCAGAACACGCCGTAGGACAGAGGGATTCAGCGGTATCCGGCCGCGATGATGTTGGCCTGCACCGCGTTGTCGGTCGCGTCGGAGGGGTAGCCGGCCACGATGGCACCCTCGTAGAAGGTGCCGGCGCTCAGGTTGGCGCCGCCACCGGGCTTGCAGCAGTCGCCGCCGCTGCCGAGCACGATGGCGCCCTGCTTCTTCATCGGGCTGTATCCGGCGGGAAGCGCGCCGTCCCAGAGGGTGGTGAGACTGCCGGACTGGGCGTTGCCGCCCTTGAGGGCGAACCTCGACGTCCCGTTGTTCTTCAGCATCGCGGTGACGAACTTGACGGGGAACGCCCGCTGGTTGGGGTTCCAGGACTGGCTGCCCCCCGAGTACAGGCCCCACTCGAGGTCGGCCTGGACCCAGGGACCGCTGCCCGAACAGCCGCCGAACCAGCACTGGGTGCCGAAGTTGATCGCGTCCATCGCCCCGGCCGCGTCGGCCTTCCGGGTCGTCTCGCTGTTGCCGTAGTCGAAGCAGCAGCCGCTGTTGACGTGGGTGCCGCTGGTCACCATGTACGCCCCTTCGGGCGCGCTGCCGGTCGGAACACCCGTCAGATGACCGTCCCGCCAATAGCTGTTACCGGGATTGATGTACAGCGAGTACGCCTTGGTGCCCCCTGCGGTCAGCGACTCCGAGGTCGCCTTCGCGGGACTGCTCTGGCTCGATCCCGGGACCTGGGCCGACCCCTGGTACCACAGGTCGTTGCCGCGTCCGGACTGGTCGTAGACGACCGTGATCACACAGGAGGTGCCCCCGCAGAACGAGTCCTGCGCCGCCGCGTCGGCGAAGCCGCCGGCCACCCGAACGCCGATGTTCCTGGTCGCGTTGTCCGAGGCACGTCTGACCTGGTAGAGGCTACCGCCGTACGACCCGTGGAGCGCCCGCACCGTGCTGTGCGCGGCGACGCACGGCGTGCCGCCCGCGGAGTAGAGGTCGCACGGGCCCGACCCGCCGGGGGCGGGCGGAGGTGTCGACGTGGTCCACTTCTGGTTGCTCTGCCCGTTGCAGGTCCACAGGATGACCGCGGTGCCGTTGGCCGTGCCCGCCCCGCTGACGTCCAGGCACAGGCCGGACTGGACACCGGTGACGGACCCGTCGGCGTTCTGTCGCCACGCCTGGTTCGACTGACCGTTGCACGACCAGATGATCACCGGGGTTCCCGGTGCGGTCCGGTTGTCATAGGCGTCCACGCAGCGGGTGCCGCTCATCGTCCTCAGCTCGCCCGCCGAGGTGAACTCGAACGCCTGGTTCGGCTGGTTGTCGCAGTCCTGGATGTCCAGCGCCGTTCCCGGTGTGTCGACATTGCCCCTGACGTCCAGACACCGTCCCGAGGCCTGACTCACCAGGGGTGCCGGTGCCGACGCCGGGGCGGATGCCGGTGCCGACCACGTCTGCGCGGTTGCGGACAACATGGCCAGCAGTGCCATCACGATCACTACGGCGAACGCCGGTAAGCGCGGTGCGCGAGCCGCCGGGCTCCGACGGGGAGAGGGTGAAGGCCGCATTCTGTTCCTCGGGGCTGTGGGGGAAGGGGACAGAGATTGCTGTGCCTGGTCGAACGGGATGTTCGTCGGGGACCGCCGCGGCCACCGGCATGGGCGTTCAAGAACCCCACGGGAACCACTCAGACATCCCATGTCCTAGTGATTCCACAGTCCTCTCATCGAGTCAATACGCTCGTCATCCACAACCAGACTCCGATCCATCCCATGTATCGGGCCAGATGAGAAGCTTCCGAGGGCATGCCGAAGCCCGCGTCCGGCGACGGCCGCCATGTCGGACGCGGGTGTAGGTTCCGGTCACCCGTTAGCACTCCGGGGGCAGGAGCACGTGCAACTGCGCGCCCGGCTACACCTGCCCACCGAGAGAGCGGTCGCTGCGCTCGCTGTCCGCCGCGACTGCGGCCGCGGCCGGCGCGTGCCGGAAGCAGCGTGAGGGTTGGACACCGGCCACAGGAGGGTGCCTCGCTGAAGGGGCCACGTGCTCAGGAGACCGGCAGAGCGGTCCACTGCTGGTTAGGTCCGCCGTTGCAGTCCCACAGGACGAGTTGCGTGCCGTCGACGGTGGACGCGTTGGGGTCGTCGAGGCAGCGGCCGGAGGCCGGATTGCGATAGCCGCCGTTGTACGTCTGCCATTGTTGGTTGGTCCCGCCGTTGCAGTCCCAGATCACGATCTTGGTGCCGTTGGCGGTACCGCGGCCGGTCGCGTCGAGGCACTTCCCGAGCGCCCGCAGGGTGCCGTCGGAGCGCGCCGACCACGTCTGCGCGGCGGAGCCGTCGCAGGACCGGATCTCCGCGATGGTCCCGTTGGCGCTGTTGCCGCCGTTCACCCCCAGGCACTTCCCCGCGATCCCGGAGCGCACCTGCCCGCTCGCGGAATCCGGCGGCTTGATCCAGCCCGCCGCGTCCGCGGCCTGGATCCCCGCGTTGAAGGCGTCCGCCATCTTGCCGAAGCCGCTGTCGTTGGGGTGCAGGGCGTCGGACAGATCCGCGGCGGTCAGGGCGCTCATGTCGACCAGGCGTACGTGCTTGCCGGCGGCCTGTTCGGCCTGGACGATCCCGGGCAACTTGGCGTTGAAGGCGGGCCGGTTGGCCTCCTCGGTGCCGCTGGTGGAGACGATCACGGTGCCGACGAGGACGGTCGCGTCGGGTACGGCCCTGGTGATCTGGTCGATGAGTGCATGGAGGCGGTCGGCGGCAGTGGGGATCTGGTAGTTGCCGTTCAGGTCGTTGGTGCCGATCTCCAGGGTGACCACGTTCGGCCGGTATCGCGCCAGCACGGAGTCCGCGATGCCGGCGATCTGATCGATCCGCCAGCCGGAGTGACCTTCGTTGTCCGGGTCGGACATGGTGCCGTTGCGCCCCGAGCCGACGAAGTCCACGGTGTGTCCCTCGGCCGTCAGCTTGTTCCCGAGGAAGCTGCGGTAACTGTTCCCGGAGGGGCTGCCGACCCCCCAGGTGATCGAGTCACCTAACGGCATCACCCGCAGCGGCGTGGCCGCGGCCGCGGTGCGTGTGGCGGAGGGCGGCGCCTCGGCGGCGGTGGCCGCGCCGGGCCACGCGGCTCCCAAGCCGAGGGTGGCCGTCAGTGCCGCGGCCAAGGATGCCCAGTACTTCTTCATCAGCGTTCCTCACTGGGTGCGGGTCAGTGGGTGGGGGTGAACGGACCGCCGGTCCGTGTGGGCGTTCCGGAGGCGTGATCGGGTCAGGGGGTGAAGTCCTGGTTGGTGCCGGGTGCGTCCTTGCCGGGCCATTGGTCCCGTCACCAGGTCCAGTTGCCGGCCCGGTCGCTGTTGCCGCCGTGGACGTCCAGGCACAGTTGGCTGTTCTGGTTCTTGCAGGGATACGAGGCGTCGGACTGTTCACCGACAGTCACACGGCGCCGGCCGCTGCGCCCGCCGCCTGCCTGCACAGTGTTCGGCGGCTGGTGGCCGGTGGGCGGTGGTCGTGGAGGCGCCCGGCGTCGAGAACCGTCGCTGGTGGAAGCGGCCGTTGCAGGTCCACAGTTGGCACGGCCGAACACTTTCGGCTGAAAGCTGCGGGAGCGCTCCCATGATGGGACAGATATCTGGTCCGGCTCGTTTCCCGCCCTTCCATGGCGCCATAACGCATCGAGCAGTCGTCGGACGCCACCGCGCCCGACCAGCACGTGGCGTCTCGTACCGGTCGTTCCCATCCGATCTCCCTACCGTGTCGGCGGAATCCAGTCGGGTTCTGTGCTGATGGTGCTGACACGTGCCGTAGCGCTCGAAGGTGCCGTTCTTTCAACGGGATTGCAGAGAGGTTTCGGGGGGAGACGGTGCTCCCGATGTCGCGACCCTGTCAAGGGCCACGACCCCCTCGGTCCGGCTCCGGGGCCGAATCGGTTCGATCGCCAAGCCGCCGGATCGACGTCGGCCGGTTCGCTCAAGCGGACCCGGCGTGACGGCGGGCGGCCGGCGATGTGCCCTCACGCCGACGGGGCGCGTCGCGTGGCGGGGGTCGAGTCGACGGCCGGAGCGGGCGCGCTCGCGTACCTCCCGCAATGCCACTGAGCTGGGCATAGCCTCCGGACATCGGTTGACGAGAGGGCAGTGCGCACCGCACGGGCCGATGCGCGGTCCACGGCACGTCCTAGGTGTATTGGCCCGCAGCGTTGTTCACGCGGCTGATCGGTGGGTGGCCGCCGAGTGCGGTGTGGCAGCGGTGGTGGTTGTAGGTGTGTAGGA
>NZ_JBIVSV010000017.1:62377-170961 GCF_044756385.1 Streptomyces sp. NPDC091972 | reverse complement strand
GGCGTTGATTTTTGGCACGCTGTTGAGTTCTCAAGGAACGGACGCTTCCTTTGTACTCACCCTCTCGGGCTTTCCTCCAGGCGCTTCCCTTCGGTGTTCCAAACTCTATCAGTGTTTTTCCGGCCCTCTGACCACCGTCCTGCAGGCATGCAGAAGATGATCCCGAGTTAGGGTCTGACAAGTTGGATGCTGCCGGGCCAGGGCGCTTGACCGCGCCGCTCAGCCCCAAGCAGGAGTACGACTGTACACGCGGCCTCGAACGCCTTGCAAATCGCTTGGACTGGTGGTCTAGACCACCAGCCGGTATCTTCCGTGCGGAACCCTCAGTTCATCTGACATACGCTGCTGGACAGAGCCGTCCGAGACAGGCAGTGACGGCCCATGTACCCAGCTCCACCCCTGGGAGGCTTCCCATGATCACCGTGACGTCCCCTCTTGAAGGACGCGCCATCGGACTGGCCGCCGTGCCGGATCCGGTCTTCTCCGGGGCCATGGTCGGCCCGGGTACGGCGATCGACCCCGTACGCGAACCGTCCGAGGCCGTCGCGCCCGTCGACGGTGTGATCGTCTCTCTCCACCCGCACGCCTTCGTCGTCGTGGACGAGCAGGGACACGGCGTCCTCGTCCACCTCGGCATCGACACCGTGCAGCTCAACGGCGAGGGTTTCGAGCTGCTCGTGAGCAAGGGCGACACCGTCACCCGCGGTCAGGCGATCGTGCGCTGGAACCCGGCCGCCGTCGAGGCCGCCGGCAAGTCCGCGGTCTGCCCCGTCGTGGCACTGGAGGCCACGGCCGAGGCACTCTCCGAGCTCCGTGACGACGGCGATGTGAAGGCCGGCGACAGTCTCTTCACCTGGAAGTGACGTCAGTGCCGTCGTACGACGGCGAATAGGGACGACAACCACCGCGGCGGCGGGACCCGCCGCACTATCGGAGACGGGTGAGATGGAGACAACGCTGCGAGGCGTCGGCGTGAGCCACGGTGTGGCGATCGGCGAGGTTCGGCACATGGGAACGGCGGTCCTGGAGCCGCCTGCCAAGCAGAATCCGGCGCAGGACGCGGAGCGTGAACAGGGGCACGCCCGCAAGGCGGTGGAGGCTGTGGCGGCCGACCTGATGGCGCGCGGCAATTTGGCCGGGGGTGAAGCCCAGGCGGTGCTCGAGGCGCAGGCCATGATGGCCCAGGACCCCGAGCTGATGGCGGACGTGGACCGGCGTATCGCCGTCGGCAGCACGGCCGAGCGTGCCGTGTACGACGCGTTCGCCGCGTACCGGGAGCTGCTGGCGGGTGCCGGTGAGTACCTCGCCGGACGCGTGGCCGACCTGGACGACGTGCGGAATCGAATCGTCGCCCGTCTGCTCGGTGTGCCCATGCCGGGTATCCCGGACAGTGACGAGCCCTATGTTCTGGTGGCGCGTGATCTCGCGCCCGCCGACACCGCTCTGCTGGACCCGACGCTCGTGCTCGGGTTCGTCACCGAGGAGGGCGGGCCGACCAGTCACAGTGCGATTCTGGCGCGGGCGCTCGGGGTGCCGGCCGTCGTGGCGCTGCCGGGTGCCGGTGAGCTCGCCGAGGGCACGGTCATCGCTGTCGACGGCAGCACGGGCGACATCTTCGTGAACCCGAGCGAGGAGAAGAAGGCCGAGCTGGAGGCCGCGGCCGCCGAGCGGAAGGCGGCGCTCGCCGCGTCCACCGGTCCGGGTGCCACGGCCGACGGCCACAAGGTGCCGCTGCTGGCCAACGTCGGTGGTCCGGCGGACGTGCCCGCGGCGGTCGAGGCGGGGGCCGAGGGTGTCGGTCTCTTCCGTACCGAGTTCCTCTTCCTGGACGACAGCAAGAACGCTCCGTCCGAGGAGAAGCAGGTCGAGGCGTACCGGCAGGTGCTGGAGGCTTTCCCGGAGGGGCGCGTCGTCGTCCGGGTGCTGGACGCGGGTGCGGACAAGCCGCTGGACTTCCTGACCCCGTCCGACGAGCCGAACCCGGCGCTGGGCGTGCGCGGTCTCCGTACGCTGCTCGATCACCCGGAGGTGCTGCGCACCCAGCTCACCGCGCTCGCGAGGGCCGCCGAGGGCCTGCCGGTGTACCTCGAGGTCATGGCCCCGATGGTGGCGGACCGTGCCGACGCCAAGGCGTTCGCCGACGCGTGCCGGGAGGCAGGGCTGCGGGCGAAGTTCGGCGCGATGGTGGAGATTCCCTCGGCCGCGCTGCGGGCGCGGTCGATCCTGCAGGAGGTCGAGTTCCTGTCGCTGGGGACCAACGACCTCGCGCAGTACACCTTCGCCGCCGACCGTCAGGTGGGTGCGGTGTCCCGACTGCAGGATCCGTGGCAGCCCGCGCTGCTCGACCTGGTCGCGCTGTCCGCCGAGGCGGCGAAGGCCGAGGGCAAGAGCTGTGGTGTCTGCGGTGAGGCCGCGTCCGATCCGCTGCTCGCCTGTGTGCTGACCGGTCTGGGTGTCACCTCCCTTTCCATGGGTGCGGCGTCCATTCCCTATGTGCGGACGGCGCTGGCGAAGTACACGCTGGCGCAGTGCGAGCGTGCCGCCGCGGCGGCACGGGCCGCCGACAGTGCCGAGGAGGCGCGCGCCGCGGCTCAGGCGGTGCTGTCGGGCGAGTAGTCGGACCGGTTCCGGCCGACGGCCGACTGTTTCCGGAGGGCGCTCCACCTGTGGGTGGGGCGCCCTCCTTGTGTTCAGTGGTTGTGGCGCGGCAGCTGTCCCTCCGGGCCCAGGTCGGGGGGCACGCAGTAGTCGACGTCCGACTCCGGGGCGATCAGATCGCCGGAGTCGACGTCGGTGCAGTAGGCGTCGAAGACCTCTCCCGCGGTGAGGGGTTCGAGGCCGTCGCCGCGCAGGCGCCAGCCGTAGACGCGGTCGGTGGTTCCTCGGACGCTGGTGCGCATGACGAGTCCGCCGGGGCTGCGGGTGGCGATGCCGAGGGCGAGGACCGTGGTGAATTCGAGGGCCTCGGCCTCGTCGAGTTGTACGGCTCCGTCGGTGTTCTCGTCGGAGTGGAGGACGGCGACGAGCGTTTCCGGGGTGCCGGTGATGCTGCAGACGAGGTGGTGTTCGCCCGGCAGGGCTGACTCGAGGATCCGGAGGAGGAGGTCCGAGGCGCGGGTGAAGGCGGCGCGGCCGATGTCCTCTCCGCAGGTACCGCAGGCGCCGAGGCGGGCGAGGAGTGTGGTCGCGTACTCCCATGTGGCCTGTCGGACGGCCTCGTCCACGAGGGCGGGCACGAGGTCGGTGAGGGGCTGGCCCTCGTAGGGGACCGTCGGTCCGGTGCCGGCGAGTTCGGCGGTGAAGCGTGTGCGGCTGGACGGGATGTCCGGGTCGAGGCCGGTGTCCTTGCAGAAATCGGCGTACTGCTGGGGGTCGAACAGGGCGACGGTGGTGTGGCTGCCCTGTGCGGCGCGGGTCCGCAGGAGCTCTTCGACCTGTTTGAGGTAGGTCGCGTGGTCGTCGAAGGTGAAGGTGCGGTAGCGCCGCATGGCGCGGAAGTCGTGTTCGTCGGTGAGCAGGCCGATGGTGCCGGCGATTTCGCGGCGCAGGACGCGTCGCATCGTCTGGTGGTCGGTGTGCGCCATGTTTCCCCCTGTGCGCAGTCGATCAATGTTCACTCACAGTAATCGGCGGCACTGACAATGAGGGCTGGGTGAGGCGCCCGCGGACCAGTCGGTGCTGGATTGTGCAGGTCAGCGCGATGGCTGTGCCGAAGAGGACCCATCCTGCCGGGCCGGTGGCGATGGCCGCGGTGACTGCGAGTGGTCCGAAGGTGCGCTGTACGGACTGCGCCAGGCCGTGGACTCCGAGGTAGGCGCCCTGCGCGGTGTCGGGGGCGAGGGCGACGGAGAGTTCGGGGCCCGGTTCCGGCTCTCGGCCGGTCCCGGCGTGCGGATCACGGCCGCCGAACTGGAGCCTGCCGACGCGGCGCGGCTGGCCTCGGACTTCGCCGGTGTGCTCGGCGAGTCCGAGGCCACCTACGGGGGGTGACCGGCCCCCTCAGGCGCGTTTGCGGGCCAGGTCCTCGTAGAAGTGCAGCAGGTCGAGGTTGTCGATGGAGCCGGGGTTGACCGCCTTCTCCAGCGGGGCGCCCTGGAGGAGGCGCTTGACGGGGACCTCGATGCGCTTTCCGGTGAGGGTGTGCGGGATGCCGGGTACCTCGATGACCTCGTCCGGGACATGGCGGGGCGAGAGGTTCTCGCGGATGGTCCGCTTGATGCGGTCGAGGAGTGCCTGGTCGAGGACGGCGCCTGGGGCCAGGTGCACGAACAGGGGCATCCAGTAGCCGCCGTCGGGCTGTTCGATGACGACGACCAGGGACTCCCTGATCTCGGGAAGGCGTTCGACGGCCTCGTAGATGTCGGCCGAGCCCATGCGGACGCCCTGGCGGTTGAGGGTCGAGTCGGAGCGGCCGTGGATGACGACCGAGCCGCGCGAGGTGAGGGTGATCCAGTCGCCGTGCCGCCACACTCCGGGATAGGTGTCGAAGTAGCTGTCGTGGTAGCGGCTGCCGTCGGGGTCGTTCCAGAAGTGAATCGGCATCGACGGCATGGGGTTGGTGACGACGAGCTCGCCGACCTCGTCGGTCAGGGGCTTGCCGCTCGGGTCCCAGGACTGGAGGTCGGTGCCCAGGCTCGGCGCCTGGAGCTCGCCGATGTACACGGGCAGGGTCGGTACGGCTCCCGCGAAGCACGAGCACACGTCCGTGCCGCCGCTCACGGAGGCGATCCAGAGGTCCTCGCGGACCTCGTCGTGCAGCCAGCGGAAGCCGTCGGGCGGCAGCGGGGAGCCGGTGGTGGCCACGCACTGCACCTTGGAGAGGTCGAAGTCGCGTCCTGGGTGCACGTCGGCCTTGCGGCAGGCCATGACGTACGCGGCCGAGGTGCCGTAGAGGGTGGCGCCCGTGCGTTCGGCGACCCGCCACTGGGCGCCCGTGTCGGGGTAGCCGGGGCTGCCGTCGTACAGGACGACGGTCGTGCCCGTGAGGAGGCCGGAGACGAGGAAGTTCCACATCATCCAGCCCGTGGAGGTGTACCAGAAGAAACGGTCCTCGGGACCCAGGTCGCAGTGCAGGCCGAGCTGCTTGAGGTGCTCGACGAGGATGCCGCCCTGGGACTGGACGATCGCCTTGGGCAGGCCCGTCGTGCCCGAGGAGTAGAGGACCCACAGGGGGTGCGCGAAGGGCACCTGCTCGAAGACCGGTTCCGTGTCCGCGCGCGTGAGGGCGTCCCATTCCAGAGCGCCCTCGGGGGCCTCGGTGCCGAGGAGCGGGATGTGGACGACGGCGCGCAGGGAGGGCAGTTCGCGGCGGAGTTCGCCGACCGTGTCGCGGCGGTCGTGCTCCTTGCCGCCGTAACGGTAGCCGTCGACGGTGAACAGGACGACCGGTTCGACCTGCTGGAAGCGGTCCAGGACGCTGCGGGCGCCGAAGTCGGGGGCGCAGGAGGTCCAGACGGCGCCCACGGCGGCCGTGGCGAGGAGGGCGACGACGGCCTGCGGGACGTTCGGGAGGTAGCCGCTGACGCGGTCTCCCGGCCGGACGCCGAGGGCGCGCAGCTCGGCGGCCAGGGAGCCCACCTGGCGGCGCAGCTCGGACCAGGTCACCGGGGTCGGCTCATGGGTCTCGTCGACGTGCAGGAGGGCGGGTTCGTCAGGTCGGGTCCCGGCGGCGCGCAGGGCGTGCTCGGCGTAGTTGAGGGTGGCGCCGGGGAACCACTCGGCACCCGGCATCGAGCGGTCGCCGAGCACGCGCGTGTAGGGCGTCGAGAACCGTACGTCGAACCATTGGGTGACGGCTTCCCAGAACGGCTCCAGCGCGTCCACCGACCAGCGGTGGAGGGCCGGGTAGCCGCCGTCGGCCGGAGCGCCGTGGTGTTCGGCCGCCCACGCCTGGAACCTGGTGACCTGGGACCTGGCGATGCGCTGCGGATCTGGCTGCCAGAGCGGCTGGGGATTCTCGGTCGGCATGGGGGCTCCCGGACTGTGCGCGTCGTGTGCGTCTCCCGCGCACGGGCCAGGGGTGTGCGCGTGACGCGGCTGACAGGGACGATGCCATGTGATCAACTTCTACGCCAGGGCGCGCCCCACATAGTCCGTGTCGTGAAGATGTGGCCCTGGCACGGGTGAACGGCAGTTGAACGGCACGCGCGCGTGGGGCAGTGAGTGGCAGGGTGAACAGCATGAACGGTCGTGACCTGGTGCGTTCGATGCAAGCGGTCGGTTCGGCGGGGGCGCCCCAGGTGTTGCGTACCGTGCGTGCCGCGTGGCGCAGGAGGCGCACCGACGCGGTCGGGCTGCCGGCGCGGGGGGCCGAGCGGGCGCGGGTGCCTGGGCCGGTCCAGGACGCGGAGCCGGCTCCGGGCGGGGGTGTCGTCCGGTTCAGTCGCTCCGAGCTGCGGATCGTCGTCGCGGTGAGCGGGGCGGTCTTCTGGGGGTGGGACGGGGCCGAACCGGAGCCGTCGTACGCGCTCGCGGGCCGCTGCCCGGAACCGGACCCCCGGGCGGTTCTGGAGCCGGACAAGGACGGCGGCTGGCGGGTCGTGTCCGAGCGGGCCACAGTCGTCGTGTCGCGGCACGGAGCCGTCGAGGTGCGTACGCCCGGCGGGGTGCCCCTGCGCCAGGACCTGCCGCCCCGCTGGTGGGAGCCGGTGGGCGGGGGCGAGGCGCGCTGGGTGCAGCGGTCGGAGGTGGCCGCCGACGCCCGGTTCTTCGGGCTGGGCGGTCGGGCCTCGGGGCCGCGGCTCCGCGACGGGACGTATCGGCTGTGGAACACCGATCCCGGCCGGGCCTTCGGCCCTGGGGACGATCCCCTGTACGTGACGATGCCGGTGCAGCTGGTGGTGGCCGACGCCGCCACCCACCTCGTGTTCCACGACACTTCCTGGGACGGCACCGTGACCCTGCGGGAGGGCGAGGAGGGCGCCGGTTCCGGGCACGACCGGGTAGGGATGTCCGAGCTGCGCATGACCGGCGGGCCGCTGCGCTGCTGGGTGATGGTGGGCACGCCCGCGCGTGTGCTGCTCGCCTGGGCCTCGCTGACCGGTGCGCCCGCGGTGCCGCCGTCCTGGGCGCTCGGCCATCATCACGCCCGCTGGGGTTTCGGCAGCGAGCAGGAGGTGCGGCGGATCGTCGCCGGGTACCAGGAGCGCGGGCTGCCGCTCGACGCCGTCCACCTGGACATCGACCACTACGACGAGCACCAGGTGTTCACGGTCGACCAGGAGCGCTTCCCGAAACTGCCCCAGCTGGCCGGGGAACTGCTGCGGGACGGCGTCCGGCTGGTGTCGGTCGTCAACCCGGCGGTCAAGGACGCGCCCGGCAACTCCGTCCATGACAGCGGGACGGCCGAGGACGCCTTCGTGCGGGACGCGGCGGGACGGCTCGTGGAGGGGGTGGTGCGGTCCGGCGAGGTGGTCTATCCGGACTTCACGCACGCGCGTGTACGTGCCTGGTGGGGCCGTCTCTACCAGGAGCGCATCGCGGCGGGATTCAGCGGGTTCTGGCACGACATGAACGAGCCCACGTCCTTCGCCGCGTTCGGCGAGTCCACCCTGCCGCGGTCGGCGAGACACGCCCTGGAGGGCCGCGGCGGTGACCACCGGGAAGCGCACAACGTCTACGCCCTGTGCATGGCCCGGGCGGCGTACGAAGGGCTGCGCGAGCTGGTCCCGGACGAGCGGCCCTTCCTGTTCTCGCGCTCCGGATGGGCCGGCCTCCAGCGGTACGCGGGCACCTGGTCCGGTGACGTGGCCACCGGCTGGCCCGGCCTGCGGGCCTCGCTGTCGCTCGTGTTGGGGCTCGGGCTGTGCGGGGTGCCGTACTCGGGGCCGGACGTGGGCGGCTACGACGGGCATCCCTCCCCGGAGCTGTATCTGCGCTGGTTCCAGCTCGGCGCCTATCTGCCGTTGTTCCGCACGCACGCGAGTCCTCGGGCGGGGCGCAGGGAGCCGTGGGAGTTCGGCCCAGAGGTGCTGGAGCACGCGCGCGTGGCGCTCGTGGAACGCCGGCGGCTGCTGCCGTACTTCATGACGCTCGCGCAGCTCGCCCGGCGTACAGGAGCGCCCTACGTACGGCCCTTGTGGTGGTCCGCGCCCGAGGACCGCGCCCTGCGGGACTGCGAGGACGCCTTCCTGCTCGGTGACGGGCTGCTCGTGGCACCGGTGCTCGATCCGGGCGGGGACCGGCGTGCCGTGCAGCTGCCGCGGGGACGCTGGTACGACACGGTCACGGAGCAGGTGTACGAGGGGCCGGGACAGGTTCTCGTCGACGCTCCGCTGTCGCGGATCCCGGTGCTCGCGCGCGCGGGTGCCGTCATTCCGGTGCGCGGGGACGACGGCCGGACCGTCCTGGAGGTGTGGGCTCCCGCCCGGGGACGGAGCGGGGGCGGACTGGTCGTCCAGGACGCGGGCGACGGCTGGGACGAACCGGAGATCGAACGCTACGTCGCCCGCTGGGAGGGCCGGAGGGTGGTTGTTCAGCGGGAGGGCGAGGACGGCTTGAGCGAGCCGTCCCACCCGGTGCGGCTGCGCGGGCTCACAGCGCGCTGAGGCTCAGGCGTAGCGGCCCTCGAACCAGGCCCGTGCGGCCAGCGTGTGCAGCGGGAAGGCGAGCTCCTCCGGCCTGCGCAGCAGGTGCCAGCCCTCCGTCTCGTCGGTGGCCGCGGACTGAGGGAGGCCGTCGGCGGGCCGCTCTGGCAGCACCCCGAACAGCAGCAGGTGGCCGTCGGGCGAGCTCAGCGCGTCGACGAGCCGTACGTCGCGGCTCGCGGCGTCGATGCCGGTCTCTTCCTTGAGTTCGCGGACCAGGGCGTGCCGCCAGTCCTCGCGGTCGTCGACGTAACCGCCGGGCAGGGCGATGCCGCCGCGCGCGGGGGCCACGGTGCGGGTGATGACGACCAGGGCGGTGCCCTGTGTGTCGTACACGGGCTGGAGTGCGACGGCGACCGGCAGGGGGTTGCGGTAGGCGACGGTGCCGCAGACGGGACAGGTGCGGGGCCAGCCCGCGACGCCCTCTCCGTAGGGCGCTCCGCAGCTCGAACAGTGGGAACCGGCTGTGGAGTTGGGGATGGAGTGCTGAGTTTCGGACACGCCGCGGACTGTATCCGATCACCGGCATTCCGGTTCCGTCGGGCCCTCTGCCTCTTTGCGGCCGCCCGTGCGACACTTCTGACGTTCCGTCAGATACGGTCCGGGGAGGGGCTTTGCCGCGTACGCGTACACCTGTGGTCGCCGGATGGTTCGCCGGTGACGGGGACGACTTCACGCTCCTGGGCACCCGCTGCTCCGCCTGCGCGTCGGTCTTCTTCCCGCGCGAGGACGGCCATTGCCGCAACCCCGGATGCGCCGGAGGCGATCTGACGGAGATCCCCCTGTCGCGGCGCGGCCGGATCTGGTCGTACACGGACAGCCGCTACCGTCCTCCGTCACCGTATGTGACCGATCCGGAACTTCCGTGGGAGCCGTACACGTTGATCGCTGTGGAGCTGGCCGCCGAGCGGATCGTGGTGCTGGGGCAGGCGGCTGCGGGGGTGACCGTCGCCGATCTGACCGTGGGCGCGGAGGTGGAGGTCGTCCCCGGAGTGCTCCATGAGGACGGCGAGACGGTCTGGACGACGTGGCGGTGGCGGCCGACGGGGGTGACGACATGACGGCAGAAGTGGCGGTGCTCGGCGCGGGCATGCACCCGTGGGGCAAGTGGGGGCGCGGCTTCGTCGAGTACGGCGTGGCGGCGGCTCGCGCGGCGCTGGCCGACGCCGGCCTGGACTGGCGGGAGATCGGTTCGATCGTCGGCGCGGACACCGTGCGTGGCGGCTATCCCGGTCATGTGGCGGGGGCGACCTTCGCCAAGGCGCTGGGCTGGCAGGGGGCCCGTGTCACCAGCGTGTACGCGGCGTGCGCGTCCGGGGCGCAGGCGGTGGCCGCCGCACGGGCGCAGATCCTGGCGGGCCTGGCCGACGTGGTGCTCGTGGTGGGGGCCGACGCCGCCCCCAAAGGGTTCTTCCGGCCCGCGGGCGGAGACCGGCCCGACGATCCGGACTGGCTGCGGTTCCGGGTCCTCGGCGCCACCAACCCGACCTACTTCGGGCTGTACGCGCGCCGGCGCATGGCCGTACACGGGGACACCGTGGAGGACTTCGCCCAGGTCAAGGTGAAGAACTCGGCCATGGGCGCGCTGAATCCGTACGCCCGCTACCGGAGGCGGGTCAGCGCGGAAGAGGTCGCGGCCTCCGCCGTAGTGGCCGATCCACTGCGGCTGCTCGACATCTGCGCCACCTCGGACGGCGGGGCGGCGCTGGTGCTCTCCAGCGTGGAGTTCGCGCGCCGCAGGGGTGTGGCCGACCCCGTGCGGATCAGGGCGGTGTCGACGGTGACGCCGACGTATCCGAACACGGTGCTCGACCTGCCGGATGTCGCGACGGACTCCGCGGCGGCCGTCGAGCCCGTCGCCGTGACGTTCCGCGCGTCGATCGCGCGCGCGGCCTACGAGGAGGCGGGCGTGGGGCCGGAGGACCTCTCCCTCGCCGAGGTCTACGACCTGTCCACCGCCCTGGAGTTGCAGTGGTACGAGGACCTCGGTCTGTGCCCGGAGGGCGAAGGCGCGAAGCTGCTGCGCGAGGGGGCGACGGCGCCGGGCGGGCGCATACCCGTCAACATGAGCGGTGGGCTCGCCTCCTTCGGCGAGGCGGTGCCCGCCCAGGCGATCGCCCAGGTGTGCGAGCTGACCTGGCAGTTGCGGGGCGACGTGGGTGCCCGGCAGGTCGGGCACGCACGCGTGGGGATCACCGCGAACCAGGGGCTGTTCGGGCACGGCTCGGCGGTGGTCGCCGTGCGGTGAGCCGAGGACAGCGGGCTCGCCGTACGCTGCGTGAGCGGCCGGGAATCCTGCGGGACGTCGTATGAACTGGACCTGGGCGGACGCGCGGGGCGCCATCCTGCTCCCGTGCGCTACTGGACGGACACTCTCCGCTTCGCCTTCCAGCCCGTGGTCAATCCGGCCACCGGCGGATTCGCAGGGTTGGAGGTACTGGCCCGCCCGGAGACCGGTGACATCCTCGCCGAGGCCCGCCAGGACCCCGAACTCGATGGGCGGCCGGCCGTGTTGGCGGTGCGTGCGGCGGTGCGCCGGGAAACCCTGCTGCCGCTGCACGTCAACGTGTTCGCGGGTACGTGTGTGGCCGACCACCGGGCGGCGGCCGCCTGCCTGGCGCCGTCGAAGATGGCCGCCAAGGCACTCGTCGGAGCGAGCTGGGTGGTGGGGCGGGCCGGTCTGCCGGGGCACGAGATCCGGCGCGGGACGGTCGCACGGACGGCCTCGACGGGGTACGCGGTGGCGGAGCCGGGGAGGGGCTGAGCAGCGTCCGGTGCGGCGCCGTACGGCTCGGGAAGGGGTCGAGAAGGACTCCGCCTGCCCCGCGGCTGTCGGCCGACCCGGTTCGAGGGCCCGCCCCAACCGGTGCGGTCGGCGACCTTGACGCTCCCCTGGGCCCGGTGAACACTTCCGGTGTCGGTCGACATCGCCGTACATTCTCGGCGTTCCAGGCACCACGCCGCGCGGGCCCCCCACGAGCCAAGGCCCCTACCCCCACGGGCGATTCGGCCGCGACGGCACGCTCGTCGCGGACGCCGGGCGGGGCGCGGGACCCTCCCTGCCCTTCGGCAGTCCGCCAAGGGAACCGCAACCCTGCACGGAGGACCGGGGCGGGAGAACCCCGGGCCAGGGCCTAGGAGCCGCCATGAGCAACGGAGACGTATTCCTCGGTGAGGTCATCGGTACGGCGATTCTGATCCTCTTCGGCGCGGGCGTGGTCGCCGCCGTCGTACTCAACTACTCCAAGGCGAAGGACGCCGGCTGGGTCGTCATCGCGTTCGGCTGGGGCTTCGGCGTGCTGGCCGGGGCGTACACCGCGGCGCCGCTGTCCGGCGGGCACCTCAATCCCGCCGTCACCCTCGGGATCGCCGTCGACACCGGTGACTGGGACCAGGTGCCGGTCTACGTCGCCGGGCAGATGGTCGGCGCCATGCTCGGGGCGGTCCTGTGCTGGCTGACCTACTACGCGCAGTTCCGGGCCAACGCCGAGGAGGAGCTCGCCCAGCCCACGCTCGGGATCTTCTCCACCGCGCCCGCGATCCGCCATCCGGTGGCGAACCTGGTCACGGAGATCATCGCCACCGTCGGCCTGGTCCTGCCGATCCTGGCGTTCGGACTCACCAAGGGTCTCGGCGAGTCCGGGACCGCGGTCCTCGTCGTGGCGTTCCTGGTGGTCGGCATCGGCCTGTCGCTCGGCGGCCCCACCGGATACGCCATCAACCCGGCCCGCGACCTGGGACCGCGCATCGTCCACGCCCTGCTGCCGATCCCCAACAAGGGGACCTCGGACTGGGGTTACGCGTGGATCCCGGTGGTGGGACCGCTGATCGGCGGGGCGCTGTCCGGGGTGATCTTCAACGCAGCCTTCTGAGACACGGGCCATGTGCGACATGGGCCATGTGGGACATGGGCCTTCCGCAACACCGGCCTTGCGCAACACCGTCCTTCGGACACACCGGCCTCCGGGAAAACCGCCGCGTGCGGGAACCACCGCCCTGTGCAGGAACCACAGCGCTGTGCAGGAACCGACGAAGGGGACGTCATGACGGACAAGTTCGTCGCCGCTATCGACCAGGGCACCACCTCGAGCCGCTGCATCATCTTCAACCAGGACGGCGCGATCGTGGCCGTCGACCAGCGTGAGCACCGCCAGATCTTCCCCAAGCCGGGCTGGGTGGAGCACGACGCCACCGAGATCTGGTCCAAGGTGCAGGCCGTGGTCGCCGGAGCGATCGCCAAGGCGGGGCTGCGCGCCGACCAACTCAGCGCCCTGGGCATCACCAACCAGCGCGAGACGACGGTCCTGTGGGACCGCGCCACGGGCAAGCCCGTGCACAACGCGATCGTGTGGCAGGACACCCGCACCGCGTCCCTGACCAGCCGGCTCGGCGGCGCGGACGGGCAGGACCGGTTCCGGGAGCAGACCGGGCTGCCGTTGGCCACGTACTTCTCGGGACCGAAGGCGGCCTGGCTGCTGGACAACGTGCCGGGGCTGCGGACGCGTGCCGAGAACGGCGAGATCGCCTTCGGCACCATCGACTCCTGGCTGATCTGGAACCTCACCGGCGGCACGGACGGCGGGCGGCACGTCACGGACGTCACCAACGCCGGGCGGACCATGCTGATGAACCTGGAGACGCTCCAGTGGGACCAGTCCATCCTGTCCGCGATGAACGTGCCCGCCGCCGTCCTGCCCGAGATCAGGTCCTCCGCCGAGGTCTACGGCACCGCCGTCGGCCAACTCGCGGGCGTACCCGTGGCATCGGCGCTGGGCGACCAGCAGGCCGCGGTGTTCGGGCAGGCCTGCTACGACGTGGGCACCGCGAAGAACACCTACGGCACCGGCTCCTTCCTGCTGCTCAACACGGGAAACCGGCCGGTGCCGTCGAAGAACGGCCTGCTGACGACGATGGGCTACAAGATCGGCTCCGAGGCGCCGGTCTACTGCCTGGAGGGCTCCATCGCCATCACGGGCGCCCTGGTCCAGTGGTTCCGCGACCAGCTCGGCATCATCCGTACCGCCGACGAGATCGAGCCCCTCGCGGCCGGCGTCGAGGACAACGGCGGCGCGTACATCGTGCCCGCCTTCTCCGGCCTGTTCGCGCCCTATTGGCGCTCCGACGCGCGCGGGGTCGTCACGGGCCTGACGCGGTACGTCACCAAGGCGCACCTCGCGCGGGCCGTGCTGGAGGCGACCAGCTGGCAGACGCGCGAGGTCGTGGACGCCATGTACCAGGACTCCGGGGTGCGCATCACCACCTTGAAGGTGGACGGCGGCATGACCAGGAACAACCTGCTCATGCAGCACCAGGCGGACGTGCTGGACGTGCCGGTGGTCCGGCCGAAGATCTCCGAGACCACCTGTCTCGGTGCCGCCTATGCCGCCGGGCTGGCCACGGGCGTGTGGAACGACCTGGACGAGCTGAAGTCCCACTGGCAGAAGGACGTCGAGTGGACTCCGGACATGGAGGCGTCCGTCCGCGACCGCGAGTACCACAACTGGCGCAAGGCCGTGGAGAAGAGCTTCGGGTGGGAGGAGGGCGGCGACAACTAGGCACGCGCGCGTGGTGCCCTCCAGCCGCGGCCCGTACCCCAGTCGGCGGGGGTACGGGCCGCTTCCCGCTCCTCAGGTGGTGACGGTCTGCCGGCGGCGCGCGGAGTACGCCATCGCGTGCTGGACGACGCCCACGAGCACCTCCTTGACCGACTGCTTGTCCCGGGCGTCGCACAGCACGACCGGCACGTCCTCGTCGAGGTCGAGGGCCTGCCGTACGTCCTCCTCGGGGTAACGGATCGCTCCCTCGAAGCAGTTGACGCCGACGATGAACGGGATGGAGCGGCGCTCGAAGTAGTCGACGGCCGCGAAGCAGTCCTCCAGGCGGCGCGTGTCGGCGAGCACGACGGCGCCCAGGGCGCCCTCGGAGAGCTCGTCCCACATGAACCAGAACCGTTCCTGTCCGGGGGTGCCGAACAGGTACAGCACCAGGTCCTCGCGCAGGGTGATGCGCCCGAAGTCCATGGCGACGGTGGTGGTCCGCTTGCCCTCGACACCGCTGGTGTCGTCGACCGGGCGCCCTGCCTCGGTGAGCAGTTCCTCGGTGCGCAGCGGCCTGATCTCGCTGACCGCGCCCACAAACGTGGTCTTGCCCACGCCGAAGCCGCCGGCCACCAGGATCTTGAGCGTGACGGGCTCGACCGGGGGCTTGCCGCGCTCAGAACGCCCGAAGATCATTGGTCTCTTCTCCTGCCAGGTGGGGGTGTTGGGGCGACGGCGGGCCACGGCCTGCGCCGCCGGAGGTCTCGATGGCGCGGACGTCGCCGGGACCGGCCTGGGCCGGCGCGGTGTCCGGCATGCCGGTGGGTCCGGGCGGCGGGCACGACTGCCTCTGAGGCCACCGTCCCGTGGTGCCGGTGACGGTCACCTCGGCCGCGCCGGAGCTGCCGGAAAGTCGTCACGTCCGTCTCCCCGATCGCACTGCTCAAAACCGTCTCCGCGGGGCGGGGCGGGCCGTCCGCGGAGGGTCGTCGACGATCTGTCAGATCATAGGCCAGGGGCGGGCCGGCGCCCGCCGCCTGCCGACGGGACAGCCCCGCGGGCGCGCGCGTCGGCCGGGCGGATCGGCACCGCGCCCGGACGCCGCCCGTGCGTGCCTCGCGGCACCGGCGAGCGGCGCCCGGGAGGGGCGGTCACAGGGCCCGCAGGCCGTTGATCACGTCCCGCAGGATGCTCTCGTCCGGGAGCTCCGCGGGCGGCACCGGCCGGTTCACATGGACCCACTCCGAGGCGACGAGGTCACCCACCAGGACGCGTACGACCCCTATGGGCAGGTCCAGTTCGGAGGACAGCTCGGCGACCGACTGCGGGTTCTCCCGGCACAGGTCGACGATGTCCACGTGCTCGGGGGACAGCGAGTGGTCCCCTTCGGGGTCGTCCGTGTGGGGTTCGGCCACGACGACCGCGATCAGGTCGAGACGGTGCTGACCGGCACTCGTGGTGCGGCCACGCGTCATGGCGTACGGACGGACCACGGGTCCGGCCTCGTCGTCGAACCAGTGGCTTCTTCCCTGACCGTCTGTGCTCATGCCATCTCACTACCCGCCCTGGGGCAGATCGGTGCGCGGGGCGGCACCGAGATGCGCGCCGACCCGCTTGACCAGGAGTGTCATCTCGTACGCGACGAGACCCACGTCCGAGTCGGCGTCCGAGAGGACGGCGAGGCAACTGCCGTCGCCCGCGGCCGTCACGAACAGGAAGGCGTCGTCCAGTTCCACGACCGTCTGCCGGACGCTGCCCGCCTCGAAGTGCCGGCCCACGCCCTTGGCCAGGCTGTGGAAACCGGACGCCACGGCGGCGAGGTGCTCGCTGTCCTCGCGGGTCAGGTCCTGGGACACGCCGGTCGGGAGGCCGTCGCTGGAGAGCACCAGGGCCTTGCGGATGCTCGCGACGCGCTCCACCAGGTCGTCGAGGAGCCAGTTGAGCTCGCCGGACTTGTCGGTCGCCTTCGGTGCGGTCATCGACCGTCCCCCTTAGTCGTTCGTTGTGGTGCTGTGCCGCCGGACGTGTCGTCGCTCCCGGCGTTCTCCTCGCGGCCGCGCTGCCAGCCCCGTTGGAGCGAGGCCATGCGGCTGCGTACCTCGTCGGCGTCCCGTTCGGCGGGCTCCGGCTGGTTCTGGGGGCGCCGCTCGGGGGCCTGCTTGAGCTGCGGGGCCAGGTTGGCCTGGCGCACGCGGCGGGGCAGCGGGGCAGACCCCGAGGCAGCGTCCTGGGTTCCCCGGGGGACGCCCAGCGGCGGCCTGCCCGAGCCGGACGTCCCGGCGGTGCCGTGGGCGACCCCACCCCGTCCGAGGGCGTCCGCGGCGCCGGGAGCGGTCGTACCCGCACCCGGTACGCCGGTGGCGCCCGTGGCCGTGTCCTCCGTGGCCGGTCCGCTGGACGCGATCTCGGCACGCCGGGTGCGCCGGGGCAGAGCCGGTGCCCCGGGAGCCGGGAACGCCCGGGTCTCCGTCAGCTCGTCGTGGGGGCCGGCCACATCGGTGCTCCGGCGCAGGGCCGCGGCACGACGGCGGCTCGGCAGCGTCGGAGGCTCGGAGCGCGCCGGCCCCGCCGAGGGGCCCGGCTGCGCTCGGGACGCGCCCGGTCCGGCCGTCGGCGTCCGGTCCGTGTCGTCGCGTCCCGTGTGTTCGTCGGTGACCGGGCGCCCGTGGGAGCTGACCAGCTTGGTGGCCCGGCGGCGGGACAGGGACACCGGAGCGCCCGGGACGTCCTCGCCGATGCCCGCCGCGTCGGTTCCGGGGGTCCCGTCGTCGACCTGGGCCAGGGAGCGGCGCGGCCGGAACAGTCCGCCGCGCTCGCTGTCCTCGCCGTCGAGCACGCCCGGCAGGTCGTTCAGGGTGTCCAGGTCGACCGGAGCCTCCAGCTCGACCGGACCGTCGAGGATCGCGGGCGTGAGCTGGGCCGGCCGCCGGGTGAGCGAGACGCGCTGGGCCTCCTCCAGCTCGGCCTCCTTCGACGGCCGGGGGCGGTCGAGGCGGAAGCCGATGCCGTTGGTGTCGGGGACGTCGTCGGTCAGCAGCGCGTCGGGGATGAAGACGACCGCCGTGGTGCCGCCGTACGGCGAGGGCTGGAGCGAGACCCGGACGTTCTGCCGCTGGGCGAGCCGGCTGACCACGAACAGGCCCAGCCGGTCGGTGTCGGACAGCTCGAACTCGGGCGTCTCGGCGAGCCGGAGGTTGGCGTCGAGCAACGCGTCGGCGGCCATGCCGAGTCCGCGGTCGTGGATCTCCAGGGTGAAGCCGTTGGCGACGCGCTCGCCCAGGACCTGGACGGCGGTGTGCGGCGGGGAGAACACCGTGGCGTTCTCCAGGAGTTCGGCCACGAGATGGGTGAGGTCGGCGACGGCGGGGCCGGTCACGGCCACCTTGGGCAGCCGGCGGACCTCGATGCGCTCGTAGTCCTCGACCTCGGCGACGGCCGCGCGGACGACGTCCATGAGCTGGACGGGTTTGCGCCACTGCCGGGAGGGGGCGGCGCCGGAGAGGATCACCAGGCCCTCGGCGTGCCGGCGCATACGGGTCGTCAGGTGGTCGAGGCGGAACAGGTCGGCGAGTTCGTCGGTGTCCTCGGTGCGGCGCTCCATGGTGTCGAGCAGGGTGAGCTGCTTGTGCAGCAGGACCTGGCTGCGCCGGGCGAGGTTGACGAAGACCTCGGAGACGCCTGCGCGCAACTCGGCCTGCTTGACGGCGGCTTCCACGGCGGCACGCTGGAGGGTGTTGAGGGCCTGGCCGACCTCGCCCATCTCGTTCTTGTCGTACTCCAGGCGCGGGACCTCGGTCTCGATGTCGACCTGTTCGCCCACCGAGAGGCGGCGCATCACGCTGGGCAGCCGTACGCCGGACGCCTCGTGGGCCTCCAGGCGCAGTTGCCGCAGGTCGCGGATGAGGCCGCGGCCGACGCGCACGGACAGCACGAGGGAGAACAGGAGGGCGATCAGACCGAGGACGCCGACGGCGGCCGCCTTGACGATGACGGCCATCGCGTCCGGCCGGACGCGGTCCTGGAGGCGGTCGCCCGCCTGGTCGTCGAGCTTGGCGAGTTCGTCGAGGACGTTGCCCGCGGCGGCGTCCCAGCTCTTGGCGCTGACGTCGCCGGCCGTGCCGGGCTCGGCGCCGACGACGGACTTCTCGGCGGCGCGCAGCGGAGCGGTGCCGGCGTTCTTCCAGAAGCGCTCGTAGCGCTCGCGCTCCGAGGTCGGCAGCACGGCCAGGGTGGTGTCGTACAGCAGGTTCCGCTGGGCGATCAGGTCGGAGACGTCTCGGATCTCGTCGCGGGTGAGCTTGCCCACCACCAGGGCGGAACCGAGGAGGGCGTCCTCGCGGGAGAGCAGTTCGCGGGCACGGGAGATGTTGACCAGCGCCCTGGCCTGCTTGTCCAGTTCGACGTTGTCGATGCCGTCGAGGGTGGCGAGGAGGGCGTAGGCGGGGTCGACCAGGCGGTTGTACTGGTCGAGGGCCTGCAGCCTGGAGACGGTGCCGTCCTCGACGGTCCGGCGCAGCGACTCGATGCCGTCGAACGCGTCCAGGACGGCGGTGAGGCGTTCGTCGTCGTCCTGGTCCATGCCGTCGCGGACGTCGGGGTCGCGGGCGTTGCGGCGGAACTTGGCGATGGCCTCGTCCGAGGCGTCCCGCGTGCCGCGCAGCGCGGACAGGGCGTCCGACGCGCGCGGATCGGCCAGGTAGACGAGCGTCTGGCGGCGTTCCTGCTGGAGCACGCGCACGGTGTCCTCGATGGGATAACCGAGCTTCTCCGTGACGGTCGACACCTCGAAGAGCCGGGCGACCTCACGTCCCGTCAGCACCGTGGCGAAGCCCCACACCGCGATCAGGGACACCAGCGGCACGAGAAGCAGCGCCACGATCTTCCGGCGGATGGACTTCCCGCGAAAGCGCATGGCCTCCCCCAGCTCGACCCCCGCCGGCCGGGGGCACACATGTACGTCAACAAACGGCGCGAGCCTACTACCGACGCACACGTAACTCGAAGTTGCGTCCGGAACCAGAACGTGCGCCCCGGGATCGGGACATGGGGAGTTGTCCCGCCTTTGCGGGAGATTGCCTCCTGCGACCAGGCGAGTCGTGTCGGACCGGAACCGACCGCTCAGGGTGGGTGGTTGGCTGGATTTTTTCGTTTCTCTGGGGGCACGCGGGAATCTTGAAGGAGTCTTGTTCGTCCTTCTCTTCGGGAAATGGCGGTGGATTCGGCCACAGGAGCCGCATCTGCAACTGGGCGGCGTAAAGCAGCGCAAGCCGGGCAGCCACCCTTGAGGCCCGGTCCACGGACACCGGGACGGGGGGTCTGCCGGCGGTGGGGAGTGACACGGTGATGGGCACGGCGGAACGGCAGGAGGCGCCGGGGACCGGCGTGAGGACAGCGAGTCCGGCGACGCCACGGCGCCCCGGGGCGCGGGGTCATGACGCACCGGCGCGATCGGACGTGCCCGGCGGGCGCGCCGCGGCACACGAGGAGCCGTACCGGCCATTGTGGGTCGAGGAACCCGCGCGCAGGCGACGGCTGCCGGACCCGGTGCGGACCTCCGCGGTGCGGGCGGTGCTCATCATCGCGGTGACCCTGCTCCAGGCGATGGTGGCCTTCCTGTGCACGATGGCCGGCTCCTGGCTGGCGTTCCCGATGGTGCTCAGCAGCGTGGCCAGCACGGTTGTGGCCACCTGGGGCGCCCTGGACGTCTGGGTGACCCGCCAGGTGTGGAACCAGCGTCACGGCGTGGTGTCGACCCCGAGCAGCACGGCCCGCGCGCTGCGCCGCGAGCGCCGCAAGGCCCGGCGCCATGCCCGGATCACGGAGCGGACCCAGGAGCGGATACGGCGTCAGGGCGGCAGCACGGGGCGGCTGTCCCACTCCTGAGCCCGGCGAGCGCGCGTCCGTCACGGATCGGCGCGCTCATACGGCGGGGCCGACACCCACTGGTGCGGCCCCGCGTCCTTTACGGCGTGTTCTTCACAGCGCGTCCGCGCGTCGCTTTCGGCGCGTCCTCTACGGCGTGACAGGCGTCGGACGCTTGAACATCCGGGTCGCCGTGATCTCGCTGTGTCCCGCCTCGCCCGCCTGCGGCTGCTGGGGCAAGCCCGGGCGGAGGTGCTCCTCCACACTGATGTACTTCAGGCCGGCCCTGAGGTCCGCGTCGTTGCGCAGACGGATGACCAGGGGGAACTCGGCGAGTGCCGTCGTGTCGAACAGCCCCGTGGTGTATAGGAGCTGGACGCCCAGCGCGTCCGACACGGCCCGCTGGAGCTCCAGCAGATACGTCGCGTTGGCCCGCCCGATCGGGTTGTCCAGGAACAGCGTGCCGGCGTGCCGGTGCCTGTCCCGGCCCCGGTCGTTGGACCGCAGGGCCGCCATCGTGCAGTACAGCGCGATGGCCGCGGTGAGCAGCTGGCCACCGGAGAACACGTCGCCCATCTGTCCCACGGGCACCCGCTCGGCGCGCAGCACGGCGTCCGGCTTGAGGATCTCCACGGCCACCCCTCGGGGCTGGAGCGCCGCCGCGACTCCCCGCAGCAACAGGGACATTCCGTCGCGCCGCAGGTCGGAGTTCTTCTTCACGGCGGCCCTGGTCGCCTCGTCGATGACCTCGCCGAGCCGCTCGGTGAGCGTCGCCTGGTCGGGTTCCTCGAAGCGGATCCGCAGGAACTCCTGCCCGGACCACTCGCCGAGCCCCTCCGGCAGCCGGGACAGCCGCTGCGCGGACCTGAGGGTGGCGAGCGCGGACTCCACGAGCCCCCGCAGCCGGTCCACGATCGAGTCCCGGTTCCGCTCCAGCTGTGCCAACTCGTCGGTGAGCACCCGCAGTCGGGGCGCGAAGGCGTCCGCCCACTTCTGCGCGTGCTCGGGCAGCGCGGACGCGGGCAGTTCCCGGATCTGCTGCCGGGCGGGGGTGCGGACCTGCTCGTAGCGCGTGGAGTTGGCGTGCCGGACCAGGACGTCGCCGGCCTCGCGCACGGCGGCCTCGGCGGCGGAGAGGTCCGCGGCACAGCCACGCAGCGACCGACGGGCCTCGGCGGCGGCCTGCCGGGCCTCCTCGGGGCTGCCCGGGTACGGCTCCGGCTCGTCCTGCTCGTCCTCCATCGCGTGCTCGCGCAACAGGTCGCGGAGCATCGCGGCGATCTCGTCGAAACCGCCCGCCGCGTCCTCGGCGGCCCGGTGGGAGCCGAGCAGCTCCGCGTGCGCCTCCCTGGCCTGCGCCAGCGCCTCGGTGCGGGAGGCGAGTTCGGCGGTGGCCGTGCGCAGCAGCGCCTGCGCGTGCTCGGCGTCGCGCGGCTCCAGTTCCGGTGACAGCTCGGTGTGCGCCTCGCCGTCCTCGGGGGCGTGCCGCTCGGCCTCGCCGCGCAACCGTCCGAGCTGCTCGCTCGCGGTCGACATGCGGGTCTCCAGGAGCTGCACCAGCTCCTCCGCGCGGGCGGCGGCGGCCTGCCGGGAGGGCCCGTCGGAGCCGTCGGGCGACTGGAGCAACTGCTCCGCGCGCGTGCGGACCTTGTTGCTCAGCCGGTCCAGTTCGGCGAGGGCCGCGCTCTCGTCGCTCTCCGCCCGCGCCTGCTCGGCCCGCAGGTCGGCGCCGACGCCCACCTTCTCGTAGAGCCGGGAAGCGGCCCGGTAGGCCTCGCGGAGGGCGGGCAGGGACGCCTTGGAGGCATCCGGGTCGCTGTCCGGTACGTCGTCCGGGGCGCCGGCGATCTCGGCGCGTTCGGCGCGCAGCGCACGCGCGGTGCGGCGGGCGTCGTCGGCGGCGCGCTGGGCCCCGCGCCGGTCCTCGTCGGCGGCCCGCGCGCGGTCCAGACAGGTCTGGGCGCGGGCTTCCGACTCGGTGGCCTCGTCGGCCAGTTCGCGCAGCTTGGCCTGCCAGCCGGACCGCTCGCGCAGCCGGTAGGCCAGACCGGCGAGGGCGTCGGCGGCGCGCCGGGCCTTCTGCGCGGCCTCCTGTCGCTCGTCACGTGTCTGCGCGGCCTCGGCGGCGGCTTCGTCGGCCTCGGCCCGGACCGTGCGCGCCTCGGCGAGCTCGGCCTCCGCCTCCTCGGCGAACGCGCGCGTGTCCCGGGCGGCCTGCGCCAGTTCGACGAGACGGCCGGCCGGGCAGCCGGTGCGCCAGGAGGCGAGCCGGGCGGCCAGTTCACGGTCCTTGCCGAGGCGGGCCGCGAGGGTTCGGATCTCCTCGTCCCGCTCGCCGGCCCGCGCGCGCAGCGCCTGGCGCTCCTCGTCGGCGGCGTGCTCGTCGTGCATGGCCGGGTTCGGCGGTACGAGGAAGACGTCCGCGCTCTGCGAGTCGGTGGCCGGGGTCGGCGCCAGCAGGGCGGCGGCGGTACCGACGGCGACGGCGGAGCGCGGGAGCAGGGCCGCGTCGTTCAGGGCCTCGCGGGCCCGGGCGTGGGTGTCGGGGTCGGTGATGATGACGCCGTCGACCAGTTCGGGCCGGGCGGCCAGCACGCGCGCGTGGTCGGCGGGGTCGACGGCCTGGGCGAGGTAGCGCCAGCCGGGCAGGGCCGGGATGCCGTTCTCGCCGAGGAACTCGACCGTGGCCAGGACGTCCGGCCCCGGCGGCAGGAGTCCGCCGTCGCCGAGCGCGCCGAGGATCCGGGAGTCGTCGGCGGCGGCCGTACGCAGTTCGAAGAGCTGGCGTTCGGCCGAGGAGACGGAGTCGTCGAGCAGCTCGCGCAGCTCGTCGGCGAACCGGTCGAGGTCCTCGGGGGTGAGACCGGCGTCGGTGACGGCACCCTCCTGGCCGGCCGCGCCGCCCTTTCCGGCGTCCTCGGCGCCCGTGCGCTGCGCCGGTACTCCGGCCGGAAGCCCGGGGTTCCCGGTCAGGCTGAGCAGCTCCGCGAGCCGCTCCTCCTGCGCCAGCCCTTCGGCCAGGCGCCGTTCGGCCTCGTAGGAGCGCGCCGCCGCCGTGGCCGCGTCCTCCGCGCGGGCGGCCGTGAGTTCGGCGCGGGCTTCGGCGGCGGCCGCCTCGCGCGCGTGCTCGGCGGCCCGGTTCGCGGCCTCGCGGGCGGTGTCCCAGGCGGCGACGGCGGTCTTCTCGGCGTCGCTCGCGGCGAGGGCCGCGCGGGCGGGGTCGGCGTCGGGCGCGCTGTCGTCGAGCCAGCCCGCGCGGACCGCCTCGGCGGTCTCCTGCTCGACCTCGCTCAGCCGCTGGCGCAGATGCCCGATCTCACTGCGGGCGCGCTGTGCCTCCGTGGCGGCCGCGGTGGAGTCCCGGTACGCGGACTCGCCGACCTCCTGGAGGGCCGCGGACCGCTCCTCCTCCTCGTTGGCGAGCGTCTCGGCGCTCTCGGCGGCCGCGTGCAGGGCGCGTACGAGATCGACGGCGGCCTTGGCGCGGGCGGCGAGCGCGGGGGCCGCGTCCCGCTCGGCCTCCTGGATGGCGGCGGCCACGCGCGCGACCCGGTCGGCGGCGGCCCGGTGGCGCAGGACGGCCTCGGCGGCCTGCCAGGCGGAGTGCAGCGTGCGCGCCTCGGCGAGTTCGCGCTTCTGGGCCGCGGCCGACTTCTCGGCGGCGGCGAGCGCCAGGGAGGCGTGCCGGTAGGCGAGTTCGGCGGCGATGAGCGCACTGCGCTCGCGGCCCGCCTCGGCGTGGGTGACGGCGTACGCGGCAGCGGTGACCCGCTGGGCGAGGTCCGCCGCCCGGACGCGCTCCTGGACGCCCCGTGCGGACAGCCGGCGGGCCAGCGTCCGGGTACGGCGTTCGGCGGCGGTGTGGATGTCACGCGCGCGTGAGCGGGTCTCGGCGGCCTCGACGATCCGGCCCAGCAGGTCCACGGACCCGGCGGTGAAGTCCCGTTCGGCGATGAGCTCGGCGCGTCGCCCGAGCTTGTTCCCGAACCCGCTGACCAGGTCGGCGAGCCCGTCGGTGTCACGGGTGTCGGTCACGGCGCGCAGCAGCAGGTCGGTGAAGTCGGAGTCCTTCTTCACCGCGAACAGGCCGGCGGCCTCGCCCTCGTCGGCGTTCATCTCCCGCTGGTAGCGGAAGAGTTCGGGGTCCAGGCCGAGGTCACCGAGGTGCTCGATCCAGCGGTCGTGGATCTCCTCCCAGTGCACCTCCAGGTGCGGGTACGCCTTGCCCGCCTCGGTGAGCGCGTCCCGGAAGCCCTTCATGGTGCGGCGGCGGCCCCGGGCGGCCGACTGGCCCTCGGCGGGCGGCCGGACGGCGGTGGACTCGGCGACGGGCAGGTTGTCGAGGCTGAGGCCCGGTCCGGGCCGGAAGGAGTACCAGGCCTCGGCGAACTTCCGCGGGTCGTTGGACACCTGGCGCCCCCGCCACTCGCTGACCTTGCCGACGACGACGCACTCGCCGGTCAGGGTGTGCTGCCACTCCAGGGCCACGTGTCCGCAGTCGTCCGCCAGCAGGAACTTCCTCAGCACGCCGGAGCTGGCACCGCCCAGGGTGTTGCGGTGGCCCGGCAGCATCACCGAGAAGATCAGCTTGAGCAGGACGGACTTGCCGCCGCCGTTCTCCAGGAGGAGCACTCCGGCGGGCGCGGGCCGGCGCGGCGGGCCGACGGGCTCCTCCTCGAAGAACTCCGCCTGGGTGGGCGCGGGGTCGGGCACCTCCGCGCCGACGCCGCGCAGGTCAAGCACGGTGTCGGCGTAGCGCGCACCGGCGGGGCCGATGGAGTAGAGGCGGACCCGGGACAGCTCGTACATGGCGGACTCTCGTAAGTCTTCGGCAGATCAGGGAAGTTCAGGAGTGGAACGGCAGTCCGGCATCGGCCGCCAGCTCCAGGTCGTCGCCGTCCTCGGGGGGCAGCAGCGTCGGTGTGCCGTCGGTGACCGGGACGACCCCCAGCTCCAGGAGCTCGGTCATGGCGGCGCTTGCGGCCATGTCCCGCACCTGGAGCTGGTAACGAGCCGTGGTCCGGTAGGTACCGCCGTTGTCGTCCCCGGTGCGCTGGAGGAAGCCGGAGTCGGTGAGGAACGCGGCGGCCTTGCCGACGATGCCGGTCGTGGACCCGGCGAGCCGGCGGGCGTCCTTGGTCGCACCGGCCGCGCTGCGTCTGGCCCAGATCCGCCAGGCAGCTTCGAGCCCGGGGGCGTCGGTGGCCGGGTCGGTGTTCTCCCCGACCTCCTCGGCCCGCTCCTCCAGGCGTCGGCAGGCCTGTCGTACGAAGGCGTCGACGCCGTTGACCGAGACGCGCCCGATGTATCCGTCGTCGGCGAGGTCCTCGGGGCGCGGGAACGCCATGGCGGCGAGGGCGAGATGGGCGAGGCCGTGCAGGAACCGGTCGCCGCCGTCGGCGGACGTACGACGCGCGTAGTCCCCCATGCGGACGGCGAACACGGAGTCCTCGGCGGCGGTCACGGCCATCCCCGCGCGGGGGGAGACCTCGAGGACGACCAGTCCGAGTCCGGCGGCCACGGCGTCGGCGAGCCGCGCGAACGGCGGGTCCTCCCGGTAGCGCCGCAGCAGCTCGGCGTACTCCTGGTCCCGCGCGGGCTGCAGTTTGGGCTGTAGTCCGAAGGCGACGAGCCGAGCGGCGTCGGCGGCGTCGGCGGGGGTGACGGCGGCGGGCGCCGACGGGGTCGGGACCTCCGGGTCGCTCCACTCGACATGCTCACTCACGGCTGGGGCTCCTTGTCACGCTTCTGCTCACTCGTGCCGCCTTTGGAGGGGCTGACCTCACACGTGCTGCTTCCGGAGGTACTGACCTCACCCATGCCGCTTCGGGAGGGGCTGATCTCACTCATGCAGCCTCCGGAGGGGCTGATCTCGCTCATGCCGCTTCGGGTGGTGCTGACCTCACTCATGCCGCCTCCGTCCGGTCCGCCGCCATCCCCACGGCGTCCAGCAGGGCCGTGCCGACGATGAGGTCGGCGCCGCCGAAGTCCGGATCGTCCAGTTCCGTCCCGTCGTCCACCGCGAAGAGCAGCTTCTCCTCGCCCTGGCGGTAGGCGGTGCCGACGGCGGGGCTGGCCGCGTGGATCGCCAACAGGGCGACCAGGTAGGCGAGATCGAACCCGCCGATCCTGCGGGCCTCGGCGAGCAGTCCGGAGAGCCGCCGCGGCGCGTCCGCCGGCAGGTCCAGCAACTCCTTCGCGGCCGCCAGCTGTTCCTCGCTGAAGCGGCTGTCGTCGGGCGTGGCGATCAGGTCCGGCTCCGGCATCTCCGCGCCCAGGTGCTCCCGCTCCATGGGCGGGGTCAGCAGTATGTCGACGAGGTCGCCGACCCGGACCGACACCGGTGTCCGCAGGCCCGTCCCGTGCGCGAAGAACGCGTCGGTGACCCGCGTGGCCTGCTCCAGCGGAAGCGGCAGCACCGGCGCGAGGAGGTGGCCGTACAGGTCCGTCCCGGACGTCGTCATGGGGGTGGCGAAGGCCTGCCGGTCCTGCTCGGCACGGAAGAGCGGGCCCGCCTCCAGGAGCCGGGACTGGAGCTGGGTGTGGCGCCGGATGCAGTCCTTGACGATGTCCACGAGCTCGGCGGTGCGCCGCTTCTGTTCGGCGTCCTCGGACTCGTCCCGCGCCTTGCGGATGTTGGTCAGGATCGCGTTCTCGTGGCGGTACCGGTCGGCGACGTGGTCGAGGGCCTCGGCGATCATGTCGGGCACGGAGTTGAGCCAGTCGACGGCCCGGACGTTGCGGCGGGTGGCGTCCAGGGCCCTGCGCAGGGTCTCGGAGTACTGCACGGTGCGGTACCGGGCCTGCTCCGCGGCGAGCTGGGCGTCGGCCAGGCGGCCCCGGCTGATCAGCACCTCCAGCTTGACCTCGGCGGCGATCTGGGCGCTGGTGACGTCGGTGTCGAGGGCACCGACGAGGACGTTGACCGCCTCGTCCGTGGTCCGGAGGTACACCGAGCCGCCGGGGCCCGGCACCTCCTCGATCAGCTTGAAGTCGTAGTCGCGCCGGACATAGGTGCCGTCCGGGGCGAACGTGCCGTAGACCGCGCGGAATCCCCGGTCGACGCTGCCGACGTTGATCAGGTTCTCCAGGACCCAGCGGGCCACGCGCTCGTGCTCGACGACGGGCCGCTGCGGGGCCTGGGCGGCGATGCGCGGGATGAGGCGGGCGACGATCTGGTCGTGGTCGGCGCCGGTGTCGAAGTCCATGTTCAGGGTGACCAGGTCGATGGCGGCGAGGGCCACCTCCGCCATGCCGTACACCGAGTACTCGCCCGCGAGGTTGGCCTTGCGGGCGTCGAGGTCGTGCAGCGGCGCGGTGCAGGCGAGCGCGCGCAGCCGACGCGCCAGTCCCTCGTCGGCGGCCGGGCCCGGTGCGGGGCGCGGCCCCGCGCTGAACTGGGGCGGAACGCTGTCCGTCGTCGCAGGCGAAGTCACGGTGCACAGACTAGGTCCTCGGTCTGACAACTCCCCAAACGGCGCGGATCGCCTCCGGCGGTTGGACGGGTGACCACCGGTTGTTCGTCGTCTGCGGGCCGGTGGGGGCTTGTCGCGCAGTTCCCCGCGCCCCTGGCTAGGTGTCCTCGCCCACTCTTCGCCTGTACACCTCGACCACACGCCCCAAGGAGTCGGAGAGGTAGACGGCGAGCAGGCGTTCCGCCTCTTCCCTGTCGCCCGCCTGGAGCGCGCCGAGGATCTGCTGGTTTCGGGCCAGGTACGGCTCGTGGAGGGCCTTGGGGTCGTCGACGACGTGGAAGGCGAGCCGGAGTTCGGCGAAGACGCTGCGCATCAGTTCGTCGGTGCGTTCGCTGCCCGCGAGGGCGACGAGCTCGCGGTGGAAGTGGATGTTGGCGGTGCCCAGCGCTTTCCAGTCACCTTCGCGCACCGCCCGCTGCCCCTCGCCGACCGCCTCGGCGAGCGCGTCCAGGGCGTACGGCGGTTCGCCCAGCCCGCGGACGACGGCGCACTCCACGAGCGCGCGGGTGCGATAGATGTCCTCCACGTCCTCGACCGCCAGGACCCGTACGAACACCCCGCGGTTGAGCTCGTGGACGAGCAGTCGTTCATGCGTGAGCAGCCGGAACGCCTCGCGCAGGGTGTTGCGGGAGACCCCGAGCGCCCCGCCGATGCTGTCCTCGGACAGCCGGGTCCCCGGCGGGAAGTAGCCCTCGGCGATACGGCTCCTGAGGATGTCCGAGACCCGCTCGGCCGTGCTGGTACGGCCCAGGAGGGCACGGTCGTCGGCCAGTCCGCTCAGCTGCTCTGCCATGCCCGGAATTCAACCGCAGACACGAGAACGAAACAACAGGGGTATTGAAGGATCGTTGAACGATCCTCTACGTTGCTCATCACCGCACGGTGCAGCTCCGCTACCTCCGTCCTCCCTCTGCGAGGTGCCCATGAGCACGACCCCACCCCCTCAGGCCCTGACCGACCAGGCAACGGCGACCGACGGCCCCGCCGAAGACGGGGCGCTGGGCTGGTTCCGCGCACTCGGCCCGCGCGGCCGCCGCGCCTTCGCCGGTGCGTTCGGCGGCTACGCCCTCGACTCCTACGACTACTTCACGCTCCCGCTGAGCATGGTCGCGCTGGCCGCGTACTTCGGCCTCGACAGCGGCCAGACCGGGCTCTTCACCACCGTCACCCTGCTCGCCTCCGGTATCGGCGGCGCCCTCGCCGGGGTGCTCGCCGACCGGGTCGGCCGGGTCAGGGCACTGATGATCACGGTGGTCACCTACGCGGTCTTCACCGTGGCCTGCGGCTTCGCCCCGAACTTCGAGTCGCTGCTGGTCTTCCGCGCCCTTCAGGGCCTCGGTTTCGGCGGCGAGTGGGCGGTCGGCGCCATCCTGGTCGCCGAGTACGCGAGCGCCAGGCACCGCGGCCGCACCCTGGGCGCGATCCAGAGCTCCTGGGCCGTGGGCTGGGCCCTGGCGGCGATCATGTACACGCTGGTGTTCTCGGTCTTCGACGACGGCACGGCCTGGCGCGTGATGTTCTGGACCGGCGCGCTGCCCGCGCTGCTCGTCGTCTGGATGCGGCGCCGGGTCCAGGACGCCCCGGAGGCGATCGCGGTGCGCGAGAAGAGCGCCGGCAAGGGCTCCTTCGCGGCGATCTTCAAACCGGACCTGCTGCGTACGACGATCTTCGCGGGGCTGCTGTCCACCGGCGTCCAGGGCGGCTACTACACGCTCGCCACCTGGGTGCCGACGTACCTCAAGAGCGACCGCGGACTGTCGGTCGTCGGCACCGGCGGCTACCTCACGTTCCTGATCTCCGGGGCCTTCCTCGGCTACCTCACCGGCGGCTACCTCACAGACCGGCTGGGCCGGCGGCGCAACATCTGGCTGTTCGCCCTGCTGTCGGCCGTGTGCATCGTGGCCTACGGCAACATCCCGAGCGGGGCCGACACCTGGCTCCTCGTCCTCGGCTTCCCCCTCGGGTTCTGCATGTCGGCGATCTTCAGCGGCTTCGGGTCCTATCTGAGCGAGCTGTACCCGACGGCGGTGCGCGGCTCGGGGCAGGGCTTCACCTACAACGCGGGCCGGGCGATCGGCGCGGTCTTCCCGACGACCGTCGGCTTCCTGGCCGACAGCTGGGGCGTGGGCGGGGCGCTGGTCTTCGGCGCCATCGGCTACGGCATCGCCGCGCTGGCCCTGCTCGGACTGCCGGAGACCCGTGGGAAGGAACTCGCGTGAACCGCACGGAAGACCGCCCCCTGACCCTCGTCGACGAGCACGCGCACGCGTGGAGCCCGGTCCAGGCACGCGCCCGCTTCCGCGCGGGCCTGACCGGCCCCACCGCCGGAGTCGCGGCCGGCCACACCCAGGTCAACCTGATCTCGGTGCCCGCCGACTGGGCGTACGACATGCTGCTGTTCTGCCAGCGCAACCCCAAGCCCTGCCCGGTTCTCGACGTCACGGACGCCGGCGACCCGACCACCGTCCTCGCGGAGGGCGCCGACCTGCGCACCGATCTCCCGCGCTACCGGGTGTGGGAGGACGGCCGGCTGGTGGACGAGCCGACGGACGTGCGCGCACACTGGCGTGAGGACCTCGTTTCGTTCCTGATCGGGTGCAGTTTCACCTTCGAGTGGGCACTTTCGGAGGCGGGCGTCCCGATCCGGCACATCGAGCAGGGCCGGAACGTTCCGATGTACGTGACCAGTCGACAGTGCCGTCCCGCGGGGCGGCTGCACGGACCCATGGTGGTGTCCATGCGCCCGGTGCCCCCGCAGCACCTGGCGGCCGCCCTGAGGGAGACCAGCCTGCTCCCGGCCGTGCACGGCAGCCCCGTGCACTGCGGCGATCCCTCGGGGCTCGGCATCGACGACCTCGGCCGCCCCGACTTCGGTGATCCGGTGGACGCCGAGCCGGACGACATCCCGGTGTTCTGGGCCTGCGGAGTGACCCCGCAGGCCGTGGTGACGGCCTCGCGCCCGCCGTTCGCCATCACCCACGCACCCGGGCAGATGTTCCTGACGGACGCCCGGGACGAGCAGTACAGGGTGGCCTGAGACCCCGGGCCCCGACGGAAAACCGATGACGGACCGCACGCAGAACCGCTGAGCAGCCCGGAAGGACGCACGAGACCTCCATGACCTCGATCGATCTGAACGCCGACCTCGGCGAGGGCTTCGGCCGCTGGCAGCTCACCGACGACGAGCGCCTGCTGTCCGTCGTCACGAGCGCCAATGTGGCGTGCGGGTTCCACGCCGGGGACGCGATCACCATGCGGCGGGTCTGCGAGCTGGCGGCCGCGCGCGGGGTCCGGATCGGCGCCCAGGTCTCCTACCGGGACCTCGCGGGGTTCGGGCGGCGCGCGATGGACGTGCCGTCCGCCGAGCTGACGGCCGAGGTGGCCTACCAGATCGGCGCCCTGGAGGTCTTCGCCCGGGCGGCGGGCACACGCGTGTCCTACGTCAAGCCGCACGGCGCGCTCTACAACCGGGTCGTCCACGACGAGGAGCAGGCCGCGGCGGTCGTCGGCGGCGTGCTCCTCGCCGACGCCACGCTGCCCGTGCTGGGCCTGCCCGGTTCACGCCTCCTGGCGGCCGCCGGCAAGGCGGGGCTGGAGACCGTCACGGAGGCCTTCGCGGACCGCGCCTACACCGAGGAGGGCACGCTGGTGCCCCGCGGCCGGGAGGGAGCGGTGATCACCGATCCCGAGGCGGTCGTGGCACGCTCGCTGGGCCTGGCCCGGGACCGGGCGGTCACCGCCCGCTCCGGTGCCCGTGTCGAGGTCGAGGCCCGCTCCCTGTGCCTGCACGGCGACACACCTGGCGCGGTGGAACTGGCCCGACGGGTCAGGGAGCGCCTGGAGTCCTCGGGCGTCCGGGTGGAGGCGTTCGCATGAGGACACTTCCCGTCGGCGACCGCGCCCTGCTCGTCGAGGTGGCCTCGGGCGAGGAGGCCCAGGCGCTCCACGCCGAGCTGGTGCGCCGCCGCGCGGAGGGCTCGCTGTCGGTCCGCGAGATCGTCCCGGCGGCCCGCACGGTCCTCCTCGACGGCCTCGCCGACCCGGCCCGTCTGGCCGCCGAGCTCACCGCCTCCGAGGTCCCGCCCGCTCCCCCGCACGCGCGTGAGGTCATCGAGCTCCCGGTGCGGTACGACGGCCCGGACCTGACCGACGTGGCCGCGCACTGGGGCGTCTCCCCCGAGGAGGTGGCCCGCGTCCACGCCGGCACCGAGTTCACGGTCGCCTTCTGCGGGTTCACGCCCGGCTTCGGCTACCTCACCGGTCTTCCGGCCCGCTACGACGTACCGCGCCGGGCCACCCCGCGCACGGCCGTCCCGGCGGGCTCGGTCGGGCTGGCGGGCCCGTACACCGGCGTCTACCCGCGCTCCTCCCCGGGCGGCTGGCAGCTCATCGGGACCACGGACGCCGTGCTGTGGGACCACGCGCGCGTACCGGCCGCGCTGCTGTCGCCGGGGACGTGCGTGCGCTTCGTGAGGTCGACATGACCGACCGCGCCCTCTCCGTCGTCCGGGCCGGTGCCCTGACCACCGTCCAGGACCGGGGCCGCCCCGGCCACGCCCACCTCGGGGTCCCCCGCTCGGGCGCCCTGGACGGTCCGGCGGCCGCCCTCGCCAACCGGCTGGTCGGCAACCGCCCCGAGGCGGCCGTCCTGGAGACCACCCTCAACGGCTGTGTGCTGCGCCCCCGTTCGGCGGTCACCGTGGCCGTCACGGGCGCCCCCTGCCGGATCACGGTGGACGACCGCCCGGCGGCCTGGGGCGCACCGGTCGACGTGCCGGCCGGAGCACTGCTGACCGTGGGAACGGCCGTGTCGGGGCTGCGCAGTTATGTGGCCGTCTCCGGCGGGATCGCCGTGGAGCCGGTCCTGGGCAGCCGCTCCACGGACCTCCTGTCGGGCCTGGGCCCGACACCCCTCACCAACGGCGCGGTGCTCCCCCTGGGCACGCCCGGACCGCTCCACACGCGCGTGGACACCGCTCCGCAGCCCGCGCCGCCCTCGGAGCTCGTCCTCCGCGTCACGCTGGGGCCCCGAGCCGACTGGTTCACCCCGGAAGCGGTGCGGGACTTCACCTCCCGCACCTTCCAGGTGTCCTCGGCGAGCAACCGCATCGGCCTGCGCACCGAGGGACCGGCCCTGGGACGGGCCCGGCCGGGCGAACTGCCCAGCGAGGGCATGGTCCTGGGCGCGGTCCAGGTCCCGCCGAACGGCAGGCCGGTGGTCTTCCTCGCCGACCACCCGACCACCGGCGGCTACCCGGTGATCGCAGTGGTCCGCGAGACGGACCTCCCTGGAGCCGCACAGGCGGTGCCCGGAACCCCGGTGCGCTTCGTGGAGGCACGACGCCGCTGACCCGCCCAGGGGCGCCGTGCACCGCGTGACCAGCCGCACGCCCCCGCACCCGGCACGACACGGCACGGCACGGCACGGCACGGCACGGCACTCAAGCCGCCTCGGCCCGCTGCTCCGGCACGGACAACGCGGCCAACGCCACGGACACCGCGTGCGCGGCCCGCAGATCGAGCCGCCCGCTCGTCCCCCGCGCGCGATGCCGCATCTCGTCCACCGCCAGCGTCACCAGCTGGGGCAGCAGATCGGCGCACCGCCGCGCCACCCACCCCGTGCCCGCCGTGGCCAGCCACCACAGGCTCGCCGACGCCGCCGGCGCGGGAGAGCGCGGCCCGGCCGAGGGGGCCACCCCGGTCGCGATCCCCCACTCCGCCAGCAACGCGTGGAACCGCACGGCCAGTTGCCGATACCCCCGCTCTCCGGGATGCAGGCGATCCGCACTCCACATCGCCCGGTCGGTGGTCCAACTCCCCTGCGCCGCGTGCAGATGCACCGCCCCGTACCGCTCGGACAGCGCGTGCACCACCGCGTTCACCGCCCGCTGCCGCCGGGCCAGCGGACGCGCCAGCGCGCCGGGCAGCCCGAGCATGGTACCCGGGTCGGGCAGACACGCCGTGAGCAGGACGGCGCCCTGTCCGGTGAACGCCGCGTACACCGCGTCGAGCCGGGCGGCCACCGCGTGGATGTCGAACGTGCAGCGCAGGGTGTCGTTGACACCGACGAGGACCGAGATGACGTCCGGCCGCAACACCAGCCCCACCGGCATCTGCCGCTCCAGCACGTCCCGCGTCTGCGCCCCGCTCACCGCGAGCTTGGTGAACTCGACGGACTCGGCGAGCCCGTCGGCGAGCAGCGCGGCCCAGCCGCGCCACCCCCCGTCGACGGGGTCGCCCACACCCTCGGACAGCGAGTCGCCGAGGGCGACGAAGCGCACGGCTGTCACGAGGCACCCCCGCTCATGCCACGCCCCCCCGGCACGGAGCGCCGCAGAAGGACCTCCGCGTCGTGCGCGGCGAGGAACGCCCGGACCGCCGTGTCCCACCCGAAGCACTCCGCACGCGCGCGTGCGCTCTCGCGGCGCTCGCCCTCCGGGCGTTCCAGCAGCAGGTCCACGGCGTCGGCGAAGGCCGCCCCCCGGTCGGCTGCGACGGCACCGGCCGAGCCGATGACCTCCGGCAGCGCGGAGGAGGCGCTCACCACCACCGGCGTGCCGCACGCCATGGCCTCCAGCGCGGCGAGCCCGAAGGTCTCGGCGGGCCCGGGGGCCAGGCACACGTCGGCGGAGGCCTGGAGCGCGCCGAGCAACCCCCGGTCCGAGACGTGTCCGAGGAAGGTGACCGGCAGCCGCCGTTCCCGGGCCCGCTGTTCCAGGCGCGGCCGCAGCGGCCCGTCCCCCGCCACCACCAGCACCGCCCGCCTGCCCCGGCGTACGAGGGACTCCACGGCGTCCAGGGCCGTGCCGGGCCGCTTCTCGACGGACAGCCGGGTGCAGGTCACGAGGAGTGTCTCGGTCTCGCGCGCGTACCGGGCACGGAGCCCCGCGTCGCGCAGCGCCGGGCGCCGCTCGACCAGGTCGACGCCCAGCGGGGCGCGTACGACATTGCGGGCGCCGATCCGCACGAACTCCCACTCGGCGAACTCGGTGGTGCACACCACGCGCGCGTACGCGTGCGCCGTACGGATGTTGAGGGCGTCGGCGGCGCGTCGGGCGGCGCCCTCCGGGAGGCCCCAGGTGCGCAGGACGCCGTCGGCGGTCTCGTGGGAGACCATCACGGCGGGGACGCGGGCCCGCCGCGCCCAGGTACCGGTCCAGCGCAGGGTCGTACGGTCGGAGACCTCCAGGCGGTCGGGGGCGAGTGCCTCCAGAAGCCGGGCCACGCGCCGCCTGTCGGTGAGGACGCGGTAGCCACCGGTGCCGGGCAGCAGCGGACCGGGCAGGGTGATGATCCGTCCCTGCTCGGTCGGGCGGTCGCTAGCGCGGTCGCCGGGCACGATGAGCACGGGCTCGTGCCCGGCCGCCCGGTAGCCCCTGCCCAGTTCGCGCAGTGCGGTGCGCAGGCCGCCCGAGGCGGGAGCGACGAAGTTGGCGAGGCGGACGATCCGCAGCGGCCGCGCGCTCATGCCGCCACCGGCGTCTTCCGGCCGCTGAGCACGGCGGTGTAGTGGCCGATCAGCCGGTCGCCGACGGCCGCCCAGGTGCGGCCCTCGACCATGGCCCGCGCGGCTGCCCCGAACGAGGCCCGCAGTGCGGGGTCGGCGGCCAGGGTCGCCACGGCGTCCCGTACGGCGGCCGGCTCGCGCGGCGGGACGAGGAACCCGGTGCACCCGTGGGCGACCAGGTCCAGCGGGCCGCCGGCGGCGGGGGCGACGACGGGCACACCGCTCGCCATGGCCTCCTGCACGGTCTGGCAGAAGGTCTCGAAAGGGCCGGTGTGCGCGAAGACGTCGAAGGAGGCGAAGATCCGGGCCAGTTCGTCACCCGTGCGGCGGCCCAGGAAGACCGCGCCGGGCAGTGCCTGGTCCAGGTGCGGCCGGCTCGGCCCGTCGCCGACCACCACGACCTTGACGCCCTCCAGGCGGCAGGCGTCGGCCAACAGCTCGATGTGCTTCTCCGGGGCGAGCCGGCCGACGTAGCCGACGATCACCTCCCCGTCCGGGGCGAGACGGCGGCGCAACGCCTCGTCGCGCAGGCCGGGGTGGAAGCGGACGGTGTCCACGCCTCGCGGCCACAGTTCGACCCGGGGCACGCCGTGTGCCTCCAGGTCGCGCAGGGACGCGCTGGACGGGGCGAGGGTGAGGTCGGCGGCGGCGTGGACGGAACGGATGCGGCGCCAGGCGGCGGCCTCGCCGGCGTGCACGTAGGTGCGGGCGTATCCGGCGAGGTCGGTCTGGTAGACGGCCACGGCGGGGATGCCGAGCCGGGCGGCGGCCGCCATGCCGCGGACGCCGAGGACGAAGGGGCTGGCCAGGTGGACGACGTCGGCACGGTGCTCGGCGATCGCCGCGGCCACGCGCCTGCTGGGGAGGGCGACGCGGACCTGGGGGTAGCCCGGGAGGGGGAGGGAGGGGACACGGACGACGGGGCACGGCGCGAGGGCGTCCACGTCGGGCCCGGGGCCGGACGCGGTGGCCGGCGCGACGACGAGCGGGAGGTGACCGCGGTCCACGAGGTGCCGGGCGGTCTGGAGCGCGCAGTGGGCCACGCCGTTCACATCGGGGGGAAAGGACTCGGTCACGATGACGACACGCATAGAGGTGTTGTCGCCGCGCTGGACGTGCCCGCGTCAACGTGGATCTTTCCGGACGCGGAACGTCCCATGAGCGTTCCGCTGCGCACCCGAGCGGGTCAGGCGGCGTCCATGCGCACCTGACCCGCGGGTCGCCCCCGGTTCACCCGGCGAGGATGGCAGCCCCTGAGGCGCACACCCGGGGAGGGCTCGCACGGCTGCGGCCGAGGTGCGCGCCCGGGCGGTCTCACATGGCTGCGGCGTCCGGTCCGATGCGGCTGCGGACGGCCGTCTGGACCTCGGCCTCCTCGGCGGGGTCGGCGGCGAGCCGGCGCAGTCGCTCCACGACCCGGGCGTCGCCGGTCTCGGCGTGCCGGGCGGCGATCTCGCGGGTTGTCTCCTCGCAGTCCCAGAGGCACTCGACGGCGAGACCGGTGGCGAAGGAGGGGTCGGTGGCGGCCAGCGCGCGGGCGGCGCGGCCGCGGAGGTGGGAGGAGGCGGTCTCGCGGTAGATGTGGCGCAGGACGGGCGCGGCGCAGGCGATGCCGAGCCGTCCGGTGCCGTCGACGAGGGTCCACAGGGTGGGCGCGTCGGGGCCCTCGCCCCGTACGGCCTCGCGCAGGGCCGCGAGCACGAGGTCCCTGTCCTGTGCCCCGCCCAGACAGGCGAGCATGCGTCCGGCGGCGGCGCCCAGCGGATCGGGCCGTCGGGCCCAGCCGCGAGCGCGGTCGACGGCGGCGATGCTGCGCATGCGTTCGAACGAGTCGAGGGCGGCCTCCACGACGGCCGGTGAGCCGGTGGCGGCGGCCAGCTCGATCAGGTCGAAGGCGACGGGGTCATTGCTGTCGGCGAGATAGCGCAACGCGGTGGCCCGGGCTCCCTCGGTGCCGTCCTTGGCTGCCGCGAGGATGTCGGAGCGGTCCTCGGGTCCCGCGACGGCGGCCAGACAGCGGGCGGCGGGCACATGCAGCGCGGCCCCCCGCTCGACGCCCTGCTGGGCCCATTCGAAGACGGCCCGCACGCTCCACCCGGGGCGGGGCCCGGCGGGCCGCATCTGGCGTTGCCAGCGGTCGAAGCAGCCGGCCTCCTGGGCGGCACGCACACGCGTGGAGACGGATTCGCGGGGATCGTCGGCCCACAGCCGCCATGGCCGTGGTTCGAAGGCGTCACGGACGGCGGCGGCCAGCTCGGCCTCGCCCTCGGGATCGGTCCCGAAGCGGGCGAGCACGGGCGCGGCGAGGGCGCGCAGACCGGCGTCGTCGTCCCGCAGCGCCAGTTCGTCCAGCGCCCAGGCCCAGTTGGAGCCCGAGGCGGCGTACCTGCGCAGCAGTTGGAGCGCGTCGCGCCTGCCGTAGGAGGCGAGATGGCCGAGGACGGCGAGGGCGAGGCCCGTGCGTGACTCCTCGGTGTCGAAGACGTCGTCCACCTCGAAGAGGTGCGCCTCGATCTCGTCCAGCTCGCCGTTGAGGTCGAGGAAGAGACGGGCGTAGTACAGCGAGCGGTTCTCCACCTGCCAGTCGTGGCGGGGATCGCGCAGCACGCAGTGGTTCAGCGCCGCGAGCGCCTCGGCGCGCGGGGCGGTGAGCGCGTGCAGTGTGCCGTCGCCGCGGCCCCGCTGGAGCAGGCCGAGCAGCGTGCCGCTGGGCGCTATGACCGGATCGAACATGGGAAACAGCCTCACATCAAGCGTCGACGCAACCGGGGACGTGCATTACCTGGCCGCGTGACAACACGTCGGGGCGCCCGCCGTTTCCTGCTTGCTGTAAGCCATCTTCCTCTGCCTCTCGTCGGTGGCCCATGCGGACCCGCGTCACGGTCCGCGCGGTGCGGCAACACCTGCCCGACCATCACGTCCGTGAACCACGACGTCATGATGACTCGGCACTTCCGTCTGCCGCGACCGAAATTTCGGCGGCCCTGTACCGCCTCCCCCGTTGTCTGTGTTTTCGCTGGTCAGAACATGTGTGTCAGTGTGCGGCGAACAGTTCGAGCAGTTCTGTCCGGCCGAACATGCGGGCGGTGTCGAGGGCCGAGGGGGTGCCCTCGGCCGGATCGGCGCCGCCCTCCAGCAGGGCCTCGATGACGTCCGCGGCGCCCTTGAAGACGGCACCGGCGAGGGGCGTCTGCCCCCGGTCGTTGACACCGCCGGCCGCCGCGCCGCGCTCGACGAGCGCGCGCACCGCGTCCGCGTGACCGTGGTAGGCGGCGAGCATCACGAGCGAGTCCCCGCGGTCGTTGGTGAGGCCCGCCGGAACACCCGCGTCGACGTACGCCACGAGCGCCTCGGTCTGCCCCTGCCGGGCCAGATCGAAGATCTTGGTCGCCAGCTCCACGACCTCCGGGTCGGGGGCTTCAGTCATCGGCCGGACCGCCTCTCATACAACCGTTCAGGTGAATCGCAAGGGTACTGGCTGGCGCGGCAGATGACCCGAAGTGCCGGAGGTAAGGATCATCATGGCTCCACCAACTCGGTGAAATCGTGAAATATTCATCCATTTGCACCTTTTGTCGTATGGATACATGCTGTGATCCTGGAAGTACTCATGGTGACTGTCCCCACAACCAGGAGCACCGCAATGATCCTCTCCATCTCCGGTGTCGTACTGCTCGGCATCGTCGTCTTCATCTTCTTCCGCAAGGACGGGCTCAAGGCCTCACACGCCCTGATCTCGGCACTGTTCGGCTTCTACCTGGCCAGCACCGCCATCGCCCCGAGCATCAAGGCCGGCGGCGAGAGCCTCGCGAGCCTCCTGGGCGGCATCAAGTTCTGACGCCGCCCCTCCCGTCCGTACGCACCACCAGGAGACAGCAGTGGCCCGCCGCCCCCTCCCCCGCATCCTGAGCACAGGCAGCGCCCAGATCGCCCGGAGCCGGGAGCTGGCCCGAACGGCGGCCGACAGCGCCACCGACGTCCTCCACCCGCTGATCACGATGACCCGTGGTCTGCGCCGGCTGGCCTCGGCCGGGCGGCGCAGGTGGGCCGAGACCCCCAAGGACAAGCGCGGACCGCTGCTGTTCCTGGTGGCCTCGGTGGTCCTGGTCGTGGCGCTCGTGCCGTACGGCCCGCTGCTCGCCGTCATCAGCCTGATGGCGGCGGCAGCCCGGCAGGGCCGGGACCGCAAGCCGCCGGAGCCGGACGGACCCGACGAGTCGCAGACCCAGCGCCTCCAGTCGCTGTACGAAGCGCTCGTCCCGTACTTCTCGGCGGCCGAGGACCCGGCCCCGCTGTACACCCACGGCGGCGAGTGGGAGAAGGCCTTCCCCGCGTACGAATTCGACGCCACCGGCCGCATCACCCATCTGCTGGTCCGCTACCCGGCGTACTTCACCGACGGCGAGGCCGAGTCCCGGGCCCGCATCGAGCAGTTGCTGCACGCCAAGTCGGGCCGCGGCCGCGAGTACCACTTCGCCTGGGACGAGGAGGGCAACGAACTCACGCTCACCGTCCTCGCCCCGCTCCCCACCGACATCGCCGCCCAGCGTTTCGTCACCGCCCCGGGTGAGACCGTCCTCGGCTTCACCGACCCCACCCAGGTCCAGCGCACGCTGCCGCTCGGCTACGGCGAAGCGCAGCGCGACGTCCCGCCGGTCGTCTGGCGCACCGGCATCCGCTCCACCGAACCGCACCTGCTGGTCATGGGCCAGCCGGGCAGCGGCACCTCGACCCTGCTGCGTTCCATCGCGCTCCAGGCCCTCCAGTACGGCGATGTCGTCATCGTCGAGGGCGGCGGCACCGGCGAGTACGCGTGCCTGACCGGGCGGGACGGGGTCCTCGCGGTCGAGTGCGGGCTGGCGGGGACGCTCGCGAGCCTGGAGTGGGCGGCGACCGAGACGGAGCGCCGTCTGATCGCGGCCAACCGCGCCCGCCAGGCCGGTCACCCGCCGCCCGAGGACACCAAGCGTCCGCTGTGGATCCTCCTCGACCGTCCGAGCGTCTTCACCCACCTGGCGGCCGCGGAGGGCCGCAAGGATCCGCAGTCCCTGCTCCAGGTCCCCCTGCGGCACGGACGCGCGGCGAACGTCACGGTGGTGGTGGCCGACCAGTTCGACGGCGCGGAGGCGCTGAGCGACGCGGTACGGCAGCACACGCGCGCGCGTGTCGTGCTGGGGCCTGCGACGCCGGACCAGTTGGAGGCCTTCCTGGGAGCGCCTGCGCACACGACCCCGGTGGCCGACGTGCCGCCGGGCCGCGGGTACGCCCGCCTCGGGACGGGGCCGGTGCACCGCCTCCAGGTGCCGGCGACCCCGGACCCGTACGACGACGCGACGAGCGAGGCGGACCGGCAGGCGGTGCTGGCACTGCTGCCGGAGCGGACGACTCCGGCCGACGAGGAGACCGTCCCGGACCCGGACCGGAAGCCGCCGGCCGACGCGGAACCGGACACGGAGCCCATCCCCACCGAAGCGGTGGCCGTGGAGGCGCAGTAGCCCTCGTCCCCCAGCCGTGAACGGCAGGCGCAGTAACCCTCCGAGCCCGCCGACGGCGGCGGGTGCGCCGCGCAGGCCCCCCGCCGCCGACCGGTCAGGCCACGAACGTGCGCGGCGCCTCCCCGCCCCCGGAACCCCCGCTCTCCACCACCCGCGCCGCCGCGGCCAGCCGCGCCGCGGCCTCCTCGGCGACCGCTCCACCGACCGTGAACGGCAGCCGCACATATCCCTCGAAGGCGCCGTCGACCCCGAACCTCGGCCCTGACGGCACCCGCACGCCCACGCGCTCGCCGACCTCGGCCAGCCGCGACCCGGACAGGCCCCCGGCCCGCACCCAGAGCGTCAGACCACCTCGCGGCACCTCGAACTCCCAGGACGGCAGCTCCTTGCGCATCGCCGCCACCAGCGCGTCCCTGTTCTCCCTGGCCTGGCCGCGCCGCAGCTCGACCGCCTGCTCCCACCCCCCGGTGCTGAACAGCCAGTTCACGGCCAACTGCTCCAGGACCGGTGTCCCGAGGTCGGCGTAGGCGCGGGCGGCGACCAGGCTGCGGATCACGTCCGGCGCCCCCCGGACCCAGCCGATCCGCATCCCCGCCCAGAACGCCTTGCTGGCGGAGCCGACGGTGACCACGGTGGAGCCGGCCGGGTCGAAGGCGCACACCGGCCGCGGCATCGAGACGCCCTCGTCCAGCCACAGCTCGGTCATCGTCTCGTCCGCCACCAGCACGGTCCCGGCGGACCGCGCCGCCTCCACCAGCTGCCGCCGCTGGTCCTCGCCGGCCAGCGCGCCCGTGGGGTTGTGGAAGTCGGCGACGACATAGGCGATCCGCGGCGCCGCGTCCCGCAGCACCTGCCGCCAGCGCTCGATGTCCCAGCCCGTCAGCCCCTCCGCCATCGCGACGGGCACGAGCCGGGCGCCCGCCTCCCGCATGAGCTGGAGGATGTTCGCGTAGGACGGGGACTCCACCGCGATGCGCTCCCCCCGGCCGCCGAACAGGTGGCAGATCGCGTCGATGGCACCCATCGCGCCGGTCGTCACCATGATCTGCTCGGGCATGGTCGGGATGCCCCGCGCGGTGTACCGCTCGGCGATCATCGCGCGCAGAGCGGGAAGCCCCGCCGGGTAGTCACCGTGCGTGTGGGCGTACGGCGGCAGCTCCTCCAGGGCGCCCTGCACCGCACGCGTCAGCCACGGCTCGGGCGCGGGCAGGGCCGCGCAGCCCAGGTCGATCATCGAGCCGAGGGCCTCGGGCGGAAGCGGTTCCAGACCGCGGGCGGGCAACGGGTTCCCGGCGGGTACGGCCGTCCAGCTCCCCGCACCGCGCCGGGACTCCAGGAATCCCTCGGCCCGCAGCGCCTCGTAGGCCGCCGCCACCGTCGTGCGGCTGACGGACAGGGACAGGGCCAGTTCGCGTTCCGCGGGCAGGCGGGCGGCGACCGGGACTCGTCCCTCCAGGACCAGCAGGCGGATGCCGTCGGCGAGCGCGCGGTAGGCCGGCGGGCGGCGCGTGCCGGGCCCCGCGGGACGGTCCTGCTGGGAGTTGAGCAGCCGGGCGAGCTGCGCCGCGCCCACCGCAGAGGTCCACTGCGCCACTGAAATCAGTCCACCTTCCCCGAATTGGCCATGGATGGTGTGTCATCCCAAGCCACAGGGTGTCATGCAGCAGGCCACTACCACCACAGGGGGACCCCGCCTTGTCCACGCAGAGCCGTCTGGGACGACGGTTGATCCAGTTGTACGTCGGACTCGCTCTGTACGGGACGAGCTCCGCGCTGCTCGTCGAGGCGGGCCTGGGCCTGGAGCCCTGGGGTGTGCTGCACCAGGGGCTCGCCGAGCGGACGGGGCTGTCCATCGGCGTCGTGTCGATCGTCGTCGGCGCGGTGGTGCTGCTCCTGTGGATCCCGCTGCGCCAGCGGCCGGGCCTCGGCACGGTGTCCAACGTCTTCGTGGTCGGCGTCGCCATGGACGCCACCCTCGCCGCGGTCCCCGACGTGGACGCTCTCGCCGTACGGATCCCGCTCCTGCTGGCCGGGATCGTGCTCAACGGTGTGGCCACCGGCCTCTACATCGCCGCCAGCTTCGGCCCGGGCCCCAGGGACGGCCTGATGACCGGGCTGCACCGGCGGACGGGGCGCTCGATCCGGCTGATGCGGACCGTGGTCGAGGTGGCCGTCGTGGTCACGGGTTTCGTGCTCGGCGGCACCATCGGCGCGGGAACCGTCCTGTACGCGGTGTCGATCGGCCCGCTCGCGCAGGTCTTCCTGCGCGTGTTCGCCGTTCCCCCGGCATCCGACGGCAGCACGGTCGTTGCCGGCGGGCAACCGCGGGGAGCGATACTGCGTCCGTGACCCCGCCGACACGCCACCCGTACCTCGACCATCCCGGCCCCATCCCCTTCGCCCACCGGGGCGGGGCGGCGGACGGCCTGGAGAACACCGCGTCCCAGTTCCGGCGGGCGGTCGAGGCGGGCTACCGGTACCTGGAGACCGACGTCCACGCCACCGCGGACGGCAAGCTGGTCGCCTTCCACGACACGACCCTGGACCGGGTGACCGACGGGGCGGGCCGGATAGCGGACCTGCCCTGGGCGGAGGTACGGCACGCGCGTGTGGCGGGCACGGAACCGGTGCCGCTGTTCGAGGAGCTCCTGGAGACCTTTCCCGGGGCGCGCTGGAACGTCGACGTCAAGGACGAGCCCGCCCTGCGGCCGCTGCTGGACCTCGTCGAACGCACGGCCGCCTGGGACCGGGTCTGCGTCGGCTCCTTCTCCGAGGCGCGGGTGATGCGCGCGCAGCGGCTGGCCGGCCCGCGCCTGGCGACGTCGTACGGCACCCGGGGTGTCCTCAACCTGCGGCTGCGCTCCTGGGGAGTCCCGGCGGCACTGCGGCGTTCGGCCGTCGCCGCGCAGGTGCCCGAGGCGCAGTCCGGCATCCAGGTGGTCGACCACCGCTTCGTGCGCACCGCCCACGCGCGCGGGCTCCAGGTGCACGTGTGGACCGTCAACGAGTCCGATCGGATGCACCGGCTCCTGGACCTGGGAGTCGATGGCATCATGACCGATCACATCGACACACTGCGCAAGGTCATGGAGGACCGGGGCGTCTGGGTCTGACCCGTGTCCTGCCCCCGTCCCCCTGCCCGCGCACGGCACCTTCTCGGGGAAGCGAGGGCACGGGTGGGCACCGACACCGTGCGGGCGGGCGCGGCGGACGAGGCCGCCGAACGGCGGCGTGAGCAGCGCGGCTGGTACTTCTACGACTGGGCGTGCTCCGTCTACTCGACGAGCGTGCTCACCGTGTTCCTCGGCCCCTATCTGACGTCGGTCGCCAAGAACGCGGCGGACGCGGACGGTTACGTCCATCCGCTGGGCATCCCGGTGCGCGCCGGCTCCTTCTTCGCGTACTCGGTGTCCCTGTCGGTGATCGTGGCCGTGCTGGTGATGCCCCTGGTGGGGGCGGCCGCCGACCGCGGCGGCCGCAAGAAGCCCCTCCTGGCGGCCGCCGCCTACACCGGGGCCGCGGCGACGACCGGCATGTTCTTCCTCGGCGGCGACCGCTATCTCCTCGGCGGCGTCCTGCTGGTCGTCGCGAACGCGGCGCAGTCCGTGGGCACGATGCTCTACAACTCCTACCTCCCGCAGATCGCCTTGCCCGAGGAGCGCGACGCCGTCTCGTCCAAGGGCTGGGCCTTCGGGTACGCGGCGGGCGCCCTGGTGCTGGTCGTGAACCTCGTGCTCTACATGGGCCACGACTCCTTCGGGCTCTCCGAGAGCGCCGCGGTCCGCGTCTGCCTGGCCTCGGCCGGACTGTGGTGGGGCGCCTTCGCGCTGATCCCGCTCCGCCGGCTGCGCGACCGCCGCCCCTCCGGGCGGGAGGCGGGGGAACCGACCGCGCCCGGCTTCCGGCAGCTCGCGGCCACCGTCCGCGACATGCGCCGCCACCCGCTCACGCTCGCCTTCCTGCTGGCGTACCTGATCTACAACGACGGCATCCAGACCGTGATCTCCCAGGCGTCGGTCTACGGCTCCGAGGAACTGGACCTCGGGCAGTCGACGCTCATCGCGGCGGTGCTCCTGGTGCAGGTGCTCGCGGTGGCGGGAGCACTGGCGCTCGGCCGGCTCGCCCGGACCCACGGGGCCAAGCGGACGATCCTCGGCTCGCTGGTCGCCTGGGCGGTGATCCTGGCGGCCGGGTACTTCCTGCCGGCCGGCGCACCCGTGTGGTTCTTCGTCCTCGCGTCCGGGATCGGTCTCGTCCTCGGCGGCAGCCAGGCACTGTCCCGCTCCCTGTTCTCGCACCTCGTCCCGCCCGGCAAGGAGGCCGAGTACTTCTCGGCGTACGAGATGAGCGACCGCGGGATGAGCTGGCTGGGTCCGCTGCTGTTCGGGATCACCTACCAGCTGACCGGAAGCTACCGGGACGCGATCATCTCGCTGGTGGCGTTCTTCGTCATCGGATTCGCCCTGCTCGCACGGGTTCCGGTGCGCCGGGCGATCAGCGACGCGGGCAATCCCGTACCCGAAAGGATTTAGCGTTCGACACCAAAGCGCTGTAGTGTACGCGTTTGGCCTGCCAGGCGTACCGTTACTGCGCGTCAAAGATGCCGAAACGCTGGGTGACATCTGCTAGCAGATGTGACAAACCGGGCGCTGGTGGGTACAACAAGGGGCGGCTACGACGGCGACGCATTGCCCGGGACGGGACCCGGAACGGGAATCTTTACCGCCGACCGGACGTTGACCGGATGACGACGACAGCGACACCTGTCCTGTGGGCGACAAGCCCGGGAGGCACGATTCATGAGTGAGCGAGCTCTTCGCGGCACGCGCCTCGTGGTGACCAGCTACGAGACGGACCGCGGCATCGACCTGGCCCCGCGCCAGGCCGTGGAGTACGCATGCGAGAAGGGGCACCGCTTCGAGATGCCCTTCTCGGTCGAGGCGGAGATCCCGCCGGAGTGGGAGTGCAAGGTCTGCGGGGCCCAGGCACTCCTCGTGGACGGCGACGGCCCTGAAGAGAAGAAGGCCAAGCCCGCGCGTACGCATTGGGACATGCTGATGGAGCGACGCACCCGAGAGGAACTCGAAGAGGTCCTCGAGGAGCGTCTGGCGGTTCTTCGTTCCGGCGCGATGAACATCGCTGTTCATCCCCGGGACAGCCGCAAGTCGGCCTGAGCGGGAACACAGCGCATACAAGTAACCGCGGGCGCGGTACGTGACTCACGTACCGCGCCCGCGGTTTTGCGCTGCCCGCGCCCGGCTCAGCGGGTGAGCGGAGGCCTCCGGTCCTGCGGGGTGTCCTCGGGCCCGTCGTGGGCGTCGCGGATGACCTCGCCCTGGACCACCTTGCCGTCGGGGTGATGGATCCTGGCCTGCTGGAAGGCGTCGCCCAGGGTTCCCGGGGCGGCGGCGCGCAGCTTGCGGTCGAAGGTGCGCTCGGCACGGCGGCCGACCGCCTTCTGGACCGGCGGGACCAGCAGGAGCAGGCCCACCGCGTCGGAGATCAGGCCGGGGATCATCAGGAGCAGGCCGCCCAGCATCATCAGGCCGTTGCCCGAGCTGCCGGAGGAGCCCGAGGGGGCGCCGCCCCGCTGGAGCGCGTCGTTCAGGTTCTGGAAGGCACGGCGGCCTGCCCGCTTGATGACCACCGAGCCGAGCACGAGACCGGCGACCAGCAGCAGGAACACCGCGAACCCGCTCGCCGCGCCCGCGACCACCGTCAGCAGCCAGATCTCCAGCACGAGCCAGGCGGCCACGCCCAGCGGCAGGAAGGTGCGCAGTCGGGAGCGGCGGGGCCGGGCGGGGTACGTGGGGGTCGGGGTGCCTGTCGTCATGCGTCCAGTGTGCCTGGGCGCGGCTCAGTACGGCATAAGGGACCGATCAACCGTGCCCGCGGGGTCCTGGGGCTACGGCTGTGCGCGCTTTCCCCGCGCCGTGAGCCTGCCGACCCGCTCCCCCACACCCCAGGTGGTGACCCGCCACAGGGCCTCCACCAGGATGTCGCGGCTCATCTTGGAGTCGCCCAGCTCGCGCTCGACGAAGGTGATCGGCACCTCGACGACGTGGTAGCCGGCCTTGACCGCGCGGCGGGCGAGGTCCACCTGGAAGCAGTAGCCCTGGGAGGCCACGTCGTCGAGGCCGAGGCCCTCGAGGGTCTCGCGGCGGAAGGCGCGGTAGCCGCCCGTGATGTCACGCAGGGGCAGGTCGAGGGCGACGCGCGAGTAGAGGCTGCCGCCGCGGGAGATGACCTCGCGGGACTTGGGCCAGTTCACCACCCGGCCGCCGGGCACCCAGCGGGAGCCGAGGACCAGGTCGGCGCTCTTGAGGGCGGTCAGCAGGCGGGGCAGTTCCTCGGGCTGGTGGGAGCCGTCGGCGTCCATCTCGACCAGGACGCCGTAGTCGCGCTCCAGGCCCCAGCGGAAGCCCGCGAGGTAGGCGGCGCCGAGACCCTCCTTGCCCTTGCGGTGCAGGACGTGGACCTGGTCGTCCTCGACGGCCAGTTCGTCGGCGAGCTTGCCGGTGCCGTCGGGGCTGTTGTCGTCGGCCACGAGGACGTGCGCCTCCGGGACGGCCTTGCGCACCCGGCCGACGATGGCCTTGATGTTCTCCGCCTCGTTGTAGGTCGGAATGATCACCAACGCCGTGCCGAGCGGGCCGAATCGCCTCTCCTGGCCCGTGTGGGTCCCGTCGCCCTCGTTCACCGCTGCCCCTTCGAGTCATTGCGCAGGCGTCCACCATAGTGCGCACGGCCTGCGATGACGTGACAAGGCGTTCGTATGCTGGTGTCGTTTCCACAAGAGCGGGGTAAGGCTAGGAGTTTCGGCCGTTTTGGCGGAATCCTCCGCTCCCGCTGCGGATGGGGGCCCGGCGCTCTTCGGGCCGACCTGGGGCCCGCTGGCTGCGGGTCGACCGAAAGCCGTTGTCTACTGAGCGCCCGGGCCCCACCCGGGTCACACCTCCCCGGCCGGACGGAACGTTCCCTCGCCGTGGCGCGAGCGCTGAGCCTGGCTCCCAGTGGCGGTGCGCCGGTGCGGCACACCGTCCCTGACCCAGCGGCGCTGCGACGACTGGGCGGAGGTTCCCCGGTCGGGCGTCCGGTGGTGGACCCGGCCGAACCTACCGGCCTCCTGCCGTCAGCTGTCAACAGTCGTTTGACCTGCGGATCTTCCATCAAAGCCCTGGTCAGGGCGGAGGATGCGCAGGTCGCGCGACAGCGGGCCGGCGGGCGACCGGTACCGCGCCACCCCCACAGATCACTCGCCCGGCCGTACGAAGACCGTCCGTCCGCCGACCACGGTCCGCAGACAGACGGGCAGGTCACGGCCCGGGCTCAGGTCGGGCAGGCCGGGCGTGCCGGAGCGGGGGTCGGTGGACCAGCGGGCCACCCGGTCGTCGGGGGCCTGCACCACCAGTTCACCGGTGCGCCACACCGCGTAGTCCGCGGGGGCGCCGGGCACCAGGACGCCCGCGTCGTCCCGGCCGACGGCCCGCCAGCCGCCGCGGGTGTGCGCGGTGAAGGCGGCGCGCACGGAGACACGGTGCTCGGGGGTGCGGTGGAAGGCGGCGGCACGAACCGTGCCCCACGGATCGAGCGGGGTGACGGGACTGTCCGAGCCGAAGGCCAGCGGGACACCGGCCCGCAGGAGGGCCGCGAAGGGGTTGAGCCGGCTCGCCCGCTCCCGGCCCAGGCGCCGGGCGTACATGCCCTCCTCGCCGCCCCACAGGGCGTCGAAGGCGGGCTGGACGGAGGCGGTGAGCCCGAGCTCGGCGAAGGCGGCGACGGCCTCGGGGGTGAGCATCTCGGCGTGCTCGACGCGGTGCCGGGCGGCCCGGACCCGGGCGAGGCCGAGCTTCTCCGCGGCGGCCCGGACGCCCTCGACCACGGCGGTCACGGCCGCGTCCCCGATGGCGTGGAAGCCGGCCTGGATGCCCGCCTCGGTGCAGGCGGTGACATGGGCGGCCACGGTGTCGGCGTCCAGGTAGGCGAGTCCGGTGTGGTCGGCGTCGGCGTACGGCTCGTGCAGGCAGGCGGTGTGGGAGCCGAGGGCCCCGTCGACGAAGAGGTCACCGGCGGCGCCGAGCGCGCCGAGCTCACGCGCCCTGGCCACTCCTTCGTCGCCCTGCTCGGCCCAGTAGCCGACCACCCGCGGGCCGGTCTCCTCGCGGGCGAGCCGCAGCAGGCCCGTGAAGTCGTCCTCCGAGGAGATCTCGGGGCCTGCGCATTCGTGAACGGTCCCGATGCCGAGGGAGGCGGCACGGGCGAGCGCGGCGCGTTGTGCCTCCGCACGCTGGGCCGGGGAGACGGAACCGAGGGCCTTCGCGCGGACCGCGTGGTGGGCGTCGGCGGTGAGGGGGCCGTCCACCGCTCCGAGGGACGTCATGTCGAGCAGGGCCGTCGTCACCACCGCCGAGTGGACGTCGATACGGCTCAGATACAGGGGACGGCCGCCGGTGGCCTCGTCGAGCTCCGCGCGCGTGGGCGGGCGGTTGCCGGGCCAGCGGGCGGCGTCCCAGCCGTGGCCCAGGAGGACGGGGTCGTCGGGACGGGCGGCGGCGAACTCCCGTACGAGAGTCAGGGCCGCGTCCAGAGAGGGCGTGTCGGACAGGTCGAGGCCCGTCAACGCGAGACCCGTGGCGGTCGTGTGCACGTGTGCGTCGGTGAACGCGGGGGTGACCAGAGCGCCGTCCAGGTCCACGACCTCGTCGACACCGTCCGCGAAGGCGTCGGCGGCTCCCTCCGAGCCGACCCAGGCGACTTGGCCCCGCTCCACCACCATCGCCGTGGCGAACGGATCGGCGGGGCTGTGTACCTCGCCTCGACGGAGGAGGACGGTCTTCGGTTCACTCATGAGGACAGTTTCGCAGGGGGCTTCGCACCGCACGGGTGCGGGTCGACGGCCGGCGCCGGGGCGTCGTGGCCGGTCACGCGGGTCCCCGCGTCCTGAGGAGTCGTGGCACCCGCTGGATCAGATGCGCGGCGGTCTGGCCTCGTACGGGGTCGACAGCACGACCGTGGTGCGGGTCGAGACGCCCGCCAGCGACCTCAGGCGCGCCAGCAGTTCCTCCAGCTCGTGAGGGGTCGCCACCCGCACCTTCAGGATGTAGTTCTCGTCGCCCGCCACGCTGTGGCACGCCTCGATCTCGGGGACGCCCTTCAGGCGGTCCGCGATGTCGTCGGGGGCGCTGGGATCGAACGGTTTCACCGAGATGAACGCGGTCATGGGCAGGCCCACCGCCTCGGGGTCGACCACCGCGGCGTACCCGCGGATGACACCCCGCTGCTCCAGCCGTCGCACCCGCTGGTGCACGGCCGAGGTGGACAGACCCGTGGCCTTGCCCAGGTCCGTGTAACTCATCCGCCCGTCCTTGACGAGCAGCTGCACGATCTGTCGGTCCAGCTCCTCCATGGCGCAAGAACCTACAGTGCGCCTGATCTCCTCGGATACCTGAGCGGCCCAGGTCATGCCCGGTTCGTGATGTGACCGAGCGGCGCCCGTGAGCCGTCCGGGGGAGAAAACGACCACCCGGGGCATCTACGAGGGGCATGTGACGAAGGCCACACCGCTGCGAAAAGCTCCGTGATGTTCTCGTGATTACCGCCGCGACGGGGCGGGAAGTGCTTGCTGTGGTCGAGGCCGCAGCGCCTTCACGGCCCAGCCCGAGGGGGAGAACCCAATGCAGAGTCTTCAGCGTCCTGGTCGTACCGCGCCCAAGCGCCTCCAGGCAGTTGCCGAGCCCCAGCCGGAGGGCGTCGAACCGGACGCCCTCGACGAGGAGTTCGACGCGTACGACACCTTCGAGATGTACCGGGTGATCTGCCCGGACTGCGCGCAGCCCATCGCCCTGCTGGCGGACGAGGAGGTGCTGCCGGAGCACGCGCTGTGCGCCTCGCCGTGGAACCCGTTCGGCCTCACGGTCTGTGCCGGTACGGGCCGCAAGGCCTCCGAGGCCCGGTCGGCGGACGAGTCGGCCCAGCCCCAGGAGCAGGACACCGCCCTGCTGTTGACGCTCCCTCAGGGGCTCGACTGGCGGACCCAGCCGTTCTCGCACGTCGGTGGCCCCGGTTCGCGTCCCATGCGGGTGCCGGTGATGCGCCGCCAGGCCGCCTGAGCGGTCTCGCTCAATCCCCTTAACTGCCCTGCACCATGGCCCGCAGGCTGCCGTGGTGCAGGATCAGTGTGTCCGGGTCGGCCGGTACCACCACTTCACCGAAGTGCGCCTGGCGACGGGCGTTCCAGGAAGTCGGGCAGTCCTGAGTGCCTGAGGGCGATCGTCAGGTCCCGGAAGAAGCGGTGCAAACAGACGGTCGCCAGTTGCCCTCGCAGGTGGTTGACCGACGGCACGTCAGACCGCTGCGGTCGGTCGGGTGTCCGGCCCGGACGTCCGTGAACTCACGCTCGATTGCGGACACCGTGACCCGGTCGCCGGCTTCCGCGTTGCCCGGGTATGACCCGTACGTATGCACCGGTCGCAGAATCGGTTCCGCCGAACCCGTCGCGCTACCGTCCGGCCCCGCCGCCGCCCCAGGACCCGCCCATCTACCGGGACCTGATGCGCACCTGGGCGAGCGGCGGGCGCACGCTGCCGGGGCGCCACGACCCGGAGTGGGTACGGCTCGCGGCGCCGCAGGTCAGGCCCGGTCAGTTCAGCGCGTCTCCGGACCTGCCAGGTGACGGGCGATGACCATCCGCTGGATCTGGTTGGTGCCCTCGACGATCTGGAGGACCTTCGCCTCGCGCATGTACCGCTCGGCCGGGAAGTCCGCGGTGTAGCCGTACCCCCCGAGGACCTGGACGGCGTCGGTGGTGACCCTCATCGCGGTGTCGGTGCAGTGCAGCTTGGCCATGGCCGCCTGCTTGGCGAAGGGCCGCCCGGCGTCGCGGAGCCGGGCCGCCGCGAGGTACAGCGCCCGGCCCGCCTCGATCTGGGTCGCCATGTCGGCGAGCATGAAGCGCAGCCCCTGGAAGTCGGCGATCGGCCGCCCGAACTGCTGTCGCCCGGTCGCGTAGCCGACCGCCTCGTCGAGGGCCGCCTGGGCCACGCCGATCGCACAGGCCGCGATGCCGAGCCGCCCCGAGTCGAGCGCGGACAGGGCGATGGCGAAGCCCTGCCCCTCGTCGCCGATGCGGTGCGCGTCCGGGACGCGCACCCCGTCGAAGTGGACCTGGGCGGTGGGCGAGCCCTTCATGCCCATCTTCTTCTCCGGCGCCGCGGCGCTCACGCCGTCCGCGTCAGCGGGCACCAGGAAGGCGGTGATCCCGCGCGGGCCCTCCTCGCCGGTGCGCGCCATGACCGTGTAGAAGTCGGCGACCCCGCCGTGGGTGATCCACGCCTTGGTGCCGGTGATCACCCAGTCCTCGCCGTCCCGGACGGCCCTGGTGCGCAGCGAGGCCGCGTCCGAGCCGGAGGACGGCTCGGAGAGGCAGTAGGCGCCGAGCAGTCCGCCGCCGAGCATCGCGGGCAGGTGCTCGACCTGCTGTTCCTTGGTGCCGTAGGTGGCGAGCGCGTAGCAGGCGAGGGTGTGCACGCTGACGCCGAGGCCGACGGTGAGGCGGGCCGCGGCGAGCTCCTCGAGGACCTGGAGGTAGACCTCGTACGGCTGGTCGGCGCCGCCGTGCTCGGAGTCGTAGGGCAGACCGAGCAGTCCGGTCCGGGAGAGCAGGGTGAAGACCTCGCGCGGGAAGTGCCCGGCGTCCTCCTCCTCGGCCGCCTTCGGGGCGATCTCGTGGTGCGCGATGTCGCGGACGAGCGAGATCAGATCCCGGGCCTCGTCCGTGGGCAGTTGCCGGTCCACCGGCTGCGGGGCGCGGTCGGGCATGGCGACGCTCTCCTCCCTGTTGGGGCGCTGGCGGACGCGCGCCGTGGGGTGGGGCGGCTCCGCCGGTCTCACTGGGCGCCGGTCGCTGCTCGCGTCTCCCGGGTCTCGGAAGCTGCTGACCAGCGGCTGCGCCCTGTGAGTATGCCCGAAAGGAGACACCCGGTCACTGGTTAACGACCGCTTACTTCAAGATATCCCAGCGCACCGACAACCGACCTCGAATCGAGCCGGGATTGGTCCGAACCATTGACGCGGTGGTCTAGTCCTCCTACTGTTCCGGCAACGCGTTACCGCGTTCATGCCAATCGGCTGGCGTTCCCCTCTCCCCCACGAGGAGACACCGATGCACGTTCCCCACCGCGCCCGCTTCCGGGCGCTCGTCTCCGCCGCGTGCTGCGCGGTCCTCGGCGCGGGCCTGCTGGCCGGCGCGAGCAGCGCCACCGCGACCCCCGAGACTCCCCAGGCGAAGGCGGCCGGCTCCAAGGTCGTCGGCTACTTCACCGAATGGGGCACCTATGACCGCAAGTACTACGTCAAGAACATCGAGACCTCGGGCTCCGCGGCGAAGCTGACCCACATCAACTACGCCTTCGGCAACGTCACCGGCGGCAAGTGCGCGATGGGCGACGCCTACGCGGCGACCGACCGGACCTACACGGCGGCCGAGTCCGTGGACGGCGTCGCGGACACCTGGGACCAGCCGCTGCGGGGCAACTTCAACCAGCTGCGCGAGCTGAAGAAGAAGCACCCGGGCCTGAAGGTCCTCTGGTCGTTCGGCGGCTGGACCTGGTCGAGCGGCTTCGGCGAGGCCGCCCGCAACCCCGCCGCGTTCGCGCAGTCCTGCTACGACCTGGTCGAGAACTCCAAGTGGGCCGATGTCTTCGACGGCATCGACATCGACTGGGAGTACCCGAACGCCTGCGGCAACACCTGTGACACCAGTGGCCGGGAGGCGTTCAAGAACCTGATGGCGGCGCTGCGTTCGAAGTTCGGCAGCGGTTCGCTGGTGACGGCCGCGATCACCGCGGACGCCACGGCCGGCGGCAAGATCGACGCGGCGAACTACGCGGGCGCGGCCCAGTACGTCGACTGGTACAACCCGATGACGTACGACTACTTCGGCGCCTGGGACGCGGCAGGGCCGACGGCCCCGCACTCGCCGCTGAACTCCTACTCCGGCATTCCCAGGGCCGGTTACCACACTTCGGCGACCATCGACAAGCTCAGGGGTCTCGGCATCCCCGCCTCGAAGCTGCTGCTCGGCATCGGGTTCTACGGCCGCGGCTGGACCGGCGTGACCCAGTCGGCGCCGGGCGGCACCGCCACAGGCCCGGCGGCGGGCACCTACGAGCAGGGCATCGACGACTACAAGGTGCTCAAGACCAAGTGCCCGGCGACGGGGACGGTCGGCGGCACCGCGTACGCCAAGTGCGGGAACGACTGGTGGAGTTACGACACCCCCGCGACCATCGCGACGAAGATGACGTACAAGAACCAGCAGGGCCTGGGCGGCACCTTCTTCTGGGAGCTGAGCGGGGACACCTCGGGCGGCGAGCTGATCAAGGCGATCAACTAGCCGGGGCCAGGTCATGAACTGACCGGTCCCACGGGGGACTTGGGGCGGGGGACCACGAGCCTCCGCCCCTCGCCGTGTCCCGGGCTCCGCCCGTCGGACGGTCAGTCGCCGCGGCGGGCCGGCTCCGGGGCCGGATAGCCGGGGTCCAGTTCCTCGATGGCCCGCATCGACGCGCCGAGCGTCTTCACCAGGAGGTCGCGCATGGTGTCGCGGGAGAGCTGGGGCGGGCGGTCGATCCAGTCGAGGGTGGCGCCCTCGACGCTGCACACCCAGGCGAGCAGGCCCATGCGGGCCAGCGGGGAGATGTCGGTACGGCCGTACGCCCCCTCGGCGATGGTCGCGACGATCGCGTCGCGCACCCCGTCCCGGATGGCGTGCACCTCGGCGTCGAAACCGACCCCGCCGCTGACGACGGTGCGGTAGGCCGCCTGGTTGTGCTCGGCGTAGCGCAGATAGCTGTCCAGGGTACGGTGGACGCGGTCCACCTGCTCCATCTCCAGACCGCTCGCCGCGTAGGTGACCAGGTCGGCCACGGAGTCCTGGATGATCGCCAGGTAGTAGCCCCGCTTCGACTGGAAGTAGTAGTAGATCAGCCCCTTGGCGACATGCGCCTGCTTGGCGATGTCGTCCATGGAGAGCGCGTCGTAGGAGGTGTCCGCGAACAACTTCCGCCCGATGGCGATGAGTTCGGCGCGGCGCGCAACCGAGCGCTCGGTGCCGCGGGCCCGTGGCCGGGCGGCTTCACGCTGATCACTGATATTCAAGTTTTCGCCCCTGGTCTCGGGCTGGCGGCGGGACATCCGCAGTATGGCAGGTGACTTGTGGATCAGGTCACAGGAGACCGAGCTGCGTGACGAGCATCGCGATCACCGCGACGAGGGTCCAGCCCGCGACATGTTCGAGGATCTTCGGACCCTGGTCCTCGGGGCCGCCGGTACGGGCGCGGGCGGCGGTGGCAGAGTGTGCGGTCATGGCGTCTCGCTGATCTCGGATGTACTGGTGGACTCCCCCGCCGATCCGTCCACCTTGCCACTCCTGGCGGCTTTTGCGGCCGAGACCTTGGTCACAGCGAAACGGCCCCCGGCGGATGCCGGGGGCCGCTGCTGGGCGGTTCAGCGCACGCCCACCGCCGCGAGCGCCTTGCGCTGGCGCGGGGTCGGGCAGGCGGGGAAGTACAGGTAGCAGACGCCTCCGGTGCCGGAGACGACCTTGCCGCTAGCGTTGTACCGCTTGGTGCGCAGCCAGATGTTCTCCCACTCGCGCCGCTTGTAGACGCGCCGCACCGCCTCGTCGCTCGGCGAGGCCGGGTCGTTGGCGATCACATCGCCCTCGGCGGTGAAACCGATCACCGTCATGAGGTGGCCCGAGGTGCCGTAACCGGCCCCCGTCAGCTCCTCCTTGAGGAACGACTGGGACGTTATGGCCGGGATGCCGGCCGCGATCAGGGTCTCCAGGTCGGTGAGCGAGCCGAGCCGGGTCACCACGCCCTGGAGGTCCTTGAAGGTGGCCGCGTAGGCCGCGTTGAAGGGCCAATTGCCGCATCCGGCGTACTGGTAGTCGTAGGTGTACCGGGCCGCGTGGCAGACCTGCGGGTCGGCGTACGACGGGTCGACCCAGGCCAGTTGCTCCTTGGTGAGCCGGCCGCCCCAGTACTCGATGATCATCTGCGAGGAGGTGGGGCTGCACCAGGCCTCGCCGCCGTTGTCGTACTCCGGGTACTGGCCCTTGTGGATCTCCTGCGAGTAGCGCGGGACGATCAGCTCCTTGGCGAGGCCGGGCGTGGAGGCCGGGACGGTGAAACGGTCCGGGACGTCCGAGCCCATCGCGCCGAGCCGCCAGACCGTCGGCGTGTTCTTCGCGCCGGGCCTGCGGTACAGGGTCAGCCGCAGTCGGTACGAAGTCAGGCGCAGCCCGGTCGACGGGTCGTCGATCGCGAAGGTGTCCGTCCAGATCGTGCTCTTGCCGTCGGTCTGGTCGTCCACCGAGGTCCGCTTGATGTCCCCGTCCCCGGCGGCCCAGCGGCCCATCACGTACCAGGGGGTGGCCGTGCCTTCGGAGTACGTCCCCTGGAGTTCGATCTGGATCCAGGTGCCGGCCGGGGTGTGCGCGTTCCAGGAGGCGATCACCTCGGTCGAGGGCACGGCGAGCGTGTGGACCGGGGAGGTCCAGGTCGCGTACTCCCAGGTGGCGGTGGTCCCGGTGTGCGGGTCGGTGTACTCGGTGGTGCCGGCGGGAGCGCCGATCACGACACCGGGGCGCCTTCCGGCGACGGCGCGCGTGCCGCTCGCGGTGCCTGCGCGCCAGTCGCTGTAGGTGGTCCAGGCGTGGTTGTCGACCGGGCGGCCGGCGGTCTCGTCGGATTCCGCGACGGCCGGGTGGCCGGCGGCGGTCGCGGAACCCGTGGTGCCTGCCACCGCGGCGGCGACCGCGACGGCCAGAACGGTTCTGCGGGACGGCTGTTCGGCTCTGCTCATGGGTGGGAAGACCCCCAGGTGTCCGATTCGGGGCGGGCCAATGCACGGTTGTGCGCCAACTATGAATGAGGCGGCATGCTCCTGCCAGCACTTCGGCCCATGCCACGCCCACGAATATTGGTCTGGTCCACTGGCATGACCTGGGAAGCCGTGGTTCCGCCGAACGCCGCCGAGCCGTCACTAGACTGGCCGCGCCCCGCCCGCCCAGCCCTCAGGAACACCGTGCACGACCTCGCCTCCCGGCTCCGCCGGCTCCCGCCGTCCTGCGGCCCGGTCCGTCTGATCGGCGTCGACGGGCACGCCGGTTCCGGGAAGTCCACGTTCTGCGGGCGGTTGGCCGACGCCCTCGGCGGCGCTCCGGTACTGCACCTCGACGACGTCGCCAGTCACGACGAGTTGTTCGACTGGACCGGGCGGCTGCTGGACGAGGTGATCACCCCGCTCGCCCGCGGCGAGACCGCACACTACGCCGTCTACGACTGGCACGCCCGCCGCTTCGGGGCGCCCCGCGCCCTGCCGCCCGCACCGGTGGTCCTCCTGGAGGGGGTCGGCGCCGGCCGGCGCGCGCTGCGGCCGCACCTCGCGCGGCTGCTGTGGATGGAGTTGCCCCGCGAGGAGTCCTGGGCGCGCGGCCGTTCCCGGGACGGAGCGGAACTGCGGGATTTCTGGGACCACTGGGTCGTGGCGGAACAACGGCATTTCGCCGAAGACCCCTCCCGGCCCTTCGCCGACCTCCTGGTACGGCAGTGCCAGGAGGGATACACGATCACCAACGGGCCCGCAGGGACCATTGGACCGGACCACGATGTCACCCACGGTGACGGCCCAGCGGCGATGTGTTGAACCTGTGAAGACCCACCAGTAGGAACTTGCCTCGGTCGCCCAACTCCGCTTGACCGAGGGGCCGTACAGGTCTTACGTTCTCAATGAGCGGCCGTTCGAGGCCGCCCGCAGTCGCGAAGCCCCCGGTTGTTCCCCCGTGATCGGGGGCTTCGTTCTGCCCTCACACGGCTTTCCGGACGCTGTGAGCCGCGATTCGCTCACCCTCGGTCACCGCCCCCGATGCGCCTCATCTGCTCCCACCTCGCCAAACGGCCTGTGCGGCACCCTACGGCGGGCGACACCACCGCAGGTACGATGCCCTCGGTGCGACCTACGGACGACTGCTCTGCGCACCGTTGCAACTCCGGTCCGCGGCACAGCGGTTGGACGAAGTCGGCCACCGGGCGTCGGCCCGGTGGTGAAACCACGGGGGCACGGTTTGTGGGGGACGTGATGGATTTCGGCACGCAGGGTCCCGAGGCCCCGGCCGACCTCGCCTGGCTGCGAGGTGTGGACGCCTACACGATGGGCGCCTATCCGCAGGCCGAGGAGGAGTTCCGGGCCGCGGTGCGGATCGACCCCGGGATGGCCGACGGCTGGCTCGGACTGCACGCGCTGCGCGTCGACACGACGACCGCGCTGCTCAGGATGTTCCGGCACCGCGAACGCTTCGGCGAACAGCGTGCCCGGCACCGGCGCACCCTCAACTCCTGGTACTGGCTGGGCTGGTGGGTGCAACCGGTGCTGGAGAGCCCGCGTGACCTGCTGCTCGCGCACGCCTCGCACTGGCTGGACGGACGCCATGTCCCCGAGCTCGACCGGGCCCTCGCGGGACTGCCCCCGGTGGACACCGACCACCAGGTCCGCTTCCTGCACGCCTGCCGCGCCTACCTGGTCAAGGACTGGGAGCAGTTGGTCCGGCACACCGACCCGCTGATCGACGACCCCATGCTCGGCATCGAGGCCGGCCTGTTCGGCGGCATGGCCCGGGTCCGCCTGGAGATGTACGGACAGGCCGAGCCCCTGCTCTCGGCGGCCCTGATGCGCTGCCGCAGCGAACAGCCCCAGCGCAAGGAGCTGCGCTACTGGCTGGCCCGGGCGCACGAGGGGACCGGCCGCTCCGCCGCCGCGCTCCCCCTCTACCGGGCCGTGCACCGCGTCGACCCCGCCTTCATGGACACCTCGGCCCGGCTCGCCGCGATCGCCGAGGGCGACGGGTACGACGACCCCGCCGACCTCGCGGCGATCACGCTCACCGGGTTCGGCCAGGACGCGCTGGAGGGCCTCGACGGGATCGAGCCGCTCTTCGGCGTCGAGGGACGGGAGCTGAAGCTCTCCGACCCGGAGCCGCCGGCCGGCCCGCTGCCCTCGATGACCGACCCGGCCGGCCGCGAGAGGTCCGGCCCACCCGCGGGACCGCTGCACACGGGACCGCTGCCCGCGGGGCCCACCGACCCGGTCTTACTGGAGGAGGCGCTCGCCGAACTGGAGCGCATGGTGGGTCTGGAGCCCGTGAAGCGCCAGGTAAAGGCCCTGTCCGCCCAGTTGAACATGGCCCGCCTGCGCGCCGGGCAGGGCCTGCCGGTGCAGCCGCCCAAACGTCACTTCGTCTTCTCCGGACCCTCCGGCACCGGCAAGACCACGGTGGCCCGCATCCTGGGCCGTGTCTTCTACGCCCTCGGGCTGCTCGGCGGCGACCATCTGGTGGAGGCGCAGCGGGCCGACCTGGTCGGGGAGTACCTCGGCCAGACGGCGGTCAAGGCGAACGAACTGATCGACTCGGCCCTCGGCGGGGTGCTCTTCGTCGACGAGGCGTACTCGCTCTCCAACTCCGGTTACGGCAAGGGTGACGCGTACGGCGACGAGGCGCTCCAGGTCCTGCTGAAGCGGGCCGAGGACAACCGGGACCACCTGGTCGTGATCCTCGCCGGTTACCCGGAGGGCATGGACCGCCTGCTGGCCGCGAACCCCGGTCTGTCGTCCCGCTTCACGACCCGCGTGGACTTCCCGTCCTACCGCCCCCTGGAACTCACCTCCATCGGCGACGTGCTGGCGGCGGAGAACGGCGACGCCTGGGACGAGGAGGCGCTGGACGAGCTGCGCTCCATCGCCGGGCACGTGGTGGACCAGGGGTGGATCGACGAGCTCGGCAACGGGCGGTTCCTGCGGACCCTGTACGAGAAGAGCTGCGCGTACCGGGATCTTCGGTTGTCCACGTATCCGGGGACGCTGACGCGGGACGACTTGTCGACACTGCGGCTGCCGGATCTGATGCAGGCGTACGGGGAGGTTCTGTCCGGGCGGGGCCCACAGGATCCGTCGGCGATGTGATGTGTTCGACTGCGGGCCGGTGGGGCTTCTCGCGCAGTTCCCCGCGCCCCTGGGTGGGGTGCACTCAAGCAGGCTTGGCAGCACCCACTGCCTTTGGGGGCGCGGGGAACTGCGCGACCAGCCCCCACCGGCCCGCAGCCGTACGACGACCCCTACGACGCCAGCGCTTCCTCGCTGCTCCGAGGCTCGGTCACCCGGACCTCCGGCAGGTCCCGGTGCGCCGGGTCCCGTACCTCGCCGACCAGCAGTTCCAGGACGTCCTCCAGGGCCACCAGACCCAGCACCTTCCCGGATCCGTCCGCCACCTGGGCCAGATGGGTCGCCGCCCGCCGCATCACGGTGAGCGCGTCGTCCAGCGGCAGGTCGGAGCGGAGCTTGGTCATCGGCCGCCAGATCTGCTGGGGCACCGCCCGCTGCGAGTCCTCCAGGTCCAGTACGTCCTTCACATGCAGGTACCCCATGAAGGCGCCGTTCTCCGCAGCGATCGGGAAGCGTGAGTACCCGGTACGGCCGGTGAGCTCGATGATCTGGCCCGGGGTCACCGAGGGCCGCACCGTCACCAGGGACTCGCGCTTGAGCAGGACGTCCGTCACCGGGCGCGAGCCCAGTTCCAGCGCGTCCTCCAGGCGTTCCTGTTCCTCGGGGTCCAGCAGGCCCGCCTGGCCGGAGTCCTCCACCAGCCGGTTCAGCTGCTCGCTGGTGAACACCGCCTCGACCTCGTCCTTGGGCTCGACGTGGAAGAGCCGCAGGATGCCGCGGGCGCAGGCGCCGAGGGCGATGGTGATCGGCCGGCAGAAGCGGGCGAACCAGACCAGGCCGGGGCTGAGCCACAGGGCGACCTTCTCCGGGGCCGCCATGGCGAGGTTCTTCGGGACCATCTCGCCGATGACGAGGTGGAAGAAGACGACCGCGGCCAGGGCGATGACGTAGCCGAGCGGATGGATCATGCCGTGCGGCAGGTGGATCCATTCGAAGACCGGCTCCAGCAGGTGCGCGACCGTCGGTTCGGCGACCGCGCCGAGCGTCAGCGAGCACACCGTGATGCCGAACTGGGCCGCCGCCATCATCTGGGGCAGCCGCTCCAGGCCGTACAGCACCTGGCGGGCCCGTGCCGTGCCGAGCGGTTCGATCTGGCTGCGGCGCACCGAGACCAGCGCGAACTCGGCGCCGACGAAGAAGCCGTTGGCGAGCACGAGCAGGGCTGCGAAGAGGAGTTGGAGCACGCTCATCGGGCGGCCTCCATGACGTTGACCGCGGGGACGGTGCGCACCAGGCGGACCCGCTCGGCGCGGTAGTGCCCGACCTGGCGGACGGTGAGCCGCCAGCCGGGCAGCTCGGCCCGGTCGCCGACGGCGGGGATACGGCCGAGGAGGTCGGCGACCAGCCCGGCGACGGTCTCGTACGGCCCCTCGGGCACGTCGAGGCCTATGCGCTGGAGGATGTCGACCCGGCAGCTGCCGTCGGCGTCCCAGGCGAGGCGGCCGTCCTCGGGCGGGGCGGCGACGAGCTCGGGGACGTCCTGACCGTCGTGCTCGTCGCGGACCTCGCCGACGATCTCCTCGACGATGTCCTCCAGGGTGACCACGCCGGCCGTGCCGCCGTACTCGTCGACGACGACGGCGATGGGCTGCTCGCTGCGCAGCCGGGCCAGCAGGGGCTGGACCGGGAGCGTCTCGGGCACCAGCAGCGCCGGACGGGCGATCCGGCCGACGGGGGTGCGCAGCCGGTCCTGGACCGGGACCGCCAGGGCGTCCTTGAGGTGGACCATGCCGACGATCTCGTCGATCTTCTCCCGGTAGACGGGGAAGCGGGACAGTCCGGTGGCGCGGGTGAGGTTGACGACGTCCTCGGCGGTGGCCGAGGCCTGGAGCGAGCTGACCTTCACGCGCGGCGTCATGACGTGCTGCGCGGTGAGCTCGCCGAGCGACAGGGTGCGGACGAAGAGGTCCGCGGTGTCCTGTTCCAGGGCGCCGGCCTGGGCCGAGTGGCGGGCCAGGGAGACCAGCTCGCCGGGGGTGCGGGCGGAGGCCAGCTCCTCGGCGGGCTCGATGCCGAGGGCGCGGACCAGGCGGTTGGCGACGGCGTTCAGCGCGGCGATCACCGGGCGGAACAGCCGGGCGAAGGCGTGCTGCGGGCCCGCGACGAAGCGGGCGACCTGCATCGGCTTGGACACCGCCCAGTTCTTGGGCACGAGCTCGCCGATCACCATCTGCACGGCCGAGGCCAGCAGCATGCCGACGACGACGGCGACCCCGGAGACCGCGCCCGCGGGGACGCCGACGGCCGTGAACGGGCCGTGCAGGAGTTCCGCGAGCGCCGGTTCGGCGAGCATGCCGACGACGAGAGAGGTGATGGTGATGCCGAGCTGGGTGCCGGAGAGCTGGAACGACAGCTCCTTGAGCGACTCGGCGACCCGGCGGGCCCGTCGGTCGCCTTCCGCGGCGGCCTTCTCGGCGTCGGTGGCCTCGACGGTGACGAGGCCGAACTCGGCCGCCACGAAGAAGCCGTTGGCGAGAATCAACAGGAACGCCGCTGCCAGGAGCAGCAGGGGGATGGTCATGCCGCCGCCTCGGTATGCCGGGAGGGGGCGGCGCAGGTACTACAGGACGATCCGTCCATCGCTGGAGGGAGTCACTCCTCGGGTAGCAGGAACAACGAGAGGCGGAGGCGCGGTGAAAACGCCTCCGCCAACAGATTAATCAAGACACGGGCGACTGCGGCAGGGTGGAAGCCCCTGAGTCAGCCCTGATCTTCGTCGGTGCGGGCTGTGGAACGGGCCTCGGCGAGTGCCCGCAGGGCCTTGGCGTCGGCGATGGCCTGCTGCTTCGCGATGCCCGGCTGGATGCCGAGCGCCGGCAGGCTGGTGCCGTCGCTGAGGTTGAGGAACACCCACGGGTCGCCCGGGCGGAGGTTCACCTGGATGATCTCGGCCCACTCCAGATGCCGCCGGCCCGCGATGTTCTGGACGGTGACGCCGGACTCGTCGGCGACGACCTTCACCCTCGCCAGCAGGAACAGCACACCGGCGAGCAGGGCGGCGGTGACGATGAAACTCAGGCGCTCGCCGGGGCCGAGCTGCTCCAGGAGGAGCGCGATCACCGTGATCGTCACGAAGATCGCGACACCCGCGGCGATCAGCACGGCACGGGTGCGGCCCGGCCGGAAGGTGACGGGGAGGGTGGGCGGTTCGGAGGACATCTGCGGTACTTCCCTCACAGACGGCAGGCGTGGATGGCCGTCGTCAGGATGGCCCGTGCGCCGATGTCGTACAGGTCGTCCATGATCCGCTGCGCCTCCTTGGCGGGGACCATCGCGCGGACGGCGACCCAGCCCTCGTTGTGCAGCGGGGAGACGGTCGGGGACTCGAGGCCCGGGGTGAGCGCGACGGCCTTCTCGAGCTGCTCGACGCGGCAGTCGTAGTCCATCATCACGTACGTCCGGGCCACGAGCACACCCTGGAGGCGGCGCAGGAACTGCTGGACCTTGGGGTCCTCGCCGTCGGCGCCGGTGCGGCGGATGACCACGGCCTCGGACTTCATGATGGGCTCGCCGAAGACCTCCAGGCCCGCGTTGCGCAGGCTGGTGCCGGTCTCGACGACGTCCGCGATGACCTCGGCGACCCCGAGCTCGATGGCGGTCTCGACCGCGCCGTCGAGGTGGACGACGGCGGCGTCGATGCCGTTGTCGGCGAGGTGTCCGGCGACGATCCCCTCGTACGAGGTGGCGACCGTCTTGCCCTTGAGGTCCTCGACGCCGTTCGCGGTGCCCGGCTTGGACGCGAAGCGGAAGGTGGAGCGGGCGAAGCCGAGCGGGAGGATCTCCTCGGCGTCGGCGCCGGAGTCGACCAGCAGGTCCCGGCCGGTGATGCCGATGTCGAGCTGGCCGGAGGAGACGTAGATGGCGATGTCCCGGGGGCGGAGGTAGAAGAACTCCACGTCGTTGCCCGGGTCGACGATCCGCAGTTCCTTGGACTCGCGGCGCTGCCGGTAGCCGGCCTCATGCAGCATGTCCGCCGCAGGTCCTGACAGGGAACCCTTGTTGGGGACGGCGATGCGCAGCATGAGGTCGGCTTCCTTTGCTCTGAGGGGTGGGTGCGGCGGACGGCTTACAGGTGGGCGTAGACGTCGTCGAGGGAGATGCCGCGCGCGACCATCATCACCTGGACGTGGTAGAGCAGCTGCGAGATCTCCTCGGCGGCCGCCTCCTTGCCCTCGTACTCGGCGGCCATCCAGACCTCGGCGGCCTCTTCGACGACCTTCTTGCCGATGGCATGGACGCCCTTGCCGACCAGCTCTGCGGTGCGGGAGGTGGCGGGATCGCCGTTGGCGGCCTTGTGCTGGAGCTCGGTGAAGAGCTCCTCGAACGTCTTATTGGACATGGTGGCGCCCACTTTACGCGTAAGCCCGGACCACCTAGTGCCACGGTTCAGATACTGAGCGGAGGGTGGCAGCCGTGGCCACCGCGGCGGTCACCGCCTCGTGGCCCTTGTCCTCGTTCGAGCCCTCGAGGCCCGCGCGGTCCAGGGCCTGTTCCTCGGTGTCGCAGGTGAGGACACCGAAGCCGACCGGGACGCCCGTGTCCACCGAGACCTGGGTGAGGCCCTGGGTGACGCCCTGGCACACGTACTCGAAGTGCGGGGTGCCGCCGCGGATGACGACACCGAGGGCGACGATCGCGTCGTAGCCGCGGCCCGCGAGGACCTTGGCGACGACCGGGAGCTCCCAGCTGCCGGGGACCCTGAGGAGGGTCGGCTCGTCGATGCCCAGGTCGTGCAGGGCCCGCAGGGCGCCGTCGACCAGTCCGTCCATCACCTTTTCGTGCCACTGCGCCGCGATGACGGCGACCCTGAGGTCGCCCACGTTGCGTACGGACAGCTCCGGTGCACCCTTGCCGCTCACGTTCTCGAACTCTCCTCGAAGTGCTTACTGGTTGCTGCAGGTGGACACCGGGGCGGTGTCCAGCCAGGGAAGGTCGTGACCCATCCGGTCCCGCTTGGTGCGCAGGTAGCGGAGGTTGTGCTCGCCCGCCTGCACGGGCATCGGCTCCCGGCCTGTGACCTTGAGGCCGTGCCGCAGGAGGGCGTCGGACTTGTCGGGGTTGTTGGTCATCAGGCGCAGGCTGCGGACGCCGAGGTCCTGAAGGATCTGCGCGCCGGCGCCGTAGTCCCGGGCGTCGGCGGGCAGGCCCAGCTCCAGGTTGGCGTCGAGGGTGTCGTGGCCCTGTTCCTGGAGTTCGTACGCCCGCAGCTTGGACAGCAGGCCGATGCCGCGCCCCTCGTGGCCGCGCAGGTAGACCACCACTCCCCTGCCCTCGGCCTGGATGCGCTCCAGGGAGGCGTCGAGCTGGGGGCCGCAGTCGCAGCGCAGGGAGCCGAAGACGTCGCCGGTGAGGCACTCGGAGTGGACGCGGACCAGGACGTCCTCGCCGTCGCCGATCTCGCCGTGGACGAGGGCGACGTGCTCGACGCCGTCGACGGTGGAGCGGTAGCCGTACGCCGTGAAGGTGCCGTGGGCGGTGGGCAGCCGGGTCTGGGCCTCGCGGCGGACCGTGGGCTCGCTGCTGCGGCGGTAGGCGATCAGGTCCTCGATGGAGATGATCGTCAGGCCGTGCTTGCGGGCGAAGGGGATCAGCTCGGGGAGGCGGAGCATCCGGCCGTCCTCACCGGCGATCTCGACGATCGCGCCGGCCGGACGCAGGCCCGCGAGGCGGGCGAGGTCGACGGCGGCCTCGGTGTGGCCGTTGCGGGTGAGGACGCCTCCGTCCTTGGCGCGCAGCGGGAAGATGTGGCCGGGGCGGACGAAGTCGGTGGGCTCGGCGTCGCCGCTCGCGAGGAGCCGGAGTGTGGTCGCGCGGTCGGATGCCGAGATCCCGGTGGTCACGCCGTGGGCGCCCGAGGCGTCCACGGAGACGGTGAACGCGGTCTTCATCGACTCGGTGTTGTCGTCGACCATCTGCGGCAGCTTGAGCCGGTCGAGTTCGTCGCCCTCCATGGGGGCGCAGATCAGGCCGCGGCACTCGCTCATCATGAAGGCGACGATCTCGGGAGTGATCTTCTCGGCGGCGACGACCAGGTCGCCCTCGTTCTCGCGGTCCTCGTCGTCGACGACCACGATGGGGCGGCCGGCCGCGATGTCGGCGATGGCCTGCTCGACCGGGTCCAGCGCGAAGTCCTCGAACCCGTCGGTGCTGTACAAGATGGGTGCGGCGGTCATGCCGGCGCTCCTTCCATGACGGGCCGCGCGGACTCCCGGGAGCGCAGCCACCAGTCGCGCATGCCCCACAGGACGAGCGCGCCGTAGATGACGTAGACGAAGCCGGAGAAGGCGTAGCCGTTGGCGAAGTTCAGCGGGACGCCGACGAGGTCGACGAGGAGCCAGGCGAACCAGAACTCGACCATGCCGCGGGCCTGGGCGTACATGGCGACGACGGTGCCGACGAAGATGTAGGCGTCCGGCCAGGGGTCCCAGGACAGCGTCGGGTAGGCCTTGAAGAGCAGGGCGACGGCGACGGTGCCGACGGCGGCGGCGCCGACCAGGGCACCGCGCTCACGCCAGGTGGCGAAGCGGGGCGCGATGTGCCCGTCGCCCGACTGGCCCTTGTTGCGGTTCCACTGCCACCAGCCGTACAGGGCGACGACCATCACGACGGCCTGCTTGCCGGCGCTGCCGGTGAGGTGGCCGTAGAAGGCGCCGAAGAGGATGAGGCCGGAGGCGAACTGCACCGGCCAGCTCCACAGGTTGCGCCGCCAGCCGAGGGCGAGGGCTATGAGGCCCAGGATGTTGCCGATCATGTCCGACCAGAGGATGTGCTGGCCGAACAGGGTGAAGGCCTCGGTGTTGAGGGAGTTCACTTGCCGGCCCCCTGACTGCTCGCGAGCAGGCGCTCGACGTACTTGGCGACGACGTCCACCTCGAGGTTGACCGGGGCGCCGGGCTGCTTGAGGCCGAGCGTGGTCAGGGCGAGGGTGGTGGGGATGAGGCTGACGGTGAAGTAGTCGGGGCCCGCGTCCACGACGGTGAGGCTGATGCCGTCGACCGTGATGGAGCCCTTCTCCACGACATAGCGGGCAAGGTCCGCGGGCAGCGAGATCTTGATGATCTCCCAGTTCTCGGAGGGCTTGCGCTCCAGGATCTCGCCGGTGCCGTCGACGTGGCCCTGCACGATGTGCCCGCCGAGGCGCGCGCCCACGGCGGTGGGCCGCTCCAGGTTGACGCGGGAGCCGACGCCCAGGGCGCCGAGGCTGGAGCGGTCGAGGGTCTCGGCCATGACGTCGGCGGTGAACTCGTCGCCCTCGTGGTCGACGACGGTGAGGCAGACGCCGTTGACGGCGATGGAGTCCCCGTGCTTCGCACCCTCGGTGACGACGGGGCCGCGCAGTCGGAAGCGACAGGCGTCGCAGAGGTTCTCGACGGCGGTGATCTCGCCCAGCTCTTCGACGATTCCGGTGAACACTTCCCGGGTCCTCCCTGCCTCATTCGGGCACGGACTCCGGGGCTGTCGATGACGACAGAATGGACGAGCGGGAACACCGGGGGCGACGCCGGACGCACTCGTCCCTCAGGACGAACGGATACGGCGGCGCGCACGAATGCCCGCCCGCCGCGCACTGCCTCCCATCCGGACTTTAACCGTCGGTCCAGGAATTTCACCTGGTCAACCGGCCGCTGGAAGCGGTCGGGTCGCGGACTGTAACCGCCGGTTCGGACTTTCACCGACCCCGGAGTGCGCTGCTTCTGGTACAGAGCCAGTCTGCCACGCCTGATCGACGTCCATACAGGCGAAGAGTGTGGGGTGGCTCACAGGTGGCGTCGACGGACTTGTGCGGCGCCCGTCCTTCGACGGGCGGTCGGCGCAGATCCCTCAACCGGCGGTTGGCGCAGATCCATTGACGAAATGGTCTAGTCCTTTTTAGGGTCGCCGTGCGTGGAAACCCGTAGAGACGGGCCCGGCGGCGGTGACGACGGCCCTTGCCCGCCGCCGGGTCTCCTTCGCCCCGCGAAGACGCGTCCGGGCGGCTGCGCGGCACCCGGCGGCTTCGGGCGGACGGGCCCGAGGTGCGGTTGCTGAGCCGGCACAGCCCGGAACACCCGGTCGACCTGCGTGCGGGCGGGGGTTTCTTCCAGGGCCGGCCGGACTTCCGTGCCGGTGGGGGTCCTGGACCAGCCCGCGCAGGTGGCCGAAGTCTCCGCTCGACTGGCCGAGTTGGCGGCGGCACCGACAGGGCACGTGGCGACATGGGCGGTCCCGAGGTGCGTACACCCGCCGATCCGGCCCGCTCCTGCATGCGGGCCACCGGACGGAAGCGGCCGGTGGTCGGTGTGCTGGTCCGGAAGGCGTACCGGGCGTTTCGGGCGGGTGGGCGTCGTGCGCCCGAACGGGCCGTGCGGGAGCGGACGTTCGAGGACTACGTGCGGGGTCGGCCGGGCAGCGTCCCGGACCCCGGGAGGGGTGCGAACACCTCGTCCTGAGCCCTCTCCCGCGCCGTGAGCAGGGCTCCCCGCAGCACCGCCTCGCCTCCCAGCGTGCTCGCCCGCACCTCGGTGGGCAGCGGTGACATCCGGCGGACCCGTCGCTCCACCCTCGCCGCGAGGTCCTCTGCTCCCGCCTGCCCCACCTCGCCGCCCAGGACCAGGCATCCGGGGTCGAGGATGGCGACGACCGCGGCGACTCCCACGGCGAGACGGTCCGCGAGGGCGTCGAGGAACTCCGTCGCGGCGCCGGCCACCGCTTCCCGGACCAGGCCCGCGGCCGGTGGCTCGGGGCCCTGCGCCCCGACCGTCAGCCCGTGCCGCCCGGCCAGTTCCACGATCGCCGCCGATCCCGCCAGGGAGTGGAAGCCCCCTTCGCAGTCCAGGGCCGAGGGCAGGACCGCCGTGCCCGGCACGGGCAGGAACCCGATCTCGCCCGTGCCGCCCGACGCGCCCCGGCGCAGGGTGCCGTCCAGGACGACGGCCGCGCCCGTGCCGTGGCCGAGCCACAGCAGGACGAAGGTGTCCCGGTCCCGGGCCGTGCCCTCGCGCTGTTCCGCCAGGGCCGCGAGGTTGGTCTCGTTCTCGACGTGGACGCGGGTCGCGGGGAGCCGCTCCTGGAGCGCCAGCACCAGGCGCCGGTGCCAGGCGGGCAGACCGCCTGAGTCGCGGAGTTCGCCGGTGGCCGGGTCGATCAGGCCGGGGGCGCCGATGCCGACCGTGTGCAGTTCGGGCACCCCCGCCTCCTTCGCCGCCCGTTCGACCAGCGCGACGGCCTGCTCGACCGCGGGCCCGGTGCCGGTGTCCTCACCGATGGGCACCGAGGCCTCGGCGAGCACCCGGCCGAGCAGGTCGGAGACGACGACGGAGACGCCCTCGGTGCGGACGTCGAGGGCCGCGAGGTGGGCGCGGCCGGCGACGATGCCGTACAGCTTCGCGTTCGGGCCGCGGCGCTGCTCCCCCGACTCCCCGACCACGTCGATCAGTCCGGCGGCGGCGAGGCGCTCGACGAGGTCGGCCACGGACGGCCGGGACAGTCCGGTGAGCTGCTTCAACTGCCCTGCCGTCAGCGGGCCTTCCTGCTGGAGAAGGCGCAGGGCGAGCCGGTCGTTGATGGCCCGGGCGGTGCTCGGGGATGCGGGCATGCCGGGAATCCTCTCAGATCCGAACTGCCGAATAGGCGCTATCTATCAGGCAGGGTTCCTGATAGTTTACGGCGGAAGCAAGGGGACGACGAGGATCCGGGAGGGGCCCGACCATGAGCGATGTGGTGTACGCGCCGGCCGAGGTACGGCGGGCCCGGTACGCCGTGGCCGCCGTGTTCGCCGTGCACGGGGCCGTGACCGGGTCGTTCGCGACGCGGGTGCCGTGGATCCAGGACCACTCCTCGGTCAGCGCCGGGCAGTTGGGCCTCGCGCTCGCCTTCCCCGCGCTCGGCGCGTCCGTGGCCATGCCGCTGGCGGGCAGCGTCAGCCACCGCTTCGGCGCCCGGAACGCCCTGCGCGGCCTGATCGCCCTGTGGACGCTGGCCCTGGTCCTGCCGTCCCTGGCCCCGAACCTGCTCACGCTCTGCCTGGCCCTCTTCGTCTACGGCGCCACGGCCGGCATGGCGGACGTGGCGATGAACGCGCTAGGCGTGGAGATCGAGAACCGCCTGGGCCGGTCGATCATGTCCGGGCTGCACGGCATGTGGAGCGCGGGCGCCCTGATCGGCTCGGCGGCAGGCACGCTCGCCGCGCACCTGGGCTCGGACGCGCGTGTGCACCACGCGCTGGCGTCGGTGGCTCTCACCGTGCTCGGCCTGCTGTTCTGCCGGTGGGTCCTGGACCTTCAGCCCACCGAGGACGAGGAGCCGCCGCCCCGGTTCGCGCTGCCGCCGAAGTCGGCGCTGCTGATCGGCGCGGTGGGCTTCTGCGCGGTGTTCGCGGAGGGCGCGAGCCTGGACTGGTCGGCGGTCTACCTGCGGGACCAGCTCGACACCTCGGCCGGGCTCGCGGCGGCGTGCACCACCGGTTTCACGCTCACCATGGCGATCGCGCGGTTCGTCGGAGACCGGGTGGTGGACCGGTTCGGCTCGGTGCGCACGGTCCGGGTGGGCGGGGCGTTCGCCGTCCTCGGCGGGCTGCTCATCGTCGTCGGGGGACATCCGGCCGTGGCCATGGGCGGGTTCGCGCTGATGGGTCTCGGCATCGCGGTGGTCGTGCCGCTGTGCTTCGCCGCGGCGGGCCGCAGCGGACCCAACCCCAGTCTGGCGATCGCCGGCGTCGCGACGATCACCTACACCTCGGGGCTGATCGCCCCGAGCGCGATCGGCACGCTGGCCCAGGCCACCAGCCTGATGGTCTCGTTCGCCCTGGTGACCGTCCTGGCCGGCGGTCTCGTGGCCTTCGCGGGGGTGCTGCGGGCCGGCGACCGGGACCGGCCGAAGCTCAGTGCGCCGGCCGCAGCAGTTCCCGACCGGCAGCCCTGAAGTTCTCGCTCCAGGGGGCGGGCCGCAGGCTCTGCGCGTCCAGCCTGACCAGCACCCGGGTGCCGCGCGCGTACGTCGTGGCCCCGTCCGCGGAACAGAACCGGAAGCCGTAGGTCAGGCCGGTGGTGCCGAGGCGCTCCAGCCAGAGGTGGACGGCGTAGGCGCCGCTGCGGGTGACGGGGGCGTCGTAGGAGATGAGCAGCTCCCTGACGACGTTGCAGGCGTCCCCGGCGCTCGCCCAGTCGCCGTCGAAGCGGATGCCGTGCCCCTCCCAGAGCTCGGTCCAGGCCCGCTCCACGAGCAGCGGGTAGCGGGCGTTGTGGAGCATGCCCAGGGCGTCCAGATCGTCGAAGTGGACGGTGACCGGGATCAGTCGGCCGTAGGACAGGGCGGAGGCGAGGGCGGCTTCGGCGGTCACGGGTGCGGAGCTCCTGGGTGTATAGGACAACGACCCCTATCCTAAGCGGTCGCTCACCCTCCTGCCGGAGCGCCCTTGTCAGGGAGCGGCCAGCTCATAGGCGTACGACGGGCTGAACGTCCCCGGTGTGCCCTTGCAGCCGTCCGACTCCCCCGGCAGCTTTACCCACAGGTAGGCGTCGATCCGCGGCTCGCCGGTGTCCAGGGTGGGCGGCCGGCCGATCTTCCGGCCCGCCGGGTCGCACCACTCGCCGTCGGGCGGGGCGCCGTTGCCGTTGCGGCTGGTGTCGATGACGGCGCCCAGGCTGGACGGCCCGCCCAGGGCGGCGAGGACCTGCCGGTCGTAGGCGATCTCGGCGGACGTGGTGTGGAAGTTGGAGACGTTGCTGAAGATCCCGTCTGAGGAGGCGGCCGACGCGGCGCCCGCCTGCTTCAGCAGGGCCGCCTGCTCGGCCGCCGGACGCCAGCCCGAGTGACCGGCGTCGTAGTAGACGCGGGCCCTGGGGTTCGCGGCCTTCAGGACGCGGCCCGCGCGGGCCAGTGAGGCGAAGCGGTCGGCGCGCGCCGCGGCCGAGAGGCACTCGGACTGGGCGATCGAGTCGGGCTCCAGGACGACGACGACCTCGCGGGAGCCGAGCCCGGCGGCGAACCGGTCGATCCAGGCGTCGTACGCGCCGAGGTCCGGAGCCCCGCCCTGGGAGGCACCGCCGCAGTCGCGGTCCGGGATCGCGTACGCCACGACCACCGGGACCCGGCCCTGCGCGGCACCGCCCGAGGTGACCGCGCGCACCCGGGAGGTGATGGTCGCGGGGGTGTGGTCGGCGAACCAGACCGCGGCCGGCCGGTCGGCGATGCGGCTCGCTATGACCTCGGCGCGCCGGTCGCCGGGGTTGTCCCGCACCCAGTCGAGCACCTGCGAGGAGGGGTGGCGGTACAGGCGGGCGGCCTTGGTGGTCCGGGCCTTCGCCGAGCCGGGGCCGGCCTTCCCCGGGGACGGGGACACGCTCGCCTTCGCGGAGGACCGGACGGAGGTGGCGGAAGGGGCCGGGCCGGAGGCCGACGGCACCGCCGACGGCGAACTCGGGGCCGCGTACGGGGAGCCGCTCACGGGGGCCGGCCGCGCCTCGTCGGAGCCGCCGCCGTCGTCGAGCGCGGAGAGCATCCCGGTCGCCGTGCCGACGGCGACCACCAGGGAGGCCGCCGCGACCGCCACCCCGCGGCCGACAGCACGCCTGCGTGCGGCGCGGCGCGCGGCCAGCCGCTGGGCACGTAAGCCTGACACCCTCTCGCTCCCCCCCTCGCGCGACGGTCGCGTTCCCCCGTTCTGGGGAAGCCCCGGGCCCGCCGGCACCCCGGCCAGCCTAGGACTGGGACCCTGCCGCTATGGCGCAATCGGAACAGTTCACCACTTCTCTCGACGCGGTCGTCTCCCGTATGCGCGCCCTGGACGAGACCCTGCCGGAACGGGACGGCGTGGCCGTCTTCAACCGCGTCTACCTCGCTGTCACCGAGGCCGTCGACCGGTGCGTCGACCGGGGCCGGTTCGCGGACCCGCGGGCCGCGATCACGCTGGACGTGCGGTTCGCCGAGCGCTATCTCGCGGCGGTGGACGCGGCCGCCCGCGAGCACCGTGCGCCGGCCTGCTGGCGTCCCGTGTTCCAGTTCCGCCGGCATCCCGGCGTACGACCGCTGCAGTTCGCGCTCGCGGGCATCAACGCGCACATCGGGCACGACCTGGCGCTCGCCGTGGTGGACACCTGTCGTAGCCTCGGCTGCGAACCCGCCGACGTGGAGGACGAGTTCGACCGCGTGGGCGATCTCCTCGTCTCGCTGGAGGAGCGCATCCGCGAAGATCTGATGCCGGGCCCCGACCTCCTCCAGATCGCCGACCCGCTCACCCATCTGCTGGGCTCCTGGAGCCTGGAGCGCGCCCGCGACGCCACCTGGACGGCGGCCCGGGCGCTGTGGGCGCTGCGCGGACTGCCGGACGTGGCCGGGGAGTTCACCGAGCGGCTGGACACCGCGGTGGGGTTCGCGGGACGCATGCTGCTCACTCCGCTGCCCGGCTGACCCGGCTTCCGCGCCCCACGGGGGTTACGTTGGCCGGAGCACCGCCCGATGCGACCCGACGCAAAGGAGCGTACCCATGGCCGTCCGGCTGGGACTGAGCCTTCCCCAAGCACGGCAGTACGACCTCGGACGGGACGTGCCCCACGTGGCACGCGCCGCCGAGCGGATCGGTTACGACAGTCTCTGGGTCTACGAACGCGCCCTGTTCCCCGACCCCCCGACGCAGGGCCTGGGCGGCATGGAGGGCGTGCCCTGGCCCGACCAGTACCGCGCCGTCCCGGAGCCCCTGGTGACGCTGACGCTGGCCGCCGCGGCGACCGAGCGGGCCGAACTCGGCACCAGCGTCCTGGTGGCCCCGCTGCACGGGCCGTTCCAACTGGCCAAGTCCCTCGCCACGTTGGACGCGGCGAGCGGCGGCCGGGTGGTGGCGGGCCTGGGCACCGGATGGTCGACCGACGAGTACGCGGCCGCGGGCGTGGGCACCTTCGCCGAGCGCGGCCAGGTCCTGGACGAGATCATCGACGTCTGCCGGGCCGTGTGGGGCCCGGACCCGGTGCGCTACGAGGGCCGGCACACCCGGATCGCCTCGTCCGTGGTGGGCCCGAAGCCGGCCCGCCCGATCCCCGTCCTGCTGCCCGCCTTCAGCGGGAAGGCGATGCGCCGGCTGGTCGACCGGGCCGACGGCTGGATGCCCATCGCGATGGCGGGCGCCGACCGGCTCGCCCAGGAATGGCGGCAGTTGCAGGACCTCGCGGCCGAGCGCGGCCGCACCCGCCCGATCCGGACCTCGGTGCGGGTCAACGCGCAGTACAGCCCGAAGGCGTACGACGGCTCGGACCGCGCCCCCTTCCAGGGCAGCGTCGACCAGATCGTGGAGGATCTCGTCGCGCACGCCGGGATCGGCCTGGAGGAGTTCTTCTTCGAGCTCCAGGGCGGGATGCGGGACGCCCGGGAGCTCGAGGACGTCGCCGCCGAGCTGTTCGAGAAGGCGCGGGCCGCCGGGGTCTAGTCCTCCGGCAGTTCGACCGGCGCGATCTGCTCGTACAGGTCGCCGGGGCCCGGGTTGGTCGCGTCGGTCGCGCCGCCGAAGTGGTGCATGACGCCCCAGACCGCGTTCAGCGCGGTCTGGACGGCGCCCTCGGCCCAGCCCGCGGTCCAGGAGATGTCGTCGCCTGCGAGGAAGATGCCCCGCTTGTCCTCGGGCAGCGCGTCCTGCATGAAGTGGGTGAACAGGCGCCGCTGGTAGCGGTAGTGGCCGGGCAGGTTGGCCTTGAATGCGCCCATGAAGTAGGGCTCGTTCTCCCAGGAGACGGTCACCGGGCTGCCGATGATGTGCTTGCGGATGTCGACCTTGGGATAGATCTCGCCGAGCGACTTCAGCATGACCTCCATCCGCTCGTTCGCGGACAGCGGCAGCCACTTCAGGCTGTCGTCGCACCAGGTGTAGGAGAGGCAGATGACGGCGGGCCTGTCCGGGCCGTCGTCGAGGAGGTAGGTCCCGCGCGTCATGCGGTCGGTGAGGGTCATCGACATGACGTCCCGGCCGGTGTCCTCGTCCTTGTCCAGCCAGAAGGGCCGGTCGACCGGGACGAAGAGCTTCGACGACTCCATGTAGTGGGTGCGCTCGATCGCGGTCCAGTGGTCGATCGGGAAGAGCGAGTCGTCGCAGGCGATCTTGGACAGCAGCATCCAGGACTGCGCGGTGAAGATCGCCGCCGCGTAGGTGCGGATGTCGCCGTCGGCGTCCGTCACGGTGATCCGGTTGCCGGCCGTGCGGTGCAGCCGGGTGACCGCGGGCCGGGGCCGGCCGTCCCGGTGCAGCTTCGCGAGCGAGGTGCCGTACGCCCAGTGCACGATCTTCTCCGGCTCGCGCTCCCACAGCCGGAGCGGCAACTGCTGCGAACCGCCGACGATCCCGCGGTGGTGGTCGTCGGCCTCGGTGTAGACGACCCGCAGGATCTCCAGGATGGAGTTGGGGAAGTCGGTGTCCCAGCCGCCGGTGCCGAAGCCGACCTGGCCGAAGATCTCCCGGTGCCGGAAGGACCTGAAGGCCTCGGAGTCGCAGAGGAAGCCGTAGAAGGTCTGGTTGTCGAGCTTCTCGACGAGCTTCGCCCAGATCTCGCGGATGCGCGGCACGTCCCGCTCGCGCATCGCGCGGTTCATGTCGGAGAAGTCGGCGCCCTCCTCGAGGCACTTGTTCCAGGCGGCGGCGACATCGCGGTAGACCTGCGGGAGGTCGTCGATCGTCTCGGCGTAGTGGGACTCGCCCTTGAGGTCGACGACGGTCGAAGGGGTGGCCTCGGCAAGGGGGTTGGGGAAGGGACGGGTCTCCAGGCCGACGAGGTCGATGTAGTGCTGGAGGGCGGTGGAGGAGGGCGGGAAGCGCATCGCGCCCATCTCCGCGGTCAGCGCGGGATCGCAGCCCTCGAAGCCCACGGTCCGCAGCCGTCCGCCGATCCGGTCGGCCTCGTACACGACCGGCTTGAGGCCCATCTTCATCAGCTCGTACGCGGCCACGATCCCCGAGAGACCGCCGCCGATCACCGCGACCTCGGTGCCGTGCTCGGTCGCCGGTATCTGGCCGAGGCCCGCCGGGTGGGCGAGGAAGTCGTCGTAGGCGTACGGGAAGTCCGGTCCGAACATGGTGATCGGCGGCTGCTGCTCGTCTGCGTGCTCGACGGCGTTGGGCACGGTGGACGTCATGGGGTACGGACTCCTTGGAACAAAGGGGTGGTTCAGACGAGGGACCCGTAGAGACCGGGGCGGCGGTCCGTCAGGTACGGGTTGGCCGCCCGGGAGGCGGCGAGGAACGCGGGGTCGGCGTCGGCGAACACCAGCTCCTCGGCGCGTCCGGCCCGGGCGCGGGCCACCCCGTCGGGACCGGCCAGCGTGGAGAGCCCGACGAACTCGAACTCCCCTTCGGGGCCGACCCGGTTGACGTAGGCGACGTACATCTGGCTCTCCCAGGCCCGCACCGGCACGAGGGACTCGGCGACGAACTGGAAGGGGTGCATCTGCGCCGTCGGCACGATCAGCAGGTCGGTGCCGGCCAGGGCGTGGGCCCGGACGTTCTCCGGGAACTCCACGTCGTAGCAGATCATGAGGCCGACGGTGAGTCCGCCCACCTCGGCCTGGACGACCGGCTGCTCGCCCGGCTCGAAGTGGTCGCGCTCGAAGCAGCCGAAGAGGTGGGTCTTGCGGTAGTTGGCGAGGCGGGCACCGTCGGCGGAGATGAGCTGGGCCGAGTTGTGGACCGTGTCGGCGAGGCGCTCGGGATATCCGTACGCGATGGCGATCCGGTGCCGCTCGGCGATCTCGGCGACCGCGTCCGCCGAGTCGCCGTCGGCCGCTTCGGCGAGGCGGGCGATGTCGTCGCCGATGGCGTACCCGGTGAGGAACATCTCGGGTGCGGCCAGCAGCGCGGCGCCCGCGGCGGCGGCCCGGCCCGCGGCCTCGTCGAGGACCTTGAGGTTCCCCTCGACGGAGCCGGGGCGGCCGGAGCTCTGGAGCAGGGCGGTACGCATGCGTGATCCTCACCGGGCGGAAGGCGGACGGGGGCCGCAGAGGAGGGCCACGTAGACGGTACGGGCGGCTGACCAGGGCGGACAAGAAGGAGCTGTTGCGCGCTCGGGAGCGGTTCATTGCGTCCGAGGGCGCTGACGCGGCGATTCGTTGCGCGGGCGGCCGCGGCCCCGGAACAGCACCAGCGCCGTCACCGCGTACGGGACGGACAGGACCACGAACACCGTGCTGTGCGCCAGGGACGCCCCGAGCACGGAGTACAGACCGAACACCGCGACCGTGACCAGTTCCGTGCCCAGGCTCGCCACCGAGGTGAGGGTGGCCCGGCGGGCGTCGTCGATGCGCCGCTGGAGACGGACGTCGGCGAGCACCTCGGCCAGCTGGAACCCGGCGAAGGCGAGGCCCACGAGGGCGATGCCGGCCGGGGTGCGGACCCCGGCGCCCACGGCGAGGGCGAGCGCCGCACCCGCGATCAGGGCGGCGAGGCCCCGGGTGCCGAGGCGCTCGGCGGGACCGGCGAAGAGGCTGCCGACGGTCACGGTCGCCCAGACCAGCAGGACCAGCCAGGGCACGGTGGTGTCGGCCACGCCGAGGTCGCGGACCAGCAGCGAGACGTACTCGTCGAGGGCGCCCCACACCGCGGCGACGGCCGGCACGAGCAGCAGGGCCGCCTGGACGCGCCGGTCCCCGCGCGCCTCGGCGAGTCCGGCCCGCAGCGTCGCCGACCAGCGGGTGTTCCCCTGTTCGGCCGGCACCCGGTGTTCCGGCAGCAGCGTCGCCGTCAGCGCGGCCAGCAGACAGGCCAGGACGCTCGCGGCGCCGACGGCCGGGTAGCCGCCGAGGGCGAGGACCGGTCCGGCGAGGCCCATCGCCGCGACCGTGGCCAGCAGCCGCGCCGCACGGGTCCGCCCCATCAGGCGGGCGTACCGCTCGGCGGCCCCGAGCCGTTCCAGCTCGTCGTAGACCAGGGCCTCCAGCGAGCCGGAACCGAGCGCGCCGCCGGCTCCCCACAGGACGAAGCCCAGCGCGAAGGCGCCGTACGACGGCACGGTCACCCACAGCGTGAAGCCGGCGGCCGTGAGCAGCGGGCCGAGCCACAGCAGACGGCGCCGCGAGACGGTGTCGGCCCAGGCGCCCGAGGGCACCTCCAGGACGACGGCCGTGAGGGACCACAGGGCGAACAGCGAGGAGATCTGCCAGAGCGGCAGACCGGTGTCGGCGAACAGCAGCGCGTACACCGGGTAGAGCAGGACGAGGTCGTCGAGGAACGCGTAGCCGTACAGCACGGTCGTCAGCCGGCGGACGCCGGTCGCGGGCACACGTGCGGGTGAGAGTGTCATGAGGCCTTCCCGGAAGGGCGGATCGGACGTCGTCGGTACGGCGTCCGAGGCGGCCCTCGGGAGGCACGGCTGGGGGATCAATGTCGCCAGGTCATGTCCACGATGCTAGACAGTCCCGGGCCCGCTGCCCAGTGGAACAGCGGTCTGCGACGATCTGTGGTGAGCGGCCCGGCGGTCGCCGGCACCCGAGACGGAGGTTCCCGTGGACATCGCCGCACTCCCCCGGATCGACGAGCACGCGACGCTGGTCGCCGCCCCGGCCGGGGAGGTCTGGGACGCGCTCGGCGAGGTCCTGGAGGAGTCCTTCGGCCGCCCCCGATCCGCCCGCTACGCCCGGCTCGTGGGCGTCGCCGACCGTACGGCGTCCGGGCCGCGGCCCCTCGCCCGGGGCTCGGCGTTCCCCGGGTTCCGGGTGGCCGACGCGGAACCGGGACGCGAGCTGGTCCTCGTCGGGCGGCACCGCTTCTCGACGTACGCCCTGGTCTTCCGCGTGGAGGCGGCCGGGGGCGGGCGGACGCGGCTGCGGGCGGAGAGCCGGGCCCGTTTTCCCGGACCCGGCGGTGCCCTCTACCGGCTGCTGGTCGTCGGCACGGGGGCGCACGCCCTGCTCACCGGGCGGCTGCTGGCCGCGGTCCGGCGCCGCGCCGAGAAGGTCAGGTAGGCGAGCCCGACGAGAAGCGGCGCAGCAACGGGGAGAGGACGAGGACCGACTTGGTGCGCTCCACGAAGGGCTCGCCCGCGATCCGTTCCAGGACGCGTTCGAAGTGCCGCATGTCGGAGGCGAAGACCTGCACCACTGCGTCGGCGTCGCCGGTGACGGTGGAGGCGGCCACGACTTCCTGGTAGCGCTCCAGGCCCCGCTGGATGGTCTCCGGGGAGGTGTTGCGCCGGCAGTAGATCTCGACGAACCCCTCGGTCTCCCAGCCGAGGGCCGCCGGGTCCACGCGTACGGTGAAGCCGGTGATGGCCCCGGTGGCACGCAGCCGGTCCACGCGCCGTTTCACGGCGGGCGCGGACAGGCCGACGATCTGCCCGATGTCCGCGTAGGAGCGGCGGGCGTCCTCGGCGAGGGCGTGCACGATGCGTTCGTCGAGATCGTTCAGCACGGTGGGCGGATCAGCTTTCGGGTGTTGCGAGTCGGGAACGGCGATGGCCGTACACGAAGTAGAACACGAGCCCGACGGCCATCCAGACCCCGAAGACCACCCAGGTGACGGTGGACAGGCTGCCCATCATCCACACGCAGAAGCCGAAGCCCAGCGCGGGGAAGACCGGCGAGAGCGGGACCCGGAAGGTCCGGGGCATGTCGGGACGGGTCCGGCGCAGCACCACGACGGCGATGTTGACCAGCGCGAAGGCGAACAGCGTGCCGATGCTGGTGGCGTCGGCGAGCTGGCCGAGGGGGATCGCCGCGGCCAGCACCCCGCAGAACAGGGAGACGATCACCGTGTTGGCGCGCGGGGCGCCGGTCCTCGGGTGGACCCGGGCGAACACCTTCGGCACCAGTCCGTCCCGGGACATCGCGAAGAGGATGCGGGTCTGGCCGTACAGCACGGTCAGGACGACGCTCGCGATGGCGATGACCGCGCAGAACGCCAGCAGGGTGCCCCAGAAGGTCTGACCGGTGACCTCGCGCATGATCTGGGCGAGCGCGGCCTCCGAGTCGTCGAAGTGCTGCCAGGGCTTCGCGCCGACCGCGACGGCGGCGACCAGGACGTACAGCGCGGTCACGATGACCAGCGACAGCATGATCGCGCGCGGCAGGTCGCGCTGGGCGTTCCTCGCCTCCTCGCCGGCGGTGGAGGCGGCGTCGAAGCCGATGTACGAGAAGAAGAGCGTGGCACCGGCCGCGCTGACCCCCGCCATGCCGAGCGGCATGAAGTGCTCGTAGTTGCCCGAACGGAAGCCCTGGACGCCGATCGCGCAGAACAGCACCAGCGCGGCGATCTTCACGACCACCATCACGGTGTTGGCGCGGGCCGACTCGCGTGCGCCGCCCAGCAGGAAGGCCATCGCGAGGAGGACGACGATCAGCGCCGGGAGGTTGAAGACGCCGCCGTCACCGGGCGGGGCGGACAGGGCGTCGGGGATGGTGACGCCGATGGTGCCGTCGAGGAGCTCGTTGAGGTACTCGCCCCAGCCGACGGCCACGGCGGCGACCGAGACCCCGTACTCCAGGACCAGGCACCAGCCGCAGATCCAGGCGATCAGTTCGCCCATGGTTGCGTACGCGTACGAGTACGAGGACCCGGAGACCGGGATGGTGCCGGCCAGCTCGGCGTAGGAGAGGGCCGAGAAGAGGGCGGTGAGGCCGGCGATCACGAAGGAGAGGGTGACGGCCGGGCCGGCCTTGGGGACCGCCTCGCCGAGGACGACGAAGATGCCGGTGCCCAGGGTGGCGCCGATGCTGATCATCGTGAGCTGCCAGAGCCCGAGGGAGCGCCTGAGGGCTCCTCCCTCGCCCTGGCCGTCCTCCGCCACCAGGCGCTCCACCGGCTTGCGCCGCATGAGGCGCGCACCGAGTCCCGTCGCCCGGGGTGTGCGCTGTCCTGGGGGTGCGCCTTGGTCGAGCACGCGCTGACTCCTTCGTCGTTGCAGGTGAGTACAGCGAAGCACCCTACGAGCCCGGACCTCACAGCCGTAATGCAGCAACCTTGCACGCCCTCGCAAGATCGTTGCGTTCCGCGCGTCCGGGTGGGGGTTCGTTGCGCGCACCCGTCTCCGGCGCCGTTCCGACGGCGTCAGCGGTCCTCCGGCTCGCCCGCGACCGCCCGCGCCTCGGCCGCGTCGAACCCCGTCCGGCCGGGCTTGCCGTGGGCCGGGCCCGGCCGTCGATCCAGCACGTGCGCGCCGCCCACGCGGCCTGCTTGCTGGTGCCCATCGCGGCCCCGATCTGCGGCCAGGAGGCCCCGGCCGCACGGGCCGCCCGCACGGTCGGCCGGCGACCGCAGGCTGCTTTGCGGGCCACGACCTCGCTCAGTGCGCGCAGTTCGAGGAGTTCGGCCCGGTCGGGGGCGTCCGTGGCCCCGTCCCCGCCCAGGGCCTCCCGCATGCGCAGGTCGCCGAGCCGGGAGACGGCGATCAGCAGGGTGTACCGCGGCTCGACGCTCTCGGGTGTCGTCATGGCTCCAGAGACTCGTCAAGGAGGCTTGACGCCAAAGCGGCCTGACGCGCAGGGCCGACAGCGGCGGGAAACGCGAACGGCCCCGCGTGCCGGCGGGGGCCGTTCGCCGCTGACCTAGCTCCAGCTCGCGTGCAGCGGCTTGCCCTCCGCGTAGCCGGCCGCGCTCTGGATGCCCACGACCGCCTTCTCGGCGAACTCCTCCAGGGAGCCCGCGCCCGCGTAGGTGCAGGAGGAGCGCACCCCCGCGATGATCGAGTCGATCAGGTCCTCGACGCCCGGGCGGGCCGGGTCGAGGAACATCCGGGAGGTCGAGATGCCCTCCTCGAACAGCGCCTTGCGGGCCCGGTCGTACGCGGACTCGTCCGACGTGCGGTTGCGCACCGCCCGCGCGGACGCCATGCCGAAGGACTCCTTGTAGAGCCGTCCGCTCGCGTCCTGCTGGAGGTCGCCCGGCGACTCGTAGGTGCCGGCGAACCAGGACCCGATCATCACGTTGGACGCGCCCGCGGCCAGCGCCATGGCGACATCGCGCGGGTGCCGGACACCGCCGTCGGCCCACACGTGCTTGCCGTACTTCTTCGCCTCGGCCGCGCACTCCAGGACCGCCGAGAACTGCGGCCGCCCGACACCGGTCATCATGCGGGTCGTGCACATGGCACCGGGGCCCACACCGACCTTGATGATGTCCGCGCCGGCCTCGATCAGGTCCCGCACACCCTCGGCGGCCACGATGTTGCCGGCCACGATCGGGACCTGCGGGTCGAGCGCCCGGACCGTCCTGATCGCGGTGATCATCGACTCCTGGTGGCCGTGCGCGGTGTCGATGACGAGCGTGTCCACGCCCGCGTCGAGCAGTTGCTTGGCCTTCTCCGCGAAGTCGCCGTTGATGCCCACGGCGGCGGCGATCCGCAGCCTGCCCTGCGCGTCGACGGCGGGCTTGTACAGCGTGGCGCGCAGGGCGCCCTTGCGGGTGAGGATGCCGGCCAGGCGGCCGTCCCGGTCCACGGCGGGGGCGTAGCGCCGGTTGGCGGCGTCGAGGCGGTTGAAGGCCTCGCGCGGGTCGATGTCCGCGTCGAGCAGCAGCAGGTCGCGCGACATGACCTCGGCGAGCTGGGTGAAGCGGTCGACGCCGGACAGGTCCTGGTCGGTGACGACACCCACGGGCCGGCCGTCCTCGTCGACGACCACGCCGGCGTTGTGCGCGCGCTTGGGCAGCAGGGCGAGCGCGTCGGCCACGGTCTGGTGCGGGGCCAGCACGATCGGGGTGTCCAGGACGTGGTGGCGGCTCTTCACCCAGGAGACGACCTCGGTGACGACCTCGATCGGGATGTCCTGCGGGATGACCACGAGGCCACCGCGCCGGGCCACGGTCTCGGCCATGCGGCGCCCGGCGATGGCGGTCATGTTGGCGACGACCAGCGGGATCGTGGTGCCCGTGCCGTCCGGGGAGCTGAGGTCCACCCCCTGCCGCGAGCCGACCGCGCTGCGGCTCGGGACCATGAAGACGTCGTCGTACGTCAGGTCGTACGGGGGCTGGATGTCGTTGAGGAAACGCACGTGCTGCACATCCCAGTCGATCAGAGGTGGCCCCCGGACAGGTCAGCCAGGGGGAAAGAGCACGTACTTCATTCTCCCATGCCGGGCGGGTCGCGACCCACGGGCGAATCGTCCAGACCGGCCGCGGGGGCCCTAGGACGAACCTCCAAGGGCGAGCGCCACGGTGAGCGCGGACGCCTCCGCGAAGACCTCGCGCGCGGTCGCCCACTCGTCCGGCCGCGCCTCGGCGTACCGCTCCCAGTGCCGTACGACCACGACGGTCTCCGCCCCGGCGCCGTCACCGGACCACAGGTCCGGGTCGGACAGGACGTCGGCCAGCGCGTCCCAGTTGCGGCCGAACCAGTCCGGCAGCCGCAGGTCCCGGGCGCAGCGCTCCATGAGGCCCGCCTTGTCCGTGACCCCGCCGAGGTCCAGTGTGACCACGCATGCCGTCATCTCAGTACCGCCCTGAACGAGTCGTAGTGATCATCGGTGTAGTAGATCTCGCCGTCCCGCCCGGTGACGATCCGCCGGGCTCCGCGGTCGCGCGAGCCCGGGGTGGGCACGGTGTACTCGTGGTAGTAGCCGCGCCGGTGCGCGGGCAGCAGCCCCTCGAAGTTCCCGAAGACGGCGCCGTCCTTCGGGTACGGGAAGGGACCGCCCCTGTCGATGAGTTCGAGGGTCTGCCGGGCCTCGGCCGGCAGCCGGGCCTCCTGGACGGTGGCCATGTCGCCGCCCCGCGCCGGGTCGTGTCCGGCCGAGCAGCCGGCCAGCACGAGGACGCAGAGCAGGATCCGGGAGACGAACCGCAGCAGCATGCGTCCGATGCTGCCACGGCCGTCCCCGTATGACCCGGCGTCAGGACCCGTCCGGGTCCGCCCTGTTCAGCGCCGGCTTCGGCGGTGCCCCCGCCGTCATCAGGTAGTCCGCCGCGGAGGTGTCCGTCACCAGGCTGGTGACGAGACCGGACCGCAGCACGGCGTCGATCGCGGCCCCCTTCCGCTGACCGCCCGCGATCGCGACGACCTCGGGGATACGGCGGAGCTGCTCGGTCTTGACGGTGATGCACCGCTCGCCCAGGTCCCGGCCGACCCTGCGGCCCTCGGCGTCGAAGAGGTGCGCGGACATCTCGGCGGCGACACCGAGCGAGGCGTAGTGCGCCCGCTCCTCGTCGCTGAGCATGTCGTGCACCGTCGAGATGCCCGGCTCCCAGGAGCCGATGGAGACACAGGCGACCGTGACCTTGTCGAAGTACTCGAAGGCCCGGGCGATCCCGGTCTGGTTGCGCAGCGCCGCCGCGGTGGCCGCGTCCGGCAGCAGCATCGGCGCGTAGATGGGGTGGGCGTCCCCGCCGGACACCTGGGCGGCCCGCCGTACCGCCTCCACCGAACCGCGCTCGGCGGTCCCGGCGTCGTACACGCCGGTCAACTGCACCACCGTGCACGGCGGGAGCCGGTCCAGGGCGGCCGCCATGTGGATGGTGGAGCGGCCCCAGGCCAGGCCCAGGATGTCGCCCTCGTCGACCAGTTCGCCGAGCAGGTCGGCGGCCACCTCTCCCAGGTTCTCGGGGTCGGGCGAGTCCTGGGCCTCGGCCGGGGACTCGACCACGACGGCGTGCCGCAGGCCGTAGCGGGCGCGCAGCGCGTCGGAGCGCTCGGCGTCCAGCTCGGCGGGCACACGGATCTCGATGCGCACGAGATCCCGTTCCAGGGCGGTCTCCAGGACCCGGGCCACCTTGAAGCGGCTGACGCCGAACTCCTCCGCGATCTGGATCTTGGACTTGCCCTCCAGGTAGAAGCGGCGGGCCATGGCCGCCGCCTGCACCAGCTCAGCGGGTCCCATCCGCATGGCTGACCGGCCCGCCGACATACCCGACACGGCGTTCTCCTCACTGCTGTTCACACTCTGGATTCGCCGTTCATCCTTGCAGATCCGGCGCACTTGATCAGCCCTGATCGGAGCCGTTCACGTTCCTGACGCTCAGTGGTCGCACGCCCACGACGCCTTCGCGGTCGCCCCCTCCGCTTGGGTGCGCAATGCACGTACCGCTTCTGCCGGGTCGGACGCCCCGTACACCGCCGATCCGGCGACGAAGACGTCGGCGCCGGCGTCCGCGCAGCGCTCGATGGTGGACGCCGAGACCCCGCCGTCGACCTGGAGCCACAGCTCGAGACCGTGTTTGCTGATCAACTCGCGGGTCCGGCGAATCTTGGGGAGCATGATGTCGAGGAACGCCTGTCCCCCGAAACCGGGCTCGACCGTCATGATCAGCAGCATGTCGAGCTCGGGGAGCAGGTCCTCGTACGGCTCGATGGGCGTCGCGGGCTTCAGCGCCATGGAGGCGCGGGCGCCCTTGGCCCGGATCTCCCGGGCGAGCCGGACCGGGGCGGCGGCCGCCTCCACGTGGAAGGTGACGGAGGAAGCCCCCGCCTCTACGTACTGGGGCGCCCAGCGATCGGGGGCCTCGATCATCAGATGGCAGTCCAGCGGAGTGTCCGTCGCACGGGCCAGAGACTCTACGACCGGCACCCCGAGCGTGAGGTTCGGGACGAAATGGTTGTCCATGACGTCGACATGGAGCCAGTCGGCTCCCTCGACCGCCTTCGCCTCGTCCGCGAGGCGGGCGAAGTCGGCGGACAGGATGCTGGGATTGATCTGCGCGGCCATGCCCCAAGCCTCCCATGCCGGGGCCCGAACGGGCGCGCCGGTCCGGACCTAAGCCGTTCATCGGATGTTGTGGACGAGCTGTGCGTGCCATGCTGGGCGGCCGATCGGCTCGACTGGTGGCGCCGGGGGTGGCCATGACCGGTAATCGGGGCATCGCGCACTTCGTCTGCGGACGGCGCGCCAAGTGGGTGGTACTCGCGCTGTGGCTGGTGGTGCTGTTCCTGACGGCGCCCCTCGCCTCCAAGCTCACCGACGCCCAGGACAACGACGCGGCCTCCTGGCTGCCCGGCTCCGCGGAGTCGACCCAGGTCCTCCAGATCAGCGAGGGCTTCAGGCCGGAGCAGATCCCCGCGGTGGTCGTCTACGCGCGCGAGAGCGGCCTCACGCCGCAGGAACGGGCCGCGATCGCCGAGGACGTCGCCGAGATCAAGCGGCTCACGGCGCACGGCATCCGCGGTGCGGAGACCCGGGGCCCGGTCTACGACCGGCAGAGCGACCCGCGCGCGGCCCAGATCCTCGTCCCGATCACCATGGACGAGAAGGGCTGGGAGGAGATCGCCCCCGCGGTCGACTCCATCCGTGACGTCGTCGGCGAGGGCGGCGACGGCCTCGCCGTGCACATCACCGGTCCGGGCGGCACCTCGGCGGACTTCTCCGAGGCCTTCGAGGGCATCGACTCGACGCTGCTGCTGTCCGCGATGGGCGTCGTGATCGTCATGCTGCTCATCACCTACCGCAGCCCCACCCTGCTCCTGGTGCCGCTGCTCTCCGTGGTCGCCGCGCTGTTCACCGCGCAGGCCTTCATCTACCTGCTCGCCGAGCACGCAGGCCTGACGGTCAACGGCCAGAGCGCGGGCATTCTGACGGTCCTCGTCTTCGGCGCGGGGACCGACTACGCCCTGCTGCTGGTGGCCCGCTACCGCGAGGAGTTGCACCGGCACGAGGACCGCCACGAGGCGATGGCCCTCGCCCTGCACCGCGCGGGCCCCGCGGTGATCGCCTCGGGGGCGACCGTGGTCCTGAGCATGCTGGTCCTGCTGGCCGCCGAGATGAACTCGACCCGCGGTCTCGGTCCGGTCGCCGCGATCGGTGTCACGGTCGCCCTGCTGGCGATGATGACGCTGTTCCCGGCCCTGTTGGTGATCTTCGGCCGCTGGATCTTCTGGCCGGTCACCCCGCGCTTCGGCGCCCCGGACCGCATCGAGACCGGCGTCTGGGCCCGCACCGGCCGCCAGATCGCCCAGCGCCCCCGCATGATCTGGATCATCACGACCGTGGTCCTGGCGGTCTGCTCCCTCGGCCTGATCCAGTTGCGCGCCGAGGGCATCGGCAACGCGGACGCCTTCACCGGGAAACCGGACTCGATCGTCGGGCAGGAGGTCTCGGCGAAGTACTTCCCGGCGGGCAGCGGCGATCCCCTGGTCATCGTCAGCAACCAGGCCCAGGCACGCCAGGTCGGCGAGGCGGTCGCGGGCACGCGGGGAGTCGTACCCGAGTCCCTGGGCCTGCCCCCGGGCACGAAACCCTCCCACGAGGGCAAGGTCCTCTTCGAGGCGACGATGACCGCCCCGGCGGACAGCGAGGCCGCGAAGCAGACGGTGGAGCGGGTCCGGGACGCCGTCCACGCGGTCCCCGACGCCGACGCCCAGGTCGGCGGCGGTACGGCCGCCCTGCTGGACATGGACCGGGCGACCACGCACGACAACATCCTGATCATCCCGCTGGTGCTGGTCGTGGTGATGCTGATCCTGTGCGCCCTGCTGCGCGCCCTGATCGCCCCGCTGCTGCTGATCGGGACGGTGATCCTGTCCTTCGCGGCGGCCCTGGGCATCAGCGCCCTGGCCTTCCGGCACCTGTTCGACTACGCGGGCGAGTCCACGGACTTCCCGCTGTTCGTGTTCGTTTTCCTGGTGGCCCTCGGCATCGACTACAACATCTTCCTGACCACCCGCATCCGCGAGGAGGCCGCCCACCGGGGCACCCGTGCGGGCGTGATCACGGGTCTGGCCGCGACCGGCGCGGTCATCACCTCCGCCGGCCTGGTCCTGGCCGGCACCTTCGCCGCTCTCGGCACCCTCCCGATGGTCGCCTTCGCGGAGATCGGCTTCGCGGTGGCGCTGGGTGTCCTGCTGGACACGTTCATCGTCCGCTCGGTCCTGGTGACGTCCCTGTTCCTGGACGTGGGACCGAAGATGTGGTGGCCCCACAGTCTCGCCGGGGAGGGGGACGACTCGCCCCACTCAGGGACGCGGGGACCTGCGCGACCGGCCGAGACGGCACAGCGGACACACGACTAGCTCACCCGGTCCGGCGAATGACCGCCAGATACATCGCGTCGGTCCCGTGCACATGCGGCCACAACTGCACGTCCGGCCCCTCCCCCAGGTCCGGCACACCGGGGAACAACGGCCGCGCGTCGACCAGCTCGGCAGCCGGCCACTGCTTGAGCACGTCCTCCACGACGGCCCGCGTCTCCGCGAGATGAGGCGAGCAGGTCGCGTACCCGACCACGCCGCCCACCCGGACGGAGTCCAGCGCGGTGCTCAACAGGCCCCGCTGCAAGGGCCCGAACCCCTCCAGATCCGCGGGCCGGCGCCGCCACCGGGCCTCCGGCCGCCGCCGCAACGCGCCGAGCCCCGTGCACGGCACGTCCATCAGCACCCGGTCGAAGCTGCCCGGCTGCCACGGCGGCCGGGTCCCGTCCGCGGCGATGACCTGATAGGGCCCCGGGTTCCCGTCGAGCGCCTTGGCCACCAGGCCGGCCCGGTGCGGCTGCTTCTCGGAGGCGAGCAGCACGGCCCCGCGCTCGGCGGCGAGCGCGGCGAGCAGGGCTGCCTTGCCACCGGGCCCCGCACACCCGTCGAGCCACTTCTCGTCCCGCCCGTCCAGGGGGGCGTTCGCCAGCGCCAGCGCGACGAGCTGACTGCCCTCGTCCTGCACCCCGGCCCGGCCTTCCCGTACGGCGCCTACGGCCCCGGGCTCCCCGCCCTCGGCCAGCCGGACGGCGTACGGCGACCAGCGCCCCGCCACGGCGGACTCCTCGCGCAGCAGCTCCTCGGTGGTGGCCCGGCCGGGCCGGGCGACCAGGGTCACCTCGGGCCGTTCGTTGTCGGCCTCCAGCAGCCGCTCGATACCGGCGCGTCCGCCGCCCAGGGAGTCCCACAGTACGGAGACGACCCAGCGGGGGTGGGAGTGCACGACGGCGAGATGGTCCTCGGGGTCGTCGTCGTAGGGCGGCGCGACCTTGGCGATCCATCCGTCGAGGTCGTCCTGCGCGATCTTGCGCAGTACGGCGTTGACGAACTTGGCCCGTCCGTCGCCGAGCACGACCCGCGCGAGCTCGACGGAGGCGGACACGGCGGCGTGCGTCGGGATGCGTGTGCCGAGGAGCTGGTGCGCCCCGAGGCTCAGCACGTCGAGCACCGGCGGATCGACCTCGCGCAGCGGCCGGTCGACGCACTCGGCGATGATCGCGTCGTAGGTCCCCTGCCGCCGCAGCGTGCCGTACACGAGCTCGGTGGCGAGCGCCGCGTCCCGCGCCTCGAAGCCGCCCTTCTCCCGCGCCTTCCGCAACAGCGGCGGCAGGACGAGGTTGGCGTACGCGTCGCGCTCGTCCACGGCCCGCAGCGCCTCGAAGGCGAGGATGCGGACGGGGTCCTTCTGGGGCCGACGGTACGGCTTGCCGGGCTTACCGGCCCGCCGGGGCTGCTCGCTCACGAAAAAGGTGCTCCGGGTTCAAGGTCTGGATACGCCCCAAGCGTACGTCCAGCGGGGGTCCCGCCACCCCCCGAGGGGCGCCAGCCGGGCCCCGCTGTCCGCCGAGAGCCCGGGGCACGGACCACCCCGCCGAGACCCGCTATCCGCCGAAGACCCGGTGCGGACCACCCTGCCGGTCCCCGTCACCCGCCGAAGGCCCCGGGGCGCGGGCCACCCTGCCGCGACCCGCCGAAGGCCCCGGGGCGCACCACCTTGCCCAACTCGTTGCCCACCGAAGGCCCGAGGCACGGACCACCTCGCCGCGACCCGTCACCCGCCGACGCTCTCCCCCTCCGCGATCCTGACGCCCCGCGCCCAGTCCGCGGCCTTCATCGGCTTCTTCCCCTGGGCCTGCACCCACAGCAGCTCCACGCCGTACGACCCGGTCCCGACGTGGACGCTGTTCTTGCCGACGGACAGCGCGCCGGGGGCGAGATCCGTACGGTCGGGAACCGGCTGGACCTGGATGAGCTTGAGCCGCTCGCCGCGGAAGGTCGTCCAGGCGCCGGGCGACGGGTGGCACCCCCGCACGACCCGGTCCACCCGCAGCGCGGGCGCGGCCCAGTCCACACGGGCGTCCTCGACGGTGATCTTCGGGGCGACGGTGATGCCCTCGGCCGGCTGCGGTACGGCCTTCAGCGTGCCGTCGGCGATGCCGTCCATCGTCGCGGCCAGCAGCCCCGCCCCGGCGAAGGCGAGCCGCGTCAGCAGGTCGCCGCTGGTGTCGGTGGGCCGGATCTCCTCGGTGACGGTTCCGTAGACGGGCCCGGAGTCCAGGCCCTCCTCGATCAGGAAGGTCGAGGCGCCCGTGATCTCGTCCCCCGCCATGATGGAGTGCTGCACGGGCGCGGCCCCGCGCCAGGCCGGCAGCAGCGAGAAGTGCAGGTTGACCCAGCCGTGGGCGGGGATGTCGAGGGCGACGCGGGGCAGCAGGGCGCCGTAGGCGACCACGGGGCAGCAGTCCGGGGCGATCTCGCGGAGCCGCTCCAGGAACTCCGGGTCCCGCGGCCGGACGGGCTTCAGCACCTCGATGCCCGCCTCCTCGGCCCGCTCCGCGACCGGGCTCGCGACCAGCCTGCGCCCCCGCCCGGCCGGCGCGTCGGGACGCGTGACGACGGCGGCGACCTCGTGCCGCCCGGAGGCGATGAGAGCGTCCAGAGCGGGAACGGCGACCTCGGGGGTACCGGCGAAGACGAGCTTCATGGGTGGGCAGGGCCTCTCGGACGGGTGACGACGGGCAGCACACAAGTCTATGGCGGGGCACGACCACCGCACCGCCGGAGAGCGCCCTCGCAGACGAGACCCGGCCTTGCTGCCAAGGCGCGAACCCCCTACCCCCGGCGCACGCATATGCCGGTACGCCCCCATTGCGTGACCAGCGGAGCGTAGACGCGTTGGTCAAGAAAGAGTTGACCACAACGGGCCGCTGGCGCGGCCCCATCCTTTTCAACGTCCCAATCAACGTCCTATTCAACGCCGGTTCGAGAGGCTTGTTCATGGCCGACCACGCAACCCACGACGCCCAGGCTCGGGCCAGCCTGCACTTGCTGGTGCGGGACATCGAGCGGGTCCGCCGGCAGGTGGACGCACTGCGCACCCTGACCGCCCAGTTGGGCAACGTCTACCGCCCGCGCCGCTCCGGTCCCTCCACGGGCTTCGTCGTCTACGGACGCGCACCCGCCCCCACGGTCCGTCTCGCGCAGGAACTGCGGGACAGTGTCGAGACCCTGGTGACGGCCGCGGTCGACTTCGACCGCTCGCTCGGCTTCTCGTGGGACGCGGTGGGTTCCGCCCTCGGCGTCACCAAGCAGGCGGTCCACCGTCGTTACGGCGCCCGCCGCGCCGCCGCCCAGGCGACGGCCGACGCCGAGCGCGCGACGGAGCCGTCGGGAACCCGCACGGTCAGCGTCGACACCGGTGTCCCCACCGTGCCGTCGGTCCCCACGGTGCCCGCGGCCCGCTCCATGCCGACCCAGCCGACCGCGGGCAGCCCCGCCCTCCGCGAGGAGGCACGCCCCACAGCCTTCCCCGGCCCCCGCAACGGCTGACCTCTCCGCCCCCTCCCTCTGCCCTCCCACCCCACGACCGGGAGGGCAGACGCATGTCCAGGCCGCACTGCCCCGCACCGGCATCCGGCGGCGCGTGGGCGGTCCCGCGAACGGGCCGTCCGACGCCCCGTCACCTCCCGCCGCACCCACATTCGTCAACCGATGTCAGGCGGATCGATCCGCACCCAGACCGCTCCCTCGCCCCCGCTTCCCCCGCTCCGGGCCATCCGCGAAGCCTGCGCGGCCTTGAGGGAAGCCGCCAACGCGGCCCCCCTCCCGGGCGGCACCCGCACCAGCACCCGCACCCACCGCTCCCCGACCGGCGGCGCCCCCACCCTCCGCGGCCCTCCCGCCGCCGTCACCGGCAACGGCACGGGTCCCAACACCTCGGCCTCGTCCGGCAGTTCCACCGCCGCGAGGAACTCGGCGAGCGCCTCCCCGGGCCCGGACACCGAGGCCATCCGCGACACCGGCGGAAACCCCAGCTCGGCCCGCTCCCCCAGCTCCCGCACCGCGTGCCCCACCGGGTCCCACCGCACCAGCGCCTGCACCGGCCGCAGCGTGGGCTCGGCGACCACCACCACGGTGCCGCCGGCTCCCTGCGCCCGCACCAGCGCCGACGCCGCGATCCACCGCCGCAGCGCGTCCTCCCCGGCCCGCAGGTCGGGCCGGCCGAGCATGGCCCAGCCGTCCAGCAGCAGCGCCGCCGCGTACCCGCCCTCGGCGACCGGCTCGGCCCCCGGCGTGCTCACCACCAGCGCCGGCGCCCCGGGCACGGTGTCCAGCACGTGCTCACGCCCGGACGTCCGCACCGGAACGGCCGGAAACGCCCGCCCCAGTTCCTCCGCGGTCCGCCGGGCCCCCACGACCTGCGCGCGCAGCCGGAACCCCCCGCACTCCGGACAGTGCCAGGACTCCTCCTCGCGCCCGCACCACCCGCACCGCAGCGCCGCCGCCGACTCCTGCCCCTCCAGCGGCCCGGCGCAGTGCCGACAGCGCGCGGGAGCCCGGCAGTTGGCGCAGGCCATCCGCGGCACGTACCCCCGCCGCGGCACCTGGACGAGCACCGGCCCGTGCCGCAAGCCCTCCCTGACGGCCTGCCAGGCGAGCGTGGGCAGCCGGGCCGCCCGCGCGGCCTCGTCCCGCGCGAGGTCCTGGTCCCCGACCGTGCGCACCAGGGGCGCCGCCGCCCGCACCTGCTCGCGCGAGGCCACGAGCGGCCGGGCCCAGCCGCTCTCCACGAGCTGCGCGGCCTCCACCGTGCAGCTCCAACTCCCCAGCAGGAAGGCGCACTTGTCCAATGCTGCCCGCAACAGCAGCACCTCGCGCGCGTGCGGCTGCGGGGCATGCGGCTCACTGTGGCTGTCGTCGCCGTCGTCCCAGAGCGCGACCAGACCGAGGTCCCGCACCGGGGCGAACATGGCGGCCCGCGTCCCGACCACGGCCCGTACAGCGCCCCGCCGCACGGCCAGCCATTCCCGGTACCGCTTCTCGGGCCCGGCGTCGGCGGTCAGGACCGCGTGCCGCCCCTCCCCCAGCACCGAGCTCAAGGCGGCGTCGACGCGTGCGACGGCCCGCCCGTCCGGCACGACGACGAGCGCCCCCCGCCCGGATGCCAGGGTCGCGGCGACGGCCCGCGCCAGCTCCTCGCTCCACTCCGGACCGGGCAGGGCGTTCCACACCGCGCGCGGTGCGCCTCCCGAGGCCAGCGACTCCAGGAACACGCCCCCGCGCTCGTACCGGCCCCAGGAGGCCGTCTCCGGCGGGGCCGGCGGCGGCAAGGGCTCGGGCGAGGGCCGCTGTTCGGCCCTGGCGCTACGGGGTGGCACGGCGAGCTGGAGCACATCGGCGAGACTTCCCGCATACCGGTCGGCGACGGCCCGCGCGAGCCCCAGCAGCTCCTCGCTGAGCACCGGCTCGGGCGAGACGACCTGGGCGAGCGCCGCCAGCGGCCCGGAGTAGTCGGACTCAGCCAGCCGTTCGACCAGGAACCCGTCGATCAGCCCCCCGCCCTCACGCCGCCCCTCCCGGACGCGCCCGCGCCCGGCGCCGAACCGCACCCGCACCCGCACCCCCGGCTGCGCCTCCGCGTCGAGCTCCTCCGGCACGGCGTAGTCGAAGTACCGGTCGAGATGCAGCACGCCCTTGTCGACCAGCACCCGCGCGACCGGCAACTCCTTGGCCAGCGCGGCCCCCCGCCACGTCCGCGGCTTGGCCCGCGGCACCTTGGCCTTGCGCACGGTCTCCCGAATCAGCGCCAACTGCTCGGGACGCGCTCCTTCGGCGCCCTCGTCCACCGAACCGTTCTCGCTGCTCACAGCATCATTGGTACCAGACCCGACTGACAGCGGGCCGCGCTGTCCTCGCTGCGGTGAGCCGGTCGCCGGACATGCCCGAGGCCCGGCCCCCCAGAAGGGGCCGGGCCTCGTACGGGACGGCGCGGACCTACAGGCCCGCGGCCTTCTTCAGCGCCTCCACGCGGTCCGTCTTCTCCCACGTGAACTCCGGAAGCTCACGGCCGAAGTGGCCGTACGCCGCCGTCAGGGAGTAGATCGGGCGCAGCAGGTCGAGGTCGCGGATGATGGCGGCCGGACGGAGGTCGAAGACCTCGTCGATCGCCTTCTCGATCTTGTCGGTGTCGATCGTCGCGGTACCGAAGGTCTCCACGAACAGGCCCACCGGCTCGGCCTTGCCGATGGCGTAGGCGACCTGGACCTCGCAGCGCGAGGCGAGACCCGCGGCCACGACGTTCTTGGCGACCCAGCGCATCGCGTACGCCGCCGAGCGGTCCACCTTGGACGGGTCCTTGCCGGAGAAGGCGCCGCCGCCGTGGCGGGCCATGCCGCCGTACGTGTCGATGATGATCTTGCGACCGGTCAGGCCGGCGTCACCCATCGGGCCGCCGATCTCGAAGCGGCCGGTGGGGTTGACCAGGAGTCGGTAGTTCTCCGTGTCGAGCTTGATGCCCTCGTCGAGGAGCGCCTTGAGCTCCGGCTCCACGACGAACTCGCGGATGTCGGGAGCCAGCAGGGAGTCCAGGTCGATGTCGGACGCGTGCTGCGAGGAGACCACGACCGTGTCGAGACGGACGGCCTTGTCGCCGTCGTACTCGATGGTGACCTGCGTCTTGCCGTCGGGGCGCAGGTAGGGGATGGTGCCGTTCTTGCGGACCTCGGAGAGGCGCTTCGCGAGGCGGTGCGCCAGAAAGATCGGCAGCGGCATCAGGGTGGGGGTCTCGTCCGTCGCGTACCCGAACATCAGACCCTGGTCGCCCGCGCCCTGGCGGTCCAGCTCGTCCTCGTCGCCCTCGACCCGGTTCTCGTACGCCGTGTCGACGCCCTGCGCGATGTCCGGGGACTGGGCGCCGATCGACACCGAGACACCGCAGGAGGCGCCGTCGAAGCCCTTCTTGGAGGAGTCGTAGCCGATCTCCAGGATCTTGTCGCGGACGAGCTGCGCGATCGGCGCGTACGTCTTGGTGGTGACCTCACCGGCCACGTGCACCAGACCGGTGGTGATCAGGGTCTCGACGGCGACCCGGGAGGTCGGGTCCTCCTTGAGGAGCGCGTCGAGGATGGTGTCACTGATCTGGTCAGCGATCTTGTCGGGGTGGCCCTCGGTGACGGACTCCGAGGTGAACAGGCGACGGGACACAACGCTCCCTGGGGTTGCAGCGGCTGCTGGCTGATCATGGGCGGACGGGCTCGGGGGCTGCGCCCGGCATCGTCCGAGAACAGTTTATCGGTCGTGCTCTGCCACCGGCCCCCCTGTCTCGCCTCTCGGGAGTGCTGTGACCTGCGGCACGGGCATTGTGCCCAATTCCGAGCGGACTTGGCCAGGGGCGCCACGCCTTCGCGGCAGAGGTTCCTGGGGACCGGGAAGCGACGGAAGCGGTCAGGGCAGACGCCTCACCACCAGGTCCCAGACGGTTTCGGCCAGGAACTCCTTCGGGCCGTGCGGGACCGGGGTCTCGCTGCCGTCGGCGCCCAGAACCACCGCCTCGTTCTCCTCCGACCCGAAGGTCTTGCGCTCGCCCACCTCGTTGACGACGAGGAGGTCGCAGCCCTTGCGCAGCAGCTTCGTGCGGCCGTTGGCCAGCACGTCGTCGGTCTCGGCGGCGAATCCGACGACCACCTGGCCCGGGCGGGCGCGTTCGGCCGAGATCTCGGCGAGGATGTCCGGATTCCGCACCAGAACGATGGGATCGGGCTCCTGACCGTCCTTCTTCTTGATCTTCCCGGCCACGTAGGTCTGCGGCCGGAAGTCCGCGACCGCCGCCGCCATGACGACCGCGTCGGCGTCGGCCGCGGCCTTCAGGACGGCTTCCCGCAGTTGCACGGCCGTCCCGACGGGGACGACGTCCACACCGGCCGGGTCCGGCATGCCGGTGTTCGCGGCGATGAGGGTGACCCGGGCGCCGCGCGCGGCCGCGGTGCGGGCGAGGGCGTACCCCTGCTTGCCGGAGGAGCGGTTCCCGAGGAACCGCACCGGATCGAGGGGTTCGCGGGTGCCACCGGCGCTGATCACGACGTGCCGGCCCTTGAGGTCGGGCTCGGTCGCACCGCGGGCCAGCACACGGCGGCAGACCTCGAAGATCTCGGCCGGGTCGGGCAGCCGGCCCTTGCCGGTGTCGACGCCGGTCAGACGGCCGACGGCCGGTTCGATCACCACGCCACCGCGGCGGCGCAGGGTCGCGACGTTCTCCTGGGTGGCCGGGTGCTCCCACATCTCGGTGTGCATGGCGGGGGCGAAGACGACCGGGCAGCGGGCCGTCAGGAGCGTGTTGGTGAGCAGGTCGTCCGCCAGGCCGTGCGCCGCCTTGGCGAGCATGTCGGCGGTGGCCGGGGCCACGACGACGAGGTCGGCGTGCTGCCCGATGCGGACGTGCGGGACCTCGTGGACGTCGTCCCAGACCTCGGTCGAGACCGGGTGGCCGGACAGCGCGGACCAGGTGGCGGCGCCCACGAAGTGCAGGGCGGAGGCGGTGGGGACGACCCGGACGTCGTGGCCGGACTCCGTGAGCCTTCTCAGCAGCTCGCAGGCCTTGTACGCGGCGATGCCACCGCTGACCCCCAGCACGACCTTCGGCTTGTCCACCGTCTCTCCCCGGCTCGGCAACGTACGCGTGCGGCGTACGGGTCCATCACACACCACAGGCCCGACAGTCGCGCTGTCGGGCCTGTGGATGAGTCAGCGAAAAGCTGAAAGTACTACTGAAACGCCTGCTACTGCGCCGGACCCTCGACGGCCTCGGACGTCAGCAGACCCGCGTTGATCTCGCGGAGGGCGATCGAGAGCGGCTTCTCGTGGACGTGGGTGTCCACCAGCGGACCGACATACTCGAGGAGGCCCTCGCCGAGCTGCGAGTAGTACGCGTTGATCTGGCGGGCCCGCTTGGCCGCGTAGATCACGAGGCTGTACTTCGAGTCGGTGGCCTCGAGGAGCTCGTCGATCGGCGGGTTGATGATGCCCTCGGGCGCGGAGATGGAAGAGGACACGCTCTACCTTCCGATGGATGGGAAAGAATCGGTGTGCGTGATCACGCCTCTACGAGCAGGCACGATCACACGACATCCATCAAGGCTAGCAGCTCGCGCGCCACGTCCTCGACGGAGGTGTTGACCAAGGTCACATCGAACTCGGGTTCAGCCGCCAGTTCGACCTTCGCCGCCTCCAGGCGGCGCTCGATCACCTCGGGCGGCTCGGTGCCACGACCGGTGAGTCTGCGCACCAGCTCCTCCCAGGAGGGCGGAGCCAGGAACACGAGCTGGGCGTCCGTCATGGACTCACGGACCTGCCGGGCACCCTGGAGGTCGATCTCCAGCAGGACGGGCTCACCCGCCTCCAGTCGCTCCAGCACGGCCGCACGCGGCGTGCCGTAGCGGTTGCCGGCGAACTCGGCCCACTCCAGCAGCTCGCCGTTGGCGATCAGCTTGTCCATCTCGTCGTCGGTGACGAAGAAGTACTGGACGCCGTGCTTCTCGCCGGGGCGGGGCTTGCGGGTCGTCGCCGACACCGAGAGCCAGACCTCGGGGTGTTCCTTGCGCATATGGGCGACGACCGTGCTCTTGCCGACCCCTGAGGGGCCGGAGAGCACGGTCAGCCGCGGACGTACGTCCGGGGGCTCGGGGGTCGTCCCCCGGAATGTTGCAGCCATGCAGCGATTATTCCAGCAATCCCGGAGTGCCCGGGACTCCCCTTCCCGGAGAGACCCGGTTCAGGAACCCGTGCTGCCGAACTCACGCTCCAGCGAAGCGATCTGGTTGGAGCCGAGGCCGCGCACACGACGGCTCTCGGAGATGCCGAGTCGCTCCATGATCTGCTTGGCGCGGACCTTGCCCACGCCCGGCAGGGACTCGAGCAGGGCGGAGACCTTCATCTTGCCGATGACGTCGTTCTCCTGGCCCTGCTTGATGACCTCGTGGAGAGAGGCGCCGGAGTGCTTGAGTCGATTCTTGACCTCGGCCCGCTCCCGGCGAGCCGCGGCGGCCTTTTCGAGCGCGGCTGCGCGCTGTTCAGGGGTAAGGGGCGGAAGAGCCACGCCTACGTCACCTCGGATGTCGAACTGTCGGATACGGACCGGTGAGGAACCTAGTCGCCCCACACCTGGGGAGCCACGAGCAACACGCTCGCCCGTTGACTCTGCGTCGGAGACTAGCGGCCAAGTCCGCCAGAGTCAGCGAGAACAGCGGAAAAGTCCTGGTCAGCCTCCGTCAGGACGGACATTCCTGACATACTGCCCCGGATTTGAGGATGTATTCAGGCTCAAGCGGGCCTCGGACCTCCCGCCGGAGGACTCGAACGCCGGCGTCGAACATCCGCGCCGACCGCCGGAAACGCCCCGTCCGGTCCTCCGACACCCGCCTCAGCCCGTCGGCAGCGCCGAGCGGATCTCCTCCGCGAACCGGTCCGTGGCGGCGCGCAGCGCGCCGAGGTCGGGACCGTGCCGCAGCACTCCCCGGCTGACGTTCGGGACGACGTTGCGGATCGCCGCGCCGAAGACCCGGGGAAGGTCGGCCGGGGTGGCCCCCTGGGCGCCGACGCCGGGCGCGAGGAGCGGGCCGTTGATGTCCAGGTCGTAGGCCGACAGGTCGCCCAGGGTCGCGCCCACGACGGCGCCGAAGGACCCCAGGGGCTCCTCCCCCGTGTTCTCGGCGGCCAGGTGGGCCAGCATGGTCGCGCCGACGTTCCGGCCGTCCGCGCGGACCGCGTGCTGGACCTCGCCGCCCTCCGGGTTGGAGGTGAGCGCGAGCACGAACAGGCCCGCGCCGCTCTCGCGGGCCAGCGCGATCGCCGGCGAGAGCGAGCCGTAGCCGAGGTAGGGCGACACGGTCAGGGCGTCCGAGAACAGCGGGGAGTCCTTGCGCAGAAAGGCCTCGGCGTACGCGGCCATGGTCGAGCCGATGTCACCGCGCTTGGCGTCCATGAGGACCAGCGCACCGGCCGCGCGGGCCTCCTCGACGGTCCGCTCCAGGACCGCGACGCCCCGCGAGCCGAAGCGCTCGAAGAACGCGCTCTGCGGCTTGAACAGGGCGACGCGGTCGGACAGCGCCTCGACGACCGTCAGGCTGAAGCGCTCCAGGCCGGCCACGTCGTCGTGCAGACCCCACTCGGTGAGCAGGGAGGCGTGCGGGTCGATCCCCACGCACAGGGGGCCGCGCTCGTCCATGGCGCGGCGCAGGCGGGCGCCGAAGGGCTCGGTCATACCGTGGTCTTCCTCACGTCGGCGCCGACCGCGTCGGCGAGGGTGGCGTACGGGCTCGTGCGCAGGCGCGCGGCGAGGCCCTTGTGGATGGCACGGGCCCAGAAGGGCCCCTCGTAGACGAACGCGCTGTAGCCCTGGACCAGGGTGGCACCCGCCAGGATCCGCTGCCAGGCGTCCTCGGCGTTCTCGACGCCTCCGACGCCCACCAGGGTGATCCGGTCGCCCACGCGCGCGTACAGGCGCCTGAGGACCTCCAGGGAGCGCTTCTTGAGAGGTGCTCCGGAGAGCCCGCCGGTCTCCTTCACCAGGGCAGGTCCGGATGCCAGACCGAGTCCCTCGCGCGCGATGGTGGTGTTGGTGGCGATGATGCCGTCCAGGCCGAGTTCGACGGCCAGGTCGGCGACCGCGTCGACGTCCTCGTCGGCGAGGTCGGGCGCGATCTTCACCAGGAGCGGGACGCGGCGGTTCGTGACGGTCCGGTCGGCCGCCTCGCGGACGGCGGTCAGGAGCGGGCGCAGCGCCTCGGTGGCCTGGAGGTTGCGCAGGCCGGGGGTGTTGGGCGACGACACGTTCACGACGAGGTAGTCGGCGAAGGGCGCGAGGCGTTCCGTCGACTTCACGTAGTCGCCGACCGCCTCGGCCTCGGGGACGACCTTGGTCTTGCCGATGTTGACGCCGACGACGGTCTTGAAGACCGGCTCACGGGACGCCAGACGGGCCGCGACGGCCAGTGAGCCCTCGTTGTTGAAGCCCATGCGGTTGATCAGCGCGCGGTCCTGCACGAGGCGGAACAGCCGCTTCCTGGGGTTGCCCGGCTGGGCCTCCCCGGTCACGGTGCCGATCTCGACGTGGTCGAAGCCCAGCATGGCCATGCCGTCGATCGCGACCGCGTTCTTGTCGAAGCCCGCGGCGAGACCGAAGGGTCCGTGCATGCGCAGCCCGAAGGCCTCGGTGCGCAGTTCCTTGTGCCGCGGCGCGAGGGCGGCCGCGACGAAGGTGCGCAGCACGGGGACGCGGGCGGCGAGCCGGATCCAGCGGAAGGCGAGGTGGTGTGCCTTCTCGGGGTCCATGCGCCGGAAGACGAGATTGAAGAAGATCTTGTACATGGTGTCCTCATGAAGAGGGGGACACCGTTTCCGGTGTCCCCCTCAGGGCTGCTAGTCGCGGGCCGCGGTCAGGTGTTCCGCGTGTTCCTGGAGCGAACGGACGCCCACGTCACCGTGGTTGAGGGCGTCGATGCCCTGGACGGCGGCGGCGAGCGCCTGGACCGTCGTCAGACACGGGACCGACCGCGCCACCGCCGCCGTACGGATCTCGTAGCCGTCGAGGCGGCCGCCGGTGCCGTACGGGGTGTTGACGATCAGGTCCACCTCGCCGTCGTGGATGAGCTGGACGATGGTCTTCTCGCCGTTCGGCCCGGTGCCCTCGGACTGCTTGCGCACGACGGTGGCGTTGATGCCGTTGCGCTTGAGGACCTCGGCGGTGCCGGAGGTGGCGAGCAGCTCGAAGCCGTGGGCGACGAGCTCGCGCGCCGGGAAGATCATCGAGCGCTTGTCGCGGTTGGCGACCGAGATGAAGGCGCGGCCCTTGGTCGGCAGCGGCCCGTAGGCGCCCGCCTGCGACTTGGCGTACGCCGTGCCGAAGACGGAGTCGATGCCCATCACCTCGCCGGTGGAGCGCATCTCCGGGCCGAGGACCGTGTCCACGCCGCGGCCGTGGATGTCGCGGAAGCGCGACCACGGCATGACCGCCTCCTTGACGGAGATCGGCGCGTCCAGCGGCAGCTCGCCGCCGTCGCCGTTGGCCGGGAGCAGGCCCTCGGCGCGCAGTTCGGCGACGGTCGCGCCCAGCGAGATGCGGGCGGCGGCCTTGGCGAGCGGCACCGCGGTCGCCTTCGAGGTGAAGGGGACCGTGCGGGACGCGCGCGGGTTGGCCTCCAGGACGTAGAGGATGTCGCCGGCCATCGCGAACTGGATGTTGATCAGGCCGCGGACGCCCACCCCGCGCGCGATGGCCTCGGTGGAGGCCCGCAGGCGCTTGATGTCGAAGCCGCCCAGGGTGATCGGCGGCAGCGCGCACGCCGAGTCGCCGGAGTGGATGCCGGCCTCCTCGATGTGCTCCATCACGCCGCCCAGGTAGAGCTCCTGGCCGTCGTAGAGGGCGTCGACGTCGATCTCGATGGCGTCGTCCAGGAAGCGGTCGACCAGGACCGGCCGCGAGGGGCTGATCTCGGTCGACTCGGCGATGTAGGACTCCAGGCGGGTCTCGTCGTAGACGATCTCCATGCCCCGGCCGCCGAGGACGTACGAGGGCCGCACGAGGACCGGGTAGCCGATCTCGTCCGCGATGGCCTTGGCGCCGGCGAAGGTGGTGGCGGTGCCGTGCTTGGGGGCCGGCAGGCCCGCCTCGGCGAGGACCCGGCCGAAGGCACCGCGGTCCTCGGCGGCGTGGATCGCCTCGGGCGAGGTCCCCACGACCGGCACGCCGTTGTCCTTGAGCGCCTGCGCCAGGCCCAGCGGGGTCTGGCCGCCGAGCTGCACGATGACGCCCGCGACCGGTCCCGCCTGCTGCTCGGCGTGGACGATCTCCAGGACGTCCTCCAGGGTGAGCGGCTCGAAGTAGAGCCGGTCGGAGGTGTCGTAGTCGGTGGAGACGGTCTCCGGGTTGCAGTTGACCATCACCGTCTCGTACCCGGCGTCCGACAGCGCGAAGGACGCGTGCACGCAGGAGTAGTCGAACTCGATGCCCTGGCCGATGCGGTTCGGGCCGGAGCCCAGGATGATGACGGCCGCCTTCTCGCGGGGCGCGACCTCGCTCTCCTCGTCGTAGGAGGAGTAGAAGTACGGCGTCTTCGCGGCGAACTCGGCCGCGCAGGTGTCGACGGTCTTGTAGACCGGGCGCACGCCGAGCGCGTGCCGCACCTCGCGCACCACGTCCTCGCGCAGACCGCGGATCTCGCCGATCTGCTGGTCGGAGAAGCCGTGCCGCTTGGCCTCGGCGAGGAGATCGGCGTCCAGACGCTCAGCGGAGGCCAGCTCGTCGGCGACCTCCTTGATCAGGAAGAGCTGGTCGACGAACCAGGGGTCGATCTTCGTGTACTCGAAGACCTCCTCCGGCGTGGCGCCCGCGCGGATGGCCTGCATGACGGTGTTGATCCGGCCGTCGGTGGGCCGTACGGACTCCTCCAGGAGGGCCGTCTTGTCGCCGGGCTCGCCCACGAAAGTGAACTGGCTGCCCTTCTTCTCCAGCGAGCGCAGCGCCTTCTGGAAGGCCTCGGTGAAGTTGCGGCCGATCGCCATGGCCTCGCCGACCGACTTCATGGTGGTCGTGAGGGTGGAGTCGGCGGACGGGAACTTCTCGAAGGCGAACCGCGGGGCCTTGACCACGACGTAGTCGAGCGTCGGCTCGAAGGAGGCCGGGGTCTGCTCGGTGATGTCGTTGGGGATCTCGTCCAGCGTGTAGCCGACGGCGAGCTTCGCGGCGATCTTGGCGATCGGGAAGCCGGTCGCCTTGGAGGCGAGCGCCGAGGACCGCGACACGCGCGGGTTCATCTCGATGACGATCACGCGACCGTCCTCGGGGTTCACCGCGAACTGGATGTTGCAGCCGCCGGTGTCGACGCCGACCTCGCGGATGATCGCGATGCCGACGTCCCGCAGGACCTGGTACTCGCGGTCGGTGAGCGTCATGGCGGGCGCGACGGTGATCGAGTCGCCGGTGTGCACGCCCATCGGGTCGAAGTTCTCGATGGAGCAGACGACCACGACGTTGTCGTGCTTGTCGCGCATCAGCTCCAGTTCGTACTCCTTCCAGCCGAGGATGGACTCCTCCAGGAGCACCTCGGTGGTCGGCGAGAGGGTCAGGCCCTGGCCGGCGATGCGGCGCAGCTCCTCCTCGTCGTGCGCGAAACCGGAGCCGGCGCCGCCCATGGTGAAGGAGGGGCGCACGACGACCGGGTAGCCGCCGAGCGTCTCGACGCCCTTGAGGACGTCGTCCATGGAGTGGCAGATGACCGAGCGGGCGGACTCGCCGTGCCCGATCTTCTTGCGGACCTCCTCGACGACGTCCTTGAACAGGTCGCGGTCCTCGCCCTTGTGGATGGCCTGGACGTTGGCGCCGATCAGTTCGACGCCGTACTTGTCGAGGGTGCCGGCCTCGTGCAGCGAGATCGCCGTGTTCAGGGCCGTCTGGCCGCCCAGGGTGGGCAGCAGGGCGTCGGGGCGCTCCTTGGCGATGATCTTCTCGACGAACTCCGGGGTGATCGGCTCGACGTAGGTGGCGTCGGCGATCTCCGGGTCGGTCATGATCGTCGCCGGGTTGGAGTTGACGAGGATGACGCGCAGGCCCTCGGCCTTGAGCACGCGGCACGCCTGGGTACCGGAGTAGTCGAACTCGGCGGCCTGGCCGATGACGATCGGGCCGGAGCCGATGACCAGGACGGACTGGATATCGGAGCGCTTAGGCACGCTGGCCCTCCATCAGGGATACGAAGCGGTCGAACAGGTAGGCGGCGTCGTGCGGGCCCGCTGCCGCTTCGGGGTGGTACTGGACGGAGAAGGCCGGCTGGTCGAGCAGCTGGAGCCCCTCCACGACGTCGTCGTTCAGGCACACGTGGGAGACCTCGGCGCGGCCGAACTTGGTCTCGCTGACCTTGTCGAGCGGCGCGTCCACGGCGAACCCGTGGTTGTGCGCGGTGACCTCGACCTTGCCGGTGGTGCGGTCCTGCACGGGCTGGTTGATGCCCCGGTGCCCGTACTTCAGCTTGTAGGTGCCGAAGCCGAGGGCCCGGCCGAGGATCTGGTTGCCGAAGCAGATGCCGAACAGCGGCGTCTTCCGCTCCAGCACCGCGGTCATGAGCGCGACCGGGCCGTCGGCGGTCGCCGGGTCGCCGGGTCCGTTGGAGAAGAACACGCCGTCCGGCTCGACGGCGTAGACCTCGTCGACGCTCGCCGTGGCCGGCAGGACGTGCACCTCGATGCCCCGCTGGGCCATGCGGTGCGGGGTCATGCCCTTGATGCCGAGGTCGATCGCGGCGACGGTGAACTTCTTCTCGCCGACCGCCGGGACGACGTACGTCTCCTTGGTGGCGACCTCCTCGTACAGCGAGGCGCCCTTCATGTGCGGCTGGGCCTGCACGCGCGCGACGAGCTCGGACTCGGCGGCGATCGCCTCGCCGGAGAAGATCCCGGCGCGCATGGAGCCGCGCTTGCGCAGGTGGCGGGTGAGCGCGCGGGTGTCGATGCCGGAGATCCCGACGATGTCCTGCGCGACCAGCTCGTCGTCCAGGGAGCGCTGGGCGCGCCAGTTGGACGGCACGCGCGCGGGGTCGCGCACGACGTATCCGGAGACCCAGATGCGGCGGGACTCGTCGTCCTCGTCGTTCCAGCCGGTGTTGCCGATCTGGGGGGCGGTCGCGACCACGATCTGGCGGTCGTAGGAGGGGTCGGTCAGGGTCTCCTGGTAGCCGGTCATGCCGGTGGAGAACACGGCCTCGCCGAAGGTCTCCCCCACGGCCCCGTAGGCACGGCCGCGGAAGATCCGGCCGTCCTCCAGGACGAGTACCGCGGGGACCTTCGAGGCCCCCCTTGTGGAGGTCGTCATCGCGCGCCTTCCGTTTCCGTCTTGTTGATCATGGAGTTGATGGCGTCGACCCACTCGGTGTGCTCGGCCGCGTGGTCCGAGCGGAACCCCGAGTCGATCAGTCGCTCGCCGTGGGCCCAGGTCACGAGGAGGAGTCCGCCCTCGGTCAGGACCTTGCCGGCGATGCCCTTGCCGAGCACGGCCTCCCGCAGGGCCTCGCGCGGGATGAAGAAGTCGGTCGCCCCGGGGCGTACGACGTCCACTCCCGCGTCCGTCAGGGTGAGCTCGACCCGGCTGCGGGTGCCGAGGCCGTGCGCCACGATCCGGTCGAGCCACTGGCCGGCCGTGGTGGAGCCGTGGTAGCGGCCGCTCATGCTCAGTCTCGCCGGGCCGGGGTCGTCCGGCGCGGCGGGGAGCTCGGGCAGGTCGCCCTGGAGGGTGCCGCGCCACTTCCAGCCCTCGCGCATCAGCCAGTAGACGAGGGCGACGAACAGGGCGAGGCCGACGAGCCAGCCGATGCGGGCGGCCCAGTCGGTCACCGGCGCCGATTCCTTGCCGGCCGCGATCAGTAGTGCAGATGTCACGTGAGCTTCCCGTCGACGAGCGTGGCCTTGCCCCGGAGCCACGTGTGGGTGACACGGCCCGGCAGCTCACGCCCCTCGTACGGGGTGTTGCGGCTGCGCGAGGCGAAGCCCGCGGGGTCCACCGACCCACGGTATTCCGTGTCGACCAGCGTGAGGTTGGCGGGCTCACCAGCCGAGACGGGACGGCCGTGTCCGGCGGCCTGCCCGATGCGGGCCGGCGCGAGGGACATGCGCTCGGCGACCCCGGCCCAGTCGAGGAGCCCGGTGTCCACCATGGTCTCCTGCACCACCGACAACGCGGTCTCCAGGCCGACCATGCCCATGGCGGCGGCGGCCCACTCGCAGTCCTTGTCCTCGTGCGGGTGCGGGGCGTGGTCGGTGGCGACGATGTCGATCGTGCCGTCGGCCAGGGCCTCGCGCAGGGCGAGCACGTCCCGCTCGGTGCGCAGCGGCGGGTTCACCTTGTAGACCGGGTTGTAGGTGCGCACCAGCTCGTCGGTGAGGAGCAGGTGGTGCGGGGTGACCTCGGCGGTGACGTCGATGCCCCGGGACTTGGCCCAGCGCACGATCTCGACGGACCCGGCGGTCGACAGGTGGCAGATGTGCACGCGGGAGCCGACGTGCTCGGCGAGCAGGACGTCCCGGGCGATGATCGACTCCTCGGCCACCGCGGGCCAGCCGCCGAGGCCCAGCTCGGCGGAGACGATCCCCTCGTTCATCTGGGCGCCCTCGGTCAGGCGCGGCTCCTGCGCGTGCTGGGCGACGACCCCGCCGAAGGCCTTCACGTACTCCAGGGCGCGCCGCATGATCACGGCGTCGTCGACGCACTTGCCGTCGTCGGAGAACACGGTGACCCCGGCGGCCGACTCGTGCATGGCGCCGAGTTCGGCGAGCTTCTTGCCCTCCAGGCCGACGGTGACGGCGCCGATGGGCTGCACGTCGCAGTAGCCGTGCTCCTGGCCGAGCCGGTACACCTGCTCGACCACGCCGGCGGTGTCGGCGACGGGGAAGGTGTTGGCCATGGCGAACACGGCCGTGTAACCGCCGGAGGCGGCCGCGCGCGTGCCGGTCAGCACGGTCTCGGAGTCCTCGCGGCCCGGCTCGCGCAGATGGGTGTGCAGGTCGACCAGGCCCGGCAGGAGCACCTTGCCGGCCGCCTCGACGACCTCGGCGCCCTCGGCCGAGAGGCCCGTGCCGACCGCCTCGATGACGGAGCCGTCGATCAGGACGTCCTGCGGCTCGCCGCCGAGGACCTTCGCACCACGGATCAGGATCTTGCTCATGTGACTTACTTCTCCTCGATGCGGGTGTGAGAGGCGGCGGGCTCGTTCCCACCGAGCAGCAGGTACAGCACGGCCATCCGGATGGAGACGCCGTTGGCGACCTGCTCCACCACGGTGCAGCGGTCGGAGTCGGCGACCTCGGCGGTGATCTCCATGCCGCGGACCATCGGGCCGGGGTGCATCACGATGGCGTGCTCGGGCATCCGCGCCATGCGGTCGCCGTCCAGGCCGTAGCGCCGCGAGTACTCGCGCTCGGTCGGGAAGAACGCGGCGTTCATGCGCTCGCGCTGGACGCGCAGCATCATCACCGCGTCGGACTTGGCGAGCGTGCTGTCCAGGTCGTACGAGACCTCGCAGGGCCAGGTCTCGACGCCGACCGGCACCAGGGTGGGCGGGGCGACGAGGGTGACCTCGGCGCCGAGGGTGTGCAGCAGGTCGACGTTGGAGCGGGCGACGCGGCTGTGCAGGACGTCCCCGACGAGCGTGATGCGCTTTCCGGAGAGATCCTGTCCGATCCCGGCGTCCCGCCCGACGAGCCGGCGGCGCATGGTGAACGCGTCCAGCAGGGCCTGCGTCGGGTGCTGGTGGGTGCCGTCACCGGCGTTGATGACGGCCGCGTCGATCCACCCGGAGTTGGCGAGGCGGTACGGCGCTCCGGAGGCGCCGTGGCGGATGACGACGGCGTCGACGCCCATGGCCTCCAGGGTCTGGGCGGTGTCCTTGAGGGACTCGCCCTTGGACACGCTGGAGCCCTTGGCGGTGAAGTTGATGACGTCCGCCGAGAGACGCTTCTCGGCGGCCTCGAAGGAGATACGCGTGCGCGTGGAGTCCTCGAAGAAGAGGTTGACGATCGTGCGGCCGCGCAGGGTCGGCAGCTTCTTGATCGGCCGGTCGGCGACCCGGGCCATCTCCTCGGCGGTGTCGAGGATCAGGACGGCGTCGTCGCGGGTGAGGTCGGCGGCCGAGATGAGATGACGCTGCATCTGTCAGGCTCCGTAAGGCAGTTCAGGGGAGATTCCGGGCAAGCGAGGGCGCGCCGAGGACCGGCGTGCCCCGGGGGCTCGCTACTGGGCCGGCTTCACACCGAGCAGGACGGTGTCGCGACCGTCCTCCTCGACGAGCTGGACCTTGACCGTCTCCCGCAACGACGTGGGGAGGTTCTTGCCGACGTAGTCGGCGCGGATGGGCAGTTCGCGGTGGCCTCTGTCGACGAGGACCGCGAGCTGCACCGCGCGCGGGCGCCCGATGTCGTTCAGGGCGTCCAGGGCCGCGCGGATGGTGCGGCCGGAGAAGAGCACGTCGTCGACGAGGACGACCAGGCGGCCGTCGATGCCGTCACCGGGGATCTCGGTGCGGGCCAGCGCACGCGGCGGGTGCATGCGCAGGTCGTCGCGGTACATGGTGATGTCGAGCGAACCGACCGGGACCGTGCGGTCGGTGATCTCCTCCAGCTTCGCGGCGAGCCGCTGGGCGAGGAAGACACCTCGGGTCGGGATTCCGAGGAGCACCACGTCGTCGGCGCCCTTGGCGCGTTCGACGATCTCGTGGGCGATACGGGTCAGCACGCGCGCGATGTCGGGGCCTTCGAGAACGGGCCGCGCATCGGACGCCTGGATATCGGAAGTGTCCTGCTTGTCCATACGAAACGGACCTCCTTCTCCGCCTCACGGGACGGACCTTAAAGGACGTCGGATTTGCGCCATCCACCGTAGCAGGCCGGAACGAGGCCCCGGTTCACCCCCCTGGCCCAATCGGCCTCCACTCTTACGGAAGAGTCGGTGTGGACCATTCGGCTTGACGCAGAAGAGTCACGCTGCGTAACCTCACAGTGAGTTACCAGACGCGCGGCTCGAAACCACTGCGGCCGCGTCGATCCAGTGTCCGGGGAGCTATATGTCCAGCGAATACGCCAAACAGCTCGGGGCCAAGCTCCGGGCCATCCGCACCCAGCAGGGCCTTTCCCTCCACGGTGTCGAGGAGAAGTCCCAGGGACGCTGGAAGGCGGTCGTGGTCGGTTCGTACGAGCGCGGCGACCGCGCGGTGACCGTGCAGCGTCTTGCCGAGTTGGCGGATTTCTACGGCGTTCCGGTGCAGGAGCTGCTGCCCGGCACCACCCCGGGCGGGGCCGCCGAGCCCCCGCCGAAGCTGGTCCTGGACCTGGAGCGGCTGGCCCACGTCCCGGCCGAGAAGGCGGGCCCCCTCCAGCGCTACGCCGCGACGATCCAGTCGCAGCGCGGTGACTACAACGGCAAGGTGCTCTCGATCCGCCAGGACGACCTGCGCACACTCGCCGTCATCTACGACCAGTCCCCCTCGGTCCTCACCGAGCAGCTGATCAGCTGGGGCGTGCTGGACGCGGACGCGCGTCGCGCGGTGTCCCACGAGGAGAGCTGAGCCGCTCCCAGCCTCAGCAGAAACGTGGCGCCCGGGGGGGGGGGGCGGACCGCGCGTGGGCCCCCCCCCCGCCGGCTGGGGGGGGCCCGCCACACCGCGGCCCCCCGCCACCCGACGGGGCGGCCCCGCCGGGCGCGGG
>NZ_JBIVSV010000017.1:0-62367 GCF_044756385.1 Streptomyces sp. NPDC091972 | reverse complement strand
CTTCTCGGGGGGGGGGGCGCCCCCGGGGGCCGGCGCGGGGGGGCCCCCCCATTTGTTGGCCCCCCCCCCCCCCCCCCCCCCCCGGGCGCGGGGGGGGGGGGGGCGCCCCCTCGGGGGGCCCCCCCCCCCCGGCGGCTTTCTGCGGGCCTCGCGAAGCTCTCGCGCCCGCATACGCCTGAGGGCCCGCAGCGGTCGCGCTGCGGGCCCTCAGGCGATGTGCGTCTCGATCGAGCCGCCACGCCGCCTCGCCTACGCCTGGTCCCGGCGCAGGGACGGCTTCAGGTCCTTGAACCGGCCGAGCAGACCGTTCACGAACGAGGGCGACTCGTCCGTGGAGAACTCCTTGGCCAGTTGCACCATCTCGTCGAGCACCACCGCGTCCGGGGTCTCGTCGACCCAGATCAGCTCGTAGGCGCCCAGCCGCAGGATGTTGCGGTCGACGACCGGCATCCGGTCCAGCGTCCAGCCGACCGCGTACTGCGCGATCAGCTCGTCGATGCGCTTCGCGTGCTCCGTGTAGCCCTCGACGAGCTGCATCGTGTACTCGCTCACCGGCGGCTGCCGGGTGTCCTCCCGGGACAGCCGGATCCAGTCCGCCAGGACCGTCAGGACGTCGACGTCGCGCTGGTCGCCCTCGAAGAGGATCTGGAAGGCGCGCTTGCGGGCCGTGTTGCGGGCAGCCACGGTTAGCTGTTCACCCGGCCGAGGTAGTCGCTCGTGCGGGTGTCGACCTTGATCTTCTCACCGGTGGTGATGAAGAGCGGGACCTGGATCTGGTGGCCGGTCTCCAGGGTGGCGGGCTTGGTGCCGCCCGTGGAGCGGTCGCCCTGGACGCCCGGCTCGGTCTCCTGGATGGTCAGCTCGACGGCGGCCGGCAGCTCGACGAAGAGCACCTCGCCCTCGTGCTGCGCGACGGTGGCCGTGAAGCCCTCGACGAGGAAGTTCGCCGCGTCGGCGACCGTCTTGCGGTCGATCATGAGCTGGTCGTAGGTCTCCATGTCCATGAAGACGAAGTACTCGCCGTCCATGTACGAGAACTGCATGTCGCGCTTGTCGACAGTGGCCGTCTCGACCTTGACGCCGGCGTTGAACGTCTTGTCGACGACCTTGCCGGACAGCACGTTCTTGAGCTTGGTGCGCACGAAAGCGGGGCCCTTGCCGGGCTTGACGTGCTGGAACTCGACGACGGACCAGAGCTGGCCGCCTTCGAGCTTGAGCACCAGGCCGTTCTTGAGGTCGTTCGTGGAAGCCACGGTTGCGGAATCTCCTGGACTGACGTGGACGACCCCGGCGCACGCACGTTGCCTATAGTGCGAGCAGCTCCTTGGTCGTGATGGTGAGTAGCTCGGGTCCGCCGTCCGCCTCGGGGCGTACGACGAGCGTGTCATCGATCCGGACGCCGCCCCGTCCCGGGAGGTGGACCCCCGGTTCGACGGTGACCGGCACGCAAGCGTCCAGTTTACCCATGGCCGCGGGGGCCAACTGCGGGTCCTCCGCGATTTCGAGCCCCACACCGTGTCCGGTGAGGCCGGGGAGCCCCTCGTGGTGCCCCGCGGACTCCAGTACCTGGCGTGCCGCACGGTCCACGTCACGGTAGGCGGCACCGGGCGTCAGCGACTCCCGTCCGGCCCGCTGAGCGGCGAAGACGAGGTCGTAGAGCTCGATCTGCCAGTCGGCGGGGGACGTCCCGATGACGAACGTGCGGCCGATCTCGCAGCGGTAGCCGCGGTAGCTCGCGCCCAGGCAGACGGAGAGAAAGTCGCCCTCCTCGACCCGGCGGTCGGTGGGCCGGTGGGCCGGCCGGCCGGAGTTCGGGCCGGTGCCGACGGAGGTGGCGAAGGCCGGGCCGTCGGCCCCGTGGTCGACGAGGCGGCGCTCCAGTTCCAGGGCGAGGTGCCGCTCGGTGCGGCCCACGAGGATGGACTCCAGGAGCTCGCCCAGTGCCTGGTCGGCGATCTCGGCGCCGATGCGCAGGCAGGAGATCTCCTCCTCGTCCTTGATGACGCGGAGCTGTTCGACCGCGCCCCCGAGGTCGGCCAGACGCAGCCGCGGGGCGACCGAGCGGATCGCCCGGTGCCGGGCGACCGTGAGGTGCTTCTCCTCCACGGCGAGCGAGTCCACGCCCTGAGCGGTGGCGAGGTCCGCCGCGGCGACGGCCGGGTCGCCCCCGGCGCCGGGAAGGTGGTGCGGTCGCAGGGCCTCGTCGGGACGCCCGGCGCCGGGACGGTCGTCCGGGGGGCCGGAGCACACCAGGAGGTCCTCGGTCCTGCCGAGCAGCAGCACGCTGCCCCGCGGGGCGGCACCCGCGAGGTAGCGGACGTTGGCCGGACGGGAGATCAGCGCGGCCTGGCTGCCGCCGGCCTGGCAGCGGTCGCGTAGGCGGGTTCTGCGGGTGGCGTACACCTCTGACATGACTTGAGCGTAGGAGTTCTCCCGAAATGTCGCTGTTCGGGAGAGTCCGAGTGGGGAGCGCCGCTGCTCGTCCGCGGGTCCGCGGACCGGCCGGACCCACCCGGTGGCACCGCGCATGGGCGCCTTCGGGGGCTACCAGCTGGGCGGGCTCGCGATGGAGCGCGCCAGGACGTCGTCCAGCACCTTCGCCGTCTGCGCCACGTCCATCTGGCTGTTGTCGATGATCGGCAGACCCGAGCCGTACCAGCCGGCCATCCGGCCGTGGATCCGCGCCACCTCCTCGTCGGTCAGCCGGCGGTTGCCGGACCGCTCCGCGTTGCGCTCCAGGACGATCTCCAGGCCGGGCAGCAGGACCACCGGGAGCAGTCCCGGGCCCACGTGCCGCTTCCAGCCGCCGAGACCGACCACGGGCCGGTCCGGGAAGACCGCGTCGTCGAGGATGCAGGAGATGCCGTTGGCGAGGAAGTTGCGGGCGGCGAAGCCGCAGGTGCGGCGGGCGAGCCGGTACTGGGCCTCGGAGTGGTCGTTCCAGCCGGACTGCGGGTCGGCGAAGCCCGAGCGCACCCACTCGCGTACGTCGTCGAGGCTGATGTGGGCGGTGGGGACCCGGCGGTGATCGGCCCAGTACTTGGCGACGCTCGTCTTGCCGGCGCCCGCCGGACCGATGAGCAGCACCGCGAGGGTGGTGCCCGCGGGGTCCGGGGCGGCGACGGGCGGGGTGCTCGGGACGCCCACGGGGGCGCCGGGCGGCAGCGGCACATGGCCGGTGGTGTCGGGCACCGGCCCCGGTGAGTGCTGCGGCGCGGGCGGGACCGGCGAGTGCGGTGGCGTCGGCGGCACGGGAGCCGGGGCGAAGCCCGGTGCCGACGGCGGTGGGGGCACCGGGGCGGAGCCCTGGTGCGCACCCGGGTGATGCGGTCCCGGGTGGTGTGCGGCCGACGACCAGCCGGCGGCCGGTCCGTGCCCCGGCTGATGGGGCGGCGGCAGCGGAGAACCCACTGCGTGCTGCATCCGGTGCCACTCCGTCTCGTCTTTTTCGGCTCGCTCGCCCCGGGGCGCTCGCGTCGGTGCCGGGAGCCCGACCGGGCGCGGCCCGAAAGCCCTCGCCCGCTCGTCCTCTCGTCTCCGACGCGCCCCCTCCGGCTCACTCGCGTCAGGCTGATCGGCGCTGGTTACGGGGTGGTGCATACCCCGTTCGCCATCGAACGGTACCGCCCCCGGCCCATGTTTGGTGAAACGACCGGGGGCGCCCCGAAGTGCCCCTGGGGCAAGGCGAATCAGGCGGAACGCCCGTCGCGGGACTTACTGGCCGACCTCGCCGTACGCGGCGAGCAGCACGGCCGGGTCCGGGCCCTCCAGGACGGTGGGCTTGCCCAGTCCGTCGAGGACGATGAACCGCAGCAGGTTGCCGCGGGACTTCTTGTCGACCTTCATGGTCTCCAGCAACTTGGGCCACTGGTCGTAGCGGTAGTGCAACGGCAGGCCGACCGACTCCAGGACCGTGCGGTGGCGGTCGGCGGTCGCGTCGTCCAACCGGCCCGCCAGACGGCCCAGTTCGGCGGCGAAGTGCATCCCTACGGCGACGGCGGCGCCGTGCCGCCACTTGTACCGCTCGTTCTTCTCGATGGCGTGGGCGAGCGTGTGGCCGTAGTTGAGGATCTCCCTGAGGCCCGACTCCTTGAGGTCGGAGGAGACCACCTCGGCCTTGACCCGGATCGAGCGCTCGATGAGCTCCGCGGTGTGCGGGCCCGCCGGGGTGCGCGCCGCCTCGGGGTCGGACTCGATGAGCTCCAGGATCTGCGGGTCGGCGATGAAGCCGGCCTTGATGATCTCGGCGAGCCCGGAGACGTAGTCGTTGACCGGCAGGGAGTCCAGCGCGGCCAGGTCGCACAGGACGCCGGCGGGCGGGTGGAAGGCGCCGACGAGGTTCTTGCCCTCGGCGGTGTTGATGCCGGTCTTGCCGCCGACGGCCGCGTCGACCATGGCGAGCACGGTGGTCGGGATGGCGATCCAGCGCACCCCGCGCAGCCAGGTCGCGGCCACGAACCCGGCCAGGTCGGTGGTCGCGCCGCCGCCGACGCCGACCACGACGTCGGAGCGGGTGAAGCCGGACTGGCCGAGCGCCTTCCAGCAGTAGGCGGCGACCTCGGCGGTCTTGGCCTCCTCCGCGTTGGGCACCTGGATGGCGACGGCCTCGTAGCCCTGCTCGGCGAGGTCGGCGCGCAGGGCCTCCCCGGTGTCGGCGAGCGCCTCGGGGTGGACGACGGCGACGCGCTGCGCCTTCTCCCCCACCAACGCACCGAGTTCACCCAGGAGTTGACGGCCCACCAGGACCTCGTACGGTTCGCTGCCCGCGGTGCCGCCGACCTGGATGCGCGTCACTGCCTCGCTCATGCTTCCTTCAACTCCAGTGCGTCCAGCGCGATGTCGGTGACTTCTTCGGGAGTGCGGCCGTCGGTGGCCACGACCGCCGTGGCGATCGACTCGTACAGATGGCGGCGGGCCTCCATCAGCTCGCGCCACTGCTTGCGGGGGTTGACCGCGAGCAGCGGACGCGCGGCGTTCAGGCCGGTGCGCTTGACGGCTTCCTCGACGTCCATCGACAGGTACAGCACCCGCTGCCCGGCCAGCAGGGCGCGGGTGTCCTCGTCGAGGACCGAGCCGCCGCCGAGGGCGAGGACGCCGTCGTGCTCGGCGAGGGCCCGCCGCACGGCGGTCTTCTCGATCGCCCGGAAGGCCGGCTCGCCCTCGTCGACGAAGATCTCCGCGATGGCGCGGCCCTGCTCGGCGACGATGTCGTCGTCGGTGTCCCGGTACCCCACCGCGAGCCGCTCGGCCAGCAGCCGCCCGACGGTGGACTTGCCCACGCCCATCGGCCCGACGAGGACGACCACAGGGCTCATCGGATGGCCAGGTTCTCGAGGTACGACTGCACGTTGCGGCGGGTCTCGGGCACGCTGTCGCCGCCGAACTTCTCCGCCACCGCGTCCGCCAGGACGAGCGCGACCATCGCCTCGGCGACGATGCCGGCGGCCGGGACCGCGGACACGTCGGAGCGCTGGTGGTGGGCCTGGGCGGCCTCGCCGGTGGTCACGTCCACGGTCTGCAGGGCCCGCGGCACGGTCGCGATCGGCTTCATCGCGGCCCGCACCCGCAGCAGCTCACCCGTGCTCAGGCCGCCCTCGGTGCCGCCGGAGCGGCCGGAGACGCGCCGGATGCCCTCGGGGGAGTTCACGATCTCGTCGTGCGCCTTCGAGCCCGGCACCCGCGCCAGCTCGAACCCGTCACCGAGCTCGACGCCCTTGATCGCCTGGATGCCCATCAGCGCCCCCGCGAGGCGGGCGTCCAGCTTGCGGTCCCAGTGGACGTGCGAGCCCAGGCCCACGGGCACGCCGTACGCCAGGATCTCCACCACCCCGCCGAGGGTGTCGCCGTCCTTGTGGGCCTGGTCGACCTCGGCCACCATCGCCTTCGACGTGTCCGCGTCCAGGCAGCGCAGCGGGTCGGCGTCGAGCCGCCCGACGTCGGCCGGGGTGGGGTACACCCCGGCGGGGGCCTTCACCGAGCACAGCTCGACGACATGGCTGACGATCTCGACGCCGGTCGTCTCCTTCAGGTACGACCGGGCCACCGCGCCCAGCGCCACCCGGGCCGCCGTCTCCCGCGCGGAGGCGCGCTCCAGGATCGGCCGGGCCTCGTCGAAGCCGTACTTCTGCATGCCCGCGAGGTCGGCGTGGCCGGGACGCGGGCGGGTCAGCGGGGCGTTGCGCGCGAGGCCCGCCAGGATCTCCGGGTCGACGGGGTCGGCCGACATGACCTGCTCCCACTTCGGCCACTCGGTGTTGCCCACCATGATCGCGACCGGGGAACCGAGGGACAGACCGTGCCGGACGCCGCCGAGGAAGGTGACCTGGTCCTGCTCGAACTTCATCCGGGCACCGCGGCCATAGCCCAGCCGCCGCCTCGCCAGGTGGTCCGCCACCATCTCCGTGGTGATGGGCACGCCGGCGGGAAGGCCCTCCAGCGTCGCGACGAGTGCGGGACCGTGGGACTCCCCCGCGGTCAGCCAGCGCAACCTGCTCAACGGTGCTCCTCAGTGCTCGCGCCCTGGTACTGCCCTGCTTACGCGCGTCCTCGCGTACGGCAACGGCGCGACCAGGTGCGCGGCCCCGGCCCGCCGTCTCCGATCCTCCCACGTCCGGCGGCGACCGCCGGTCACAGGTCCAGCAGACGGACGTCAGGGGTTCGTCGGCGTCGGCGTCCGCGGGGGTCGCCCGTGCGCCTCGGCAGGGCCACGGCGGCCGTGATCCGCCCGGCCGACGGCAGCCGTTCCGCTCGGCCGCCGCCCGTCAGCGGGCCGCCAGCGCGTGCTCGCCGGCCGTGCGCATGGCCTCCACGGGCGCGGGAGTCCGGCCCGTCATCTGCTCGACCTGGAGCACCGCCTGGTGCACGAGCAGGTCGAGGCCGCTGACCACGGCTCCGCCGGTCATCGACCAGCGGGCCGCGAGCTCCGTCGGCCAGGGGTCGTAGAGCACGTCGAAGAGGGCGGCGGGCCGCTCCGGTACGGCGTGGGCGAGGGCGTCCGTCGCCCCGGCGGGGGTGGTCGCGATCACCAGCGGGGCGCGCAGGGCCTCGGCCGCGTCCGCCCAGTCCGCCGTGCGCACCTCGACGTCGAGGCGCTCGCCCCACTGCCGCATCTCGGCGGCCCGGGCGTCGCTGCGCACATAGGCGACGACCTCGCCGGTGCAGATCCGGGCGAGCGCGGCGAGCGCGGAGGAGGCGGTGGCGCCGGCGCCGAGGATCGCCGCCGAGTCCACCTGCTCGATGCCGCGCTCGCGGAGGGCGGCGACCATCCCCGGGATGTCGGTGTTGTCGCCGAGGCGGCGGCCGTCCTCGGCGAACACGACGGTGTTGACCGCCTCCACGGAGGCGGCGGTGTCGCTGATCCCGTCGAGCAGCGGGATGACCGCCCGCTTGAGCGGCATGGTCACCGACAGTCCGGCCCACTCCGGACCGAGCTGCTCGACGAACCCGGGCAGGGCGGCCTCGTCGAGCTCGAACCGGTCGTACGACCAGCCCGTGAGCCCCAGCTCCCGGTAGGCGGCCCGGTGCAGGACCGGCGAGAGGGAGTGGGCGATGGGCTTGCCGAGAACGGCGGCCCGGCGGGCGTCGGTGGCCCGAGCTGTCATGGAATCGTTCCTTGATCCGTTGTCACGCGAGGACCACGGCCCGGCTAGGGCGTCCGGTCCTCAGTCCTTCTTCCGTGACGCGTTGAACTCCTGCACGAGCCGGTCGTGCTCGGCGAGCGTCTTCGTGAACCTGCTGGTCTTGCCGTCCAGCGAGATGAAGTAGTACCAGCCGTCGTGCGTCGGGTTGAGCGCCCCCTTGATGGCCTCCTCGCCCGGGTTGTCGATCGGCCCGGGCGGCAGCCCCTTCACGTAGTACGTGTTGTAGGGGTTGTCGTACTGCTTGAGCTCGGCGATCGTCAGATCGATCTTGCTCTGGTTCTTGACGTAGTTGTACGTGGAGTCGAACTCCAGGGAGCCGTACGTCTGGGGGTTGCCCGGCTTCAGGCGGTTGTAGACGACCTCGGCCATCTTGCGGAAGTCGTCGTGGCTCGTGCCCTCGGCCTGCGCGAGGCTCGCGACGGTGAGCAGCTGCCAGGGACCGTCCAGGCCCAGCCCCTCGGCCTTCTCCTCAAGGCCCATGGCCTCGTACTTGTCCTTGGCGCGGCTGACCATGTCCTTGAGCACGGCCTCCGGCTTGTCCCCCTTGCTGACCGCGTAGGCGGAGGGGTACAGGAACCCTTCGAGCGGGTCCTTCAGATCGGAGTGACCGAGCGCCCACTCGGGCAGCCCGAGGTCCTTGTACTTCTGCTTGGCGACCTTCGCCGTGGTGCCCTTCGACACCTTCAGGCGCTCGTCGACCTCCTCGTAGACATCCGCGTTGCGCTCGCCCTCGCGGATGATCAGGTTGTTCTGGCTCTTGGGGTCGAGCATCAGCGCCACGGCGCTCTCGGCGGACATCTCCTTGTTCAGGAGGTACGAGCCGGCCTGGATCTTGCCCGATTCACCGTTGCGGGCGAACGCGGCCACGAACGCGTCGACGCTCTTGACGACACCGGCCGCCTTGAGCAGCCGCCCCATCTCCGCTCCGTTGGCGCCCGAGGGGACGGTGATGGCCACCTTCTCGCCGGTGCCGTCCCCCGTGTAGTCCGGCGCCGAGACGAAACGATTTTGGTAGAACTGGTAACCGAAATATCCGACCGTGCCGACACCGCCGCCGAGCACCACCAGGACCACCAGGCAGGCGCATCCGCTGCGCCGCTTCTTCGGTTTCTTGCCGCCACGGCCCCGGCGGTCGCCCCGGCCGCCCTCGTCGTCGACCCCGTCCTCGTCGTCCGCGAAGAAGGCGTGTTCGCCCTGGTCGGGCCCGGGATCCCAGTCGGTCTGCTGCGGTTCCGGCTCGGCCCGGCGACGGCTCGGCGCCTCCGGCGGCGGATACGCGTCAGGGGTGCCGTAGTAGTCGGGCTGCTCCCCCGTGCCGTAGGCCGCGGCCTGCTGACCGTACGGGTCCGAGGGGTCCGGGTACGGGACGTGCGTGCCGGTGCCCCAGCCGTTGTTGTCGTACTGCTGGTACTGCTGTTGTTGCTGCTCCGGGTACTGCTGCTCGGGGTACTGCTGCTCGGGGTACTGCTGCTGGCCGTAGCCCTGGTTCGGGTCGTACTGCTGCGGCGCCTGGCCGTAGTCGCCCTGCTGGCCGGTGCCCCAGTCGCCGTACTGCTGCTGCGCTTGCGGATGCTGCTGCGGCTGGCCGCCGTAGGCAGCTTGCTGGCCGGTGTGAGCCTGCTGCCCTTCCCATCCGCCGTCCCCGTAGTACGGGTCCTGCGGATGCCACGGTTCGGAGCCTTCCTGGCCCCGGCCATACTCAGTCATCGATCCCCTAGAGCCGCGAGGCGGCGGTCGCGCGGCTGGTGACCCGGCATCCGATCCGCCTCTCTCTGTGCGGCACCTGTTCGAACAGTGTCGCAGTCGCGCGGAACGTTACCGTATCGCGATCAGATGACCACTTCGACGCCCTCGCCGGGTGCTTTACCTGACACCCGTTCGGATTCCAGCGCCTGCTGGAGGATGATCACGGCGGCTGCCTGGTCGATGACCGATCTGCCCTTTTTGGATTTCACCCCGGACGCGCGCAGTCCCTGACTGGCCGTCACGGTCGTCATCCGCTCGTCGACCAGCCGGACCGGCACGGGCGCGACGGCCTTGGCGAGTTCCTGCGCGAAGCCGCGGACCTTGGCCGCGGCCGGCCCCTCGCCCCCCTTGAGGGAGCGAGGGAGACCGACGACGACCTCGATCGGTTCGTACTCCTCGACCAGCTGCTTCAGCCGGCGCCTGGCCGCCGGGACGTCCCGGCCCGGGACCGTCTCCACCGGGGTGGCGAGGATCCCGTCGGGGTCGCACGAGGCGACCCCGATGCGGGCGTCCCCGACGTCGATCGCGAGCCTGCGGCCTCTGCGCATTACTTCGCCGTCTCCCCGACCGTGCGCTCCACGGCGGCCACGGCCTCACCGATCGCGGCCGGGTTCTGGCCGCCGCCCTGGGCGACGTCCGGCTTGCCGCCACCGCCGCCGCCGAGGGTCTTGGCGGCCGTACGGACCAGGTCACCGGCCTTGAGGCCGCGCTCGCGGGCGGGCTCGTTGGTGGCGATGACCGTGAGCGGCTTGCCGTTGTTGACGGTGAACAGGGCCACCACGGCGGCCCGGCCGCCCTGGATGCGGCCGCGCACGTCGAGGACGAGCTTGCGCAGGTCGTCCGGGGTGGTGCCGTCCGGGACCTGACCGGTGACGACGGCGATCCCGCGGACGTCCTTGGCGGACTCGGCGAGACCGGCGGCGGCCTGGAGGACCTTCTCCGCGCGGAACTTCTCGATCTCCTTCTCGGCGTCCTTCAGCTTGCCGAGCATGGCGGAGACCTTCTCCGGAAGCTCCTCCGGACGGCCCTTGATCAGCTCCTGGAGCTGGGCGACGACCGTGTGCTCGCGGGCGAGGAAGTTGTACGCGTCGACACCGACGAGCGCCTCGATACGGCGGACGCCGGAGCCGATGGACGACTCGCCGAGCAGCTTGACCAGGCCGAGCTGCGAGGTGTTGTGCACGTGGGTGCCGCCGCACAGCTCCTTGGAGAAGTCGCCGATGGTCACCACGCGGACCCGCTCGCCGTACTTCTCGCCGAACTCGGCGATGGCGCCCTGCTTCTTGGCCTCGTCGATGCCCATGACGTCGGCGCGGACGTCGAGGTCGCGGGCGAGCACCTCGTTGATCTTCTGCTCGACGTCGGTCATGACGGCCGTGGGCACGGCGGACGGGGAGCCGAAGTCGAAGCGGAAGCGGCCGGGCTGGTTCTCGGAACCGGCCTGGGCGGCCGTCGGGCCGAGCGCGTCCCGCAGCGCCTGGTGGGTGAGGTGGGTGGCCGAGTGGGCGCGGGCGATGGCGGTACGACGGCGGCTGTCGATGGAGGCGTGCGCCTTGGCCCCGACGGTCACCTCGCCGAACTGGACGACGCCCTTGTGGACGTAGACGCCCGGGACCGGCTTCTGGCAGTCGCGGATCTCGATGACGGCACCGGAGTCGACCTTGATCCGGCCGGTGTCGCCGATCTGGCCGCCGCCCTCGGCGTAGAACGGGGTGCGGTCCAGGACGATCTCGACCTCGTCGCCCTCGGTGGCGGCCGGCGAGGAGGCGCCGTCGACGAGGATGCCGACGATCGTGGACTCGCCCTCGGTGTCCGTGTAGCCGATGAACTCGGTCTCGCCGGTCTTGTCGGCGATCTCCCGGTAGGCACCGGCACCGGCGTGGCCGGTCTTCTTGGCCTGGGCGTCGGCCTTGGCGCGCTCCCGCTGCTCCTTCATCAGGCGCCGGAAGCCGTCCTCGTCCACGGACAGGCCCTGTTCGGCGGCCATCTCCAGGGTGAGGTCGATCGGGAAGCCCCAGGTGTCGTGGAGCAGGAACGCCTTGTCGCCGGCGAGGACCTTGCCGCCGGCGGCCTTGGTCTCGGTGACGGCGGTGTCGAGGATGTTGGTGCCGGCCTTGAGCGTCTTGAGGAAGGCGTTCTCCTCGGCGACGGCGACCTTCTCGATGCGCTCGCGGTCGGTGACCAGCTCGGGGTACTGCTGGCCCATCATGGCGATCACGGTGTCGATCAGATCGAGCACGACCGGGCCGGTGGCGCCGAGCAGGCGCATGTTGCGGATGGCACGGCGCATGATGCGGCGCAGGACGTAACCGCGCCCCTCGTTGCCCGGGGTGACGCCGTCGCCGATGAGCATGACGGAGGTGCGCATGTGGTCGGTCACCACGCGCAGGGAGACGTCCGAGTCGTGGGCGTCGCCGTACGCGACACCGGTCAGCTCGGTGGCCTTCTTGATGACGGCCATCGAGGTGTCGATCTCGTACATGTTCTGCACGCCCTGCAGGATCATCGCGAGGCGCTCGAGTCCGAGGCCGGTGTCGATGTTCTTGCTGGGGAGCTCGCCGAGGATCTCGAAGTTGTCCTTGCCGATGCCCTCGCCGCGCTCGTACTGCATGAAGACGAGGTTCCAGATCTCCACGTACCGCTCGTCGTTGACGGCCGGGCCGCCCTCGACGCCGAACTCGGGGCCGCGGTCGTAGTTGATCTCGGAACAGGGGCCGCAGGGTCCGGGGACGCCCATGGACCAGTAGTTGTCCTTCATGCCGAGGCGCTGGATGCGCTCCTTCGGCACACCGACGACCTCGTGCCAGATGCGCTCGGCCTCGTCGTCGTCCTTGTAGACGGTGATCCACAGACGGTCGGCCTCCAGGCCGTAACCACCCTTGTCCTGGGGGCTGGTGAGCAGCTCCCAGGCGTACTTGATGGCGCCTTCCTTGAAGTAGTCGCCGAAGGAGAAGTTGCCGCACATCTGGAAGAACGTGCCGTGCCGGGTGGTCTTGCCGACCTCTTCGATGTCCGGCGTGCGCACGCACTTCTGGACGCTGGTGGCACGGTCGAAGGGCGGCTTGACCTCACCCAGGAAGTACGGCTTGAAGGGCACCATGCCGGCGGGGACGAGGAGCAGAGTCGGGTCGTCCGCGATGAGCGACGCCGAAGGGACGACGGTGTGCCCGCGCTCCTCGAAGAAGCTCAGCCAGCGGCGGCGAATCTCAGCCGACTCCATCAGTGGTCCTCATTCCGGTTGTACGAATGCGTCTTGTACGGCTTCGTCGTGTACGTCGTGTTCTCGATGGCGGCGATGCGCCGGGGGGCGGGAAGCTCGGGATCCTCGCGGATGCCCAGGGCGTCCGTCAGCTCGGCCTCCCGCTGGGCCATGTTGTCGCGGACTTCGAGCGCGAAGCCGACCGCTCGGTCCTTGAGGCGGCCCCCCGTCTCGATCGCCTTGTTGGCCGCCGTGACGGCGAGGTTCTCGGGGGTGAGCTGCTTCAGCTTGCGGTTCACCTTGGTGGTGGCCCAGACACCCGCGGCCACGCCCGTGGAGAACCAGAAAGTACGGCGGAACATCTCTGAGCCTCAGTCCTTCTTGCCTCGGCCCCGGGAAACCGTCCGCCCCACGATCACGGTACGCCGGGAGGGTTTCGCGGGCACGTCGTCCTTGCGGCCGCTGATCGCGCGGCGCACCCCGTAGCCGAAGGCCGCGACCTTGACCAGGGGCCCGCCGAAGGTGGAGGCGACGGTGGTCGACAGCGCGGAGGCGTTCGACGTGACCTCCTGGACGTCCGAGGCGATCGCGTCGACCCGCTCGATCTGGGTCTGCGCGGAGCGCACCGCGGTGGAGGCGTCGGCCAGCAGCGGGACGGCCTGGTCGGTCACGTCCGCCACGAGCTTGGTGGTCGCCTTGAGCGTCTGGGCCAGCCTCGCCAGCGCGACGGCGAGGAAGGAGACCAGGATCGCCCAGAAGACGGCCACCAGGATCCCGGCAACCTCTCCACCGGACACTGTGTGCACCCGCTCCCTGAATACGTGCTGTCTATGGAAAAAGTCTCCGCCGAGCCTATCGCGCCGGGAACGGCGGTCCGCACCGGATCACCCCTCGCCCGCACCCGAGTTGCCCATGACGATTGTACGGAGTGCATACGGTTCAGTACGCTCCGTGTTCCATGCGCAGTCATCAGCCCGACGGCACCGAGGTGCACGGCAATCTTCCGCTGGAGCTCGACGGCTTCGTGGGCCGGCGCGCGGAACTCCCGGCACTGGCACGGGCGCTCGGCACCGCGCGGCTGGTGACGGTGACGGGCCCCGGCGGCATCGGGAAGTCACGGCTCGCGGCACGGGCGGCGGGGGGTCGGCGCACCCCGGCCGACGGGGTGTGGCGCGTCGAGCTGGCCGCCGTACGCGACCCGGAGTTCGTGGACCACGCCGTCGTGGAGGCGCTGGGTCTGACGGACCACACCACCCGGCCGCCGCGCGAGACGCTCCTGGCCCACCTGACGGGACGTCAACTCCTGCTGGTACTCGACGGGTTCGAGCATCTGGTGGAAGCGTGCGCGTCCCTGGTCGTCGACCTGCTGGGGCGGCTGCCGGGGCTGGCCGTCCTCGCCGTGGGGCGCCGGCCGCTGGCCGTCGCCGGGGAGCAGGTCCTCGCGCTGGGCCCGCTGGAGGAGGACGAGGCCGTCGAGCTGTTCGCGGAGCGGGCCGGGCGGCTGGGGGTGACGGTCGGCGACGATCCGCACGTACGGGAGCTGTGCCGGCGCCTGGACGGCATCCCGCTGGCGATCGAGCTGGCCGCGGGCCGGCTGGGGGCCCTGTCCCCCGGGCAGTTGCTGGAGCGGCTCGACGACCGGTTCCGGCTGCTGACGGGCGGCGGCCGGGACACGCTCGCCCGCCATCGGACACTGCGCACGGCGATCGGCTGGAGCCACGAACTGTGCACGCCCGAGGAGCGGTTGCTGTGGTCACGGCTGTCGGTGTTCGCCGGGCGGTTCGACCTGGAGGCCGCGGAGTACGTGTGCAGCGGCGGCGGGCTGCACTCCGACGACGTCCTCGACGTCCTGTCCGCGCTGCTCGCCCAGTCGGTGGTGGCCCGCGAGGAGACCGCGACCGGTGTGCGCTACCGGATGCTGGACACGGTCCGGGCGTACGGCGCCGAGTGGCTGGAGGCGACGGGCGACGCGGTCAGGCTGCGCAGGCGGCACCGCGACTGGTACGTGGGCCTGGCCACCTGGTGCGAGCTGGACTGGTTCTCGCCGCGCCAGAACGAGGTGGCCGCGCGGATCGAGGCCGAGCTGCCGAACCTGCGCTGCGCCATGGAGTACTGCCTGACCGAGCCGGACGGGGCGGAGCTGGCCCGCCATCTCGCGGGCTCCCTCTGGTTCTGCTGGGTCGGCTGCGGCCGGCTCTCGGAGGGGCGGCACTGGCTGGAGCGCAGCGTCGAACTGGAGCCGGGTCACGAGGACGCCCGTCTGAAGGCCCTGTGGGTCCTCGGTTATGTGGCGGTCCTCCAGGGCGACACCGTGGCGGCGCTGTCGGCGCTGCACGAGTGCCGCAAGGAGGCGGAGCGGTCCGCGAACGCGACGGCGGTGGCGTACGCCGAGCACCGCACCGGCTGCCTGGCGCTCGTCTCGGACGACATGCCCCGCGCGGAGCGGCTGCTGCGCTCGGCGCTGGAGCGCTACCAGGAGATCGGCGAGCTCAACAGCAACGTGCTGATGGGCCAGGTCGAGCTGGCGATGGCCCGCGCCTTCCTGGGCGATCTGCCGGAGGCGGTGGGGCTGTGCGAGGACGTGCGCCGGGTGTGCGAGGACCACGGCGAGCGGTGGGCGCGGTCGTACGCGCTGTACGTCCTGGCGTACGCGGCCTGGAGCGAGGGGGACACGGCACGCGCGCGTGACCTGCTCACCGACGCCCTGACCTGCGCGCACGCCTTCCACGACCTGCTGGGCTCGGTGCTGTCCATCGAGCTCCTCGCCCTGGTCACGGTGTCCCGGGGCGACCCGGCCGAGGCTGCGGTGCTCCAGGGCGCGGCGGGCTCGCTGTGGCCGTCGGTGGGCCTGCCCCTGTTCGGCTCCGCCTACTACAACGCCCCGCACGAGCTGTGCGAGGCGACGGTCCGGGAGCGGCTGGGCGACGAGCGGTACGAGGAGTGCGTACGGCAGGGCCGGGCGCTCGGGCGGGAGGCCGCGGTGGCCCGGGCGCTGGGCCGCGCCCGTCCGCTCGACGGGTTGCCGGCGCCGCGGGAGTCCGTGCGGCCCGCAGACGTGTCCCGCGAGATGCAACGGCCCGCCGCCTCGCCCACCCGGAAGGGCGGGGAGACGGCGGGCTGAGGTGGTGCGGGTGCTACGGCCTGCCGGTGATCAGCGGGCGTAGTACTCGACGACGAGCTGCTCGTCGCAGATCACCGGGATCTCCTTGCGGTTCGGCTCACGGTCCAGGCGGAACGCCAGGGCCTTGAGGTTCACCTGGAGGTAGCGCGGGGTCTCGCCCTCGGGGGCGAAGCCGCCCTCACGGGCGATCGAGAAGAGGGTCTTCTCGCGGCTGCGCTCGCGGACCATCACGACGTCGTCGGGACGGACGCGGAAGGACGGCTTGTCGACCTTCTGACCGTTGACCTCGATGTGGCCGTGGACGACCATCTGGCGGGCCTGGTAGATCGTGCGGGCGATGCCCGAACGCAGGACCAGCGCGTCGAGACGACGCTCGAGCTCGATGATCAGGGCCTCACCGGTCTTGCCCTGAACCTTGGAGGCACGCTCGTAGGCGCGGACGAGCTGGCGCTCGGACACGTCGTACTGCGCGCGCAGACGCTGCTTCTCCAGCAGACGGACCTTGTAGTCCGAGTTCTGCTTGCGGCCACGGCCGTGCTCACCCGGGGGGTAGGGACGGGCCTCGAAGTACTTGACGGCCTTCGGGGTCAGCGCGATGCCGAGGGCACGCGACTTCTTGACCTTGGGGCGGGACTGGTTCGCCACGATCTCTCATCTCTTGGTGTTCGGCTCGTCAGAGTTATGGGAGGTCGCATCCGCAGCCGGGGAAACCCGCAAGGTCCTGGATCGGACCCGTTGGGCAGCCGCTCCCCTGGTCTGGGCACATACGTGCAGCACGCGAGTGGCCCACCGACCGTCTTCGTCGTACGACGAGGGGTGGTGGGCTGCCCGCGACACCATTCGAACGGTGCGCGACGCTCCTGGAACCCACTGGGGGTTCCGGCTGACCGTCCCGTTCTGACTGCACGGGACACAGCACTTCGGGGGATTCTACAGGGTGCTCAGGACCGCTTGCGACCGAGGTGCTTGCGGGTCCACTCCACGGCGTCCGCGTACCGGGCCTCGGCGCCGTGCCGGGTGGGTTCGTAGTACTCGCGGTCCTTGATGGCGTCCGGGGCGTACTGCTGCTCGGCGATGCCCTCGGGCAGGTCGTGGGGGTAGACGTACCCCTGCGCATGGCCGAGTTTGACGGCGCCCTTGTAGTGCCCGTCGCGCAGGTGCGGCGGCACCGGGCCTGCCAGTCCCTTGCGTACGTCCTCCATGGCGGCGCCGATCGCCAGGGTCGCCGCGTTGGACTTCGGGGCGAGCGCGAGGGCGATGGTGGCGTGGCTCAGCGTCAGCGCGGCCTCGGGGAAGCCGATCATGGCGACGGCCTGGGCGGCGGCGACGGCGATGGGCAGGGCGTTGGGGTCGGCGAGGCCGATGTCCTCGCTGGCGGAGATCATCAGGCGGCGGGCGATGAAGCGGGGGTCCTCGCCGGCCTCGATCATGCGGGCCAGGTAGTGCAGGGCCGCGTCCACGTCGGAGCCCCTGATGGACTTGATGAGGGCGCTGGCCACGTCGTAGTGCTGGTCGCCGTCGCGGTCGTACTTCACGGCCGCGCGGTCGACCGTCTCCTCCAGTGTGGTGAGGGAGATCTCCGGCTCGCCCTTGTCGAGGGCGGCCCCGGCGGCGGCCTCCAGAGCGGTCAGGGCGCGGCGGGCGTCGCCGCCGGCGATCCGCAGGAGGTGGTCCTCGGTGTCCTCGGGTAGGGCGACGGCGGCCTTCAGGCCCCGCTCGTCGCTCAGCGCCCGCTTGAGGAGCCCTCTGAGGTCGTCGTCCGTGAGGGGTTCGAGGGTCAGCAGGAGGGAGCGGGACAGGAGCGGGGAGATGACCGAGAAGTAGGGGTTCTCGGTGGTCGCCGCGATGAGAGTCACCCAGCGGTTCTCGACCGCGGGGAGCAGGCTGTCCTGCTGGGCCTTGCTGAAGCGGTGGATCTCGTCGAGGAAGAGGACGGTCTCCTTGCCGAAGCCGCCGGTGGCGCGGCGGGCGCCGTCGATGACCGCGCGGACCTCCTTGACGCCGGCGGTGATCGCGGAGAGCTCCACGAAACGCTTGTTGGTGGCCTTGGAGACGACGTACGCCAGGGTCGTCTTGCCGGTGCCGGGCGGGCCCCAGAGGATCACCGAGGAGGGGCCGGCGGGACCGCCGCTGCCCTCGCCGACCAGCCGGCGCAGCGGTGAGCCCGGCTTGAGCAGGTGCTGCTGGCCCACCACCTCGTCGAGGGTGCGCGGGCGCATCCGGACCGCCAGGGGGCTGCCGGCCGGGTCCTTCTCCTGGCGCTCTTCCGCCGCCGCGGTGAACAGATCGGGCTCCACGTTCGAAACCCTATGTCACCGCACTGACAACGCGCCGGGGCCTCAGGCCCAGAGGCTGGAGCCCCAGCGGGTCAGGATCATCATCGCGATGATGCCGCAGTGCGTGACCGGCAGGACCCAGGTGAACTCGGCGAGGAAGCGCTTGAGCCAGCCCGGGGACGGCAGGAAGGCGTTGCGGACGTTGAACGAGGTGACGTACCAGAACATCGTGATCGTGGCGACCCAGGCCAGCGAGCACCACAGGCACAGCGCGTTGATCCGGTACAGCGACTGGAACTGGAGCCAGGTGACGAAGAGCACGCCGAAGAGCGTGCCGAAGTTGAAGGTGAGCCAGTACCAGCGCGGGAAGGTGGCGCGGGCCAGCAGGCTCATGCCGACGCAGATCACGATGCCGTAGGCGACCAGGCCGAGCATCGGGTTGGGGAACCCGAAGGCGGCGGCCTGCTTGCTCTCCATGACGCTGCCGCAGGAGACGATCGGGTTCAGGGAGCAGCTCGGCGTGAACGTCTTCCCGCTGACCTTCCCCTCGAGGATCTTGAACTTGTCGATCGTGATGACCCACGCGGCGAGCAGTCCGGCGGCGCCGGTGATCACCAGCAGCAGCGCGAAGGCACGGCTGCCGCCCACCGTCCGGGGCGCGGCGCCGGCGCTCGCCGGCGAGGGCTCGGGCTCCGTGGAGACGTCTTTCACTGTGGTCTTGCTCATCACGCCGATCCGTCTGCTTGAGAGTTGGACCTTCTTCGGGCAGGGGCCATTGTGCCGCACGCGGGGGCTTGCCCACCGTTCGGCGGACATAAGGAAGTACGCACGGTCGTCCCCGAGCGTTCGGTTCCGGCCGGGGCTCGGGGGCACGGCCACACACCCGAACGAACCGGCGGTGGACGTTCGAGGGCTGCGCAAGCGGTACGGGGACGTGACCGCGGTCGACGGGATGGACCTCGGCATCCGCCGGGGGCGAGGTCTTCGGCCTGCTCGGAGCCGATAGCGCGGGCAGAGCACCGCGGTGGAGATCCTCCGGGGCGACCGGGTTCCGGAAGGGGCGGACCCGGCGCACGGCACGCGCGCGTGGTGGTCCCGTGTGGCGATCCCGTGTGGGAATCGTCCGGCAGGACGAATCCGCGCCCGCCGGGTTGACGATCGGGCGGCCGGATCAAGGCCCTGTCGGGCGGGCAGCGGCCGGGCGGCAGTTCCGGGAGCCGAGGGCCGGCCCGGACGACGGCCCGTATGTGATGCACAGAGACCCCGACCAGGGCGGCGTATGTCCTGGGCAGGATCTGGCTGGTTCTCGTCACCGGCATGACGGGCACCACGCTGTACGAGGTCCCGCTGGGCGCGGCCGACCGCACGGCAGCTGTCGCCAGTGCCGTGCGGTACGACCTGCTCGACCGGCCTCAGCCCAGCCTCGACTCCAGCTCCGCCACGATCTCGTTGACCCCGATCGCCGACTGCTCCCCGGACTCCATGTCCTTGAGCTGGACGACACCCTCGGCGAGGTCGCGTTCACCGGCCACGATCGTGTAGCGGGCGCCGCTGCGGTTGGCGTTCTTCATGGCGCCCTTGAGGCCCTTGCCGCCGTAGGAGAAGTCCGCCGCGATGCCGACCTTGCGCAGTTCGGTGACCTTCGTGAAGAGGATCCGCCGGGCCTCCTCGCCCAGCGGCACCGCGAACACGCTGGTCGTGGAGGGGAGTTCGAGCTCGACTCCCTCCGCCTCCAGGGCGAGGACCGTGCGGTCGACGCCGAGGGCCCAGCCGACGGACGGCAGCGCGGGGCCGCCGATCATCTCGGACAGACCGTCGTAGCGGCCGCCGCCGCCCACCGCGGACTGGGAGCCCAGACCGTCGTGGACGAACTCGAAGGTCGTACGGGTGTAGTAGTCGAGGCCGCGCACCAGCTTCGGGTCGTCCTCGAAGGCGACGCCCGCCGCGGTGATCAGCTCACGGACCTCCTCGTGGTACGCCTTGCAGGCGTCGCAGAGGTAGTCGCGCAGCAGGGGCGCGTCCCCGAGCTGCTTCTGGACCGACTCGCGCTTGTCGTCGAGGACGCGCAGCGGGTTGATGTCCGCCCGGCGCAGGGTGTCCTCGTCGAGGTCCAGGCCGCGCAGGAACTCCTGGAGCGCGGCCCGGTACACCGGCCGGCACTCCTTGTCGCCCAGGCTGTTGAGCAGGATGCGGAAGTTCCTGAGGCCCAGCGAGCGGTACGCCTGGTCGGCCAGGATGATCAGCTCGGCGTCGAGGGCCGGGTCCTCCGCGCCGATCGCCTCGGCGCCGACCTGCGAGAAGTGGCGGTAACGGCCCTTCTGGGGGCGCTCGTAGCGGTAGTACGAGCCGGAGTACCAGAGCTTGACGGGCAGGTTGCCCGCCTTGTGCAGGTTGGCCTCCAGCGCCGCGCGCAGCACGGAGGCGGTGCCCTCGGGGCGCAGGGCGAGCTTGGTGCCGCCCTTGGTCTCGAAGGCGTACATCTCCTTGGTGACGATGTCGGTGGACTCGCCGACCCCGCGCGCGAACAGCTCGACGTTCTCGAAGCCGGGCGTCTCGATGTAGCCGTAGCCGGAGGTGCGCAGCGGTGCGGCGATCGCCTCGCGGACGGCCAGGTACTTGGCGCTGTCCGGCGGGATCAGGTCGTACGTGCCCTTGGGGGCCTGAAAGGTGCTCACGAAGTCTCTCGTCACATTCCTCGTCGGGGAGGGGTCTGTGAACCCTCTCCCTGGCCGGCGGCCACTTCCCGCAGGTACGGGTTGGTGGCGCGCTCCTGGCCGATGGTCGTCTGGGGGCCGTGGCCGGACAGCACCACGGTCGAGTCGTCGAGCGGCAGGCACACGCGGGCCAGCGAGTCGAGCATCTCGGCCATGTCACCGCCGGGCAGGTCGGTGCGTCCGATGGAGCCGGCGAAGAGCAGATCCCCGGAGAAGAACACGGAAGGGATCTCCGCGGTCTCGGGCATCCGGAAGGTCACCGACCCCTTGGTATGGCCCGGTGCGTGCGCGACGGACAGCTCCAGGCCCGCGAGCTCCAGCTTCGCGCCGTCGGACAGCTCCTTGACGTCGTCCGGCTCCCCCACGGTGATCTCACCCATGAGCGGCATCCCGACGGAACGCCCGAGGCCCATCGACGGGTCCTTCATCATGTAGCGGTCCTCGGGGTGGATCCACGCCGGTACCCCGTGCGCCCCGCACACCGGGACGACCGAGGCCACATGATCGATGTGGCCGTGCGTGAGGACGACGGCGACGGGCTTGAGCCGATGCTTCCTCAGTGCTTCCTCGACGCCTTCGGCGGCCTGGTGGCCGGGGTCGATGATCACGCACTCCTCACCGGCGGCGGGGGCGACGAGATAACAGTTCGTCCCCCAGGCCCCGGCGGGGAACCCGGCAATGAGCACGATCGTCCTCGGTTTGTGTCGGTACGGGCGGTCTTCCGGGCGGCTGACCCAGTGGTCAGAGCCTACCGGCGCTGCCGATTCCTCAGCGAACCCATATACGGTACGGGGCACACGCAGGCGGTCGCTTCACAGGACGCATGCGTACCGGTCGGCGGACGAGACGCATGAGGAGAAAACCCCGTGGTCACCCAGGAACAGCGGAAGCGGCAGCTCGCGCGGGAGAAGTTCTTGCGGCAGCAGCAGCGGCGTACGGCCGCGCGCCGCAAGGCCCGTGTACGCAACTCTGTGATCGCGTCGGTGCTCGGCGTGGTCCTGGTGGGCAGCCTGGCGCTCTACACCTCCGGGGTCATGAAGGACGACGACAAGGCCAACGCGAGCGCGGAGGCGACCCCGAGCGCGGAGGCCACCAGCAAGGCGCCGGACCCGTGCGAGAAGGCGGCCCCCGGCAAGGTCAAGACGGAGACCTGGAAGAAGGAGCCGGCGATGTCCATCGACAAGTCGGCCAAGTACACCCTGAACCTCGCGACCACCTGCGGTGAGATCGGCATAGCCCTGAAGGCGTCGGCGGCCCCGCACACCGTGAACTCGTTCGACTTCCTGGCGGGCAAGGGCTACTTCGACCACACCAAGTGCCACCGGCTCACCACCAACGGCATCTACGTCCTGCAGTGCGGCGACCCGACGGGCTCCGGCAGCGGCGGACCGGGCTACACCATCCCGGACGAGAACCTTAAGGACAAGAGCCTCAAGTCCAACGTCTACCCGGCGGGCACCGTCGCGATGGCGAACACCGGTCAGGCGCACACTGGAGGAAGCCAGTTCTTCCTGGTCTACCAGGACAGCCAGCTGCCCCCGAGCTACACCCCGTTCGGGACCATCTCGGAATCCGGTATGAAGGTGCTGAAGAAGATCGCCGCGGCCGGTGAGAGCACCGGAGCGGGCGACGGCGCGCCGAACGCGACCGTCGTGATCAACAAGGCGACCGTCACCAAATCCTGACCGTCAAGTGCGAAATTTCGGTCGCGCGGGATGCGGACAGGCCACCCGCCGGTCGCCTATGTTGGCCGTGACGAAACTGTGGACGATGCCCGGGGGAACACCAGCCCCTCGCAGGCATCATGTGGAGGAGGCGCTGTGAGCAGCGACCCGTGGGGCCGCGTCGACGAGACGGGGACCGTGTACGTGCGTACGGCCGACGGCGAGCAGGTCGTCGGTTCCTGGCAGGCCGGCTCCCCCGAGGAAGCCCTGGCCTACTTCGAGCGCAAGTACGAGGGCCTGGTTGTCGAGATCGGCCTCCTCGAGAAGCGAGTCAAGACCACCGACCTGTCGGCGAAGGACGCCCAGGCGGCCATCGACCACATCCGCGAGCAGGTCGACGCGCATCACGCGGTCGGCGACCTGGACGCGCTCAAGGTCCGGTTGGACAAGCTCGTGGAGACCGTCGACAAGCGTCGCGAGGAGCGCAAGCAGCAGCGCGCCAAGCAGTCCGACGAGGCCCGGCACGCCAAGGAGGCGCTGGTCGCCGAGGCGGAGGAGCTGGCCCAGTCCGACCAGTGGCGGGCCGCCGGTGAGCGGCTGCGCGCACTGGTGGACACCTGGAAGGGTCTGCCGCGCCTGGACCGCAAGTCGGACGACGAGCTGTGGCACCGCTTCTCGCACGCCCGCTCGGCGTTCTCCAAGCGCCGCAAGGCCCACTTCGCGTCGCTGGACGCGCAGCGCGAGGAGGCCCGCAGGACCAAGGAGCGGCTGGTCGGCGAGGCCGAGGCGCTGTCCGGGTCGACGGACTGGGGCCCGACGGCCGCCCGCTACCGCGAGCTGATGGCCGAGTGGAAGGCCGCGGGCCGCGCCCAGCGCGAGCACGAGGACGACCTGTGGAACCGCTTCCGCGGCGCCCAGGACGTGTTCTTCGCCGCCCGCAGCTCGGTCTTCGCCGAGCGGGACGCCGAGCAGACCGAGAACCTCAAGCTGAAGGAGGAGCTGGCCGAGGAGGCCGAGAAGCTCCTGCCGATCGGCGACCTCAAGAGCGCCCGCGCCGCCTTCCGCGCGATCAACGAGCGCTGGGAGGCCATCGGCCACGTCCCGCGGGACGCCCGGCCGAAGGTCGAGGGCCGGATGCACGCCGTCGAGCGCGCTCTCCAGGAGGCCGAGGAGACCGAGTGGCGCCGGACCAACCCGGAGGCACGCGCGCGTGCCGCGGGTCTGACCGGCCAGCTCCAGGCCGCCGTGGACAAGCTCAAGGGCCAGATCGAGCAGGCGCGCGCCCAGGGCAACAACGCCAAGGCCGACAAGCTGGAGCGTGAGCTGGAGGGCCGCCAGGCGCTCCTGGACCAGGCGCTCAAGGGGCTCCAGGAGTTCGGCGGCTGACAAGGCCGTACACACGAAAGGGCCCCGGTCTCCCGGGGCCCTTTTCGCATGTCGGCTACGACCGGTTCCGCGCCGATGTCACGCGGTAGACGTCGTACACGCCCTCCACGCCCCTGACCGCCTTCAGGACGTGGCCCAGGTGCTTGGGGTCGCCCATCTCGAAGGTGAACCGGGAGGTGGCGACCCGGTCGCGGGAGGTCTGGACGGCCGCGGAGAGGATGTTGACGTGCTGGTCGGACAGGACGCGGGTGACGTCGGACAGGAGCCGGGAGCGGTCCAGGGCCTCGACCTGGATGGCGACCAGGAAGACCGAGGACTGCGTGGGCGCCCACTCCACCTCGAGGATGCGCTCCGGCTCACGGGACAGTGACTCGACGTTGACGCAGTCGCTGCGGTGAACCGATACGCCACTACCGCGCGTGACGAAACCGATGATCGGGTCGCCGGGGACGGGGGTGCAGCAACGGGCCAGCTTGACCCACACGTCCTCGACGCCCTTGACGATCACGCCCGGGTCGGCGCTGGAGCGCCGCTTGCGTCCGCGACCGCGGGTCGGCGGGACCGACTCGTCGATCTCCTCGGTGGCCGCCTCCTCGCCGCCGAGCGCCTGGACCAGCTTCTGCACGATGTTCTGCGCGGAGACATGGCCCTCGCCGATCGCCGCGTACAGCGCGGAGATGTCGGAGTACCGCATCTCGTGCGCGAGCGTCACGAGGGAGTCGCCGGTGAGGATGCGCTGGATCGGCAGGTTCTGCTTGCGCATCGCGCGGACGATGGCGTCCTTGCCCTGCTCGATCGCCTCGTCGCGGCGCTCCTTGGAGAACCAGGCACGGATCTTGTTGCGGGCCCGCGGCGACTTGACGAAGTTCAGCCAGTCCCGGGACGGTCCGGCCCCGGGCGCCTTGGACGTGAAGACCTCGACGAGGTCGCCGTTGTCGAGCGTCGACTCCAGCGGCACGAGGCGGCCGTTGACGCGGGCTCCTATCGTGCGGTGGCCCACCTCGGTGTGCACCGCGTACGAGAAGTCCACCGGGGTGGCCCCGGCCGGCAGCGCTATGACGTCGCCCTTGGGCGTGAAGACGAAGACCTCGTTGCGGGAGAGGTCGAAGCGCAGGGACTCCAGGAACTCACCGGGGTCCTCGGTCTCCTTCTGCCAGTCCAGGAGCTGGCGCAGCCACGCCATGTCGTTGAGGTGGTCGTCCTTGCCGGTGGTCCTCGGCTGGTCCGAGCGGACCTTGGAGGTGCCGGCGACGGCCTCCTGCTTGTACTTCCAGTGCGCGGCGATGCCGTACTCGGCGCGGCGGTGCATGTCGAAGGTGCGGATCTGGAGTTCGACCGGCTTGCCGTTGGGCCCGATGACCGTCGTGTGCAGCGACTGGTACATGTTGAACTTGGGCATCGCGATGTAGTCCTTGAACCGCCCCGGAACCGGGTTCCAGCGGGCGTGGACCGTGCCCAGCGCCGCGTAGCAGTCGCGGACCGTGTCCACCAGGACGCGGATGCCGACCAGATCGTAGATCTCCGCGAAGTCACGGCCGCGGACGATCATCTTCTGGTAGACGCTGTAGTAGTGCTTCGGGCGGCCGGTGACGGTGGCCTTGATCCGGGCCGCGCGCAGGTCGGACTGCACCTCGTCGGTCACTATGGCCAGGTACTCGTCGCGCTTGGGCGCCCGCTCGGCCACCAGCCGTACGATCTCGTCGTACATCTTGGGGTAGAGGATCGCGAAGGCGAGGTCCTCCAGCTCCCACTTGATGGTGTTCATGCCGAGACGGTGGGCGAGCGGAGCGTAGATCTCCAGCGTCTCGCGCGCCTTCTTCTCCTGCTTCTCGCGCTTGAGGTAGCGCATGGTGCGCATGTTGTGCAGGCGGTCGGCGAGCTTGATGACCAGGACGCGCGGGTCCTTGGCCATGGCGACGACCATCTTGCGCACGGTCTCGGCCTGCGCGGCCTCGCCGAACTTGACCTTGTCCAGCTTGGTGACGCCGTCGACGAGCAGGGCGACCGAGTCGCCGAAGTCGCGGCGGAGCTGGTCGAGGCCGTACTCGGTGTCCTCGACGGTGTCGTGCAGCAGGCCCGCCATCAGGGTCGCCGGGTCCATGCCGAGCTCGGCGAGGATCGTGGTCACGGCGAGGGGGTGGGTGATGTACGGGTCGCCGCTCTTGCGCTTCTGACCGCGGTGCCAGCGCTCGGCGACCTGGTACGCCTTCTCGATCTGGCGCAGGGTCGCCGTCTCGATCTTCGGGTCGTTGCTGCGCACTATCCGCAGCAGCGGCTCCAGGACCGGGTTGTACGGGTTGGAGCGCTGGACGCCGAGACGGGCCAGACGGGCGCGGACGCGGTTGGAGGAGCCGGTGCGGGCGGGCTGGCCCGCGTTGGTGCGGGTCGCCGGGGTGGCGGGCTCGGGTGAGGCCGGTTTGGGCCGGGGCGGTTCGGCCGGCTTGTCGACGGGGGCGGACTGGGCGTGCTCGACCGGCCCGCGGGCGTCGTTCGTCACGGTCTTCGCGTCCGGCGCGGGCTTCGCCGCGGGCGCCGAGGCGGGCTCGGGCTTGGCGGCGGTCAGTGGCTGGGCCTCGTCTGGCAAGAGGACTCCTCGTGCGCGATCCGGGTCCCCCGGTCAGGCTCCGGAGAACCCATGGTAGCGATCCTGCGCCCCGGGATCGCCCGCAGGCCGATGTGAGGGACGTCTACCTGTGGAACACGAGGGGTGACCACCGGCATTCCGGAGGGTGCAGCGCCCTGCCCGCTCATGGGAAACGGCCGTCCCGGTGTTCCGGAACGGCCGTTTCGAGAGCGATGACGTCGGCGGTCAGACCACCAGCAGCGCTTCCAGCGGAGCCCCCGCCAGTGCCGGCTCCAGGCGGGGCCGGCCGTTCAGGAAGCCCAGTTCCATCAGGACCGCGAGGCCCGCGACCTCCGCGCCCGCGCGGCGGATCAGCTCGATGGACGCCTCGGCCGTGCCTCCCGTGGCCAGGACGTCGTCGACGATCAGGACGCGGTCGCCCGCGGACAGGTCCTCCGCGTGCACCTCGATCTCCGCCGAGCCGTACTCCAGGTCGTACGCCTGGCTGAGGGTCGCCCCGGGGAGCTTGCCCGCCTTGCGCACGGGGATGAAGCCCAGTCCCGCGCGGACGGCGACCGGGGCGCCGAGGATGAAGCCCCGGGCCTCAAGACCGACGACCTTGGTGGCGCCGGTGCTCGCGGCGACCGCGGCCAGGGCGTCGGTGAGCGCCGTGAACGCCGCCGGGTCCGCCAGGAGCGGGGTGATGTCCTTGAACATCACGCCCGGCTCCGGGTAGTCGGCCACATCGCGGATACGGCTGAGCAGCAGCTCCTTGACGTCGGTCATCGGCGCTTCCCCGAGGGACGGCCACGGCCCCGGCCGCGGGACGCGGGCTGGGTGCGCGGACCGACGACCGCGTGGGCGGTGTCGTCCTCCGGCTCACCGTCGTCCAGGTACTCGCCCCGGCTCTCGGCGACTTCCTCCTCGACGGACGCCTGGGCGCGCTTGGCCAGGACCCGCTTCTTGAGGGCCTTCATCGCCGGCTCGCGCTCCTTGAGGTCGGCGACGAGCGGGGTGGCGATGAAGATCGAGGAGTACGCGCCGGCGGCGAGACCCACGAACAGCGACAGCGAGATGTCGTTGAGCGTGCCCGCGCCGAGGAAGCCGCCGCCGATGAACAGCAGGCCCGCCACCGGAAGCAGCGCGACCACCGTGGTGTTGATCGAGCGGACCAGGGTGCTGTTGATGGAGCGGTTGGCGATGTCGCTGTAGGTCCAGCGGTTCTGCTTGGTGATGTCCTTCGTCTGCTCCTTGAGGGAGTCGAAGACGACCACCGTGTCGTAGAGCGAGTAACCGAGGATGGTCAGCAGACCGATCACCGTGCCCGGCGTGACCTCGAAGCCGACGAGGGCGTAGATGCCGACGGTGATGGTGATGTCGTGGATCAGGGCGACGAGCGCCGCGATGGCCATGCGCCACTCGAAGGCGATCGCCAGGTAGATCACGACGAGGACCATGAAGATCGCCAGGCCCTGCCAGGCCTTGTTGGCGATCTGGTCGCCCCAGCTCGGTCCGACCAGGTCGGCGGCGATGGTCTCCGGGTCGACCTTGAAGTCCTTGGCCAGGTCGGTCTTGATCTCGTCGGACTGCTGGGTGTCCATGCCGGCGATCTGGATGCGCAGCGTGCCGTTGCCGAGCTTCTGCACCACGGCGTCGTGGCCGGAGGCCTCCTTGGCGTACTCCTCGGCCTGGGAGACCGAGACGCTGGTCTTCTCGGTGGTGAAGACCGCGCCGCCCTGGAAGTCGATGCCCATGTTGAGGCCGCGCACCGCGAGGCCCACGATCGCCGTGATGGTGATCAGGATCGAGATGCCGTACCAGAGCTTGCGGTGACCGATGAAGTCGTAGCTGATCTCGCCACGGTGCAGCCGGGCGCCGATGTTGCCGAGTTTCGACATGCTCACGCCTCCTTCGTCTGGGCGGGGGCGGGACGGCGGGTGCGGCGCAGCGGCGGCTTGGCACCCAGGCTCTTCGGGTCGAGGCCGGACCACTTGCTGCCGCTCGCGAAGAACTTGCGGCGGGCCAGCAGCGTCATGAGCGGCTTGGTGAAGAAGAAGACCACCACGACGTCGAGCACGGTGGTCAGACCGAGCGTGAACGCGAAGCCCTGGACCTTGCCGACCGTCACGACGAACAGCACCGCGGCGGCGAGGAACGACACGAAGTCGGAGACCAGGATGGTGCGCCGGGCACGCGGCCAGGCCCGCTCGACGGCGGGACGCAGCGAGCGGCCCTCGCGGATCTCGTCCCTTATGCGTTCGAAGTACACGATGAACGAGTCCGCGGTGATACCGATCGCGACGATGGCACCGCACACGGCCGGCAGGTTCAGCGCGAAGCCGATCGTCGGGCCGAGCAGCGACATGATCACGTAGGTGAGGATGCCGGAGACGAGGAGCGAGGCCATCGCGACGAGCGACAGGCCCCGGTAGTACGCCACCAGGTAGACCACGACCAGCAGGAGGCCGATGGCACCGGCGAGGAGGCCGGCGTGCAGCTGGTCACCGCCGAGCGCGGCGGTGACCGTGGTGACGGTGGCCTCCTTGAAGGAGAGCGGGAGGGCGCCGTACGACAGCATGTTGGCGAGGTTCTGGGCCTCTTCCTGCGTGAAGCTGCCGGAGATCTGGGCGTTGCCGCCGGTGATCGAGGAGCTGACGTAGGGGCTGGAGACGACCTCGCCGTCCAGGACGATGCCGAACTCGTTCTGCGGCTGGGCGTTCTTGGCGAGCTGGCCCGTGATGTCCGCGAACTTCTTGGCGCCCTTGCTGTTGAAGGTCATGGTGACCTGCCAGCCGGCGGCGGTCTGCGTGTCGAAGACCGCCTGGGCCTTCTTGACCTCGGTGCCGTCGACGGCGGCCGGGCCGAGCAGGTACTTGTACCAGACGCCGGAGATCTCGCCGCAGCCCACGGTGGTCTCGCCCGGCTTGGCGCCCTCGCCCGCGGTGGTGCGCTGGGCCTTCTTGGAGCAGTCCAGGGCGGCGTACTGGGCCTGGATCTTGGCGTCGCCCGAGGTGCCGGTGCCGCCGCTCGCGGAGGCCGACGGGGAGGCGGAGCTCGACGCGCTCGCGGACGCCGACGGCGTGGAGTCGGCCTTCAGCGCGTCGGTGACGGCGCGGCCCTGCGAGGTGGCGGACGCCGACGGGGAGGACGACGAGGTCGCCTTCTCGCCCGTGGAACCGGACTTGCTCGCGGAGGGGCTCGGCGAGGCCTTCGAGGAGCCGCTGGCCGACGGGCTCGGCGAGGTGGCCGCGGCGCTGCCGGTGGCCTCCTGGGCCAGGACCGGGCGGAAGTACAGCTTGGCGGTGGTGCCGACCTGCTCGCGGGCCTCCTTCGAGTTGGTGCCCTTGGGGATGTTCACGATGATGTTGCGATCACCCTGGGTCTGCACCTCCGCCTCGGAGACGCCCAGGCCGTTGACCCGGCGGTTCATGATGTCGACCGCGGTGTCCATGTTGGCCTTGTTGATCGCGGACCCCTGTTCGGCCTTGGCCTCCAGCGTGATGCTGGTGCCTCCGGCGAGGTCGATGCCGAGGCGCGGGGTGGTGTGTCCGGACAGGAACATTCCACCGGTGAGCGCCACGATGGCGATCAGGATCAGGGCCAGCGTGCGCCCTGGCTTGCTCTGGGCACTCGCGCTCCGGCCCCTTTTGGGTGCTGCCACCTTCTCGTACTCCCTCTCGGGCCGCTCTCGCGCCGGGTCGGCGGGCGGGCGGCCATGACTGGTGTCGGGATCCCCGTGCGAGACGCGCAGGTCCGGGGCGCGCGGAGCTGGTCCGCCGCGCGCCCCGGAGTGCGACTACTTCGCGCCGGTGTCGCCGTCGGTCTTCTTCGGCTCGTCGTCCGACTTCGCCTCGGCGGCCGCGGCGGGCGCGTCGTCGGCGGGCTGCTCGGCCGTGTCCTTCTTACCGAGGTCGACGGACTTCTCGTCGGAGGCGGCGGCAGCTTCGTCGGCGGACTCGTCGGTCTCGGTGAGGGAGGAGGCGTCGTCCGGGACGACGTCGGCGTCGGACTTCAGGTCGTGCTCGATGCCGTGGACGATGCGGTTGTACTCGTCGTCCGTCAGTACGGCACCGATGGCGTTCTTCGCGAAGAGGAGTTCCACGCCCGGGCCCGCGTCGAGGAGGACGGTGTCGTCGTTGACCTCCTTGACCGTCGCGTACATACCCCCGATCGTGCGGACGCCGCTGCCGGGCTGCATTTCGTTCCGCATGTTGGCGGCCTGCTGCTGCTTCTTCTTGGCCGACCGGGTCATCAGGAACATGGCCCCGATGAGCACGATGAACGGGAGGAGGGTCACGAGACTCACGGGTCGGAACTTCCTTCACGCGACCGCGATGGTGAGCGGCCTGATGGTTGGGGGTGTGTGCACCGCCGACAAGGGCGGCATCGGCGGAGTCTAAGCGAGTCCGCGCGCAGGGAACAACGCTCAGCATCGCACCTGGGTTCCGGACCGGGCCAATGCTTCGCCGTCACAAAGGCATCACGTCCCGAACAGGTCCTGTTGTCCGTTTCCCGTGGACGCCGAGCGGGGCGGGGTGAGACCGAGATGCGCCCATGCGGCGGGAGTGGCGACCCGTCCGCGCGGGGTGCGGGCGAGCAGACCCTCCCGTACGAGGAAGGGTTCGGCCACCTCCTCGACGGTCTCGCGCTCCTCCCCCACCGCCACGGCGAGCGTGGACAGGCCGACCGGGCCGCCGCCGAACAGCTTGAGCAGGGCCTCCAGGACTCCGCGGTCGAGGCGGTCGAGGCCGCGGGCGTCGACCTCGTAGACCTTGAGGGCCGCCGCGGCGATGTCGCGGGTGATGATCCCGTCGGCCTTGACCTGGGCGTAGTCGCGCACCCGGCGGAGCAGGCGGTTGGCGATGCGGGGTGTGCCGCGGGAGCGTCCCGCGATCTCGGCGGCGCCGTCGGAGCCGATCTCGACGTCGAGCAGGTTGGCCGAGCGGTGGATGACGCGCTCCAGCTCGGCGGGTTCGTAGAACTCCATGTGCGCGGTGAAGCCGAAGCGGTCGCGCAAGGGGGGCGGCAGCAGGCCCGCGCGCGTGGTGGCGCCGACCAGGGTGAACGGGGGCAGCTCCAGCGGGATCGCGGTGGCGCCGGGCCCCTTGCCGACGATGACGTCGACGCGGAAGTCCTCCATCGCCATGTACAGCATCTCCTCGGCGGGCCGCGACATGCGGTGGATCTCGTCGAGGAAGAGGACCTCGCCCTCCTGGAGGGAGGAGAGGATCGCGGCGAGGTCGCCGGCGTGCTGGATGGCGGGGCCGGAGGTGATGCGGATGGGGGCGCCCATCTCTGCCGCGATGATCATCGACAGGGTGGTCTTGCCGAGGCCGGGGGCGCCGGAGAGCAGGACGTGGTCGGCGGTGGCTCCGCGCGCGCGTGCGGCCCGCAGGACCAGGTCGAGCTGTTCGCGGACCTTCTCCTGGCCGATGAACTCGTCCAGGTCCTTGGGGCGCAGCGCGGCCTCGACGGCCTGGTCCTCACGGTCGGCGGACGCACCGACGAGCCGCTCGGCGGCGGTGTCGTCGGTGGTGTCGTCCCAGTTCATGTGGTGTGCCTCTGTGTCGGGTGGATCAGCGGGCGCGGTTCAGGGTCTGGAGGGCCGCCTTCAGCAGCTGGCCGACCTGGGGCGTGCCCTCGGCCGCCTCCGCCTGCGGGGTCACGGCGGTGACGGCCTCGTCGGCCTCGCGCGTGGCGTATCCCAGGCCGATCAGGGCGGCGTGCAGCTGGTCGCGCCAGCCCTGGGTGACCGGGGCGCCGATCGCGGGGGCCCCGATGGGCTCGCCGAGCCGGTCCTTCAGCTCCAGGAGCAGCTTCTGGGCGCCCTTCTTGCCGATGCCGGGCACCGCGATGAGCGCCTTCTCGTCACCGGTGGCCACCGCCCGGCGCAGGGCGTCCGGCGCGTGCACGGCCAGCATGGCCTGGGCGAGGCGCGGGCCGACCCCGCTGGCGGTCTGGAGCAGCTCGAACACCTGGCGCTCGTCGTCGTCGACGAAGCCGTAGAGGGTGAGGGAGTCCTCGCGGACGACGAGGGAGGTGGCGAGCTTGGCGGGCTGGCCGAGGCGGAGCGTCGACAGCGTGTTCGGCGTGCACTGCACCGCCATGCCGACACCGCCGACCTCGAGCACCGCGGTGTCGGGAGCGAGTGCGGCGACTGTGCCGCTCACGAAGGCGATCATGCCGTACGGCCTTTCCGTGCTGTGGTCCGTGCTGTCGCTGTGTGCAGGGCGACGGCCTGCTGGAGCCGGTTCTGGGCGGGGGCGCGCCAGATGTGGCAGATGGCGAGTGCGAGGGCGTCTGCGGCGTCGGCCGGCTTGGGCGGTGCGTCGAGTCGCAGCAGACGCGTGACCATGGCGCCGACCTGGGCCTTGTCGGCGCGGCCGCTGCCGGTGACGGCGGCCTTCACCTCGCTCGGGGTGTGCAGGGCGACGGGGATGCCTCGGCGGGCGGCGCACAGCATGGCGACGGCGCTCGCCTGGGCGGTGCCCATCACCGTACGGACGTTGTGCTGGCTGAACACCCGCTCCACGGCGACGAATTCGGGCCGGTGCTCGTCCAGCCACTGTTCGATGCCCTGCTCCACGGCGACGAGCCGCTGCCCCAACTCGGCGTCCACGGGCGTGCGGACGACCCCGACGCCGATCATGGTGAGCGGCCGGCCGGCGACCCCCTCGACCACGCCGACTCCGCATCGCGTGAGACCGGGGTCCACCCCGAGTACGCGCACCGTGCCCCCTCCCTCTCGCTCGCCTGTTTGTGCAGGCTATCTGCTGGCACCGACAACGGCGGCGGGCCGGTGGGGTGTGTCCCACCGGCCCGCCGGAGCCGCTCAGTTCGCGACAGCGTTACGCGTCGACCTTCTCCATGACCTCGTCGCTCACGTCGAAGTTGGCGAAGACGTTCTGCACGTCGTCGCTGTCCTCGAGAGCGTCGATCAGCTTGAAGATCTTCTTGGCGCCCTCCTCGTCCAGCTCGACCTGCATGGTCGGGACGAAGTTGGCGTCGGCGGAGTCGTAGTCGATCCCGGCGTCCTGGAGGGCGGTGCGGACCGCGACCAGGTCGGTGGCCTCGCTGAGCACCTCGAAGGACTCGCCCAGGTCGTTGACCTCCTCGGCGCCCGCGTCCAGGACGGCGGCGAGGACGTCGTCCTCGGTCAGCTCGCCCTTGGGGACGATGACGACGCCCTTGCGGTTGAAGAGGTACGACACCGAGCCCGGGTCGGCCATGGAGCCGCCGTTGCGCGTCATGGCGACGCGGACGTCGGAGGCGGCGCGGTTGCGGTTGTCGGTGAGGCACTCGATGAGCACCGCGACGCCGTTCGGGCCGTAACCCTCGTACATGATCGTCTCGTAGTCGGCGCCGCCGGCCTCGAGACCGCCGCCACGCTTGATCGCGGAGTCGATGTTCTTGTTCGGAACGGACGACTTCTTCGCCTTCTGCACGGCGTCGTACAGCGTCGGATTGCCGTCCAGGTCGACGCCGCCCATGCGCGCCGCGACCTCGATGTTCTTGATCAGCTTCGCGAAGAGCTTGCCGCGCTTGGCATCGATCACGGCCTTCTTGTGCTTCGTCGTGGCCCATTTAGAGTGGCCGGACATCTGCCTGTCTCCTTCGCGTAACCCATCTCTGCAACCAACGCCTGAGATCCTACAAGGACTCCCGCGTCCGGTACGCGCGCACCATGTCGACAAAGAGAGAGTGCACGCGGTGGTCGCCGGTCAGTTCCGGGTGGAACGACGTGGCGAGCGCGTTGCCCTGACGGACCGCGACGATGTGGCCGTCGTGCTCGGCGAGCACCTCGGCCTCGGCGCCGACGGACTCCACCCAGGGGGCGCGGATGAAGACGCCCTCCACAGGATCGCCCGGAACGCCCTTGACGTCCACGGCTGCCTCGAAGGACTCGTTCTGGCGTCCGAAGGCGTTGCGGCGCACGATCATGTCGATGCCGCCGATCGTCTCCTGGCCCGAGCGCGGGTCGAGGATCTTGTCGGCGAGCATGATCAGGCCCGCGCAGGTGCCGTAGACGGGCATGCCGTCGCGCACGCGCGCGCGTAGGGGCTCCATCACGCCGAACAGGACGGCCAGCTTGGAGATGGTGGTGGACTCGCCGCCGGGGATGACGAGGCCGTCCACCTCGGCGAGTTCGTCGGGGCGCCGCACCGGCCTGGCCACGGCGTCGGCCGCGGCCAGGGCGACGAGGTGCTCCCGGACGTCGCCCTGGAGGGCCAGGACGCCTATGACAGGAGTGCTCATGAGTGGTTACCAGCCGCGGTTGGCGTAGCGCTCGGTCTCGGGGAGGGTGTCGCAGTTGATGCCGACCATGGCCTCGCCGAGGTTGCGGGACGCGTCCGCGATGATCTTCGGGTCGTCGTAGAAGGTGGTGGCCTTCACGATCGCGGCGGCGCGCTTGGCCGGGTCGCCGGACTTGAAGATGCCGGAGCCGACGAAGACGCCCTCGGCACCGAGCTGACGCATGAGCGCGGCGTCGGCGGGGGTGGCGACACCACCGGCGGAGAACAGCACGACCGGGAGCTTGCCGAGCTCGGCGACCTCCTTGACGAGCTCGTACGGGGCGCGCAGCTCCTTGGCGGCGGCGTACAGCTCGTGGTTGTCGTAGCCGCGCAGCCTGGCGATCTCGTTCTTGATCTGGCGCAGGTGGCGGACGGCCTCGACGACGTTACCGGTGCCGGCCTCGCCCTTGGAGCGGATCATGGCAGCGCCCTCGGCGATGCGGCGCAGGGCCTCGCCCAGGTTGGTGGCACCGCAGACGAAGGGGGTGGTGAAGGACCACTTGTCGGAGTGGTTGACCTCGTCCGCCGGGGTGAGGACCTCGGACTCGTCGATGTAGTCGACGCCGAGGGACTGGAGGACCTGGGCCTCGACGAAGTGGCCGATACGGGACTTCGCCATGACCGGGATGGACACGGCCTCGATGATGCCCTCGATCATGTCCGGGTCGGACATGCGGGCCACGCCGCCGTCCTTGCGGATGTCGGCCGGGACCCGCTCCAGCGCCATGACGGCGACGGCGCCCGCGTCCTCCGCGATCTTCGCCTGCTCCGGCGTGACGACGTCCATGATCACGCCGCCCTTGAGCTGCTCAGCCATGCCGCGCTTCACGCGCGCGGTGCCGGTCTCGGGAGCCTGGTTCTCGGTGCTGGACACGGGTTGACCTCGCTGAAGTGAAAGGGGATTACTGCAGCACCGAGGAAACGTCACCGAAGCAGGCCACAGCAAGGGCCAATGGGGAGGCGGTGGATCGTTTTTGCTGCTCGGGTGGCCGGGGATGGCTCACGACGGGTGAGGAGGCCGGGCGGGCCCGGGCGCGACGGCGCGGCTCGGACGGTGGCCCGTTTGTCGATGTCCTCGGGCTGACGGCGGCCATGGTCCGCGCGGCACGGGCCACTTGGGGCGCGGGCGGTGTGCGGGACCGTGAGGCTGGGGCGGCCCCGCGGCACGGGAGACACGGCGGTGGGACCCACGAGGGTGGACTGCGGGCGGCGCGTGCCGCTTGGCGATGGGGCGGGAGGGCGGCGCTTGCTGCTTCGCGAAGCGGCGGGAGGGTGGCGCGGCGGCCGGCCCTCGTCCGAGTGCCGGTCTCGTCCACCATCCAGAGGGCGGGGGGCGCGACGTGTGCCGGCCATGGCCCGCGATCCCGCGGGACTGCGGCACTCCCCGCTGAGCGTCCCGTTCCGGTCCCCCGAGCGGACCTCCGTCACGGTCCTACGCGGTCCGGGCGACCCGGGCCACCACCATCTCGCGCGGACCCCGGGCCATGAAGTCAGGTGCCCCCGGCTCGTCGCTGTCCTACGCGGCCCGGTCCACCAGGGCCGCAGGCGGTTCGTCGTCCATCTCGAAGGCCATCGGGAACGGGGCGTGGCCGGCCAGGCGGAACCAGCGGACCTTGCGGTGCTGGCGGAGTCGGCGGGCGGCGCCGACGGCGTCGTTGTGGAAGCGGCGGGCCATCGGCACCCGGCGCACCGCCTCGGTGAGCTCGTGGGCGGCAGCCTCTCCCCCGGGCGCCTCGCGCACCGCCTCCACCTGGGCCGGTTCCGCGAACACCGCCCTCAGCGCCTGGCTCAGCTCGCTCTCCGCGACCTCCCGCTGCTCCTCCTCGGCCTGCCGGGCGGCGTGCGCGGCCTCGTACAGCACGATCGACGCGGCCGGGTCGAGCACGCCCGAGGTGGCCAGTTCCTGGGCGACGGAGGCCCGGCGGAGCAGCTGTGCGTCCAGGCCCGCGCGCGTGGCGTCGATCCTGGCGTGCAGCCGGTCGAGACGGCCCGCGGTCCAGCTCAGGTAAAGGCCGATCGCGACGAGCGCGACGAGAATCCAGATGAGGGTGGGAGTCACGGGCAGCAAGGCTATCGGGGCGGTTCGGTGCGCTACGGGGCAGGCACGAGAGTGGTCGTGCGCGGCCGACGCGCTCGGGGGTTCGGACACCACGGCGGTCGCACCGGCTGCGCACCGGCGAGCCACGAGGCCCCCGTCGGCAGCCCCGTCCGGCATCCGGGAGCACGGGCGGGTCAGCCGGTGCGTGGGCTGGCAGCCGGTACCGGGTGCCGCCGGCACCGGTCAGCAGGGCCGGCGGTTCGCCGTAGGGGGCCGGGCGGCCCGGCGTGCAGACACCGCCCGCGATTCGCACCCGCGCCGGAGATCAGTCCCGAGCCAACCCCAACCGCGCCCGCAGTCCCGGCCCCCGCTCGTCGTCCGCAGCGGCCACCGCCGCCGCTCCCGCCGTCACGGTCTCGTAGACCGACAGGATGTCCGCCCCGACGGTCGACCAGTCGAACCGGCGGACGTGCGAGCTGCCACGATCCCGCAGTTCGGCCAGCCTCTTCGGGTCGCCGAGCAGCCGTACCGCGGCCTCCGCCAGCGCGTCGGCGTCCTCGTTGGCAAAGAGTTCGCCCGCCGCGCCCTGGTCCAGGACCTGGGCGAAGGCGTCCAGGTCCGACGCCAGCACCGGGGCGCCCGCCGACATGGCCTCGACGAGGATGATCCCGAAGCTCTCGCCGCCGGTGTTGGGGGCGACGTACAGGTCGACGCTGCGCAGGAAGCGGGCCTTGTCCTCGTCGCTGACCATGCCGAGGAACTCCACGCGCGCGCGCAGCTCCTCGGGGAGCGACTCCACCGCCTCCTCCTCGTCACCGCGCCCGGCGACCAGCAACCGGGTCTGCGGGCGCTCGGCGAGGATCTTCGGCAGGGCTCTCATCAGGACCGGCAGACCCTTGCGGGGCTCGTCGATGCGGCCCATGAAGCCGATCGTGTCGCCCTGCCACTCGGGCTTCGGCTCGGCCTTGGCGAAGAAGTCGACGTCGACGCCGTTGGGGATCACCACCGCGTCCCCGCCGAGATGTTCGACGAGCGTACGGCGGGCGTACTCGCTGACGGCGATCCGGGCGCTGATCTTCTCCAGGGCGGCCTGGAGGATGGAGTACGCGGCGACCATGACCCGGGAGCGCGGGTTCGAGGTGTGGAAGGTGGCGACGATCGGGCCCTGCGCGATCCAGCAGGTCAGCAGTCCGAGCGACGGCGAGGACGGCTCATGGATGTGGACCACGTCGAACTCGCCGTCGTGCAACCAGCGACGCACCCGTGCCGCCGACAGGAAGCCGAAGCTGAGGCGGGCCACCGAGCCGTTGTACGGCACCGGGACCGCGCGGCCGGCCGAGACGACGTACGGCGGCAGCGGGGTGTCGTCGTCGGCGGGGGCGAGGACGGACACCTCGTGGCCGAGGCGGATGAAGTACTCGGCGAGGTCGCGGATGTGGAACTGGACGCCGCCCGGCACGTCCCAGGAGTACGGGCAGACGATGCCGATCCTCACGGGCGGGCCCCGTCCGACGGCCGGGGTTCCAGGTCCTTCAGCCACAAACGCTGGAGCATGTGCCAGTCCTCCGGATGGTCGGCGATCCCGGTGGCGAAGGCATCGGCCAGCGCCTGTGCCATGACAGACGTCTTTTCGGCCCGCGTACCTGTCTCGGGCACCTCGACCGGGGGGTGCACCCTGCCCTGCATGACGGGCGAGTCGTCGTACCAGAGTGTCACCGGCAGCAGCAGCGCGCCCGTCTGCTGGGCCAGCAGGGCCGGGCCCGCGGGGATGCGGGTCGCCTCACCGAAGAACCGCACCTCGACGCCGGAGGACGACAGGTCCCGCTCGGCGACCAGGCAGACCAGGCCGCCGTCGCGCAGCCGCCGGGCCAGGGTGCCGAAGGCGGTGCCGCCGCTGTGCGGGAGGACCTCCATGCCGAGGCCCTCGCGGTAGGCGACGAAGCGGTCGTACAGGGTCTCCGGCTTGAGCCGTTCGGCGACCGTGGTGAACGGCGTCTCCAGCGCGGTGGTGACCCAGGCGCCGGCGAGGTCCCAGTTGGCCATGTGGGGCAGCGCGAGGATGACGCCCTTGCCCGCGGCGAGCCCGTCGGTGAGGTGGTGCAGGCCCTTGGGGTCGAAACCGCTCCTGATGCGGTCCTTGCTCCACGCGGGCAGCCGGAAGGACTCCATCCAGTAGCGCAGGTACGACCGCATGCCCGCGCGTGAGAGCTCGGCGAGGCGCTCCGGGCTCGCGTCGGGCACCACGCGCGCGTAGTTGCTCTCCAGACGGAGGACGCCCTTGCCGCGCTGCTTCCAGGCCAGGTCGGCGATGCTCCGGCCGAGGCGCACGGCGACCGGCTCGGGAAGCTTCTTGACCACGCCCCAGCCGAGGCCGTACAGGGAGTCCGTCAGCCGCTCCTGGGCGCTCACTTCGCGGCCTCGCTCCCCTGCTGCCGGGACTGCTCCCCGGCGACATCCGGTCCGGTCGCATCCGGTCCGGCCACGTCCGAGCCGGTCACGTCCGAGCCGACGCCACCCGGCGCCGTCCCGTTCGATGCCGCCACACCCGATGCCGCCCCATCCGACGCGGCGCCGCCGGGCGCCGCGGTGCCCGCCCCGGCGCCCGGCTCCCCCGGGGCCTCCTCGGCCTCCGCCGACTCCCGGCGGACCGTGACGACCCGCTGGATCAGCGTGACCAGGCTGCCGACGGCGACGACCCACAGGGCGATCGGCAGCAAGTACTGGATGCCGGGCACACCGAACTTGTGCAGGCCCGCGAGCCCGGCCGCGACCAGCGAGATCACCAGGCGTTCGGCACGCTCCACCAGGCCGTTGACGGCGACCGGCAGTCCGATCGACTCGCCACGGGCCTTGGTGTACGACACCACCTGGCCGCTGGCCAGGCAGAAGATGGAGACCGCGCACAGGGCGATGTCGTCACCGCCACCGGCGTACCAGAGGGCGAAACCGCCGAAGATCGCTCCGTCGGCGACCCGGTCGAGCGTGGAGTCCAGGAAGGCGCCCCAGCGGCTGGAACGGCCGAGCTGGCGGGCCATGTTGCCGTCGACGAGGTCGGAGAACACGAACAGCGTGATCACGACCGTGCCCCAGAAGAACTCCCCCATGGGGTAGAAGACCAGCGCGCCCGCGACCACTCCGGCGGTGCCCAGGAGCGTGACCGTGTCGGGGCTGACGCCCCTTCTGATCAGAAACGAGGCGAACGGAGTGAGAACACGCGTGAAGAATGCACGCGCGTACTTGTTCAGCATGGCCTTCCCGACGGTCGGTGTGGCCGGCTCGGCCCCTGCTGGCCACCGGCTGGCCCATCGTAGCCACGCACGCGCGTGGGCGACGGCCGGGCACCCGGAGCCCGTGTCACGGGCCCGCCGCTTCCTGGTCACGGCGCGATCGCGTCCGTCGTATGGACGCACCGTGACGGGAGTGGAAAGCTCGAAGGACCGCGGGCGTCACCGGAGCCGCACCGCACGCGGGTCCGCATGTCCGCGCCCACAGAGACCTCACCGTGCACGGGAGGCAAGGCCATGGGCGACAAGGCGAACGCACACCCCGGAGCCGCCGGCAGGGCAACAGCGGCCGACCACCCCGCGTCCGTACGGAATGTGGTGCTGGTCGGCCACTCCGGATCGGGCAAGACGACACTGGTGGAAGCTCTCGCGCTCACCGCGGGGGCAGTGAACCGGGCGGGCCGCGTGGAGGACGGCGGCACCGTCTCGGACTACGACGAGATCGAGCACCGGCAGCAGCGCTCGGTACAGCTCTCCCTGGTGCCCGTCGAATGGGACGGGTACAAGATCAACCTTCTGGACACCCCCGGATACGCCGACTTCGTCGGGGAACTCAGGGCCGGTCTGCGCGCGGCGGACGCGGCCCTTTTCGTCGTCTCGGCCTCGGACGGCGTGGACGGCTCCACGCGCATGGTGTGGGAGGAGTGCGCGGCCGTCGGGATGCCCCGGGCCATCGTCATCACGCATCTGGAGGCCGCGCGGGCGGACTTCGAGGAGATGACACGGATCTGCGCGGAGGCCTTCGGCGGCGACGACCCGGACGCCGTGCTCCCGCTCTACCTCCCGCTGCGCGGCCCGCAGGGGCCCGACGGGCACGCGCCCGTGACCGGGCTGACCGGGCTGCTGTCGCAGAAGCTGTTCGACTACTCGTCCGGGGAGCGCAAGGAGTCCGAGCCGGGCGAGGACCTGCTGCCGGGGATCGAGGAGGCCCGCAACCGGCTCATCGAGGGGATCATCTCGGAGAGCGAGGACGAGACCCTCATGGACCGCTACCTGGGCGGCGAGGAGATCGACTTCAAGACGCTCGTGGAGGACCTGGAGCGGGCCGTCGCGCGCGGGGTGTTCCATCCGGTCCTGGCCGCCGCCCCCGCGGCCGAGGGCGCCCGGCAGGGGCTCGGCACGGTCGAACTGCTGGAGCTCATCACCGGCGGCTTCCCGACACCGTTCGAGCACCCGACACCGGGCGTCACGACCATCGACGGCAAACCGCGTGAGATCAAGGCGTGCGACACCGACGGGCCGCTGGTCGCGGAGGTCGTGAAGACGGCGTCGGACCCGTACGTCGGCCGGATCTCGCTGGTACGGGTCTTCTCCGGGACCCTGCGCCCCGACGAGACGGTCCATGTCTCCGGGCACGGGCTCGCCGACCGCGGGCACGAGGACCACGACGTCGACGAGCGCATCGGCGCCCTGTCCGCGCCCTTCGGCAAGCAGCAGCGCCAGCTCTCGCACTGCATCGCGGGCGACCTCGCGTGCGTGGCGAAGCTGAGCCGCGCCGAGACCGGCGACACCCTCTCGGCCAAGGACGACCCGCTGCTCATGGAGCCGTGGGAGATGCCCGACCCGCTGCTGCCGCTCGCCATCCAGGCGCACAGCAAGGCGGACGAGGACAAGCTCTCCCAGGGCCTCGCCCGGCTGGTCGCCGAGGACCCCACCATGCGGCTCGAACAGAACCAGGACACCCACCAGGTCGTCCTGTGGTGCCTGGGCGAGGCGCACGCCGACGTCGCCCTCGAACGCCTGCGCAGCCGCTACGGCGTGCAGGTGGACGTCGTACCGCACCGGGTGCCCCTGCGGGAGACCTTCGCCGCCAAGTCGGCCGGGCGCGGGCGGCACGTGAAGCAGTCCGGCGGGCACGGGCAGTACGCCATCTGCGAGATCGAGGTGGAGCCGCTGCCCGGCGGCTCGGGCATCGAGTTCGTGGACAAGGTCGTCGGCGGCGCGGTGCCCCGGCAGTTCATCCCGTCCGTCGAGAAGGGCGTACGGGCGCAGGCCGCCAAGGGGGTCGCCACCGGCCACCCGCTCATCGACGTGCGGGTGACGCTGCTGGACGGCAAGGCGCACTCCGTGGACTCCTCGGACGCGGCGTTCCAGACAGCCGGGGCGCTGGCCCTCAGGGAGGCCGCGGCCGACGCGAAAATCCATCTGCTGGAGCCGGTCGCCGAGGTGTCCGTGCTGGTCGGCGACGACTACGTGGGCGTCGTGATGAGCGACCTGTCCGGGCGGCGCGGCCGGGTGCTCGGCACCGAGCAGACCAACGGCGGGCGCACGCTCGTCAAGGCCGAGGTGCCCGAGATCGAGATCGGGCGGTACGCCGTCGACCTCAGGTCCCTGTCGCACGGCACCGCGCGTTTCAGCCGTTCCTACGCGCGGCACGAACCCATGCCGCCGCAGATCGCCGAGAGGATCCGTGAAGAGGCACGCGTCGCCTCGTAGTTGGGTTCGGGTGCCGCACAAGTGGCGTTCGGGGCCCCACGGGTGACGTTCATGGAACGCTCCCTTCCGAATCGGCGGGCGGCTTCGGCCGTCCGCCGATTAATGTCAGTGCGTACGGATACGCTGATGACCTGATCAACAGGTGTGCGAAGCACGGAAGTCGGGAAGGCCGCAGTGGGTGAGTCCGGCGGCGATCGGGGGCGGGAATGACCGTTGACGGCGGTTACGCGGACATCTTCGGTCCGCAGGTGCCGCGCACGGGCGACGAGGCGCAGACGGCGACGTTCGCGCTGGCCTCGGCGGCCTATCGGGACAATCCGGTGGAGGAGATCCTCAAGGCCAACAACGAATGGCACCAGTCGGCCGTCAAGGGCGGCCGCAAGTGGGCGAAGATCTTCCGCCCCAACCTGGGCGAGGCGTTCTCCACGGCGGTGATCACCCGCATGCTCGGCGCGGGCCGCAAGCCGCTCATCCAGTCCTTCGGCGCCGAGCCGCAGGTCGTGGTCGAGCACTGTCTCGCGGCGAACAACATCCGCCGGGACCGGGACAACTGGCTGACCGCCGTCATGGTGCTGTGCGGGGTGCTCTTCCTGCCGGGGCTCCTGGTCTGGTTGCTGGTCTTCACACTGCGCACCAACATCGCCAGGCGCGAGGACAACAAGCAGGCGGGCGCGTTCGCCACCGCGCTGCTCGTCGCGATGGGCGCGCTGGCCGTGCTCTTCCTGCTCAAGATGCCGTTCGCCGGTTTCTGGGGCTGGTACGCACGCGCGTGCGTGGTGCTGCCCGTGGTCGGCTGGTTCTGGGCCAAGCAGATCTGCGAGCGCACCGCGCGGGATCTCCGGGAGCGCTGGGCCAGCCTCCTGGCCGGCAGCAGCGTGGGCGCCAAGGTGCCCGAGGCGGTGCCGAGCAACCCGGGCGAGACCGCGGCCGAGCAACTGCGCCAGTCCCTGGCCACGCTCAGCGCCGAGCAGCAGTCCAACTCGGTCTTCTACGCCGGCCCCAAGGGCATACTCGGCATGGGCACCCGGTGGGGCAGCTGGCAGCTCGCCGAGGACCTGGTGTCCGCCGACCCCACCCGGGAGATCCACCCCTTCCGCAGCTGGGACGTCATCCGCTCCATCCACGACCAGCTGCGCATGCTGGAACGCAACACGATCAACACCGGCGGCTTCCCGAAGCCGTCCATACGCCACTGGGTCGTCACCCCGATCGCGGAGGGCGCGAAGGAGGTCTCCCGGCCCGGCGGCACGGACGTGGACGCGTACCAGGTCAAGATGCACGCGATACAGGACATCTGCAACAAGCAGCAGTTCGGCGGCGGTGACCGGCACTACCTGGGCGTGCAGTGGACGCTGTGGGAGGGGCAGCTCGTCATCACCATGCTGATCACGGTGACCGTGCTGCACGAGACGCTGCGCATCGAGGTCACCGGGCACGCGCTCGGACCGGTGCACGGACTGTTCACCTCGAAGCCCGCGGCCAAGGAGAAGGAGGTCGCCAAGCAGGTCAGGTTCTGGGAGACCAAGAAGATCAAGCTCCCGCTGGTCGACGCGGACGAGGTGGTCCGCCTCGCCGCCCGGGCGCCCCTGACCTGGTACCCGCCGCTGCTCAACTATCTCGGCGGCTCGCTCGCCCTCCCGGAGCCGTTCGGTCTGCGGCACGCCTGGGCGGACAAGCCGTGGCGGCACCGCTTCATGGCCGACGACGCGCTGCGCGCCGCGACCCCGGTGCTGCGGGTCGTGCACTCCGCGGCGATCCGGGTGCTCCAGGAGAACGGCGTGGACACCGAGAAGTTCGGCACGCGCGCGGGCTTCCTGAGCACGCAGGTCCAGGACGTGTCGCCGCGCAAGGCGGACGTCTACGACGCGTAGGCCTCCGGCGGTTCGGCCGGGTTGACGCGTCAGGTGGGTCTGGGTGCCGGCCCTGGGGGCTGCGCCCCCAGACCCCCCTTCGGCCTGGCGGCCTCGTCCTCAAACGCCGGACGGGCTGAAATATGCCGGAGCCGGCCGGGATCAATCCGTCGGCCAGGCATCCGCCAGCATCTTGCGGGTGTCGCCGAGGAGCTGCGGCAGCACCTTCGTGTGGCCGACGACCGGCATGAAGTTCGTGTCGCCGCCCCAGCGCGGGACGATGTGCTGGTGCAGGTGGGCGGCGATGCCGGCGCCGGCGACCGTCCCCTGGTTCATGCCGATGTTGAAGCCGTGCGCCCCGGAGGCCGTCCGCAGGGCCGTCATCGCCTGCTTGGTCAGCGCCGCGAGCTCCGCGGTCTCCGGCTCGGTCAGGTCGGTGTAGTCGGCCACGTGACGGTAGGGCACCACCATCAGGTGGCCGCCGGTGTACGGGTAGAGGTTGAGCACCGCGTACACCAGCCGGCCGCGCCGGACGATCAGGCCGTCCTCGTCGGACTTGGCCGGAATGGAGCAGAAGGGGCAGCCGTCGTCGGCACCCGGGCCGGTCGGCTTGTTCTCGCCCTGGATGTAGGCCATCCGGTGGGGTGTCCACAGACGCTGGAACGCGTCCTGCGTCCCCACTCCCAACTGCTGCTCCGGCTCACTCGTCATGCAAAGCAGCATATGGCTTCGCCCGTTCGCGCCGTGTCGGCGGGGTTGTACGAAAAGCGGCCCGGGTCAAGCTGGGCGGGTGGACGACGACAGAGGCACCCACCCCGACAACGGGCACGGAACAGGCGGCGACAGCGCCCGCTCGGTCCACGGCACGGGGGGTCACGAGGATCACGGCACGCGGGGTAGCGAGGATCACGGCACGGCGGGACACGCGGACGACGACGGCGGCGGCACGGACGAACCCGGGGCCCACGGCACAGCCGCTCACCGAAGGCGCCGGAGTCACCGCACCAGCGTGCCGCAGCCGCCCCGCCGAGCACGCTGGGAGCATGGCACCGAGATCCCCCTCGCCGTCGCCTCCCTGGCCTTCCTCGCCGCCTACGCGGTGCGGGTCCTGGCCCGCGGGCTCCCGGACGCCGTGCTCGACCTCTGCCTGGCGGTGACGCTGGCCGCCTGGGCGCTGTTCGCCGTCGACTACGCCGTGCGCTGGCGGCTCAGCGGACAAGGGCTGCGCTTCGTACGGACGCATGTGCTGGACACCGTGGTCCTGCTCCTGCCGCTGCTGCGCCCGCTGAGGGTCGTGAAGCTGTACGAGGCCGTGCAGCGCCGCCACGGCCGTCCCCGGCTCGTCCTGCACGCGCGTGTGATCGTGTACGCCGGTCTGTCGGCCCTCCTGCTGGGCTTCACCGGTGCCCTCGCCGTCTACCAGCAGGAACACGACGTACCCGGTGCGACCATCCGCACCTTTGGGGACGCGGTCTGGTGGACCTGCGCCACGCTCTCCACGGTCGGCTACGGCGATGTCGTCCCGGTGACCTCGCTCGGGCGTCTGATCGCGGTCGCTGTGATGGTCGTCGGGCTGGCCCTGCTCGGCGCGGTGACCGGCACCTTCGCCTCCTGGCTGCTCCAGGTGTTCGCCCGGGAGGACGACGAAGGGCCCCCGGGAAGCTGAACTCCCGGAGGCCCCGCCGTACGGGCGTCAGACCTGCGCCCGCTCCTCCACGACCTTCACGATCTTCGCGATGGCCTCGTCGAAGGGGATGCCGTTCTCCTGCGAGCCGTCGCGGTAGCGGAAGGAGACCGAGCCGCCCGCCATGTCCTCGTCGCCCGCGATGACCATGAAGGGCACCTTCTGCTTCTGGGCGTTGCGGATCTTCTTCTGCATCCGGTCCGAGGAGGAGTCCACCTCGACCCGCAGCCCCTGCTTCTTTGCCGCGGCCGCGAACTTCTCCAGGTACTCGACGTGCGCGTCGCCGATCGGGATGCCGACGGCCTGGACCGGGGCCAGCCACGCCGGGAAGGCGCCCGCGTAGTGCTCCAGGAGCACCGCGAAGAACCGCTCGATCGAGCCGAACAGCGCGCGGTGGATCATGACCGGGCGCTGCTTGGAGCCGTCGGGCGAGGTGTACTCCAACTCGAAGCGCTCCGGCAGGTTGAAGTCGAGCTGGATCGTCGACATCTGCCAGGTGCGGCCGATCGCGTCCTTGGTCTGGACGGAGATCTTCGGGCCGTAGAAGGCGGCGCCGCCCGGGTCCGGGACCAGGGGCAGCCCCTGCTTCTCGGCGACCTGGCGCAGCGTCTCGGTGGCCTCCTCCCAGACCTCGTCGGAGCCGACGAACTTCTCCGGGTCCTTGGTGGACAGCTCCAGGTAGAAGTCGGTCAGGCCGTAGTCGCGCAGCAGGCCGAGGACGAAGGTGAGCGTCTTGTCGAGCTCCTCCGACATCTGCTCACGGGTGCAGTAGATGTGCGCGTCGTCCTGCGTGAAGCCACGCGCACGCGTGAGGCCGTGCACCACACCCGACTTCTCGTACCGGTACACGGTCCCGAACTCGAAGAGGCGCAGCGGCAGTTCGCGGTAGGAGCGGCCGCGCGCGTCGAAGATCAGGTTGTGCATCGGGCAGTTCATGGGCTTGAGGTAGTAGTCCACGCCCTCGTCGAGCTGCATGGGCGGGTACATGCCGTCGGCGTACCAGTCCAGGTGCCCGGACTGCTCGAAGAGCTTCCCCTTGGTCGCGTGCGGGGTGTAGACGAACTCGTAGCCCTCCTCCTCGTGACGGCGGCGCGAGTAGTCCTCCATCACGCGGCGGATGATGCCGCCCTTGGGGTGGAAGACGGCGAGGCCGGAGCCGATCTGCTCCGGGATGGAGAACAGGTCGAGCTCGGAGCCGAGCTTGCGGTGGTCGCGCTTCTCGGCCTCGGCGAGGAAGTCGAGGTGCGCCTTCAGCTCGTCCTTGGTCGGCCAGGCGGTGCCGTAGATGCGCTGGAGCATCGGGTTCTTCTCGCTGCCGCGCCAGTAGGCGGCGGCGTTGCGCATCAGCTTGAAGGCCGGGATCGCGCGGGTCGACGGCAGGTGCGGACCGCGGCAGAGGTCCTTCCAGCACAGGTCGCCGGTCTTGGCGTCGAGGTTGTCGTAGATCGTCAGCTCGCCGGAGCCGACCTCGACGTCCGCGCCGTCGTCCGAGGAGGCCGAGCCCTTGAGGCCGATCAGTTCGAGCTTGTACGGCTCGTCGGCGAGCTCCGCACGGGCCGCCTCGTCGGTCACCACGCGGCGGGAGAACTTCTGCCCGCGCTTCTGGATCTCCTGCATCTTCTTCTCGATGGCCTTGAGATCCTCGGGCGTGAACGGCTTCTCGACGTCGAAGTCGTAGTAGAAGCCGTCCTTGACCGGCGGGCCGATGCCGAGCTTGGCCTCCGGGAAGAGCTCCTGGACGGCCTGCGCCATCACGTGCGCGGTGGAGTGGCGCAGGATGTTGAGACCGTCCTCGGAGGAGATCTCGACGCCCTCGACCGCGTCGCCCTCGGACAGGACGTACGCGAGGTCCTTGAGCTCGCCTCCCACGCGCGCGGCGACGATCGAGCGCTCGCCGGCGAAGAGCTCGGCGGCCGTAGTGCCCGTCGTCACCACGCGCTCTTCCCGCTCGGAATCGCGTTGGATGATCACACGGACGTCTGACACCGGTCTCTCCTGACTGAAGGTGGGTGCGGCGCCATACCGGGAGCGCGCGCAATAGGGGATCGTACCGACCCGGCCCCCACCTCCGCGAAATCAGTCCCGGTCTCCGTCCCCTCCGCAGGTCTCCTCGAAGAAGTCGGGATTCTCCTGGAGGGACTTCGTCAGCCGGTCCCGCTCGGCCTCGTCGACCTGCACGGGCACGACGCCCGTGGCTCCCGTGAGCCTGCGGAAGCCTCCGCGGCTCTCCAGCCTGCCGTGCACCCGCACCGGCAGTCCGACCAGGTGGGCGTGGCCGGCGACGCGGTACGCCTCCTCGTCCAGGGTGAGCCGCAGGTGCGGTACCTCGGCGCCGGCGATCACCCGCAGCCGGACCGACCCGTCCCCGCGCGGCCCCGACCTGCGCATCCGCACCACCGTGCCGGTGATCCGAACGGCGACGGAGGGCTCCTGGCGCAGGAAGCGGGCCCCGGCCTCGCGCAGCACGGGCAGGTCGCCGGGCGAGAACTCGACGGCCTCGGTGGAGGCCGCGCACCCTTCGGGGACCCCGGCCGCGGGCGCCCACTCGACGGCGACACGGGCGCCCTCCGTGCCGCGTACCAGGGCGATCAGCGCCTCGGTGAGCTCCCGGCTGACGCCCGCTTCCACGGCCCCGTCGAAGGCGTCCATGCCGCCGGTGGCCCGCTGGTAGTCGATGGCCTCGCGGCCGGCGCAGAGCGCCTGGTGGAGGCGGACGGCGAGCGGGCGGGCGGTGCCGACGGGCACGAAGGCGGTGAGCCGGCGGCCACCGGCGGCGGAGCCGACCAGGACGGTGTCGAGGGACGCGGCAGCCGTACGGCGGTAGCGGGCGCCGTAGTAGCCGGCACGGGCGCGTGTGGCGAGCGCGCCGGCGAGCAGCATGTGGCGGGCCGCGGCGCGCAGTTGCTCCTCGACGGTCCACGGCGTGGCGTCGGCGGGGCCGGCCGGGACGTCCCGCCACCAGCGGATCTCGTCGCTGGGCACGGCGAGGGCGACGAGCACCTCGCGCGCGGACGGCGTGCCGCTGCGGGAGAGGGCGACGAGGGCGTCGCCGAGCAGGTCCTCGCTGTCGGGGAAGGCGCGGCTCTCGGGCACGAGCAGGCTGGTGCCGCCGCCGCCCGGTCCGGGCGGGGTCCAGCGGCCGTAGCGTCCGGGGGCGCCGCCGCGCCGCTGCCAGCCGTGCCGGTGCAGCAGGGCGCTCAGGACGGCGGGGTCGACCTGGTCGGGGCTCGGCGGGCGGTGCCAGTGGGCCTCCGGGTGGGGGCGCACGGCGCGCAGCGGCTCCTCCAGCGGGCGGTGGGTCATGGTCTGCCTCCCGTCCCGACCCGCGTCATGATCTCGCACAGGGCCCGGTCGTCGAAGATGCGGTTGGTGGGGATCCGCACGGTGGTCCGGGTCCGGCCGGTGACGGGGTGACCGGCCAGGTTGACCCAGTAGCAGCAGTGTCTGAGGTCCAGACGGTCGTGGCCGGCGCGCAGCCAGTCGTCCTGGCTTCTGGGCACGAGCATGACCACCAGGATCTTGTGCACGGACACCGGGGTGCGGGCGAGTTTGCGCAGGTGGTCGTTGTCGAGGGTGAAGGAGAAGAAGCGCCCGGCCGGGTTGGGGGCCACCTGGTAGGTGCACTTGAGCTGCACCTTGATGGTGACCTCGTCGTCGACGGTGTGTCCGGGCGAGCCGTGGCTGACGTGCCAGTCGATGCCGTTGTCCGGGAAGGGCTGCGACAACGAGCAGCCGGCCGCCGCGGCGACCGCGTGCAGATAACCCACCTGCAGTGTCTCCATGCAGGCGGTGGTGGCGAGCGTGCCGCGAAGGGGGCCCGTGCGTTCGGGCAGCAGCCCGCCCCGCTCGGGCTGCGCTATCGCCATGACCAACAGCCTTCCAAGCCAAGTGACATGCCCGCACACGGGCCACAGGAATCGCACACCGGGCCGCTGAACTGCAAAGACCCGCACTCCTGTTGTGTCCTTCCGGCGTACGTCGCAAACAGCCCGGGTATCACCAAACGGGCAGAAGACGGTGCGTCAGACTGCCGTGGGTGAACGAGGGGTTGAAGCTATGACGTGCTGGTACGAGGGGCCCCTGGCCGCTTTCGACACCGAGACCACCGGCGTGGACATCGAGACCGACCGGATCGTGTCGGCCGCTGTCGTCGTGCAGGACGCGGCGGGCACCCGGCCACGGGTGAGCCGGTGGCTGGTCAACCCGGGTGTGCCGGTGCCCGCGGGGGCGACCGCGGTGCACGGGCTGACCGACGAGCATCTCCAGCGCAACGGCCGCTGGCCGGCGCCGGTGATGTTCGAGATAGCCGAGACGCTGGCGGAGCAGGCGGCCGCGGGCCGTCCGCTGGTCGTGATGAACGCGCCGTTCGATCTGACCGTCCTGGACCGGGAGTTGCGCCGCCACCGCGCCTCGTCGCTGGACCGCTGGCTGGGCTCGTCACCGCTGCTGGTGCTGGATCCGCGGGTCCTCGACAAGCACCTGGACCGCTACCGCAAGGGCCGCCGCACCCTCACGGATCTGTGCGAGCACTACGGCGTCACGCTGGACGGCGCGCACGACGCCGCCGCCGACGCCCAGGCAGCGCTGGATGTCGTACGGGCGATCGGGCGCCGTTTCGCCGCCCGGCTGGAGCGGCTGGAGCCGACGGAGCTGCACAGCCTCCAGGCGGTGTGGCACGCGGCCCAGGCGCGGGGCCTGCAGGCATGGTTCGCGCGCAGCGGCTCGGAGGAGTCGGTGGACCCGGCGTGGCCGCTGCGTCCGGACCTGCCGGCGGCGGCGTAGGAGAGCATGAAAAAAGCCGGCCCGTCTGAGACGGACCGGCTTCCCGGTGGGCGATACTGGGTTCGAACCAGTGACCTCTTCGGTGTGAACGAAGCGCTCTCCCACTGAGCTAATCGCCCGGGAACGCACTGAACAATACAGGTCCCCGCGGCCTTCCTTCAAACCGCTTCCAGGTGGGCGGCCAGCCCGCGCCGTCCGGCGTGCATCATCCACCGGTGGTTGAGGAGGAAGACCGGCCGTCCGGGCACGGCGAAGCGCCTCAGCAGGGGTTTGTTCACCTCGGTGAACTGCTCGTAGTGGGCGAGGCTGCCGTCGCCGTCGGCTGTGATCGTCCAGCGCGCCCAGCCGTCGAGATCACCGTCCATCGCGATCTCCAGCACCCCGGCCGCCGGGTCCCGCCGCACCTCGCGGGCGGTGAAGACCAGGTCGTACGGCAGCACGGCGCGAATCGTGATCACCCCGCTGGTGCCGTCCAGCCGCCGCACCTCGCGCACCTGGGGCCACCAGCGCGGATACTCCTCGGCGCGCTCCAGCGCGTCGTAGACGACGGCGGGCTTCGCAGGCAGGGACCACAGACTGCGGAAGCGGTATCGGGTCCAGTCCATGGGGAGAGTCTGGCATCGGATCCGAGTAGGTTCTGAGTACGTGTACTCATGTCGTGCCGCGTGACCCAGCCCACACTTCAGGCATGACGCACATCCCGCCCCCGGCCGAGGAGCTGCGGCTCATCGACGCCGAGCTGTGGCAACTCGACGCCCGCCGCAGCCAGTTGCTGGCCCGCCGCGCCTGGTTGGTCGCCGCTCTCCAGCCGCAGTGGCAGGCGCCGCAGCAGTCCGGCCCCAAGCCTTCCTCGCCCCCTCGCCCGGAGGCGAGCGCACCGAGCGTGCAGAACGTCCTCCTGGTCCTCGGCGGTGTCCTGCTCACCGTCGCGGCGATGGTGTTCACGCTGGTCAGCTGGGGCCACCTGGGGATCGTCGGCCGGTCCCTGGTGCTCGGCGCGGTCACGGCGGCCGTGCTCGCCGCGCCGCTCCCGCTGCTGAGGCGCGGGCTGCGCTCGACGGCCGAGTCGGTGGCGGGCCTGGGCCTGGCCCTGACCGTCCTGGACGCGGTCGCGCTGCACGGGGCCGTGTTCCCGCGGTCCCCGGGGGCGCCGTACACCGCGGTCGCCTCGGCCCTGCTGGCGGGGCTCTGGGCGGCGTACGGCCTCCTGCCGCGCACCGCCGAGCTGCGTCTGCCCCGCCCCGCCGCCCTGGTCGCGGCCCAACTCCCGCTGTTCTTCTGGGCGGTGGCGGCCGACGCGGGCTCGTACGGGCTCACGGCCGCGCTTCTGGTGACGGCCGGGGCGGACACGCTCCTGGCCCTCCGGATGACGTCCGCGTCCCTGTGCGTGGTCGCCGCGACCGGCGCGTACGGAACGGGTGCCTGGGGCGTCCTGGCCGCTGGCTGGCTGACCTGGTCGGCCTCCGGCCCGAGCGCCGCCGCCCGTGCGGCGGCGCTCCTTCTCCTGGCGAGCGCGATCGCGCTGACCGCCGGGTGGCGGGGCGGCCGTGAGGCGACCCGCGCGCCCGGCGAGGAGCAGTCCCGCGGTCTCGCCCTCACCGCCGGCCTGCTCGCGGTGGCCGCCCTCGGCGGGGTGGCCCGGTCCGCGCTGCCCGGGGTGTGGACGGTCCCGGTCCATCTGGCCCTCGGCATCGCCCTGTTGGCGGCGCTGCGGCCGGCCCGGCTGCCGGAGACGGTCCGGCGGGGTCTGCTGTGGGCGTCCGGTGCGGTGCAGGCGCTGTCCCTCCTGTGGACGCTGCCCGTCGTCGGCGTGGTCGTGCTGGGGCCGCTCTCCTGGGCCTCGCAGGCGTGGACCGGCGCCCCGCCGGACGCCCGCGCCGCGGTCACGTCCCACCTGACCTGGCCGCCGTACTCCGAGACGGTCCCGCTGATCCTTGTGGTCCTGGCGGGCGTCCTCGCTCTGGCCGTGCGCGACACGACCTGGCGCACGAGGGCACTGACCACCGCCCTCGGCCTGGCCTGGGCGGCGTTCCTCACCGTCCCGGCGGTGCTGGAACTCCCCTACTTCCTCGGCCTGTTGATCCAGGGAGCGGCGACCGCGGGAGTCCTGGCGTCGGCCGTCCTGCTGTCCAGGCCCGTCGCTCTCGTCCCGGCGCTCGTGGCCTCCGTGAGCCTCGCCTTCGTCTCGCTCGCCACCAGGCCGGCGACCCTCACCGTGCTGTGCGCCCTGGTCGTGCTGTTCGCCGCGGCCTCCTGGCGTGCCGCCCCCGTCACGGCGCCCACCGCCCTCGGGTACGCCGCCGCCCTCGCCTGTGCGACGGGTGCCGCCGCGGACTGGTCGGCCCCGCACACGGCTCTGCTCGTCCTGACGGTCCCGGCGGCCGCTGCCCTGCTGGCCTGGCGGCTCACCGACTCCCCCGCGCGCCTCCCGATCGAGCTGGCCGGAGCCACGACCGCGCTCCTGGCGGTCGCCCTGACCGTCACCGACCTCCCGACGCTCGCCCTGGTCCTGGCCCTGTGCGCGGTGATCACCGCGGGCACGGCGATCCGCAAGGACCGCCGCCTCCTCGGCTACGCGGCAACCGCCCTGTTCGTCCTGGCGACCTGGGTCCGCCTGGCGGCCTGGGAGATCGACATCCCCGAGGCGTACACAGTCCCGGTCACGATCCCGGCCCTGCTCGTCGGCCACCTCCGCAGGCGGCGCGTCCCGGAGACCTCGTCCTGGACGGCGTACGGCCCGGGTCTGGCCGCCACTCTCCTGCCGAGCCTGGTCATGGCCTGGGACGACCCCGACTGGACCCGCCCGCTGCTCCTGGGCCTGGCGGCGCTGTCCCTCACCCTGATGGGCGGCGGCCACAGCCTCCAGGCCCCCTTGGTCCTGGGCGGCTCGGTCCTGACCCTGGACGCCCTCCACGAACTGGCCCCGTACATAGTCCAGGTGGCGGACGCCCTCCCCCGCTGGGTACCTCTGGCGCTGGCAGGCCTCCTGCTCCTCGCGCTGGGAGCGTCGTACGAGCGACGCATCAGAGATGTCCGAAGGATGCGGGACTTCCTGGGAAGCCTGCACTGACCTCACCCAGGAGCGTGGGGAACTGCGCGGCCGGCCACGACGGACGCGCAGTTCCCCACCACCTCGACCCCTACGAAGGCATCCTGTCCCCGAGCAACGCCAGGTTCTCGATGGCGGCAAGCCCGTACAGCGCGGTGTCGTTGGTCGACACCCAGGCCGCCTCACTGCCCGCCACCAACGCCACGGGCCCGCTCAACGCCTCCGTCTTCCAGGGCGCCGACTCCTTGTACCCGTCGGAGTTGTAGAACTTGTCCCAGGCGCGGGCGGCGAGCTTCGCGTCCCCGGTCTTGACGGCCGCGTACGCGTCGAGCCGCGAGTGTCCCTGGAACAGCAGCAGCGAACCGAAGTTGGACCCGTAGCGCGCCGCCTGCTCCGCCTTGGTGGCGTTGAAGTAGCGGCAGTAGTCGAAGTACGCCTCGTTGAACTTCGGCATGTCGACGAGGTCGATGAGCTCGGCGCACAGCTCGTTGAGACCGAAGACGGCGGACAGGTGGGACACCGACACCGCTGGAGCGGCGGCCACGGCGAACCTGCCCGTGTCGAGGTCGTACAGCCCACTGCCCTGCACGAACCCGTTCGGCTGGGCGGCGATGCCCTCCATGGTCGACAGGACGCGTGCCCTGGCCTTCTCCCACTTGGGGCCCTTGCGCTCCCACTCGGTCAGCCAGGCCGAGACCAGCCCGCTCCAGTCCGTGCCGAAGCCGACGGACAGGGCGTGCCGGTCGGGCGTGTACGGGTCGGTGCGTACCTTGCGCAGCGGATCGAGCAAGAGGAACGTCTCGTCGGAGTCGACGTTGGCGTGCATGAGGTCGCCGACCCGCTCGTCCGCGGTGAGGAAGTAGTAGTAGCGGCGGTACGTCGTGTTGGCGATGCGCTGCTGCTTGGCGCTGTCGGCGTAGTGCTGGACACCGTGCCGGGTGCCGAGTCCGGCCCACTTGCCGAGATGGTAGACGTCGACCTCGCCGGTGTGCCGGGTCATGGACTCGGCGAACCGGAAGATGTCCGCGCGCCCCGACCTGAGGTACGCGAACCACAGCCAGAGGTCGGGTGAGAGCTCGGAGTTGTCCCAGGCGTAGCCGCCGATGTCGTACCGCCACTGGTGCCGGACGGTGTCGTAGGTGTGCATGATGTCGCCGTGGTCCCAGAAGCCGTACCAACGGCGCTGCTCCACCTGGTCCTTGTAGTAGGTGAACAGGAAGTCGAGGTGGTCCTCGATCTTCGCCTTGGCCGGGGTGGAGCGGTCCGGCTCGGAGTAGAGGCCCGGCCCGAACACCTTCGCCTTGATGAGCTGCCCGGGCGGGGCGGCGAGCTGCGGCAGCACTCTCACGGCCTCGACCTGTCGGGCCAGGGTCTCCGGGGACGGCGTCGACTCGTTGGCCCAGAAGAGGAGTTCCGAGGTACGGGCGATGCCGTAGGGCGTGCCGAACTCCGGCTCGTAGTCCTCGTAGGTGATGTTGAGACCTTCGAGCTGTTCGGCGAAGGTGTCCTGGCCCATGCCGTCGTGGTAGAAGCGCAGGTCCATGGGCTGTGCCTCGGGCGACCAGAGCCAGAGGGTGACCTCGGCCTCGTCGGTGTGGGCGTCGCGGATGTCGAGCTGGGAGGGGTGGCGCTCCCAGAAGTCCCGCAGCCCGAAGGAGAATCCGCCGCTCGCGCCGCCGACGTATCCGAAGCCGGAGGCCCGCCGGCCGCCGCCGGCACCGATCCAGCCGTGCCCCTTCTTGGTGCGCTTGCGCACGGTGAAGCCGTCCGCGGAGAGCTGGGAGAGCGTGTAGTCGCCCCATTCGGGGATGTACTGGAGCCGGGTGGTGACCCGCTGGTCCCAGGTGGACGGGTCGGGCAGCTTCCGGCCCGCGTACTGGGCCTCCTGCACGGCGATGCCGGGGTCGCGGCGCAGTCCGGTGATGCCCTTGACGGCCTCCCGCAGCAGGCCGGTGCCCTCGCCGCCGAGGCGGACGTGGCGGTCGTAGGACTGGTCGCGCATCGGCACGTCGAAGCGGACGCCGAGGCCGCGGATGAAGTCGCCGCTCGCCTTGCCGGGCTCCTGGGTGCCGTCGTAGGTGATGGTGTGCACCATGCGGAAGGAGTCGGCACCCGCGTAGAAGTAGAGGCGGATCGAGAACGGCAGCCAGCTCCGGTTGCCCTTGCGGTGCTTGCCGTCGATCTTGACGACCGCACGGACCGGGCCGGACTGCTCGACGGTGACCGTGGAGACGGCTCCCTCGAAGCGCTCGGTCTTGACCGTGCCCTGGTCCTCGTCCTCGATCTCGGGCTGGCGGATCAGCACGAGCCGCCCGTTCCTTGCGATCTCGGTCGACCCGCGGGTGACCGACTTGACGAGGGTGGCGCCGGATTTCCCGATCTTCGCGGTGATGACACCGGTGGAGACGGTGATCGTGCCGCCTCCCTGGTCGACGGTGACCTTCTTGTCGGGTACGGCGGCCTCGCCGGCGGTCAGCGACAGCTTGCCGTTGCCCGAACTGACCGCGTGAGCCGTCCACTTGAGTGAGCCGTCCGGCCAGTAGGCGATCGGCCAGGACTGGACGGGCACGGCCTTGCCCTCGGCGTCCGTGACCGCGAACTTCTGGTCCTCCCGGTAGACGCCCTTGGGCCAGGGGACACCGACGGTGGAGCCGGGTGCGGCACCGAGACCGCCGTCCTCCAGCCAGTCCAGGGTCACGGGCGAGTCGTCGGCCTCGGCGGCTGTGGGCGCGGCCTGCGCGTCCTTGGCTCCCAGCGCCCAGCTGAACTGGGCGGCGGCACCGGCGACGGCGGCCGCCTTGAGGATGGACCTGCGGGGGATGGGGGACATGGCCATTCCTTTCCGTGGAAGAGGCTGGTCAGGGGCATGACAGGGAGAGGTGCGACGCGGAGGCGCCGACCCCGTGATGACAAGGGCACCGCTCGTCAGCGGCGCCGGTGGCGTTCCTCCACGGCCACCGCCGCCGCCGCGACGGCCCCGAGGACCGGGACCGCCAGCGGCGCGACGAACCCCGCGGACAGGGCGACGACGGCCAGGCCCGCGACGATCAGGAAGGACCCGGCGGGATCGCGCAGGGTCCGGCGTACGGCGTCGGCGAGCAGCGCGCGCCAGGAGGCGCCCGGTGCCCAGACCGCCGCCGCCCGCAGCCCGGCCACCACGAGACCGATCAGTGCGAACAGTCCGACGGCCCCGGCCAGCGGACCGCCGGGGACCCCGGCCCGCGCGGCCTGGACGTCCACCCACACCACGGCCGCCGCGGCCCACCCGGCGACCCCGACGAGCCACCCGCGGCGCACGGCCGTACGGAAGTCCGCCACGAACTCCCGCAGACCGCCGCCCTCGTGGCTCATACGCCGGCGCACGTGCCGGGCGCCGGCGGCGAAGGCCGCGGGGCAGGTGACCACGCCGAGACAGCCCACCGCGATCCACACACCGGTCAGCAGGGTCTCGGCGAACAGGGCGAAGCGCTCGCCGCCGAACACGGACGCCTTACGGGCCTTCACACGTGCTTGCGCCACGCTGACCGCCTCACTTCAGTCCGGAGGTCGCCATACCGTCGATCAGATACCGCTGGAAGGCCATGAAGAAGGCGATGACGGGCACCAGCGCCACCAGTGACATCGCGATCATGCTGCCGTAGTTGGAGATGCCCTCCTGGTCGCGGAACATCATCAGGCCGAGCGAGACGGTGTACTTGGAGGGGGTGTTGAGGTAGATCAACGGGCCCATGAAGTCGTTCCACGCGTTGATGAAGGTGAAGATCGCGCTGGTGATGAGGGCGGGACGGCACAGCGGCAGCACGATCGACCAGTAGGTCCTCAGGTGCCCGCAGCCGTCGAGCTTGGCGGCCTCGTCCAGTTCGCGCGGCAGCCCGCGCATGAACTGCACCATCAGGAAGACGAAGAAGGCCTCCGTCGCCAGGAACTTGCCGGCCACGAGCGGCACCAGCGTGTCCACCAGTTCCAGCTTGCGGAACATCACGTACTGCGGGATGAGCAGCACGTGGTACGGCAGCAGCAGGGTGCCGATCATCAGCGTGAACAGCAGGTTCCGCCCGGCGAAGCGGATCTTGGCGAAGGCGTACGCGGTCAGGGAGCTGGAGAGCACGACGCCGGCCACGGCGAGACCCGCGTAGGTCAGCGAGTTCAGGAAGAAGCTGCTGATGGAGATGCCGGAGATGCCGTCGGCGAGGCCGGAGAAGTTCGCCCAGACAGGCTTGGCCGGCAGCAGGTCGATACTGGCGATGATGTCCTTGCTCGGCTTGAACGAGGCGCCGAGCACCCAGATCACCGGGTACAGGATGACCGCGAGGATGACGAGCGCGCCGAGGTGCCAGGCGATCGATCCGAAGCGCCGCCGCTCGTTCGCGGTGCGCGCGACTGGGCTGGTCACGGTGGTCACTTGGCGGCCTCCTCGTAGTGCACCCACTTCTTCTGCGACCAGAACAGGACCGCCGTGACCAGCGCCACCGCGACCACCAGCGACCAGGCCATCGCGGCCGCGAAGCCCATCTGGGCCTCCTTGAAGCCCTTCTGGTAGAGGTAACAGGTGTAGACGAGGGTGGCGTCGGCGGGCCCGCACCGGGTGTCGGAGACGACGTAGGCGGAGCCGAACACCTGGAACGCGTGGATGGACTCCAGCAGCACGTTGAAGAACAGCACCGGGGAGATCATCGGCAGCGTGATGTTCCAGAACCTGCGGAAGGGACCTGCCCCGTCCACCTCGGCGGCCTCGTACAGCTCCCGGGGGACCTGCTTGAGACCGGCCAGGAAGATGACCATCGGCGCCCCGAACTGCCAGATGCTGAGGGCCACCAGGGAGTAGAGCACGTAGTCGGGGTTGCCGATCCAGCCGCCCACGTCGACGCCGAAGATCTTCTGGGTACGGTCCACGATCGCGTCGTCGGAGAACAGCGCCCGCCACACGAAGCCGACGGAGACACTGGCGCCGATGAGCGAGGGCATGTAGAACGCGGCCCGGTACAGGCCCTGGCCGCGGCGGCTCTGCGCGAGCAGCAGGGCGACCCCGAGCGCGAGCAGCAGCTTCAGGGGGGTGGCCACGACGACGTACTTGAGCGTGACCTCCACCGACTTCTGCCAGCGCGGGTCCTGGAACATCGTCGTGAAGTTGTCGAAGCCCACCCACTCGGGCGGGGTGAACAGGTTGTACCGGGTGAACGCGTAGTACAGCGATGCGATCATCGGCCCCGCCGTGAGCAGCAGGAATCCCGCGATCCACGGCGACATGAAGAGATAGCCGGCGAGGTTCTCGCGGCGCCGCCCGCGCCGCCCGGCGGCGGGAGCGGCGGGCCGCTTCCCGGCCGGGCGCACGGGCGCTTCCTTGACGAGCGTCATGGTGGTACGTCCCCTCAGCCCGCGAACGCGGCCTTGGCCTCGCTGAACAGCGACTTGGCGGCATCGGCCGGCTTGGACTTGCCCTGGGCGACCTCACCGCCGAGGCGCAGGAACGCCGCCTCGATGACATCGGCGCCGGACGGGTGCGGGGTGATCTTCCCGAGCACCCCGGCCTTGGCGACCTCGTCCTCGTAGGCCGCGACACCCTTGTTGTTGGGGTCGGTGGGCTTGAACGCGTCGTACTGCTCGGTCGTGGCGAGGATGCCGCGGTCGTAGCCCATGATCTTGCCGACCTCGGGGTCGTGCACCATGAAGGAGATGAACTGCGCCGCCTCCTTGGGGTGCTTGGTCCCGGAGAAGGCGCTCAGCATCAGCGAACCGAGGTACTGGCCGGTGTTCTTGGCGTCCGTGGTGGGGATCGGCGCGAGCCCGTAGTCCGACTCGCCCTCGCCCTCGTAGCGGATGGAGAAGTTGTCCCAGGTGAACTCGGAGGCGGCGAGGCCCGCCGAGAGACCGGACTTGGGCTTGACCTGCTCGATCTTCTTCGGGTCGGCGACGAGCCCGGACTTGACGCGCTTGTAGCCGTCCGTCCACCACTGCGTCAGATCGTCCTCGGTGAAGCCGAGATCGGAGTCCGTGAAGAACGCCTTGCCGTTCTGGCGCAGATACAGGTCGTAGAGGTACATGATGCTGAAGTAGCCGGTGTCACCGGCGATCTTCAGCTTGTCCTGGATCGTCTGGAGCGCGGCGAAGTACTCGTCCCAGGTCCAGCCGAACTTCGCTTCCACGCCCGCCTTCTTGAAGGCCTTCAGGTCGATGACGAGCGACATGGTGTTGGCGCCGACCGGCACGGCGATCTGCTTGCCGTCGACCTGACCGTTCGCCAGAACGCCGTTGCGGAAGTTGTCCAGGCTCAGATTCCCGGCGTCCGCCTGCTGCTTGAGATCCAGCAGAACACCGCGCTTGTCGTACTTGCGCAGGAAACCGACCGCATTCTGGAAAACGTCCGGCGGATTACCACCGGAGGCCTGGGTCTGGAACTTCTCCCAGAACGCCTCGTAGTCGGTGAATTCAGGCTTGATCTTGATCTTCGGGTACTTCTTCTCGAAGAGCGCGATCGTCTTCTTGATGGCGATGGTGCGCGGCTCGCCACCCCACCACGCGTAACGGAGTGTCACGGTCCCGTCTCCGGAACTCCCGCTGCCACCACCACACCCGGTCGTCGCGGCCAGCCCCAGCGTCGCCGCTGTAGCCCCGGCCGCCTTCAGGATGGTTCGCCTCTCGACATTCCTGTTGGTTCCCACAGTCGGGCCCCTCCCCGCAGCGTCGCCGCCTGCATGAATCGTTTCAAGTAAGCGCTTGCTGGCACAAGCTACGGAGGCCCCGGAGGTGCGTCAATGATTCGGACAGGAATTTATCGAGAGTGTGGTGAGAGACCGGCGCGCCTCCAACGGGGGCGCATCCCGGGAGAACTGACGACGCCCCAGGTGAGAGCCGCGTGATCGACCGATCGAACGTCCCACCGGCGGTCGTACGGGATCTGCGGACGGCCGGAAAAGGACGGACGGCGGCGAGGGATCCCGCGGAAGGTCATCCGAAGCGGAACCGACGGCGCACGGGGCGCGCGCTCCGGTCCGCACACATGCCGACGGCCCGTCCGCGAGATCGCGGACGGGCCGTGGGTCCGGGTGGGCGATACTGGGTTCGAACCAGTGACCTCTTCGGTGTGAACGAAGCGCTCTCCCACTGAGCTAATCGCCCGGACGCAGGAAGAACATTACCCCATGTCAGGGGGTTCCCGTGCCATGTCCGCGAGAGGACTCCGGGCGTCGAGCGGGAGCTCAGGACGTTCGGAACCTCTGCGTCACACCGCGGGATGCGACCGCCCGCGAGGCCTCCGCCGGGGCGGGCCGGACACCTGCCCCGACGCCGCAACGACCCCGCCTGCGGCTTCCGGCGCCTTGGTCATGGACCCCTTGCAGGGCGCCACCGCGCCTGTGCCCGGCGACGACAGTCTCGGCACCCTGCCCCGGGCTCACTGGTCCTTGATGTTCCAGGGCATCTCGAAGCCGAACTTCCACAGGTAGACCCCGAGGATCGCGCCGATGATCACCAGGCCGACCGAGGTCAGGATGATGTTGCGCCGGCGCACCTTGGGGTCGAGGGCACGCTGGGCCGCCTCGGTCACCTTCCGCTTGGTCCAGCGGAGCACGAGCTGTGCCCAGACGAACTCGGTCGCCCAGATCGCCATACCGCCGAAGATCACGACCCAGCCGGGTCCCGGCAGCGGCAGCATGATGATCCCGGCGACCACGACCGCGAGGCCGATCACGAAGACCAAGACCTGCCAGCTCAGGTGCAGCAACCGCCGCGACTTGATGAACTCCGGCGCCCTGGACCCGAGCGCCTGCCCGTCCTGCGCCCCGTCCGACTTCTCGCCGATCTGCCCGTCAGGTGCCACGGCGACCTCGCGCGCCTCGTCACTCCCCGTATTCATACAGCCGAACCCTACCGGAGAGAAACCGGTCACCGGAATGGTCGTACCTCCGCAAGGGGTTCTCGGCCGGAAGAGTTACGTAAAGGCACGCAAAACACTCAGAGGGGTTTACAACGGCACCGTAGGTGGCATGTCGATTTCGCCGACGTGCGAATCCCCGAGCGCACACTGAGCGAAAGGCCCTGGCGCTTATGAACACCACGGTCAGCTGCGAGCTGCACCTGCGCCTCGTTGTGTCGAGCGAGTCCTCCCTGCCTGTCCCCGCAGGCCTGCGGTACGACACGGCCGACCCCTACGCCGTGCACGCCACTTTCCACACCGGAGCCGAGGAGACCGTTGAGTGGGTTTTCGCCCGCGACCTCCTCGCGGAGGGCCTCCACCGGCCCACCGGAACCGGCGACGTCCGAGTCTGGCCGTCGCGCAGCCACGGTCAGGGGGTCGTCTGCATCGCCCTGAGCTCCCCGGAGGGAGAAGCACTGCTCGAGGCCCCGGCGCGGGCCCTGGAGTCGTTCCTGAAGCGAACCGATGCCGCTGTGCCCCCGGGCACGGAGCACCGCCACTTCGATCTGGATCAGGAGCTCTCGCACATCCTGGCGGAAAGCTAGGGCGAGGGCGCACGGAGCCGCCCGGCGCCGTCCACTCGGGGAGACGGCTCGGGCAGGTACAACCGCATAGGGAACGACAGGCGCCGTGGGGGGGGGGGGGGGCCCCCCCCCCCCCCCCGGGGGGGGGGCCCGCCCCCCCCACCCCCCCGCCCGGTCCAACGGCCCGCAACGGCGGGCGGCCGCC
>NZ_JBIVSV010000016.1:0-215825 GCF_044756385.1 Streptomyces sp. NPDC091972 | reverse complement strand
CCTCCGTGCGGTGCAGTCCTAGACAGCTCCACCACACCGGAGGTCTTCGCCATGATCAAGCCCTGGCGGCGTTAACAACGCTCGTGATCAATACAGCTAGCGCCCGTCGTGGCCCGAGCCCCGCTGGGCGACCAGGGCGTCGCGGATCTCCTTGAGGACCTCCAGCTCGGTCACCTCGATGACCTCGTGCGTCCCCTCCTTCGCCTTCCGGCGGGCCTCCACCCGGGCCAGGTACTTCGACATCGGCAGCACCATCAGGAAGTAGACGACGGCCGCTGTGATCAGGAAGGTGAGCGTGGCGCCGAGCACCGAGCCCCACCGGATCGGGATGCCGCTCACCACGGTGCCGTCCGCCGTGACCTTGCACGGGTCCCGCAGACACGAGCTGTAGCTGTCGAGGTTCTTGGTGCCGATCGCCCCCACCAGCGGGTTGATGATCCCCTTCACCACCGAGTTGACGATGTTGGTGAAGGCGGCGCCGATGACCACCGCGACTGCCAGATCGACGACGTTCCCGCGCATCAGGAAGGCCTTGAAGCCCTCCCAGACGCTCGGCTTCTTCTCGCTCACCCAGAGGCCTCTTCTCGCACGCACAGGTTGTGGAACAAACAGCTCCGCAACCTACGTCAACGCGAGGTGACCCTGTCCAATCGGGTAGCTCCAAAGGGGGACTTGACACCCGTCCCCGCAACAGGCGGATCACACGGCTCAACACAGCGTCACCGCCAGCCGTGCCGTGGTGCTCGCGCCCGCGAGGCGGGCCGCCGTCGCCCGCGGCACCGAGAGCACGACCAGTGCCCCGCCCTCGCTCACTCCGTCCGGCTGCTCCGGTACCCGCGTCACCCTTGCCCCGCGCGCGACCACCCGGGCGTCCCCGCCCAGCGCCGACTCCTCGGCGGCGATGACGTCCACCCGGTCCCCGGGCCGCAGCAGCCGGACCGTGGCTCCGTCGGCGATCCGCACCGGCGCCGACACCGCCGCCACGGCCCGGTGCGCGCGCACGGGCCCGGTCGCCGGATGCCCTCGCGCCCCCTCCTCGTCCCGCGCCGCGTGGTCGCCCCGCGGGCCCGCCGCCACCAGCGCGGCCGCGGTGACGGCCAGGCCGAGCGCCACGGCACCCCTCCGGTGCCGTACGAAGCGCCGTAGCCGGTGCTGTCCGCCGCGCACCCGCACTGGTGCGAAGTGCGGGACCTCGCAGATCGGGGGAGCGTCGGCGCCGGGCGGACCCGGATCGAAGGGAGACGAGGACGGAGCCAAGGGAGACGAGGACGGGACGAAGGAAGACGCGGACGGAACGAGAGAAGACGAGGACGGAGCGAAGGAAGACGACGACGGAGCGAAGGACATGAGGACCACCACCAGCGACGGGACATCGGCTTGCGCTGCCACGATGAGGCTTCGCGCCGGATCTCGCCGAGGCCGGTGGACCACCGCCCGGTTGTGGAGAACTCCGTCACCCGAACGAGAACTTCCGCCCGCGCTAGGGCAGTTCGAACCCCGGGTGCATCCCGCCCAGCGCGTTCGCGCACAGGCAGTCCCGCTCCCCGTTGGCGGGCAGCGCCGCCACCGCGTCGAACAGCACGCCCCGCAGCCGGTCCACGTTCGCTGCGAACACCCGCAGCACCTCGTCGTGCGAGACGCCCTCACCGGTCTCGGCGCCCGCGTCGAGGTCGGTGACCAGGGTCAACGAGGTGTAGCAGAGCTCCAGTTCACGGGCGAGGGACGCCTCGGGGTGGCCGGTCATGCCCACCACCGACCAGCCCTGCGCCTGGTGCCACAGCGACTCGGCGCGGGTCGAGAACCGGGGCCCCTCGACCACGACCAGCGTGCCGCCGTCCACGGCCTCCCAGTCCCGCCCGCGGGCCGCCTTCAGCGCGGCCGCCCGCCCGACGGGGCAGTACGGGTCGGCCAGCGACACATGCACCACGTTCGGTACGGCACCGTCCGGCAGCGGCAGCCCGTCGAAATACGTACCCGCCCGGGACTTGGTGCGGTCGACCAGCTGGTCCGGCACGAGCAGCGTGCCCGGTCCGTACTCGGGGCGCAGCCCGCCGACCGCACACGGCCCCAGGACCTGCCGTGCGCCCACCGACCTGAGCGCCCACAGATTGGCGCGGTAATTGATCCGGTGGGGCGGCAGATGGTGGCCGCGCCCGTGCCGGGGCAGGAACGCCACCCGCCGGCCGGCGACCTCGCCGAGGAAGAGGGAGTCGCTGGGCGGACCGTAGGGGGTGTCCACCTGGACCTCGGTCACGTCGTCGAGGAACGAGTAGAAGCCCGAGCCGCCGATTACGCCGATCTCTGCGTTCGCCATGACCAGCACAGTATCCGGCCCCGGAAACCCGCGGCCGCCGGGCTCGGGAAACGCCGAAGACCCTGCCGTCCTGTGACGGCAGGGTCCTGCAAGTGAGACCTATGCGGCGGAGCTGCTGCTGGACGAGGTGCCCGAGCTCGACGACTTCGCGTCCGAGGAGGACGACTTCGACTCGGACGACGACGAGGTGGACGTCGACGGCTTCGACGACGCCGGCGAGCTGCTCGACGAGGAGCCGCGGCTGTCGTTGCGGTAGAAACCGGAGCCCTTGAAGACGATGCCGACCGCGGAGAACACCTTCTTGAGGCGGCCCTGGCAGTTGGGGCACACGGTCAGAGCGTCGTCGGTGAACTTCTGCACCGCCTCGAGGCCCTCGCCGCACTCGGTGCACTGGTACTGGTAGGTGGGCACTGTCTTCCTCCTGGCACTCTCACTCAATGAGTGCTAACGAAGGTCCATAGTGACGTATTCCCGGGGATCAGTCCACTGCCACCGGCACTCGGTGACCCATGCCACGTGCGACCGTCCGGCCGCCGGGCCGTGCCGCGAGGCGTGAACGCAGCGCCACCAGGGTCGCCAGGGCCAGCAGGGTGCCGCCCATCGGCACCAGGAACCCGGCGCCGCCCCAGAAGCGGTCCTCCAGCTGCCCGGCGATCGTGACGGCGGCCGCCTGGCCGAGCGCCACCGCTCCGGTCAGCCAGGTGAAGGCCTCGGTGCGGGCGCCGGCCGGGACCAGGTCCTCGACCAGGGTGTAGCCGGTGACCAGCGCGGGCGCGATGCACATGCCGACCAGGAGGCCGAGGCCGGCCAGGACGAGCACCGAGTGCGCGGCCCACAGGCCGGAGGCCGTCAGCGCGAGGGCCGCGTAGCCGACGAGCAGGCGCCGCTGCGGGGCCACCTTCCACGCGACGGCTCCGCAGACCAGGCCGGAGAGCATGTTGCCCGCGGCGAAGACGCCGTACAGGACGCCGTTCAGGCCGGGCTCGCCGATCGACTCGCTGAACGCGGCCAGCGAGACCTGCATGCCGCCGAAGACGGAACCGATGCCGAGGAAGGTCACGATCAGGACCCGCACCCCGGGGACCCGCAGCGCCGAGGCGTGCGCCACGCGTGCGTGCCCGGCGGTCGCGGTGACCGTGGGCTGGGTGCTCTTCTGCGCGGCGAACAGCAGGCCGCCCAGCAGCGTCAGCGACGCCTCCGTCAGCAGGCCCGCCGCGGGGTGGACGGCGGTGCACAGGGCGGTGGCCAGCAGCGGGCCGAAGACGAAGGTCAGCTCGTCCGTGACGGACTCGAAGGCGGCCGCCGTGGTCATCAGGGGGGAGTCCTGGAGCTTGACGCCCCAGCGGGCGCGCACCATGGGCCCGATCTGCGGCACCGAGGCGCCGGTGGGCACGGCCGCGGCGAACAACGCCCACAGGGGCGCGTGCGCGAGGGCGAGACCCGTCAGCGACAGGCCCGCCAGGGTGTGCACCAGGACGCCGGGGATCAGTACCGCGCGCTGCCCGTGGCGGTCCGCGAGACGGCCGCTCCAGGGCGCGAACAGCGCCATGGAGACGCCGGTGACGGCCGCGACGGCGCCCGCCGCGCCGTAGGAGCCGGTGGTGTGCTGCACGAGCAGCACCAGGGAGAGGGTGAGCATCGCGAACGGCTGGCGTGCCGCGAAGCCGGGGAGCAGGAACGTCCAGGCGCCGCGGGTGCGCAGCAGCTGTCCGTATCCCGGGCGGGAGGAGGTGACCGTGGATGCCACGGCCCGTGCCTTTCTGCCGCCTGGTAGCGCGCCTGTGCGGGGGCGCCGAGAGCTGTCCTCTTGCGCGGACTGCGGTAGATGCCGAGGACCGCTCTCAGGGACGTCCCGGCCGCCATACGGTCGCGCCAGCTCTGCGTCAGGCAGAGTTGGTTCGATCAGGGGTCGGTGACCATCGTACAGGGGGCGCGTAACACACCCTTAACGTGTGCCGTCGTCCCCGCCCGTGCCCAGCCAGTCGGCCAGCTTGCCGCCGTGACCCACCGCGCGCAGCCGTCGTTCGGCGGCGTCGCGGACCGGGTCGGTGGCGACGACGAGCAGTTCGTCCCCGCGCCGCAGCACGGTGGTGGGCAGCGGAACGAACGATTTCTCGTCGCGGACGACCAGGGTGACCGCCGCTCCGGCCGGCAGCCGCAGCTCGTTGACCTCGACGCCGTGCATCCGGGACCCCGCGGGGATCGCGACGGACAGCAGGTGCCCGCGCAGCCGCTCCAGGGGTGCCGACTCGATCCCGAGGTCGGCGGCCTCGGAGTCGCCGCCCAGGCGCAGCGTGCGCGCCAGCCAGGGCAGGGTCGGGCCTTGCACGAGGGTGTAGACGACGACCAGGACGAAGACGATGTTGAAGACGCGACGGCTGCCCTCGACGCCGCTCACCATGGGGATCGTCGCCAGGATGATGGGGACGGCGCCGCGCAGTCCCGCCCAGGACATCAGGGTCTGCTCCTGCCACGGCACCCGGAACGGCGTCAGGCACAGCACGACGCTCAGCGGGCGGGCCACCATGGTCAGCACCAGCCCTATGACGAGCCCGGGCAGGACGTCGTCGCCCAGTTCGTGCGGGGTGACCAGCAGGCCGAGCAGCACGAACATGCCGATCTGGGCGATCCAGCCGAGTCCGTCGGCGAAACCGCGGGTGGCGGGCCAGTGCGGCAGCTTGGCGTTGCCCATCGCCATGGAGGCCAGATAGACGGCGAGGAATCCGCTGCCGTGCGCCAGCGCGCCCGCCGCGTAGGCGGTGACGGCGATCGCCATGACCGCGATCGGGTAGAGGCCGGAGGCGGGCAGGGCGACGTGCCGGAGGCCCCAGGAGCCCAGCCAGCCCACCGCGATGCCGATGGCGGCACCGATGGCCAGCTCCAGGACTATCTCGGCGATCAGCGTGTACCAGTGCTCGATCGGACCGGTCTGGGAGAAGGCGACCACCAGGATGACCACCGGGGCGTCGTTGAAGCCCGACTCGGCCTCCAGCGTGCCCGTCACGCGGGCGGGGAGGGGGATCTTGCGCAGCACCGAGAAGACCGCCGCCGCGTCCGTCGAGGAGACGACCGCGCCGATGATGAGCGCCTGGCGCCACTCGAGGCCGATCAGGTAGTGCGCGGCCGTCGCCGTCACCCCGACGCTCACCGCGACCCCGCCCAGCGCCAGCGCGGTGGCGGCCGGCAGAGCCGGCTTGATCTCCTTCCACTTCGTGCCGAGTCCGCCCTCGGCCAGGATCACGACCAGGGCCGCGTACCCGATGACCTGGGTCAGTTCGGCGTTGTCGAAGTGGATGTCGCCGATGCCGTCCTGGCCCATGGCGATGCCGATCCCCAGGTACACGAGCAGGCTGGGGAGCCCGCTGCGCGAGGAGATCCGGACCGCTGCCACGGCGACGAGCAGGACGAGCGAGCAGACGAGCAGGAGCTGGTTGAGGTGGTGGACAGTCAGCGGCCGTTCCCTTCCCTGGCTCACCCGCATCACGCGTGCGTGAGCTCACGTACATAGGACACGAGGCGGTGGGGCTTCGCACCCAAGTACTTCGTTACCTTACCTAACTCTTGACGATTTCTTGACGCTCCGCGAGGCGAGATCGAACGCTCGTCCGCCTTCGTTCCCGACTCCGCGTCAAGTCGGCCCGGGCCCTGCGCCTATGGTTGCTCCAGCGCGCAGAGCCTGCGTCGCGCGCCCGCCCGGGGAGATGACGCAGGCTCCCCGCCGCAAGCACAGCCCGCCCTGCCGCTCGCGTTAGGACAGCAAGGACAGCGATGCCCCCCACCACCACCGCCTCATCGGGTCAGCAGCCCGGCAAGTCCGGCAGGAAGAAGGGGCGCAGAGCCCGCCTGGTCGTTCTCGTGCTCGTACTGGCCGTCATCGGCGCGGTCGCCTTCGGCGGGTACTGGACGGTGAGCACCGTCCGCGCGTCCTTCCCGCAGACCAAGGGCTCCATCGAGCTCGAGGGCCTGTCGGGCCCCGTGGACGTCAAGCGCGACGGTTACGGCATCCCGCAGATCTACGCCTCCTCCGACGAGGACCTGTTCATGGCGCAGGGCTACGTCCAGGCGCAGGACCGGTTCTACGAGATGGACGTGCGCCGGCACATGACCTCCGGGCGCCTGTCGGAGATGTTCGGCAAGGGCCAGGTCAAGGACGACGAGTTCCTGCGCACACTGGGCTGGGACCGGGTCGCGAAGAAGGAGTACGACACCAAGCTGTCGGCCTCCACCAAGAAGTACCTCCAGGCCTACGCCAAGGGAGTCAACGCCTACCTCCAGGGCAAGGACGGCAAGGAGATCTCCCTGGAGTACGCGGCGCTCGGCTTCGAGAACGACTACAAGCCGGAGAAGTGGACCCCGGTCGACTCGGTGGCGTGGCTCAAGGCGATGGCCTGGGACCTGCGCGGCAACATGCAGGACGAGATCGACCGCGCCCTGATGACCAGCCGCCTCGGCCCGAAGCAGGTCGCCGACCTGTACCCCGACTACCCGTACAGCCGGAACCAGGCGATCGTCCAGGAGGGCCAGTACGACGAGCTGACCCAGACCTTCCAGCAGAACGGCAGCTCCGAGGACAACGGCCTGTCTGGCACGGGCACGTCGACGAGCGGCACGAGCGGCACGAGCGGCACGAGCGGCACGGGCGGCACGGGAACGTCCGCGGGCGGCACAGGCGGCACCGGAACGTCCGCGGGCGGCACCACGGCCTCGGCCTCGTCCTCGGCCGCCTCGGCCCTCCAGAGCCAGCTCTCGGGCCTCTACGAGGTCCTGGACGACGTCCCCACGGCCGTGGGCGTCAACGGCCAGGGCATCGGCTCCAACTCCTGGGTCGTCGCGGGCTCGCACACCATCACCGGCAAGCCCCTGCTCGCCAACGACCCGCATCTGTCCGCCTCGCTGCCGTCCGTCTGGTACCAGATGGGCCTGCACTGCCGGACCGTCTCCAGCAAGTGCCAGTACGACGTCTCCGGCTACACCTTCGCGGGCATGCCCGGCGTGGTCATCGGCCACAACGCGAAGATCGCCTGGGGCATGACCAACTCCGGCGTCGACGTCACCGACCTCTACCTGGAGAAGCTCTCCGGCGACGGCTACCTCTACGACGGCAGGACCAAGCCCTTCACCACGCGCGAGGAGACCATCAAGGTCGCCGGCGGCGCGCCCAAGAAGATCGTCGTCCGCGAGACGAACAACGGCCCCCTGCTGTCCGACCGCTACGACGAGCTCGTGAAGGTCGGCAAGAAGGCCACCGTCGACAACGCGGCCCCCGACCGCGGCGACGGCTACGGCGTCGCCCTGCGCTGGACCGCGCTCGACCCCGGCACCACCATGGACGCCGTGTTCGCGATGGACAAGGCGTCGAACTGGAGCGAGTTCCGCGCGGCGGCCGCCCTGTTCGACGTGCCCTCGCAGAACCTCGTCTACGCCGACGCCGAGAACATCGGCTACACGCTGCCCGGCCGCATCCCGATCCGCGCGAAGGGCGCCACCGGCGCCGTCCCGGCCCCGGGCTGGGACCCCAAGTACGCGTGGACCGGCAAGTACATCGAGCAGGACGAGCTGCCCTACGAGTACAACCCGGAGCGCGGCTTCATCGTCACCGCCAACCAGGCCGTGATCGACAAGGACAAGTACCCCTACACGCTCACCACGGACTGGGGTTACGGCACCCGCAGCCAGCGCATCACCGACCTGATCGAACAGAAGATCAAGGGCGGCGGTAAGATCTCCACCGACGACATGCGCCAGATGCAGCTCGACAACAGCAGCGAGATCGCCAAGCTGCTCGTGCCGAAGCTGCTGAAGATCGACGTCGAGGACAAGGACGTCCGGCAGGCGCAGGAGCTGCTGGAGGGCTGGGACTACACCCAGGACGCCGACTCGGCCGCGGCCGCCTACTTCAACGCCGTCTGGCGCAACATCCTCAAGCTCGCCTTCGGCAACAAGCTGCCCAAGGAGCTGCGGGTCAAGGGCCAGTGCCTGTGGGTCGACCCGGTCAACACCACCGGCCCCGCGGACGAGACGGACAAGGTCCGCGAGTGCGGCCAGCGCGACGCCGACCAGGCGCAGCCCGACGGCGGCGACCGCTGGTTCGAGGTCGTGCGCAAGCTCATGGACGACGAGAACAGCGACTGGTGGAAGACCCCGGCCGGCGTCGGCGACCGTCCCAAGGCCGACAACCGCGACGAGCTGTTCAAGCGCGCCATGATCGACGCCCGCTGGGAGCTGACCGCCAAGCTCGGCAAGGACATCGACACCTGGAGCTGGGGCCGGCTGCACCGCCTGTTCCTGAAGAACCAGACCCTCGGCATGGAGGGGCCCGGCTTCCTCAAGTACATGCTCAACCGCGGCCCGTGGAAGCTCAGCGGCGGCGAGGCAACGGTCAACGCGACCGGCTGGAACGCGGCGGGCGGCTACGGCGTCGTCTGGGTGCCGTCGATGCGGATGGTGGTCAACCTCGGCGACCTCGACAAGTCGAAGTGGATCAACCTCACCGGCGCCTCAGGGCACGCCTACAGCGCGCACTACACCGACCAGACCGGCAAGTGGGTCAAGGGCGAGCTGCTGGACTGGTCCTTCTCGGACAAGGCCGTCGACGAGAGCACGTCCGACACCCTGGTCCTGAAGCCGTAGGGCCGACGAAGGGCCCCTCCACGCGCGCGTGGAGGGGCCCTTCCTCATTCCGGGTCCTGGAAGCGGGTCACGCCGGAGGGCGTGACCACCACGTGCACGGGCCGGTCGTGCGCCTCCGCCGGGACCTGCGCGACGACCTCGGAGTCGTACAGGAGGACCACCAGCGCCGGTCGTGCGCCCGCGCGCTCCAGGCGCGCGAGCACCCGGTCGTACGACCCTCCGCCGCGCCCCAGGCGCATCCCGCGCCCGTCCACCGCGAGGCCGGGCAGCAGCACCACGTCGGCGCCGGTCACGGCGTCCGGGCCGAGGCGTTCGCCGGAGGGTTCGAAGAGGGCCATTTTTCCGCCGTGTTGCACGCGCGCGAGAGAGCCCTCGCCGGTGTAGGCGCCCCAGTCCAGGTCGTTGTCCGGCATGAGCACCGGGAGCAGGACGCGCACGCCCCGCTCGCGCAGCGCGTCCAGGAGCGTGAGCGTGCCGGGTTCGCTCCCCACGGAGACGTACGCCGCCACCGTGCGCGCACGCGCCAGCTCGGGCAGCCCCAGGGCCCGGCCGGCCAGCGCGGAGGCCGCTTCCCGCACGTCATCGGCCGTCAACCTGTTCCTCACCGCCAGGTACTCTCGTCGCAACATTCGCTTGTCAGGCTCGGCGGGACGTCCGACATGACTCAAACTCTGCACCCGTACCCTTCCAATACGCTCATATAAGAGCTTATTAACCGGAGCCTCAGATTCCAGGCAAAGGCACCGGATAGGGTGCGGACATGACTCAGTCGCACCCTCGGATCAGCAAGGCTGTCATTCCGGCAGCAGGGCTCGGCACCCGCTTCCTGCCGGCCACCAAGGCCACTCCCAAGGAGATGCTGCCGGTGGTCGACAAGCCGGCGATCCAGTACGTGGTCGAGGAGGCCGTCTCCGCGGGCCTCGACGACGTCCTCATGATCACGGGACGCAACAAGCGCCCTCTTGAGGACCACTTCGACCGCAACTACGAGCTGGAGTCCGCCCTCCAGAAGAAGGGCGACGCCGGCCGGCTCGCCAAGGTCCAGGAGTCCAGCGACCTCGCCACCATGCACTACGTCCGCCAGGGCGACCCGCGCGGCCTCGGCCACGCGGTCCTGTGCGCGGCCCCCCACGTGGGCCACGAGCCCTTCGCGGTCCTCCTCGGCGACGACCTGATCGACGCCCGCGACCCCCTGCTCCAGCGCATGATCGAGGTGCAGGAGCAGCACGGCGGCAGCGTCATCGCGCTGATGGAGGTCGCCCCCGAGCAGATCCACCTCTACGGCTGTGCCGTCGTCGAGGAGACCGAGGACAGCGACGTCGTCAGGGTGAGCGGCCTCGTCGAGAAGCCGGACCCCGCCGACGCCCCGTCGAACTACGCGGTCATCGGCCGCTACGTCCTCGACCCGCACATCTTCGACATACTCCGCAAGACCGAGCCGGGCCGGGGCAACGAGATCCAGCTCACCGACGCCCTCCAGCAGCTCGCCCAGGACGAGAAGGTCGGCGGCCCGGTGCACGGCGTCGTCTTCAAGGGCCGCCGCTATGACACCGGGGACCGCGGCGACTATCTGCGTGCCATTGTCAGACTCGCGTGCGAACGTGAAGACCTGGGCCCGGACTTCCGGGCCTGGCTTCGCAGTTACGTAGCCGAGGAGATGTAGGCATTTGAGCAGCGTCGCGCCCCGCCCTGCCGACCAGGACCACCTGTGGTCGGTGGACGAACACCTGGAGGACATCCTCGCGACCGTCCGCCCCCTGGAGCCCATCGAGCTGCAACTGCTCGACGCCCAGGGCTGCGTGCTGGTCGAGGACGTCACCGTCCCGGTGTCCCTCCCGCCGTTCGACAACAGCTCCATGGACGGGTACGCGGTACGGGTCGCGGACGTGGCGGGCGCGAGCGAGGAGTTCCCGGCCGTCCTCGACGTCGTCGGGGACGTGGCCGCGGGCCAGGCCGAGCTGCTGCACGTCGGCCCCGGGCAGGCCGCCCGCATCATGACCGGCGCCCCGCTGCCGCCCGGCGCCGAGACCGTCGTCCCCGTCGAGTGGACCGACGGAGGCCTCGGTGAGGGCCCGGTCAGCGGGATGCGCGCCCGCAGCCTCGCCCCCGAGGGCGCCGAGGGGCACGTGCACGTGTACCGGCCCGCCGAGGCACGCGCCCATGTGCGCGCCCAGGGCAGCGACGTCCGGGCCGGCGACCGCGCCCTGGACGCCGGGACCGTCCTCGGCCCGCCCCAGATCGCCCTGCTCGCCGCCATCGGCCGCGGCACCGTACGCGTGCGCCCGCGCCCGCGCGTGGTCGTCATGTCCACCGGCAGCGAGCTCGTCCAGCCCGACGAGAGCCTCGGCACCGGCCAGATCTACGACTCCAACAGCTTCGCCCTCACCGCGGCCGCCCGGGACGCGGGTGCCATCGCCTACCGGGTGGGCGCCGTCGCCGACGACGCCGAGACCCTGCGCTCCACCATCGAGGACCAGCTCGTGCGCGCCGACCTCATGGTCACCACGGGCGGCGTCAGCGTCGGGGCGTACGACGTCGTCAAGGAGGCTCTGTCCTCGGTCGGCGACGAGGACGAGCCGGGGGCCGGCGTCGACTTCCGCAAGCTCGCCATGCAGCCCGGCAAGCCCCAGGGCTTCGGCTCCATCGGCCCCGACCACACCCCGCTGCTCGCCCTGCCCGGCAACCCGGTGTCGTCGTACGTCTCCTTCGAACTGTTCGTCCGCCCGGCGATCCGCACCCTCATGGGCCTCGACGACGTCCACCGCCCGCGCACCCGGGCCACCCTGACCGCGAGCAAGGCGCTGAGCTCCCCCAAGGGCCGCCGGCAGTTCCTGCGCGGCACCTACGCCGACGGGTCCGTGACCCCGGTCGGCGGCGCCGGGTCCCATCTGGTGGCCGCCCTCGCGCAGGCCGACGCGCTGATCGTCGTACCGGAGGACGTGCAGACCGTCGAGCCCGGCACCGAGGTCGAAGTGGTCCTGCTCGGCTGACCACCCCAGGTTGGCGGTACCGTGTCGCGCACAACAGGCCGGACCGGGAGCGCCGCACAACCATGAGTACGCAGGACCGACTGACGCACATCGACGAGGCGGGAGCCGCCCGCATGGTCGATGTCTCCGGCAAGGACGTCACCGCACGCACCGCGCGCGCGAGCGGGCGCGTGCTCGTCTCGCCCCGGGTGATCGAGCTGCTGCGCGGCGAGGGCGTCCCCAAGGGCGACGCCCTGGCCACCGCGCGGATCGCGGGCATCATGGGCGCCAAGCGCACCCCGGACCTCATCCCGCTGTGCCACCCGTTGTCGGTGTCGGGTGTGAAACTGGATCTGTCGGTCGCGGACGACGCCGTGGAGATCCTCGCCACCGTGAGGACCACGGACCGCACGGGTGTCGAGATGGAGGCCCTCACCGCGGTCTCCGTCGCCGCGCTCACCGTGATCGACATGGTCAAGGCGGTCGACAAGGGAGCGGTCATCACGGACGTACGGGTCGAGGAGAAGACGGGCGGCAAGTCGGGCGACTGGAGCCGGGCATGACATACCGGGCTCTTGTCGTGACCGCCTCCAACCGGGCCGCCGCCGGGGTCTACGAGGACAAGGGCGGCCCGCTGGTCGCCGACGGCCTGAAGCGCTTCGGTTTCGCGGTGGACGGCCCGCAGGTCGTCCCCGACGGCGACCCCGTGGAAGCCGCCCTGCGCGCGGGCGTGGAGGCGGCCTACGACGTGATCGTCACCACCGGCGGCACCGGCATCTCGCCCACCGACCGCACCCCCGAGGCCACCCGCGCGGTGATCGACCACGAGGTGCCGGGCATCGCGGAGGCCATCCGGGCGTTCGGACGGGACAAGGTGCCGACCGCCGCGCTCTCCCGGGGCCTGGCCGGGGTGGCGGGACGCACGCTGATCGTCAACCTGCCGGGTTCCAGTGGCGGGGTCAAGGACGGACTGGCGGTCCTGGAGCCCCTGTTGGTCCACGCCGTCGACCAGATCCGCGGCGGCGACCACCCCGGACCCGGTGCCGGCAGTGGGGGTGCGAGCTGAACAGCCCGTCATGGCCCGTCGTACTGGCGGACGGCGACGTCGTCCTGAGGCCGATAAAGATGCGCGACCAGCGGGTCTGGCGCGAGGTCAACCGGCGCAACCGGGACTGGCTGCGCCCCTGGGAGGCGACCATTCCGCCGCCCACCCCCAGCGGCCCGATCGCGCACCGGCCGACCTACCGTCAGATGGTCCGGCACCTGAGGTCCGAGGCGAACGCCGGGCGGATGCTGCCGTTCGTCATCGAGTACCGGGGCCAGTTGGTCGGGCAGTTGACGGTCGCCGGGATCACCTGGGGCTCGATGTGCTCGGGGCACGTCGGTTACTGGGTGGACCAGTCGGTGGCCGGGCGCGGCGTGATGCCGACCGCCGTGGCACTTGTCGTGGACCACTGTTTCCGCACGGTCGGTCTGCACCGCATCGAGGTCTGCATTCGCCCCGAGAACGTGCCGAGCCGACGGGTCGTGGAGAAACTCGGATTCCGCGAGGAGGGTCTGCGGCCGCGCTATCTCCACATCGACGGCGCCTGGCGGGACCATCTCGTGTTCGCGCTCACCGCGGAAGAGGTACCCGACGGGTTGCTCCGGCGCTGGCAGCGGGCACGCTCCCGCAGTACGCCCCACGACAATCCCGCATAGGCGTTCGCCGCACCAGGAATTGAATAAGTGTTCGAAAATGATCGGTGCATGACCGTCTCGGGGCATTGAATTCGCGACTGAGGCGGCCTGCTGATCGGATCGGTCACAAAAAAAGCTCGAAATATCAGCCAGATCGTGCGACACACCGGCGCAATTGGCAGATGGCCTCACGCAAACCCCTCTACCGTGTGAGGCGTGAGCAGCAGCGGCCTCATCTACGCAGTCATTGTCGGGGCCTGGGCCGCCTACTTGGTGCCGATGTGGCTCCGTAGGCAGGACGAGCTGAACGAGGCCCGTCCGACGGAACGCTTCAGCACCGCCATCCGGTTGCTGTCCGGACGGGCGGGCATGGAGCGTCGGTACGCCAGGGACCTGCGCGCGCGCTCCGCCGACGAGGGGGAGCACGACGCCGACGAACCGGATGTCGTCACCGAGTCGGTGGACGTCCGGGCCTTCGCCATGCCTCCGACCCGTCCGCAGACCCAGGCGACGGTCCAGCCGCCGGCATCCGAGCGCCGGGAGGCGACGCGCGAACCCGCGCGGGAAGCCGAGCGGGAAACAGGACACGGCGACCCGGCACGCGCGAAAACGAACGCCCCCGCGCCCGAACCCGGCGGCGCACCGACGCGCAAGCAGGCGCCCGCGTCCGCCGCCCGGCGCACGGCCGCCGCGGAAGCCGCCGCGGCACGCGCCCGGCGCACCAAGGTGCTCGCACGCCGACGGCGTACGACGGTGCTGCTCTTCCTCGCCTTCACCCTCGGCGCGATCGTCGCCGCCGTCGGAGGACTCGCCTTCCTGTGGGCGCCCGGCGTCCCCGCGGTGATGCTCAGCGCGTACATCGCCTACCTGCGCTCCCAGGAACGCCGCCGGTTCGCCTACCAGATGGACCGGCGCCGGGCCGAGGCCGCCGCCCAGCACCTGCGGGAGCGGGCCCGCCAGCCGCGCCGGCGCACCGCCGCGAGCACGGGCGCGGACACCGACGAACCGGACGAGGGACCAGGCACCGAGACCGACCCCGGCCTCTCCGCACTCGCCGCCGACCGGCGCGCCCTCGTCGAGCAGACCGACCACGCCGAGTGGGTCGACCAGCAGCGCGAGCGGCAGCGCAGGCCGGGACACGGGGAGAGCTGGGACCCCGTGCCGGTGCCGCTGCCCACCTACGTGACCGCGCCGGTCGCCCCGCGGGCCACCGCGGACGTGGACCTCGGCGCGCCGGACGCCTGGAGCTCGGCCCGGTCCAGTGCCGTGGCCCCCGAACAGTCCGGCCAGGACACGGCACCCGTCGCGGAGGACGGCGGAGCGGAGGACGGGTCCGCCGACGAGGAGGACAGGACCACGGCGGACGGTCGCACCGACGCCCGTCGCGCCGCCTCCGCCCGCCGGGCACGCGAGCGCGGCCGCACCCCGCTCTTCGACCAGTACGAGGTAGGCGACCGGCCGCGCGCGGCCAACGAGTGAGTCACCGCCCCGGAATCCCCGCGCCCTGACCAGCCCGGAACGGATTTCCAAGCACCCGGATGGGGATGCTAGAGTTTCACTCGTTGCAAGGGCCTGTGGCGCAGTCCGGTAGCGCACCTCGTTCGCATCGAGGGGGCCAGGGGTTCAAATCCCCTCAGGTCCACGCATCATGAAGACCCGCTCCTGATTCAGGAGCGGGTCTTCTGTCATGTGGGCGACCCACTCACAGCGCTTTCGCGAAGCAGCGGCTGTCCTCGTAGTGGCGGTAGTAGCCGAACTTCACGCAGGGCTCGTAGCCGCTCGACGTGTACAGGGCGATGGCCTCCGGCTGCTTGGTGCCGGTCTCCAGGACCATGCGGGTGCGGCCGGCCGCGCGGGCGTGGTCCTCCAGGGCGGCGAGGATGCGGCGGGCGAGACCGCGGCCGCGCATCTCCTCGATCACGTACATGCGCTTGAGCTCGGCGTCGCCGTCCAGGTTGCCCTCGCCGTTCGCGTCCTGGGCGCGCCAGCCGCCCGTGGCCACGGGGGCGTCCGTCTCGTCGTACGCGATCAGGTAGACGCCGTTCGGCGGCTCGAAGTCCTCCGGGGCCAGGACCGTGGCGTCGCCGCCGTCGCCGTAGCGGACGTGGTACTCGGCCTGTACCTCGTCGTTCAGCTTCACGGCGTCCGGGTGGTCGAAGGAGACCTGGCGTATGTGCATGTGCTTCCCCACAAATGATCAAATCCGCAAAAGGGTCTGGTCCAGTGTGCCGGTATCGTTCCCGGGTGCTCACTGTGACCTCCGCCAATGTGAACGGACTGCGCGCCGCCGCGAAGAAGGGCTTCGTGGAATGGCTCGCGGAGACCTCCGCCGACGTGCTCTGCCTCCAGGAGGTGCGCGCCGAGCCGGAGCAGCTGCCCGAGAGCGTCCGTGCCCCCGAGGGCTGGCACGTGGTGCACGCGCCGGCCGCCGCCAAGGGCCGCGCCGGTGTCTCCCTCTACACCCGCCGCGAGCCCGACCGGGTGCGGATCGGATTCGGCTCGGCCGAGTTCGACACCAGCGGGCGCTACGTCGAGGCCGACCTGCCCGGCGTCACCGTCGCCTCCCTCTACCTGCCCTCCGGCGAGGTCGGCACCGAGCGGCAGGACGAGAAGGTCCGCTTCATGGACGAGTTCCTCGTCCATCTGAAGGGACTGCGTGAGCGTGCCGCCGCCGACGGCCGCGAAGTCGTCGTCTGCGGCGACTGGAACATCGCCCACCAGCCGGCCGACCTCAAGAACTGGCGCGCCAACCAGAAGAGCTCCGGCTTCCTGCCGGAGGAGCGGGCCTGGCTGAGCCGGGTGTTCGACGAGTCCGACGGCGGCTACGTCGACGTCGTACGGTCCCTGCATCCGGACGCGGCGGGCCCGTACTCGTGGTGGTCCTACCGGGGGCGGGCGTTCGACAACGATTCCGGATGGAGGATCGACCTCGCCGTCGCGACGCCGGGCCTTGCGGGCAAGGCGATCAAGGGGTTCGTGGAGCGGGCCGCCAGCCATGAGGAGCGGTGGTCGGACCATGCTCCCGTGACGGTCGTCTTCGACATGTGACATGCGGCCCGGATGGGGTGGGAGCACCTCAGCCGGACCGCCGACAGGCCGTCAGCCGGTCTGTCGCACGTGCTTCCGCTGCCCGAGAGTGAAGGTCAACCTGGACACATCCGGTCCTGCGTAGCGTGCGGGGCCACCTCCGGGGCGGCCCTTCGCGACGGTGACGCGGACGCCTTGGACCAGGAGACGCTCGCGGGACGCGTCGTTCTCGCCCGTCATCCGGCAGTACTCGTCGAGCACGTACGCTTCGAGCCAGTCCGACCGCATGGCAGCGGCGGCCGGGCAGTCCTCGCCTCGTGCGGTCGCGCGGCAGACGTAGTCGCCATAGGCATAGCCCTTACGGGCGGCGAAGTACATGCGGCCGTCGCAGCCGGTGCAGTGCGCGATGCCGGTGAGCAGTGCGGCGGTCCGCCTTCTCGGGCGGCGCGTGCCGTTGGAACGCGCGAGGAGGGCTTTCTGCGATGGCCCATGAGGGAAGGGCTTCGCAACACCTTGGAGAGGGTGCCCGAGGTCCAGCGGAAGCGTTCGAAGTCCCGTCCGTGGTGACGGCCGCCCATCGGGCGGCCTTGCATCTGGGCATGGCGGTCGCGTGGCACCGGCACCCCGGATGCGTTCAACTCGCGGGCGATGGCGATCAGTGAGGCTCCGGCGTGGACTTTCTTCGTGATCATGCGAATGAGTTCGGCGGTGCCGAGGTCAGGAGTCAGGCACCATCCGCTGCCGGAAGGGTGCGGCGCCCGGCGCCCCTTGGTAAGCCGGTTCGAGATGGTGCGGGATTCCTGTTCGGCGTCGCGAGCCAGTTCCACGCATCGCTGGATCGTGGAGCCGTCAGCCCAGGGCGTGACAACAAGAGGGGGAGCGGATTGCGGCATTCCGAAGACGAGCGTTCTGCCGTGCTGCCGTCCCCAGGCGACCAACTCCGTCAAGTGCGCCACGGAACGCACCGCGCGATCCACGTGCGCCCATACGACGGCTTCGTATTCGTAAGGTCGGCTCAGCCATGAGGAGAGAGACGGCCGTTCGAACGGCGATGTCACGAGTGCGGATACGCCGAAGTCCGACGCTTCGGCGACGAGAGCCAGGCCGAGACGCTGGGCACAATCGTGAATGGTGGACCGCTGCCGCTCGGGCGAAGTCGTCGCGGTGGTGAGGTGACTGAGGCGTACGGCGGCGAGGGCCCTGACGGGTTGACCGGAAGGGAGAGGTCCTGGTTGGAGACTACGCTGGGGCATGTCGGCGCTCCTGGAGAGTGTCGGCCGTACCCCGGGGCTGGTCGCACAGCCGCCGGGGCCTTTTCGATCTCACTCTCGGAGTACGAACCGGGTTTCGTCCGCTACAGATCGCAAAGTGCTCCGATCGAGTGAACTCGCCAGGTTCCTAGTCCCGCTTCCGCAGCCGTCGGTCCAGCGCCAGGCTGAGTTCCGCCTCCACCACGCTGCGGGCCAGGGGGCGCAGGCGGTGGAGGTCGGGTTCGGCGGCGTGGCGCAGGACCAGGTCGGCGAACATCTCCGCGAGGTCGTCCACGTGTTCGCGGACGCGGGCGCCGGCGGCCAGGACCTCGCCCAGCGGGATGCCCTCGCGGACCAGTTCGGAGGAGACGTCCAGGAGGCGGCGGCTGATGTGGACGATCTCGTCGCCGTCGGTGCCGAGGTAGCCGAGGTCGAGGGCGGCCGCGAGGTTCTCCGCGGTGACCTCGCCCTCGAAGCGGGCCGCCAGTTCCTCGGGGGTGAGGCGGACCGGTTCTTCCTCCGTCGGTGTGACGCCCAGGACGTCGGCGACGTCGCGGCCGTGGTCGAGGGCCTCGGCCAGTTCCGCGATGCCGGTGAGGGTGTGGCCGCGCTCCAGGAGGGCGGCGATCGTGCGCAGGCGGGCCAGGTGGTGGTCGTCGTACCAGGCGATGCGGCCCTCGCGGCGCGGGGGCGGGATGAGTTTGCGTTCGCGGTAGAAGCGCAGGGTGCGCACTGTGATGCCGGCCAGTCGGGCCAGTTCCTCCATGCGGTACTCGCGCTTGTCCGTCACGACCGCAGCCTATGTTGTACCGCCGGTAACTTTCCTTCTTCCGACCCCTACCCATCGGTACGGAGCTGTTCTACATTCCCATTGCGCCAGTGTTCACTGGCAGAGTCGGGCAGGGAAGGCATCGGCATGGCCGAACACGAGCATGTGCGGGTGGCGGTGGTCGGGTCCGGGTTCGGGGGACTGGGGGCCGCCGTACGGCTGCGGCGCGAGGGAGTCACCGACTTCGTCGTGCTGGAGCGGGCCGACAGTGTGGGTGGTACGTGGCGGGACAACAGCTATCCGGGGTGCGCCTGTGACGTGCCGTCCCATCTGTACTCGTTCTCCTTCGCACCCCACCCCGACTGGCCCCGCACCTTCTCGGGGCAGGAGCACATCCGCGCCTATCTGGAGCACGTGACGGACGTCTTCCGGCTCCGCCCGCACATCCGCCTCAACTCCGAGGTCAAGCGGATGACCTGGGACGGCGAGAAGCTGCGGTGGGACATCGAGACCACCAGTGGCAGGCTCTCCGCCGACCTCGTCGTCTCCGCCACCGGGCCGCTCTCCGATCCGAAGATCCCCGACATCCCGGGGCTGGAGTCCTTCCCGGGCAGGGTTTTCCACTCCGCCCGCTGGGACCACGACTACGACCTGCGCGGCAAGCGGGTCGCCATGGTGGGGACGGGGGCCTCGGCCATCCAGATCGTCCCGGCCATCCAGCCGCTGGCGCGGAACGTCACGCTGTTCCAGCGCACCCCGCCCTGGGTGATGCCCCGCATGGACCGGGCGATCAGCGGCGCCGAGCGCTGGCTGCACCGGCGGCTCCCCTTCACCACCCAGGTCCGGCGCGGACTGCTGTGGGGCATCAGGGAGTTGCAGGTGCAGGCGTTCACCAAGCACCCCAACGAACTGGGTGCCGTGGAGCAGTTGGCCAAGCGGAACATGGCCCGGGCCATCAAGGACCCGGCGCTGCGCGCCAAGCTCACCCCCGACTACCGCATCGGCTGCAAGCGGATCCTGCTGAGCAGCACGTACTACCCGGCGCTCGCCCAGCCCAACGTGGACGTGGTCGCGAGCGGGCTCAGCCGCGTCGAGGGGTCGACGCTCGTCGCCGCCGACGGCACCGAGGCGCAGGTCGACGCGATCGTGTTCGGTACGGGCTTCCATGTCACCGACATGCCGATCGCGGACCGGGTCGTCGGTGCGGACGGGCGGACGCTCGCCGAGGCGTGGAAGGGCGGGATGGAGGCGCTGCGGGGTGCCTCCGCCGCCGGTTTCCCCAACTGGATGACCATCATCGGGCCCAACACGGGGCTCGGGAACTCCTCGATGATCCTCATGATCGAGTCCCAGCTCAACTACCTGGCCGACTACGTACGGCAGCTGGACGTCCTCGGCGGCCGCGTGGCCCTCGACGCCCGCCCCTCCGCCGTGCGGGCCTGGAACCACCGGGTGCAGGAGCGCATGAAGCGCACGGTGTGGAACACCGGTGGCTGCACGAGCTGGTACCTGGACGCGAACGGCCGCAACACCACGGTCTGGCCCGGTACGACGACCGAGTTCCGGCGGGCGACCCGGCGGGTGGACCTCGCCGAGTACGAGGTGCTGCGGCCCGTCGGGAAGGACGGCCGCGGCGCGGTCGAGAGCGAGAGCGCGGAGGCCGCCGTATGAGCCGCACGGCACATGTCGTCTCCGGGCCGTACGCCCCGCCCGCCCCGGCGCGCGAGCTCACCGTGTTCTCCGCCGACGGCGCCCGCCTGCACGTGGAGCTGCACGGTCCCGAGGGCGCGCCGCCGGTCGTGCTCGCCCACGGCTGGACCTGCTCGACCGCCTTCTGGGCCGCGCAGATCCGTGAACTCGCCGTGGACCACCGGGTCGTCGCCTACGACCAGCGCGGCCACGGACGCAGTCCGGCGAGCCCGTCGTGCAGTGCGGAGGGGCTCGCCGACGACCTCGAAGCCGTGCTGGAGGCGACCCTCGCCCCCGGTGAGAAGGCGGTGATCGTCGGTCACTCCATGGGCGGGATGACGGTGATGGCGGCGGCGGAACGAGCCGGGTTCCGGGGGCACGCGGCGGCCGTCCTGCTGTGCAGCACCGGGTCGTCGCGGCTGGTCGCCCAGTCCACCGTCGTACCGATCCGGGCCGGGCGGCTGCGCACCTGGCTGACCCGGCACGTCCTCGGGGCGCGGGCGCCGCTCGGGCCGGTCACGCCGCTCGCCCTGAGGATTCTCAAGTACGGGACGATGGGCCCCGGTTCGGCCCCGCACATGGTGGAGGCCTGCGCCCGGATCGTGCACGCCTGTCCGCGCAAGGTGCGCTACGCCTGGTCGCAGGTCCTCGATCTGCTCGACCTGGACCACGGGGTACGGCAGCTCACCGTGCCCACGGCCGTCGTGGTGGGGACGGCCGACCGGCTCACCCCGCCCGTGCACGCACACCGGTTGGCCGCCGCGCTGCCGCAGTGCCTCGGGGTCACCGAACTGCCCGGTGCCGGCCACATGACACCCATCGAGGCTCCCGAGCCGGTCAACGCGCTGATCCGGGAACTCGTCACCACGTACGTCCAGGTCAAGGAGGGCGCATGAGCAGGGTCGGACTCGAAGGACAGGTCGCGGTCGTCACGGGGGCGGCACGGGGCGTGGGCGAACTGCTCGCCCGCAAGCTGTCGGCGCGCGGGGCGAAGGTCGCGCTGGTCGGCCTCGAACCGGACGCGCTCAAGCAGCTCTCCGAGCGGCTGCACGGCGACAGCGACCACTGGTACGCCGACGTGACCGACCACGAGGCGATGGCCCGGGTGGCGGCGGAGGTGAAGGAGCGGTTCGGGAAGGTCGACATCGTGGTCGCCAACGCCGGGGTGGCCACCGGTGGGCCCTTCGTGGACTCCGACCCGGAGGCGTGGCGGCGGGTGATCGAGGTCAACCTCATCGGGTCGGCCGTCACCGCGCGGGCCTTCCTGCCGGTGCTGATGGAGAGCCGTGGCTATCTGCTCCAGATCGCCTCCCTCGCCGCGGTCACCCCGGCGCCGATGATGACGGCGTACTGCGCGTCCAAGTCCGGTGTGGAGGCGTTCGCGCACAGTCTGCGGGCCGAGGTCGGGCACAAGGGCGTGCGGGTCGGGGTCGGTTACCTGTCGTGGACCGACACCGACATGGTGCGCGGGGCCGACCAGGACGACGTCATGCGGGAGCTCAGGCAGCGGCTGCCGTGGCCGGCCAACAAGACCTATCCGCTGGGGCCGGCCGTCGAGCGGATCGTGGCCGGGATCCAGCGGCGGTCGAGCCATGTGTACGGCCAGGGCTGGCTGCGCGGGATGCAGGGGGTGCGCGGGTACCTGCCGGGGCTCATCGGGACCGTCGGGCAGCGGGAGATGCGGCGGTTCGGGCAGCGGCTGGAAGGCATGAAAGTGGGGCTCGTCGGTGCAGGTGGGGCGGCGGACGAGGAGGCGCGCGCTACGCACCGTAGTTGATCGAAATGCGTTCTCTGTCCGGCCGTGTGAATCTGGTCGAGGCCCCGGCCAGGGGCTCTTCCCCTCACCCCCACGGGAGTGAACCCACATGGGTATGAAGGACCAGTTCCAGGACAAGACCGAGCAGTGGCAGCAGCAGGCCAAGCAGAAGGCCCAGGAGGGCCGGGAGCAGGCCCAGCGCGGTCGCCGCGGCGAGCAGGACGAGCGCATGCGGGACGAGGAGTCCGAGCGACTGCGTCGCGAGGAGCAGGAGCGGCTGGACCCCGACTACGACATGTAGTCACTGCTTGAAGTGCGGGGTGCCCTCCGGTTTTCGGAGGGCACCCCGCAGCTCTGCGTTCGGCTTCTCAGGTTCTCGGCGGCAACTTGGGCCTCGACCGGTCGGGTACGTTCCGGTAGTCCGGGGGCGTGGCCGGCGGGTTCGTCTCCAGCAGGCTCAGCGCCAGCGTCACCGCGTCGTCGAGCTGGGCGTGCCGGCCCTCCGCCCAGTCCAGCGGGGTGCGCAGGATCTCCAGGTCGGGGGTGACGCCCTGGTTCTCGATCGACCAGCCGTACGCGTCGAACCAGGCCGCGTTCATCGGGACCGTGATCACCGTGCCGTCGCCGAGCTGGTGGCGCCCGGTCATGCCGACCACTCCGCCCCAGGTGCGCTGGCCCACCACCGGCCCCAGTTGCAGGAGTTTGAAGGCCGCCGTGATCATGTCGCCGTCCGAGGAGGTCGCCTCGTCGGCGAGCGCGACGACCGGTCCGCGGGGGGCGTTGGAGGCGTACGACACCGGCTGGGCGTTCCTCGTCAGGTCCCAGCCGAGGATCGTGCGGGTCAGTTTCTCCACCACCAGCTCGCTGATGTGGCCGCCCGCGTTGCCGCGCACGTCGACGATGAGGGCGGGCCGGGAGACCTCCATGCGCAGGTCCCGGTTGAACTGGGCCCAGCCCGAGCCGCCCATGTCGGGGATGTGCAGATAGCCGCAGCGTCCGCCGCTCAACTCCCGTACGACAGCGCGGCGTTTGGCGACCCAGTCCTGGTAGCGCAGGGGGCGCTCGTCGACCAGCGGGACCACTGCGACCCGGCGGGCCCGGCCCTCGCCGTCGGCCGGGGTGAAGGTCAGCTCCACCGTCGTACCGCCCGCCGCCGCGAGCAGCGGATACGGGCCCGCGACCGGGTCGACCGGGCGGCCGTCGACATGGGTGAGGACCGCGCCCTCGCGGATGCCCGTGCCGGCCAGCGGGGAGCGGGCCTTGGAGTCCGAGGAGTCGCCGGGCAGGATCCGCCGGACCGTCCAGCCGCCGTCCCTGAGGGTGAAGTTGGCGCCCAGCAGGCCCTGGCGGCGCTGGTAGTGCGGGGGGCCCTCGTTGCGGCGGGCGGCGGTGACGTAGGCGTGGGAGGTGCCCAGTTCGCCGAGGACCTCGCGCAGCAGGTCGGCGAACTCGTCGGGGGAGGCGACGCGTTCGAGCAGCGGGCGGTACTGGTCGAGCACCGCGTCCCAGTCGATGCCGCACATCCCCGGGTCCCAGAAGTACGACCGGATCAGCCGGCCCGCCTCCTCGTACGACTGGCGCCACTCGGCCGCCGGGTCGACCTCGTGGAGGATGCGGCGCAGGTCGATCCAGACGGTCGAGTCGCTGTCGCCGGACTCGGTGGCGGGGGTGGCGCGCAGATCGCCCTCGTCCACCACGACCAGCCGGGAGCCGTCGCCGCTGACCGCGAACCAGTCCAGGTGCTCGACCAGTTCGGACTTCTTCGCCTTGCTGATGGCGAAGTGTTCGAGGGTGGGGCGCTCGGAGGTGTCGTCCGGGTTGACGAAGGTCTCGCCGAGGGCGCCCGAGATCGGCCAGCGCAGCCAGACCAGACCGCCGCCCGCGACCGGGTGCAGCGCCGAGTACTTGGAGGCGGGGACCGGGAAGGGCGTCACCCGGCTCTCCAGCCCCTCGAGTTCGACGGTCACCGCGCCGCCGTCGCCGCTCTCGCCGCCGGTGTCCTCGACCGGGTCCAGGCCGCCGGCGGCCGGGCGGCCCTCCGGGTTCAGGGCGAAGGGGGAGGGGGTGGCCGAGGACAGCGGGACCAGGTAGGGGCGGCAGCCCAGCGGGAAGGACAGGTCGCCGGTGTGGACGTCGTACACCGGGTCGAAGCCCCGCCAGGAGAGGAAGGCGAGGTAGCGGCCGTCCCGGGTGAAGACGGGGTTCTCGTCCTCGAAGCGGCCGTTGGTGACGTCCACGACCAGCCGGTCCTTGATGCGGGCCATCTTGATCTGGCGCAGGGAGCGGCCGATGCCGGGGTGCGACCAGGTCAGCCAGCAGCCGTCGGGGGAGAAGGCGAGGTCGCGGACGGGGCCGTTGACGGAGCGGATCAACTCGGTGACCTCCCCGTCGGAGTCCTCCGTGCCCGCGGTGTCAGCCGCGCTGTCGGGCACGGTCAGGAGCAGCAGGCGTCCGTCGTGCGCGGCGACGGCCAGCCGCTCGCCCCTCGGGTCGGAGACCAGTTCCAGGACCCGGCCCAGTTCACCGGAGGCCAGCCGGCGGGGCTCGCGGTCGCCGGTCGCCCGGGGCAGGTAGGCGATCTCGACGGCGTCCTCGCCCTCCGCGTCCGTCACATAGGCGACCCGGCCGGCGGAGCCGAGCATCTCCGGGAGCCGTACGCGTACGCCCGGGGTGTCGGTGAGGGTGCGGGCCGGGCCGTCCCGGTGGGTCAGCCAGTACAGGCTGCCGCGGACGACGACGGCGCTCGCGCGGCCCGTCTCGTCGACCGAGATGCCGTCCACGTGCTGGGCGGCTGGCACCTGGTAGGGGCGGCGTCCGGCCCGTGGCCCGCTCAGCCGTACGTCGAGCCTGCGGGGCTCGGAGGTGAGGTCGTCGACGATCCACAGGTCGCCGCCGCACTGGTACACCACGCGGGTGCCGTCGCTGGCGGCGTGCCGGGCGTAGAAGGCGTCGTGGTCGGTGTGGCGGCGCAGGCCGGAGCCGTCGGGGGCGCAGGAGTACAGGTTGCCGACGCCCTCGTGGTCGGAGAGGAAGGCGATCCGGTCGCCGACGAACATGGGGGAGTGGAGGTGGCCGCCGAGGTCGGGCAGCAGGCGTTCGCCGTGCAGCCAGAGGCGGCCCATTGCGCCGCCCCGGTAGCGCTTCCAGGCGGCCGGTTCGTGCGGCGGGGTGCCGGTGAGCAGGAGGGTCCTGCGGTCGGCGACCTGGATGTCGGAGACCGGGCCCCAGGGGAGCTTGTGGCCGGGGGAGCCGTCGGTGGGGACCTTGTACGCCCAGGTGAAGTAGGAGAAGGGCTCGCCGTGGGAGGCGACGGCGAGGATCTCGCCCGTCGGGGTCCAGCCGGTGACCTGGGTGTCCGTGGAGCCCCAGTAGGTGAGCCGGCGGCCCGGTCCGCCGTCCACCTCGCACAGGTGGATCTCGGGCACGAGACTGCGCCAGCTCGTGTACGCGATGTGGCGGCCGTCGGGCGAGAAGCGCGGATGGCCGACCTTGGTGCGGTCGACGGTCAGACGCCAGGCGCGGCCCGGGCCGTCGAGGGGGGCCAGCCAGAGGTCGTCCTCGGCCACGAAGCACAACAGGTCGCCGCTCAGATGCGGTAGGCGCAGATAGCTCACCTCCTCATGCTTTTCCGGGGGATGGACCGGAGCAACTTGTGAAAAACCGGTCGCCGCCGAGCTGTGCCGGCCCGGGGTGACCCACCACACGAACGAAACCGTTTCGTTTCGTTGGCGGATGCGCTACATTCGTGTCGTACGAAACAGTGTCGTTCCACGTACCGGAGCGGGAAGGGTGAGTGACATGACCGAGGTCTCGACCGCGCGTCGCAGCCGCATCACCCCCGAGCGCGAGGCCGAGCTGTACGAGGCCGTGCTCGAACTGCTCCGTGAGGTCGGCTACGACGCACTCACCATGGACGCGGTCGCCGCTCGCACCCGCTCCAGCAAGGCCACGCTCTACCGCCAGTGGGGCGGCAAGGCCGAACTGGTCGCGAAGGCGGTGCGGCACAGCAAGCCGGGCGGTATCGGTCTCGACGAGATCGACACCGGGTCGCTCAAGGGCGACCTGCACGCGCTCACCATGCGCTCGGACGACTGCACGATGGAGCAGAACTCCGCCCTCATGCGGGGTCTGGCCATGGCGGTCCACGGCAACCCGGATCTGCTGAAGGCGTTCCGCGAACATCTCGTCGAACCCGAGATGGCGGAGTTCCGCAGGCTGGTCCAGCGGGCGATCGACCGGGGCGAGGTAAGCCCCGACAACCCGGCGATCGAGTTCATGATGCACATGATGCTCGGCGGGTTCGCCGCCCGCACCATGATCGACGAGCTGCCGCCGACCCAGAACTTCCTGCTTTCGTACATCGACGCCGTGGTCCTCCCCGCCCTCGGTGTCGCGACCGGCTGATCCCCGGTCTCCCCAGCAAGCCCTCCACCTGACGTAACCGCTCACGTCGTCGGGCTGATCACCCCTGCCCTGAAGACCCCACGACCTGACCGGGAGTTCGCCCTCGTGGCCTCTTTCCTCTACAGACTCGGCCGGCTCGCCTTCCGGCGACGGCACTTCGTCGCCCTCCTGTGGGTGGCCCTGCTGACGCTCGCCGGCCTCGGCGCGGTCAACGCGCCCGCCGCCGGATCGACCTCCTTCTCCATACCGGGCACCGAGGCGCAGAAGGCCTTCGACCTGCTGGAACAGCGTTTCCCCGGGGCCAGTGCCGACGGCGCGACCGGGCGCATGGTCTTCAAGGCGCCCGAGGGCGAGAAGATGACCGACGCCGCCCACAGGGCCACCGTCGCGAAGACCGTCAAGGAACTCGGCGACGGCTCCGAGGTCGTCTCCGTCACCGACCCGTTCACGACGAACGCGGTCAGCAGGGACGGCACGGTCGCCTACGCGTCGGTGCGCTACGACGCCCCGGCCATGGAGCTCGAGGACGCGACCCGCAAGGCCCTGGAGAAGGCCGCCGACGACGCCCGCGACACCGGGCTGACCGTCGACGTCGGCGGTGACGCGCTCCAGGCCCGGACCGAAGCGGGCGCCGCCGGTGAGGCCGTCGGCCTCGCCCTCGCCGCGGTCGTCCTGGTCATCACCCTGGGCTCGCTGATCGCGGCCGGACTGCCGCTGCTGACGGCGGTCGTCGGCGTCGGGATCGGCGTCTCCACCATCGCCGTCCTCGCCAAGGCGCTGGACCTCGGCGACACCACCTCCACGCTCGCGGGGATGATCGGCCTCGCGGTCGGCATCGACTACGCGCTGTTCATCGTCTCCCGCTACCGCGCCGAGCTGGCCGAGGGCCGCGACCGCGAGGAGGCGGTGGGCCGGGCCACCGGCACCGCGGGTTCCGCGGTGGTCTTCGCGGGCCTCACCGTCGTGATCGCGCTCGCCGGTCTCTCGGTCGTCAACGTGCCGATGCTGACCAAGATGGGTCTCGCCGCGGCCGGCACCGTGGTGATCGCCGTCCTCATCGCGCTCACCATGATCCCGGCGCTGCTCGGGTACGCGGGCCGCAGGATCCGCCCGGCGGGCCAGAAGCGCGGGACCTCCCCCGGCAAGGCGGTGAAGCCCAACCTCGGCACCCGCTGGGCGAGCTTCGTGATCCGCCGCCCCGCCGCCGTGCTGCTGCTCGGCGTGCTCGGGCTCGGCGCCGTCGCGCTGCCGGTCAGCCAGTTGGAACTGGGCCTGCCCGACGACGGTTCGCAGTCGACGTCCACGACCCAGCGCCGCGCCTACGACCTGCTCTCGGAGGGCTTCGGTCCCGGCTTCAACGGGCCCCTGATGATCGTGGTCGACGCCAAGGACAGCGCCGACCCGAAGGCCGCGGCCGCCACGGTCACCGACGGCATCAAGGACCTCGAGGACGTCGTCACGGTCACCCCGGCGACCTTCAACAAGGCCGGCGACACCGCGACCGTCACCGTCATCCCGGCCTCCAAGCCGTCCTCGACGCAGACCGAGGACCTGGTGCACGCCATCCGGGACGACGTCGCCTCCAAGGCCGACGCGGACGTCCTGGTCACCGGCTCCACCGCGATGAACATCGACTTCTCGCAGAAGCTCGCGGACGCCCTCGTCCCGTACCTGGCCCTGGTGGTCGGTCTCGCCTTCCTCCTGCTGATCGTGGTGTTCCGCTCGATCCTCGTCCCGCTGAAGGCGGCCCTCGGCTTCCTGCTGTCGGTGCTCGCCGCGCTCGGAGCCGTCGTCGCGGTCTTCCAGTGGGGCTGGCTCGGCGGAGTGCTCGGCGTCGAGGAGACCGGACCGATCATGTCGATGATGCCGATCTTCATGGTCGGCGTGGTCTTCGGTCTTGCGATGGACTACGAGGTCTTCCTCGTGACCCGCATGCGCGAGGCGTACGTCCACGGCGAGTCCCCGAGCCAGGCCGTCGTGACCGGGTTCAAGCACAGCGCCCGGGTCGTGGTCGCCGCCGCCGTCATCATGATGGCCGTCTTCGGAGGCTTCATCAGCTCCGGCGAGTCGATGATCAAGATGATCGGCTTCGGTCTCGCGATCGCCGTCTTCTTCGACGCGTTCGTCGTCCGCATGGCGATCGTCCCCGCGGTCCTGGCCCTGCTCGGCCGCCGCGCCTGGTGGCTGCCGAAGTGGCTGGACCGCGCGCTGCCCGACGTCGACGTCGAGGGCGAGGGACTGCGCACGCGGGCCGACAAGGACACGGATCCCGACGAGGACCGGGAGCTGGTCCGCGTCTGACACCCGGCCGAAGAGCGGGACGAGCCGGTGAGGGGGCTCCCCTCACCGGCTCTCCGTTGCCGTGGACCGGCCGAGATACGTGACCGGCCCGGCATCCGGTACGGCGATCGCGTGGAAGCCGAGACGGTCGTAGAAGGCACGGGCGGGCCTGTTGGCGGTCACCATGCACAGGTGTACGGCGGCCACGCCCCGCTCGTGCAGCGCGCGGAACAGGGTCGTCATGAGCGCCCGCCCGTACCCGCGCCCCTGCCACGCCGGCAGCAGGTCGATGTGCAAGTGGGCCGGGTAGTCGGCGACTTCGGGCACCACCATCCGCTCCGGGCGGTGCAGCAGCGCGACGATCTCCTCGTCCGGGGTGCGCGGCGGGCCGCTGGGCTCCGGATAGCGGTCGGCCACGAGCGGCAGCCACCGCTCGCGGTACTCCGCGACGAACCGGGGCGTGTCGGCGGTCCCCACGACATAGCCGATGGCCGCTCCCGTCCCGTCGTCCAGGACGAAGGCGAGTTCCGGTTCTAGATGGGCGTACGGCGCCGCGAAGGCCGCGGGGAAGACACCGGGGTCGGTGTAGTACGGCCGGCTGTCCCCGCCCTCGTGTGCGGTGCGGACGCAGATCTCGTCGAGGGCGGCACGGTCCCGGGGGTCGTAGGGGCGTATCACGGGAGTCGAGGTCATCGCAGCATCCTGCCCCACGGGAGGGGGGAACGGCCCCGCAAACCCGCTCGCGTGGCCCGTACACCCACCGCTAGCGTGGCGGGCATGACGACCGCCGACGCCGCCCACCCCCGTTTCGCCGAGGCCCTGCGGGAGCTGGGACTCGACGAACTGAACGAGAAGATCCGCCGGTTCCCGGACGCCACCCGCACCGCCGCCGAGGCGGCCGCAGCCGTCGGCTGCGAGCTGAGCCAGATCTGCAAGTCCCTGATCTTCGCGGCGGACGGGGTGCCGGTACTGGTGCTGATGGACGGCTCCTCCCGGGTCGACGTCGAACTCGTCCGGCGTGAACTCGGCGTCGACCAGGTGACCCGGGCCAGGGCCGACGTCGTACGGGAGACCACCGGCTACGCCATCGGGGGCGTGCCGCCCTTCGGGCACCGGACCCGGACCCGGGTGCTGGCCGACCGGTCGCTGCTCGACCACGACCTGGTCTGGGCCGCGGCCGGCGATCCGCACGCCGTGTTCCCCATCGCGCCCAAGGACCTGGTGGCCCACGCGGGCGCCACCCTCGTGGACGTCCGCGAGCGCCGGGCGTGACCCCGCTCGTCACGGCGGCCGTCCTGCTCGCCGCCGTCACGCACGCCAGTTGGAACGCCATCGCGCACCGGATCACCGACAAACTGGTCGCGTTCACGCTGATCTCCGGCGGCGGAGTGCTCATCGGGCTGGCGATGATCCCGTTCACCGCGGCCCCGGCGGCCGGGGCCTGGCCGTACCTGCTCGCCTCGTCCGCCGTCCACATCGCCTACTACGCCCTGCTGATGAAGTCCTTCCGGCTCGGGGACTTCGGGCAGGCCTATCCGATCGCGCGCGGCACCGCGCCCCTCGTGGTGACCGTGCTCGCCGCCCTGTTCGCGCACGAGGTGCCCGACGGATGGGCGGCCGCCGGAATCGCCCTGTCCTGCGCGGGACTCACCGGGGTCGCCCTGTGGGGCCTGCGCGGCCGGCGCCCCGACTGGGCGGCGATCGGGGCGGCGCTGGCGACCGGACTGGCCATCGCCGTGTACACCGTCGTCGACGGGCTCGGAGTGCGCGCCTCCGGCTCCCCCGTCGGGTACATCGCCTGGCTGATGGCGGTGCAGGGCGTGGTGATCCCGGCGTACACCCTCTACCGGTGGCGCGGTGGATTCGCCGCCGCCCTGCGGCCGTTCGCCGGTCTGGGGCTCCTCGGGGCCGCCCTGTCCGTGGCCGCGTACGGGCTCGTCCTGTGGGCCCAGACCAGGGCGGAGCTCGCGCCGGTCGCCGCGCTGCGGGAGTCCTCGATCATCGTGGGCGCGGCCATCGGCGCGGTGTTCTTCAAGGAGCGGTTCGGGGCGCCGAGGATCGCGGCGGCCGGGCTGCTCGTGGTGGGCATCGGGCTGATGCTGCACACCGGTTAGCGGGCCCCTTCCGGGGAGTTCTCCCAAGCGCTCCCCAAGTGCTGCCCAACGCCGGTTCTCCGATTGCCGTTCTTGCCCATGCCTTGACGGTTCGTTCCACGGGCGTTCAGCCGGCCGTCCGTGGCGGGGGTGTGTGTCGTCCCTAGGGTCCCTGCGGACTTCGGAAGAAGGGGACCCATGGACACACTCCACGCAGTCCGGGCCCGCGGGATCACCAAGTGCTTCGGTGACGTCGTGGCGCTCGACGGCGTCGACCTCGATGTGACGCACGGTCGGATCCACGGCCTGGTCGGCCCGAACGGGGCCGGGAAGACCACCCTGCTCGGGCTGTTGCTGGGTCTCGCCGTCGCCGACGCGGGCCGCCTGGAGGTCCTGGGGACGCCGGTCGGGCGGGCCTTCACCGCTCCCGACGGGGTCGCCGGGTTCGTGGACGGGCCCGGCCTGTACCCCTCGCTCACCGCCCGGCAGAACCTGGCCGCGCTGGCCGGACTCCGCGGCCGGGACGCGCGTACCGCCGACGTCGACGACGTGCTCGACCAGGTCGGGCTCACCGACGTCGCCGACGACAAGGCGCGCGGTTTCTCCCTCGGCATGCGCCAGCGGCTCGGGCTCGCCGCCGCGTTGCTGACCCGGCCGCGCCTGCTGGTCCTCGACGAACCGTCCAACGGCCTCGATCCGGCCGGGAAGCGGCATGTGCACGGCGTGCTGAACCGGCTCGCCGCGGACGGCACGAGCGTCGTGGTCTCCAGCCACCGGATGGACGACCTGGAGGCGATGTGCTCCGAGGTCACCATCCTCGCCGTGGGACGGGTCGTGTTCTCCGGGCCGCTCGGCAAGCTGGCCGCCGAGAGCCGTGAACTCGACTACCGGGTACGGACGTCCGACCCGCAGGCCGCGCGGCGGCTGGCCGACGGCACGGACGGGGTCCGGGTCGTCGACGACGGCGGCCCACCGCAGGACACCGGACCGCTCGTCGTGCGCGCGCCGGTCCCCGCCCTCGACGACCTGGTGGTGCGGCTCGTGACGGCGGGTGTCGCGGTGCGTGAACTCGCCCCCGTGGTCTCGCCCCTGGAGGCCGCGTTCCTGGCCCTGACCGAGGACGGGGGCACGAGCCGATGACGACCACCACCGACACCGTCACCGCGGCCCCCGCCCCCGCGCGCCCGGTCCCCCTCTCGCGCGGCTACCGCTTCGAACTCGTCAAGCTCGTCGCCCAGTGGCGCGTGCGCCTCCTCGTCCTCGCCTGCTGGATCGCGCCGGGGCTCTTCGTCGCCGGGGTGGCGCAGCAGAGCACGCTGCCCTCCGACACCCTCTTCGGCCGCTGGATGCACGCCACCGGCTGGGCCGGACCGCTGGTGATCCTCGGTTTCGCGGGCACCTGGGCGCTGCCGCTGCTGACCTCGATGGTCGCCGGTGACGTGTTCGCCGTCGAGGACCGGCTCGGCACCTGGCGGCACCTGCTGGTCGCGGTCCGCTCACCGCGGCGGATCTTCGCGGCGAAGGTGCTGGCCAGTGTCACCGTGATCCTGCTGCTCGTGGCCGGCCTGGCCTGTTCCGCGACGGTCGGCGGCCTCGCGTCCGTCGGCAACCACCCGCTCGTCGGCCTCGACGGCCATCCGCTGGCCCCGTCCGACGCCGCCGTGCGGGTCCTGCTGGCCTGGGTCGCGGCCCTCGCGCCCACCCTGGCCCTCGCCGCGATCGGCCTGCTCGGGTCGGTGGCCCTCGGCCGGTCACCGACGGGGCTGCTGCTGCCGGCGCTCGTCGCGCTCGGCATGCAGATCGCCCAGATGCTGCCGCTGCCCGTGGCCGTACGCCTCGCCCTGCCCGGTTACGCCTTCGTCTCCTGGAACGGCCTGTTCACCGACCCGGTCCAGCTCGCCCCGCTCCTGACCGGCGTCGCGGTCAGCCTGGCGTGGGCCGTGCTCGCCACCGCACTCGCTCAAGTCCTCTTCCTCCGACGGGACTTCACCCAGCTCGCACACGACGGGGGCGGGCGCCGCGCGTTCACCGTGGGCGTGCTGCCGCTGGCCGGACTGACCGCTCTCAGCATCGCGCTGATCACCGTCACGACCGACTCGACGGGCATCACCCAGACCAAGGTCCAGCGGTCCCTCGCCACGGCCTTCGCCCACCTCTACCGCGTGCAGACCGGGCAACTGCACCGCCCCGCCGTCACCGAGGCGCAGCTCAGGGCCTCGGCCGCGTGCACCAAGAGCGACGGCCGGGCCGCCCAGCAGGGGGCGGGCAACGACTGGCGGTGCGTCGTGACCTGGCACCTGCCCGGCGTACCGGTGACCGGGACGGCCGTGTACCAGCTCGACGTCGGATCGGACGGGCGGTTCGTCGCCGACGGCGACGGCCCGAAGGAAGTGAACGGCTACTTCCTGGTGCGGACCCCCACCGGGGACGCCCCCAACCCGCTGTGGCAGTTCGACGGCAACGTCGAGCTGCTGGACACCACTTCGAAGGGATAGTCCCATGCAGGTAACTCGGCAGCGCTGCGGCGCCGCGAGAGCCACGCGACTCAGCCGCCGGGCCACGCTGGTGACGGTCGGTATCGCCGTCGCCCTCGGCGTCACCGGCACCGCGGTCGCCGCCACCCACCAGTTCGGCACCCGGCGGGTCGCGGAGAACACCGCCAGGGGCGAGGTCATCTCCAGCGACCAGTTCCTCAAGCCGTACGGCAGCCGGACCGTCATCGATGACGGCAAGATCATGTCGTCCACGGTGAGCCCGGACGGCACCCACCTCGCGGCCGCGGTCACCGACGGCGACGCCGCACTGGTGATCATGGACTTGGCGACCGGGCAGGTGAAGCAGAAGATCGGCGCCAACGCGGCGGACGACCTGCGCATCAGCAGCGCCGCCGTCGGCCAGGAGGGCCCCGCCTACTCGCCCGACGGCAAGCAGCTCTGGCTGGGGCAGGCCGGTGGCTACACCCGGTTCACCGTCCGGGCGGACGGCACCCTCGCCGACCCGACGGCCGTCCCCGTCCCGGCCGTCGGCACCCAGCAGGCCCTCGTCGGCGCCGCGGTGTTCTCGGCCGACGGCTCCACCGTGTACGCCGCGGTCAACGGCCAGAACCGGGTCGTCGCCCTCGACGCCACCACCGGCGCCCTCCGGCGGAGCTGGGCCGTCGGCATCGCCCCGCGCGGAGTGGCTCTGGTCGACGGCAAGCTGTACGTCAGCAACGAGGGCGGCCGCCCGGCCAGGCCCGGCGAGACCACGATGAACTCCTACGGCACCCAGGTGCCCGCGAACCCCGACACCGGTGCCACCACCACCGGCACGGTCAGCGTCATCGACACCCGCGCGGACACGGCCGTCCGGACCGTCGACGTGGGTCTGCACCCGACGGCCGTGTACGCGAGCAAGGGCACGGTGTTCGTCACCGACACCGCCGACAACACCGTCTCGGTCATCGACACCCGCAAGGACGAGGTCGTCCAGACCATCGCCACCCAGCCCTGGCCCGAGGCGAAGGTCGGCTACGAGCCCGACGCGGTCACCCTCACCGACGACGGCCACCTGCTGGTGACGCTGGGCCGCGCGAACGCCGTGGCCGTGTACCGCTACAAGTCCGCGCAGGACCCGGCGAGTTACGTCGGCCTGCTCCCGACCGACTACTTCCCCGCCGAGATCACCACCGTCGGCCGGAAGGTCGTCGTCTCCAACACCCGGGGCATCGACGCCCGCCGCCCCACCACCGCCTCCGGACACGGCACCCACGACACCACGTCGAGCCTGACCGAGTTCACGCTGCCGAGCGACCGCGTGATCAGGTCCCGGACGGCCGAGGTCTTCCGGCAGAACGGCTGGACACCCGGCTCGGTCACCACCGCCAAGGGCACGAGCCACGCCAGGCCGGTGCCGGTCCCCACCCGCCTCGGTGACCCCTCGACGATCAAGCACGTCTTCCTGCTCGTCAAGGAGAACCGCACCTACGACCAGGTCCTCGGCGACCTCCCGCAGGGCGACGGCGACCCCGCGCTCACCACCTTCGGCACCAACGTCACGCCCAACCAGCACGCGCTGGCCCAGCAGTTCGGCCTCTACGACAACTTCTACGACATCGGCACCAACTCCGCCGAGGGCCACAACTGGCTGATGCAGTCGGACAACCCGGAGTACACCGAGTCCTCCGCCGGTGAGTACACCCGCAGCTACGACACCGAGAACGACGTCCTGGGCCACCAGAAGTCCGGGTTCATCTGGACCGGCGCACAGGCCGCCGGCAGGTCGGTCAAGGACTTCGGCGAGTTCCAGTCCACCGAGTCCAAGCCGGCCGGCGCCACCTGGCAGAACCTGTACTGCGACGCAAGGACCATGGCGGCGACCGGGGCGCGGACCCAGTACCCCATCAGGACCGGCTCGGCGATCCCCTTGCTCAACGAGGTCTCCGTGCAGGGCTTCCCGATGTTCGACCTCGACGTCCCCGACGTCTACAAGGAGCAGGTCTGGAAGCAGGACTTCGAGAAGAACGGCCCCGCGAACCTGAACATGTTCTGGTTCTCCAACGACCACACCGGCGGCCCCGCCAACGCGTCCGCCGCGGTCGCCGACAACGACCTCGCGGTGGGCCGGATGGTCGACGAGATCTCCCACAGCCGGTACTGGAAGGACTCCGCGATCTTCGTCGTCGAGGACGACTCCCAGAACGGCCTCGACCACGTGGACGGCCACCGCGCCCCGGTCCAGGTCATCAGCCCCTACGCCCAGCACGGCACCGTCGACAGCCACTACTACACGCAGATCACGATGATCCGGACCATCGAGCAGATCCTCGGGATCCACCCGATGAACCAGAAGGACAGCGCGGCCACCCCGATGTACGGGGCGTTCACGAAGAAGGCGGACAGCACCCCGTTCACCGCGGTCCCCAACCGCACCTCGCTCACCCTCGGCGTGAGCCCCGCCCCCTCCTGCGGCGCCGACACCCCGGCCGCCCAGGACACCGACGCGGCGCCCGCGCCGACCTCCGCCGCGGTGCCCAGGGCGCAGCAGGGGCTCGCGGCGCAGTGGCGGACCTGGGCCTCGCACCAGCGCCTGACCGGCCCGCACGCCGTGCCGGACTACGCCAACGCCGAGCAGATGAACCGCTACACGTGGTACCAGACGCACGACTGGACCAAGCCCTACCCCGGCGACCGGAAGGTCTTCGCGCCGAACGACGTGCCGGGTGCCTACCTCCCCTCGGCGGAGTCCGACGGCTGAGCCGGCCCGTGCATCGGGGTGCCGGAAGGAGCACTCTGGAAGCAGAGGTTTCCGGAGGTGACCGTCATGACGCACACCGCTGTGGGATGGCACGTCGAGCTGGAGTTCCGGGAGGACGAACGGCACACGGAGGCGGCCGCAATGGTCCGGCTGCCCGACGGGACCGAGATACGGGCGCACGGACACGCCAGCCGCCATCGCAGCGACCCGAACCAGCCGCGGGTCGGTGAGGAGGTGGCGGGGGCACGGGCGCTGAACGAACTCGCGATGCAGCTGCTGACCAAGGCGCACGACGAGATCGACGAGGTGTCCGGGCGGACGTCCCACTCGATCAACGTGTAGGCGTCACAGGGCCGCCCGCACCGCCCTGACCAGCGCCTGCGCCCGAGGGTCCGCCGTGACCGTCTTGCGGAAGCCGTTGGTGACATAGCCGAGGGCGATGCCCGTCTCCGGGTCGGCGAAGCCGAGGGAGCCGCCGCGGCCGGGGTGCCCGAAGGAGCCCGCGCCGAGGAACGGCGAGGCGCTGCCGTGCAGCATGTAGCCGAGCCCGAACCGGGTGTTCACCACGAGCACCCGGTCCGGGCCGGCCGACTCCTCGCCGCGGGCGAGTTCCACGGTGGCCGGGTCGAAGAGCCGTACGCCGTCGACCTCGCCGATCATCGCCGCGTAGACGCGTGCCAGCCCGTCGGCCGTCGCGATCCCGTTGGTCGCCGGCAGGGCGCTCGCCCGGTACGCCGGCGCGTTCTGATCGGGGAAGGGGGTGATCGCGGCGAAGGCGCGACGGGTCAGGGAGTCGGGGTCCTGGAAGGCCTCGGTCACGGACCGCTTGGGGCGGGCGCGCAGGCCGCCGGCGGGCTCCGGCCCCTCGACGCGTCCGACCCGTCCCGTCCGCCCGGCCGCCTCCTCCCGCTCGGGCAGCCCCAGCCAGAACTCCGCCCCCAGCGGTCCGGCGATCTCCCGTGCGATCCACTCGCCGGCGCCGAGCCCGGTCACGCGGCGCACCAGCCCGTCCAGCATCCAGCCGTACGTCAGCGCGTGGTACCCGTGGTCCGTGCCGGGCTCCCACACGGGTGCCTGCGCGGCGACCGCCTCGGGACCCTTCAGCGGGTCCAGGGCCTCCTCGGGGGTGAGCGGGCGGTCCAGCACCGGCAGTCCGGCCCGGTGGTTCAGCACCTGCCGGACCCGCACCTGCTCCTTGCCGCGCGCCTTGAACTCGGGCCAGTACTCGGCCACCGGCGCGTCCAGGTCCAGCTCCCCGCGCTGGTGCAGCATCAGGGGTACGGCGGCGGCGACGCCCTTGGTCGCCGAGCGCACCACCTGCGCGGTGCCGTGTCCCCAGGGCTCGGTGCCGTCGACGTCTTTGGTGCCGGCCCACAGGTCGACGACCTTGCGCCCGTCCCGGTACACGGCGACGGCGGCGCCCCGGTCCCCCAGGGCCTCGAAGTTCCGCGCGAACACGTCCCTGACCGGCTCGAAGCCCTCGGCGACTGTGCCGTTCACGTCCACGCCGTACTCCTCCTGCTGCCGCCCGGGGCCTTGTCCGCTGTCCCTCTCAGCCAAGCAGAATCGTCACGTCGATGTTCCCGCGGGTCGCGTTGGAGTACGGGCAGACCTCGTGGGCGGCGTCCACCAGCTTGGCCGCGAGGTCGGCGTCCAGGACCGGCAGGGAGACGCTGAGGGCGACCGCGAGGCCGTAGCCGCGGTGCTTGTTGGGGCCGATGCCGACCTTCGCGGCGACCGTGGAGCCGGTCAGGTCGTAGCCCTCGCGGTTGCCGACGAGGATCAGCGCGTTGTGGAAGCAGGAGCTGTAGCCGGCGGCGAAGAGCTGCTCCGGGTTGGTGCCGTTGCCGTCCCCGCCGAGCGCCGGCGGCATGGCGACCTTCAGCTCGATCTGGCCGTCCTGGCTGGTGACGAAGCCGTCGCGGCCGCCGTGGGCGGTGGCCTCGGCCACGTACATGATCTTCGTCGGCCGGGTGTCGACGGCGGTTTCCTCAGGCATGGCTGGTCTCCCCCCACAGAAGTGCGCACAAGTACATCGCGCACAAGGTACCGGCCAGTAGGTCGGGATCGGGTTACCAGGGGGTAGCAACCCTGGGTAACAGAAGGTCAGCGGGGGCGCCCGGCCGCCGCGTCCGCCCGTTGCGCGAGCCGCCGCAGTTCCTCACGCAACCGGGCGGCCTCCGCCCCGTCGAGAGCCGTGGCCTCCAGCAGCGCGCCGGGAACGCGAATCGCGCGCTCCCTGAGTTCCTCCGCGCGCCCCGTGCACGCCACCAGCACCGAGCGCTCGTCGCCCGCCGCGCGCTCCCGGCGCACCAGCCCGGCCGCCTCCAGCCGCTTGAGCAGCGGCGACATCGTGCCGTAGTCCAGCCGCAGCGCCCCCGCGAGCTCCTTCACGCTGGTCTCCCCGCGCTCCCACAGCACCAGCAGCACGAGGTACTGCGGATAGGTGAGCCCGAGCTCGTCGAGGAGCGGCCGGTACGCGGCCGTCACCGCACGCTGGGCGGCGTACAGCGCGAAGCACAACTGGTCGTCGAGCAGCGGTGATCCGGCGTCCTCTTCGTTCGTCACGCGCCCATTGTCACGGACCGCGGATCGAATCCGAAGGGCAACTCCAGCCGGTGGGCGCGCATCAGCTCGTCGTCGGCGAGGAGCGCGGCGGTCTTCCCGTCCGCGGCGATGGTGCCCTCGCTCAGGATCAGCGAGCGCGGGCACAGCTCCAGCGCGTACGGCAGGTCGTGCGTGACCATCAGGACCGTCACGTCCAGCGAGCGCAGGATGTCGGCCAGTTCGCGGCGGGAGGCCGGGTCGAGGTTGGAGGAGGGCTCGTCCAGGACGAGGATCTCCGGCTCCATGGCGAGCACCGTCGCCACCGCCACCCGGCGCCGCTGCCCGAAGGACAGGTGGTGCGGGGGCCGGTCCTTGAACTCCGCCATGCCGACCCTGCCCAGCGCCCGGTCCACGCGCTCCTCCAGCTCCGGCCCCCTCAGCCCGGCCGCCGCCGGCCCGAACGCCACGTCCTCGCGCACGGTCGGCATGAAGAGCTGGTCGTCGGGGTCCTGGAAGACGATCCCGACCCGGCGCCGGACCTCCGCCATGTGCTTCTTGTCCACGGGCAGCCCGGCGACCTTCACCGTGCCCACCCCGCCGCTCAGGATGCCGTTCAGATGCAGCACCAGGGTCGTCTTGCCGGCGCCGTTCGGGCCGAGCAGCGCGACCCGCTCGCCGCGCGCGATCGAGAAGTCCACGCCGAACAGGGCCTGGTGCCCGTCGGGGTAGGCGAAGGCCAGTCCGGTCACTTCGAGGGAAGCTGTCACAGGGTCCATCCCAACACGCAGACGACGAGGGCGGTCACGGGCAGCGCGAGGGCGTACGACCACTGCGCCCGGGACGCGGTCACCTCGTCGATGACCGGCATGGAACCGGCGTAACCGCGGCTGACCATGGCCAGGTGCACCCGCTCGCCGCGTTCGTAGGAGCGGATGAACAGCGCGCCGGCCGACTTCGCGAGGACGCCCCAGTGCCGCACGCCGCTCGCCTCGAACCCCCGGGACTCCCGCGCGATCCGCATCCGCCGCATCTCGTCCGTGATGACGTCGCCGTAGCGGATCATGAAGGACGCGATCTGGACGAGCAGCGGCGGGAGCCTGAGCCGTTGCAGGCCGAGGAGCAGTTCGCGCAGTTCGGTGGTGGAGGCGAGCAGCACGGACGCGGCGACGCCGAGCGTGCCCTTGGCGAGCACGTTCCAGGCGCCCCACAGCCCGCTCACGCTCAGGGACACGCCCAGCACCTCGACCCGTTCGCCCTCCGCGACGAACGGCATGAGCACCGCGAACGCCACGAACGGCACCTCGATCAGCAGCCGCTTCAGCAGGAAGCCGGCGGGCACCCGGGCGGCGTACGCGACCACGCCCAGCAGCACGGCGTACAGGCCGAACGCCCACATCGCCTCGCGCGGGGTCGAGACGACGACCACGACGAAGGCGAAGGCGGCCGCGAGTTTCGTGTGCGGCGGCAGGGCGTGCACGGGGGAGTGCCCGTGCCGGTACAGGCGATGCGCGTGCCCGGCCCCCATGTCAGACGCCGCTCGTGCTCGCCGGTGAGACGTCGGCCGTACGACGCCTGCGGACCGCCCAGAAGATCCCGGTGCCCGCGACCACGGTCACGCCGACGCCGATCACGCCCGCCAGCCCCCCGGACAGGCGGGCGTTCTCGACGTCCTTGACGCCGTAGTCGGCGAGCGGCGAGTCCGCCGTGGCGTGCTTCTCGGTCCTGGCGTCGATGCCCTTGTCGGCGGCGACCTTCTCCAGGCCGTCGGGGTTGGCGGAGGCGTAGAAGCTGACGAACCCGGCGAGCACCAGGGAGGTGACCAGACCCGTGATCCAGACCTTGCGGTGGGAGCGGGCGGCGACGGGTGCGGTGTCCGGCACGTCGACCAGTTCGCCACCGACCCGCAGCTTGAGCTTCTGCCGCAGGCCCCGCGCGCCGTACACCAGGTCGGGGCGGACGGCGACGACGGCACCGACGGTCAGCGCGGTGATGGCCGCCTCGCCGATGCCGATGAGGACGTGGACGCCGATCATCGCGGTGGCGACCTTGGAGATCGAGACGTCGGTGGTGCCGCCGACCGCGTAGATCAGGGTGAAGGCGACGGCCGCGGCGGGCACCGACAGCACGGCGGCGACGAACGAGGCGGCGGTGATCGAACCGCGCCGGCGCGGCAGCACCTTCACGAGCCCGCGGAAGACGGCGTACGCCACGACCGTCGTGACGACGGCCATGTCGGTGATGTTCACACCGAGCGCGGTCAGGCCGCCGTCCGCGAAGAGGATGCCCTGCATGAGCAGGACCACGGAGACACACAGGACACCGGTGTAGGGGCCCACGAGGATCGCGGCGAGGGCCCCGCCGAGGAGGTGTCCGCTGGTTCCGGCGGCCACCGGGAAGTTCAGCATCTGCACGGCGAAGATGAAGGCCGCGACCAGGCCGGCCAAGGGCGCGGTGCGTTCGTCGAGTTCACGCCGGGCGCCGCGCAGGCTCACCGCGACGGCGGCCGCGGCGACGACTCCGGTCGCGGCCGAGATGGGGGCGTCTATGAATCCGTCAGGCACATGCACCGTTCGATGATAGTGGCTTGTTGCGAACCCTTTGCAAGAGAGCTGTGCCACGAAGAGCAAGTCACGGGCTTTCGGTCCCGGGAGCGGAATGCAGGAAATGTGCGACGCTGGGTAGGGAATGGATGCACAGCTTCCGCACAGGTTACGCAGCGTGAGAGGGCCGTCACGATGTCTGTAGTCGAACAGTACGCGCGAGCCCACATCGTTTCGGACGCGGACATCGCACAGGACGAGGCGGTCCCGGTGGTCCTGCGCTACGACCCGGAGACCGACCCCCGCTCGGTACGGGTCGGCCTGCCGGGCCCCCACGAGTGGACCTTCTCCCGGGCCCTGCTGGAACAGGGCCTCAGGGCTCCGGCCGGCAGCGGCGCGGTGCGGGTGTGGCCGTGCGGGCGGGTCCAGGCCGTGCTCGAGTTCCACTCGCCGCAGGGCGTGTCGGTGGTGCAGTTCGAGCAGAAGGCCCTGCTCAGGTTCCTGCGCCGGACCTACATGGCCACTGCACCCGTACGGGGCTGACGCGGGCCTAGCCGCCCAGCTTCAGCAGGGCCGCCACGATCGGGCCCGCGGTGTCGCCGCCGTGGCCGCCCGCCTGGACGACACCCGCGGCGGCGAGGTCGCCCCGGTACGCGGTGAACCAGCCGTTCGGCTTCTTCTGGCCGTCGACCTCCGCGGAGCCGGTCTTCGCGCCCACGTTGCCGGACACCCCGGACATCGCCTCGGCCGCCGTGCCGTAGCCCGCCGTGTACGCCATCAGCTCACGCAACTGCGACAGGGTGCCCGAGGACATCGTGCGCGAGGCGGTGGCCAGTGTGCGGTTGTCGACGCTCGGGGACACCAGGTAGGGCTGCTTGAAGGTGCCCGACTGGACGGTGGCGGACACCGACGCCATGTTCAGCGGGTTCATCCGGACCCCGCCCTGGCCGATGAGCTCGGCCGCCTTCTGGGCCGCGCTCTGCACCGGCACCGAACCGTCGAAGGACGGGACACCGATCGCCCAGTTGTTCATGGACAGGCCGAAGACCTGCTGAGCCTGCTTGGTCAGGCTGTCGTCGTCCAGCTTGCCCGCCTGGCTGATGAAGGCGGTGTTGCAGGAGCGGGCGAAGCTCGCCTTGAAGGTGCCGCCCTTGATCTCGAACTTGTCGTCGTTCTGGAACTTCCAGCCGCCGTACGTGAAGTACTTCGGGCAGGGGTGCGCCTTGTCCGCCGAGGCCAGGCCCTTCTCGATCAGCAGCGAGGAGGTGACGACCTTCATCGTGGAGCCCGGGGCGAGGGAGCCCTGGAAGGCGGTGTTGAAGCCGTGGCTCGCGTTGGCCACCGCGAGGATCTCGCCGGTCGACGGGCGCAGGACCACGACCGAGGACCGCGCCCGCTTGGCGACCTGTGCCTCGGCCGCCGCCTGGAGCGCCGGGTCCAACGTCGTCCGCACCGTGCCCGGGGTGCCCTTGCTGAGCTCCACCAGGGTCTTGTCGGAGTCCTCGGACTTGGCGGAGCCGGCGTCCTTCCCGCGGACCACCCGCAGCTCGATGCCCGCCTTGCCGCCGGCCTTCTTGCCGTACTTCTCGCGCAGCCCGTCCAGGACGGTGCCCAGCGACGGGTACTTGTCCTCGGTGATCTCGCCGCCGTCCCGGTCGACCGCCTTGATCGGCGGGGTCCCGGACTCGCCGGTGACCAGGGTGTCGCCGTCCTTCAGGTCGGGGTGGACGACCGAGGCGGTCCAGTCGACCTGCGGCTTCCCCGTGGCGGTGTCGCGGACGACGGTCAGCGAACTGCCGTACGTGAGCGGCTTGCTCAGGCCCTTGTACGCCACCGTCGCCTTGACGGAGAAGGGCACCTTGGCGCCGGTGCGGGCACCCGGGGTGAGGGTGACGCCGGTGAGGTGGGCGTCCTTGGTCCAGCCGGTGAGGAGCGCGGTGGCGGCCTCGGTGTCGCTGGTCGCGGCGGCCGCCGCGCTCACCTTGCCCTGCTGCCAGGAGGTCAGGAAGGTGGTCGCGGTGGTGGTGACCTCGGTCGCCGACAGCGGACCGGTCTTGACCTTCGGCTTCTGGTCCCCGGCGGACACGGAGGTGTTCTGCGTGCGGTCGTCGGCCGCGGCTCCGGCGCCGTACAGCGCGTAGACGCCGAGGCCGGCGCCGCCGACGACCACGGCGATCATCCCGCCGACCACGGCGGGCCTTGTCTTCCGTCGCTCGGCGACGCGCCTTCTGTTACCCACGACCTACGCTTCCTCCGCGCTGTGCAGGGTCCCCGTTGCCCTCATCAGTCCCAACGAGGCCAACAGCCTAGAGTCCCCGTCCCGCCCGGGTGACGTCAGCCCGCGGCTCGTAGCACGTCTGCGACAATCGGGCCCGCCGCGTCGCCGCCGTGGCCGCCCTCCTCTGTCATGGCCGCCGCCGCCACATCGTTGCGGAAACCGGTGAACCAGCTGTTGGACACCTGCTGTCCGTCGACCTCCGCGGAACCGGTCTTCGCCCCGATGTCCCCGCGCAGCCCCGCCATCGCCGTGGCCGCCGTGCCCTGGGTCGCGGTCATCCGCATCATCTGCCTGAGCTGGGAGGCGGTGTTGTACGGCAGCCCCCTGGCCGTGGCCAGTTCGCGGTCGTCGAGCTTCGGCGAGACAAGGTAGGGCTGACGGAAGGCGCCGGTGATGGCGGTGGCCGTGACCGACGCCATGTTCAGCGGGTTCATCTGGACCTGGCCCTGGCCTATCGCGTTGGCCGCGCGGTCCGGGCCGCTGACCGCGGGCACCTTGCCGTCGAAGGAGACGATGCCGGTCTTCCAGTCCTCGCCGATCCCGAAACGGTTCTGGGCCTCCAGCGTCAGCGACTCGTCGGTGAGCGGCTTCTCGTCGATCAGCTTGATGAAGGCGGTGTTGCAGGACCGCATGAAGCTGTTGGCGAGCGTGGCGTTCTCGTTGGGCTTCATGTTGGTGAGGTTCTTGAAGGTCTGCCCCTGCCACACGGCTTCGGGCGGGCAGGGCGCCGGGCCGTTCATCGAGGTCACGCCGTTGTCGATGAGCATCGCGGCGGTGATGATCTTCATGGTGGAGCCGGGGGCCTTGGTGCCCTCGAAGGCCGCGTTGAACCCGTCGGTGCGGTTGTTGGCCACGGCCAGGACCTCGCCGGAGCTCGGCTCGACGGCCACCACCGACGACTGGCCGTACCGCTTCACCGCCTTCTCGGCGGCCGCCTGGGCACGGGCGCTGATGGTGGTCTCCAGCTTCCCCGGCCGGCCCTCGGCCAGGGTCAGCAGCGAGGTGTCGGGGCTCTGGTCCGGGTGCTTGACGACCAGCTCGATGCCGGGGGTGCCGCCGGCCTTGTCCCCGTACTTGTCGCGCAGCGCGTCCAGGACTGGGCCCAGCGAGGGGTACTTCTCCTTGCTCAGCACCTTGCCGTTCCGGTCCACCGCCTCGATGGACGGGTTCGCGGACTCACCGGTGACGAGCCGGTCGTCCCGCTGGAGCTGCGGGTGCACCACGGAGGGCTGCCAGTCGACGAGCGCCTTGCCGGTGGTCACCCCGCGCACGACGGTCAGCTCGCTGCGGTACGCCAGCGGCTTCGACTTCCCGTCGTACGACACCGTCGCCTTCACGGTGTACGGCACGGTCGCGCCGGTCGCCCTGCCGGGCGTGATCCGCACGTCACCGATGTGCGCGTCCGTCTGGTAGTCCGTCAGCAGCACCTCGGCCGTCGTGCTGTTGTTGGTGAGGGCGGCCGCTCTCGCCGTGTCGCCCTTCTCCCAGGCGGCGAAGAAGTCCCGGGAGGTCTCCTTGATCTCGTCGGCGGTGGGCGGCCCGCTCCGCTTGGCGTCCCCGACCCCGCCGCTCCCGTCGTCGCTCAGCGCCGACACGAAGTTGTACGCGCCGTATCCGGCCCCGCCGACCATCACGGCGAACACCGTGCTGACGACAGCGACCTTCACCCCCTTGGCCATGGTGTGGCCCCCTCCCCGATTCACCCCGTTGTTGGGGGCAGCCTAAGCGGGAGGTGTGACAAGCGGGGCACGAGTTTCCCGATTCGCTGAAGCGACTGCTCAATCACATACGTGAATCCCGGCCCATCAGACCCAGGTGTCCAGCCACATCCGCGACCGCCAGTCGTCGATCGGGATGCTCGTGCCGGTGTAGATGGGCCAGAAGTAGATGAAGTTCCAGGCGATCAGGAGGACCAGGACGCCCGCCGCCGTGGCGCCCGCCACGCGGCGGGTGTCGGAGGAGCGCGGAGGGCCGACCAGGGCGCCGACAAGCATCGCCACGGCCAGGCAGAGGAAGGGGAGGAAGACGATCGTGTAGAAGAAGAAGATCGTGCGTTCCTGGTAGTTGAACCAGGGCAGGTAGCCGGCCGCGATCCCGCAGGCGATGGCGCCCGCCCGCCAGTCGCGGCGGAAGAACCAGCGCCACAGGACGTAGAGGACCGCGAAGCAGGCGGCCCACCACAGCAGGGGTGTGCCGATCGCCAGGACCTCACGCGCGCACTTCTCGCCCGCGTCGACCGGGCAGCCGTCGGTGCCGGGCGCGGGGGACTCGTAGAAGTACGAGACCGGGCGGCCGTCGACGAGCCAGCTCCACGGGTTGGACATGTACGTGTGCGGCGAGGACAGGCCGACGTTGAACTTGTAGACCTCGTGCTCGTAGTGGACCAGGCTGCGCCACCAGTCGGGCAGGAAGGTCCAGTTGCCGCCCTTGCCGTCGGTCGCCGCCCAGTTGCGGTAGTAGCCGCCGGTGCCGTCCGCGGGGGAGAGGATCCAGCCGATCCACGAGGTGACGTAGGTGACGACCGCGACCGGCACCATGGCCAGGAAGGCGAGGCCGAGGTCGTACTTGAGGACCGCCTCGTAGGGGCGGCGGGCGCCCGCGACCCGGCGGGAGCCGACGTCCCACAGCACCGTCATGACGCCGAACGCGATGAGGAAGAACAGTCCGTTCCACTTGGTGCCGATGGCCAGGCCCAGCAGCAGGCCCGCCAGCCAGCGGTAGGGGCGCCACCCCAGGCGCAGGGTGTCCGCGACGTGCGCGTCGGGGCGCACGAGGCCGAAGGAGTCGACCGGCAGCGCGGCCGCGAGTTTCTCCCGGGCCCGGTCGCGGTCGATGACCAGGCAGGCGAACGCGGCCAGCACGAAGAACATCAGCACACCGTCGAGCAGCGCGGTCCGCGCCATCACGAAGGCCAGGCCGTCCACGGTCATCAGCGCGCCCGCGAGGCAGCCGAGGAAGGTGGAGCGGAAGATCCGGCGGCCCACCCGGCACACGATCAGCACCGACAGCGTCCCCAGCAGCGCCGTCATGAACCGCCAGCCGAACGGGTCGAACCCGAACATCAGCTCGCCCAGTCCGATGACGTACTTGCCGACCGGCGGGTGCACCACGTAGGCGGGATCCGTCGGCAGCGCCACATGCCCGTTCGAGGACAGGATCTGGCTGTCGACGTTCTTGCCCCAGCTCAGTTCGAAGCCGCGGTGGACGAGCGCCCACGCGTCCTTGGCGTAGTACGTCTCGTCGAATATCACCTTCTTCGGGCTGCCCAGGTTCCAGAACCGCAGCAGCCCCGCCACCAGCGTCACCAGCAGCGGCCCCAGCCAGCCCGACCAGCGCGTGACCCGCTCGGCGAGCACCCGGGGCACACCCAGGACCTGCCACATCCGGGGACTGGGCGTCGCGAAGGGCGGAACCAGGCGTTCGCGCACGTCGCTTCTGGCCTCGGGCATGTAGCCGAAACGGCGCAGCCTCTGCTGCCACGACGGCCGCCGGTCCTGGGGGGCCTGGTCCTGCCGGGTGTCCGTGGAGGACGCGGTACTGGTCACCGCGCCATCGTAAGGAACGGCGCTGTGTGAGTCCCGTGCATGGGCGGATGCGTCCGGTTCGGGGCACTGCTGGGAGGATGGGGAGGTGACTGGAACCCTTGTCCTGGCAGGCACCCCCATCGGCGACATCGCGGACGCTCCGCCCCGGCTCGCGGAAGAACTGGCCGGGGCCGACGTGGTCGCGGCCGAGGACACCCGGCGGCTGCGGCGGCTGACCCAGGGCCTCGGTGTGACGCCCAAGGGGCGGATCGTGTCGTACTTCGAGGGCAACGAGGCCGCCCGCACCCCCGAACTGGTCGAGGAACTCCTCGGCGGGGCCCGGGTGCTGCTGGTCACCGACGCCGGGATGCCGTCGGTGTCCGACCCCGGGTACCGGCTGGTCGCCGCGGCCGTGGAGAAGGACGTCCGGGTCACCGCCGTCCCGGGACCGTCCGCGGTGCTCACCGCGCTCGCGCTGTCCGGGCTGCCCGTCGACCGGTTCTGCTTCGAGGGGTTCCTGCCGCGCAAGGGCGGCGAGCGGCTGTCGCGGCTGCGGGAGGTCGCCGACGAGCGGCGCACCCTCGTGTACTTCGAGGCCCCGCACCGGCTCGACGACACCCTGGCGGCCATGGCCGAGGTCTTCGGGGCGGACCGGCGGGCGGCGGTGTGCCGGGAGCTGACCAAGACCTACGAGGAGGTCAAGCGGGGGGCGCTGGGCGCGCTCGCCGAGTGGGCCGCGGACGGCGTGCGGGGGGAGATCACCGTCGTCGTCGAGGGGGCGCCCGAGAAGGGGGCCGGGGAGATCGACGACGCGGAACTGGTGCGCAGGGTGCGGGTGCGCGAGGAGGCGGGGGAGCGGCGCAAGGAGGCGATCGCCGCCGTGGCCGTCGAGGCGGGAGTCCCCAAGAGGGTGGTCTTCGACGCGGTCGTCGCAGCGAAGAACGCCCCCTCCCCAGACGCTGGACGAGGTGGGTCACACCCGCTCTGAGCAGGGCGCATGACTTCTGAGCGTGCGCCCCATGTGCTCGCAAAGCGGTGTCTCGGAATGCAAAGCTCCGCGGGGTCGGAGGGTCCGGTTCGGCAAGGAAAGTCCAAATCGGGTCCAACAGTCGACAGGCCTGTCGCCATCGGCTCCCGGGAGGCGTCCACTGGGGTGAGGGACGTACCCGTCCTTCGAACCAGCGGACACACAGGAGCTGGCATGAGCGAGATCGCAGGGCACCCCGGTGCGACGGCCGTGGTCAACGAGTCCTACTCCTTCGCCTGCATGCGCTGCGGGCACGGCTGGGAGCAGTCGTACGAGATAGAGCACCACGTCGACGGCGACGGCCGGGAGTTCGTGCAGTACGTGGTGGACGGACGGGTCGTGCCCTCTCCGCTCTCCCGGCCCACCTGCGCGAACTGCGACCACCACGTCGTACGGATCATGCGTCCCGGCCGGGTCGCCTCCGCCCGGGACGCCGACCACCGCCGGCACCGCACGCCCGCCGCCGGGCCCGTGGAGGCACCGGCACCGGCGGGACCGGCGGCGGAGCCGGGCGCGGAGCACCACTGGCACCTGGCCGACCTGCTGCACGTCTTCCAGCGCAAGGCGAGCTGAGCGCACCGGAATCCGGGTGGGCATGCCCCTTCCGTAGGATCGGGGCATGCCTGCGAACAGCCCCCGCGACAAGAACGCGGCCCCGCCGCTCCCGGAGCCCCTGCGGGTACCGGTCGCCGACTCCCACACCCACCTGGACATGCAGGACGGGACCGTGGAGGAGGGGCTCGCCAAGGCCGCGTCGGTCGGGGTGACCACAGTCGTCCAGGTCGGCTGCGACGTACGCGGCTCCCGCTGGGCGGCCGAGACGGCGGCCCGGTACGACGCCGTCCACGCCACCGTCGCGCTGCACCCCAACGAGGCGCCCCGGATCGTGCACGGCGACCCCGACGGCTGGTCCCGGCAGGGCGCGCGCCGGGCCGGCGGCACCGGGGCGCTCGACGAGGCGCTCGCGGAGATCGACCGCCTGGCCGCACTCCCGCAGGTCAAGGGCGTCGGCGAGACCGGCCTCGACTACTTCCGCACCGGGCCCGAGGGCAAGGAGGCGCAGGAGGCGTCCTTCCGCGCGCACATCGAGATGGCCAAGCGGCACGGCAAGGCGCTCGTCATCCACGACCGCGACGCCCACGACGACGTGCTGCGGGTCCTCAAGGAGGAGGGCGCCCCCGAGCGGACCGTCTTCCACTGCTACTCCGGCGACGCGGAGATGGCCGAAGTGTGCGCACGCGAGGGCTACTTCATGTCCTTCGCCGGCAACGTCACCTTCAAGAACGCCCAGAACCTTCGGGACGCGGTGGCCGTGGCGCCGCTCGAACTCCTCCTCGTGGAGACCGACGCGCCCTTCCTGACGCCGGCGCCGTACCGCGGACGGCCCAACGCGCCCTATCTCATTCCGGTCACGGTGCGCGCCATGGCCGCCGTGCGCGGCATCGACGAGGACGCGTTGGCCACGGCACTCGCCGCGAACACCGCACGCGCCTTCGGATACTGACCCCGTCGAACGTAACTCCGGGTAGTCGAGTCGCTTTGGAGAGTGACGGTCGCTCCGCTAGGTTCTGGGGGCCCGATCCGGACCCCTCTGGACCCCTCGGCCCCTGGAGCGTGTCGGCGTGAGCAGCTCGCAGTACGAGACGACGTACGAGCCGTACGAGTCCTACGGCCCGACCGAGCCGTACGACCCACCGGCGTACGGCGGTTGGGACACGCCCCCCAGCGACCCGAACACCGCGGACACGCTGCCGTACGGGGTGTACGAGACGCCGGTCCCGCCGTACGAGGACACCTACCGGCCCGCCTACGAGGTCCCCGTGGCCGAGCTGCCGACCATCCCCGGGGTGCGTGCAGGAGCGGGACGGCGGGCCGCGCGCCGGCGCCGGGCGCGGTACGCGGAGCGGCCGGACGGGGCGGCGATGAGACGGCTGCTGCCGCAGGCGCTGGTCGTCGCGTTCCTCGCCGGGGGCACCACCGCGTTCGTCGCCAAGGACAAGGCCATCGAGCTCACCGTCGACGGCAAGCCCCGGACGCTGCACACCTTCGCCGACGACGTGGGCGAACTGCTCGCCGAGGAGGGGGTCGCGGTGGGCGCGCACGACGTGGTCGCGCCCGCCCCCGGCGAACAGCTCGCCAACGGCGACGAGGTCGCGGTGCGCTACGGGCGTCCGGTGCGGCTCACGCTCGACGGGCATCGGCGCGAGGTGTGGACCACGGCACGGACGGTGGACGCGGCACTCGAACAGCTCGGGGTGCGCGCGGAGGGCGCGTACCTGTCCACCTCGCGCTCCCGGCGGATCGGGCGGGAGGGGCTCGCGCTGGACGTGCGCACCGAGCGGTCCGTGACGATCATGGCCGACGGCCGGGCCCGGACCATCCGCACGAACGCGGCGACCGTGGCGGACGCCGTCGAGGAGGCCGGGGTCACGCTGAGCGGGATGGACACCACCTCGGTGGCGCCGGGCAGCTTCCCCCGCGAGGGCCAGACCGTCACGGTGCTGCGGATCACCGGGTCGCGGGAGGTCCGCGAGGAGCGGATCCCCTTCCGGGAGGAGCGGAGCGAGGACCCCTCCCTCTTCAAGGGCACGGAGGTCGTGGACCAGGTGGGAGTGCCGGGGGTGCGGCGGGTCACGTACTCCCTGCGCACCGTCAACGGGGTGCGGCAGAAACCGCGGCGGACCAGGGCCGAGGTGGTGCGGGAGCCCCGCACCCAGATCGTGCGCGTGGGCACGAAGCCGATGCCCACCTCCGTGCGGGGCGCGGACCACCTGAACTGGCAGGGCCTCGCCGTGTGCGAGTCCGGTGGCCGCCCGAACGCGGTGGACCCGTCGGGGACGTACGGCGGCCTCTACCAGTTCGACACGCGGACCTGGCAGGGGCTCGGCGGCTCCGGCCGCCCGCAGGACGCACCGGCGGCGGAACAGACGCTCCGGGCGAAGAAGCTGTACGTGCGGCGGGGGGCGAGCCCGTGGCCGCACTGCGGCGGCCGGCTGCACGGATGAGTGGGCGGGACCGGCGCCCACCGGCCCGCGGCTAGGCTGTCCACGTGAGCAGCCCCTCCCCAGACTCCCTCCTCGGCCCCGCCGACATCCGCGAACTCGCCGCCGTCCTCGGCGTACGTCCCACCAAACAGCGCGGCCAGAACTTCGTGATCGACGCGAACACGGTCCGCCGGATCGTGCGGACCGCCGACGTGGGCCCCGAGGACGCCGTCGTCGAGGTCGGTCCAGGGCTCGGCTCGCTCACCCTCGCCCTCCTGGAGGCGGCCGCCCACGTCACGGCCGTGGAGATCGACGACGTACTCGCCTCCGCACTCCCCGCCACCGTCGCCGCCCGCATCCCGCACCGGGCCGACCGTTTCGCCCTCGTGCACTCGGACGCGATGCACGTCACCGACCTTCCCGGCCCCGCGCCGACGGCACTGGTCGCGAACCTCCCTTACAACGTCGCCGTACCCGTGCTGCTGCACATGCTCGACACCTTCCCGAGCATCGAGCGCACCCTCGTCATGGTGCAGGCGGAGGTCGCCGACCGGCTCGCCGCGGCGCCCGGCTCGAAGGTGTACGGCGTCCCGTCCGTGAAGGCCAACTGGTACGCCGAGGTCAAGCGGGCCGGGTCGATCGGCCGCAACGTCTTCTGGCCCGCCCCCAACGTCGACAGCGGACTCGTCGCGCTCACCCGCAGGAGCGAGCCGATCAGGACGAGCGCCTCCAGGCGCGAGGTGTTCGCCGTCGTCGACGCGGCCTTCGCCCAGCGCCGCAAGACCCTGCGGGCCGCGCTCGCCGGGTGGGCCGGTTCGGCCGCGGCCGCCGAGAGCGCCCTCGTGGCCGCCGGGGTCTCGCCCCAGGCCCGCGGGGAGGCCCTCACCGTCGAGGAGTTCGCGCGTATCGCGGAGCACGCACCGAACAAGGAGCCGGTCCAGCAGTGAGCGTCACCGTCCGCGTCCCCGCCAAGGTCAACGTCCAGCTCGCCGTCGGCGCTGCCCGCCCCGACGGCTTCCACGACCTGGCCAACGTCTTCCTCGCGGTCGGCCTCCACGACGAGGTGACCGTGACCCCGGCCGACGGGCTCCGCGTCACCTGCGAGGGCCCCGACGCCGCCCAGGTCCCCCTGGACCGCACCAACCTCGCGGCCCGCGCGGCGATCGCCCTCGCGGAGCGCCGCGGCCTGGACCCCGCCGTCCACATCCACATCGCCAAGGACATCCCCGTCGCCGGCGGCATGGCCGGCGGCAGCGCGGACGGCGCCGGTGCGCTCCTGGCCTGCGACGCGCTGTGGGGCACCGGCGCCTCCCGTGCGGAACTGCTCGACATCTGCGCCGAGCTGGGCAGTGACGTGCCGTTCAGCCTGGTCGGCGGGGCCGCCCTCGGCACCGGACGCGGGGAGAAGCTGCGCGCCCTCGACGTCGGCGGCACCTTCTCGTGGGTGTTCGCGATGGCGGAGCGCGGGCTGTCCACCCCGGCCGTCTTCCGGGAGTTCGACCGGCTCACCGAGGGCCTCGACGTCCCCGAGCCCGTCGCCTCCGAGCGACTGCTCGACGCGCTGGCCGAAGGCGACCCGGACGCGCTTGCCGCCGCCGTCTCCAACGACCTCCAGCCCGCCGCCCTCTCCCTCTTCCCGGAACTCGCCGACACCCTCGCGGCGGGCAGCGCCGCGGGCGCCCTGGCCGGGCTGGTGTCGGGATCCGGGCCCACCACGGCGTTCCTCGCCCGCGACAGCGGGTCGGCGGCCCGGATCGCGGACGCGCTGCGCGACTCCGGCACCTGCCGGGCGGTGCGCACGGCGTCCGGGCCGGTGCCGGGTGCGACGGTGATCCGGCCCTAGCGGTCGGACTACCCTGGAGGGTCGATCGATCCCCCCGGGCAGGAGAGAAATGGCCGTCAATCTGGTCAATGTCGAGAACGTCAGCAAGGTGTACGGCACCCGTGCCCTGCTGGACGGTGTCTCGCTCGGCGTCTCCGAGGGCGATCGCATCGGCGTCGTGGGCCGCAACGGCGACGGCAAGACCACCCTGATCCGCATGCTCGCCAAGCTGGAGGACGCCGACACCGGACGCGTCACGCACTCCGGCGGACTGCGTCTCGGCGTCCTCACCCAGCACGACTCCCTCGACCCCGCCGCCACCGTCCGGCACGAGGTCATCCGGGACATGGCCGACCACGAGTGGGCCGGCAACGCCAAGATCCGCGACGTGCTGACCGGACTGTTCGGCGGACTCGACCTGCCCGGCTTCCCGCAGGGCCTCGACACCGTCATCGCGCCGCTCTCCGGTGGCGAGCGCCGCCGTATCGCCCTCGCCAAGCTGCTCATCGAGGAACAGGACCTGGTCGTCCTCGACGAGCCCACCAACCACCTCGACGTCGAGGGCATCGCCTGGCTGGCGAAGCACCTGCGCGAGCGGCGCTCGGCGCTCGTCTGCGTCACCCACGACCGGTGGTTCCTCGACCAGGTCTGCACCCGCATGTGGGACGTGCAGAAGGGCGACGTCTACGAGTACGAGGGCGGCTACTCCGACTACGTCTTCGCCCGTGCCGAGCGCGAGCGGATCGCCGCCACCGAGGAGACCAAGCGCCAGAACCTCGTCCGCAAGGAGCTGGCCTGGCTGCGGCGCGGCGCCCCCGCCCGGACCTCCAAGCCGCGCTTCCGCGTCGAGGCCGCCAACGAGCTCATCGCCGACGTGCCGCCGCCGCGGGACAGCAGCGAGCTGATGAAGTTCGCCTCGTCGCGGCTGGGGAAGACCGTCTTCGAGCTGGAGGACGTCACCGTCCAGGCCGGGCCCAAGGTCCTGCTCAAGCATGTGACGTGGCAGCTCGGCCCCGGCGACCGGATCGGTCTCGTCGGGGTCAACGGCGCCGGCAAGACCTCGCTGCTGCGGGCCATGGCCGAGGCCGCGCGGACCGAGGGCGAGAAGCAGCCCGCGGGCGGGCGGGTCGTCGTCGGGAGGACCGTCAAGCTCGCCTACCTGTCCCAGGAGGTCGCCGAACTCGACCCCGCGGTGCGGGTCCTTGAGGCCGTCCAGCAGGTGCGGGAGCGCGTCGACCTCGGCAAGGGGCGCGAGATGACCGCCGGGCAACTCTGCGAGACCTTCGGCTTCAACAAGGAGAAGCAGTGGACGCCGGTCGGGGACCTGTCCGGCGGTGAGCGGCGCCGCCTCCAGCTCCTGCGGCTGCTGATGGACGAGCCCAACGTCCTCTTCCTCGACGAGCCCACCAACGACCTCGACATCGAGACCCTGACCCAGCTGGAGGACGTCCTCGACGGCTGGCCCGGCTCGATGATCGTCATCTCCCACGACCGGTTCTTCGTCGAGCGCACGACCGACCGCGTGTTCGCGCTGCTCGGGGACGCCACCCTGCGGATGCTGCCGCGGGGCATCGACGAGTACCTGGAGCGACGGCAGCGGATGGAGGAGGCGGCCGTCGCCTCGGCGCCCGTGGTGGAGAAGCCGGCTGTCGAGAAGAGCTCCGCCGACCAGCGGGCCGCGAAGAAGGAGCTCCAGAAGATCGAGCGGCAGCTCGACAAGATCTCCGAGAAGGAGGCGAAGCTGCACGCGTCCATCGCCGAGAACGCCACGGACTTCGGGAAGGTGGCCTCCCTCGACGCCGAACTGCGCGACCTCGCCGGGGAGCGCGAGGAGCTGGAGATGCGCTGGCTGGAGCTCGCCGAGGACGCGTGAAGGTGCGGCACATCGTCCTCGAACGACAGGAAAGCCAGGAATTCAGCACTTCCGGGACACTTCTCACCGGTAGGGGAAGCGCAACGTCGAACTAGCGTGTAGCTTCCGGGGGCATGAAGGGCGGGGGTGCCGGGAGAGAGTGCCGGGAGAGGTCCTCCGCCCGTGCGGATCAGTGGGCTTCACCGTGGGGCATTCACGCGGATCCATCGGGGTGACTGGGGGGTTGGTCGATGGGAGTTCGGCTCATGGTGGTCGACGACCACCGATTGCTCGCCGAGGCGCTGGCCTCGGCGTTGAAACTGCGCGGGCACCGGGTGCTCGCGGCGGCGGCGCCCGCGGCGGGGGCGGCGGAACTGGTGATCAGCCGGGCGCCCGAGGTGTGCCTGCTGGGGACGGCCACGCCGGCCGAGCCGGGGATGTTCGACCCGGTGGTGAAGATCAAGCGGGAGCGGCCGCAGGTGGCGGTGCTGGTGCTGGGGCCGGTGCCGAGCCCTCGCGGGATCGCCGCGGCGTTCGCCGCGGGGGCCTCCGGATACGTACGGCACGACGAGCGCATCGAGGGTGTCGAGCGGGCGATCATGAAGGCCCGGGCGGGGGAGGCGGCGGTTGCTCCGCAGTTGCTCCAGGGGGCGTTCGGCGAACTGCTCAATCCCGCGGCCCAGCCGGACGACGAGGGTCAGCGGCTGCTCCAGATGCTGACGCCCCGGGAGGTGGAGGTGCTGGTGCGGGTGGCCGACGGGGAGGACACCCGGCTGATCGCGGCGGGGATGGGGATAGCGCCGTCCACGGCCCGGACGCATGTGCAGCGGGTGCTGATGAAACTGGGGGTGGGGTCCCGGTTGGAGGCGGCGGCGCTGGCGGCTCGGACGGGGTTGCTGGATCGGGCCGGGCCGGTGGGGTCGTAAGGGGCGGGTCCGGGTCCGGGTCCGGGTGCGGGTTCGGTGGGGGCGGGCGTTTTTGCGCAGTTCCCCGCGCCCCTGATGCCTGCGGCGCAGCCGCCTGTTCGGTGGGGGCGTGTGTAGCGCGTGCGGGCCGGTGGGTGGGTCGGTGCCGGGGTGGGGGGTATCCGTCCTCGGTCCGGCGGCTCGGCCACTTCAGCAGTGCTCTGCAACGGACGCCGGCCGCTGCGGGCGGACACCCCCCACCCCGTCCCCTCACCGCCGTACGCGACCAACGGTCCATCGTGGCGTGCGTGACTGCACCCCCCTAGGGGCGCGGGGAACTGCGCGACCAGCTCCCACGCGCCCGGCCGACAACCTCTACGCGCCGTCGGTCTCCTCGTCCACCGGCACAGGCACCACAGGCTTCAGCTTCTGCCAGATCAGGAAGAAGATCCCGAGGGCCAGCATGCCCAGGCCCGTCCAGAGGTTGATGTTGACGCCCTCCGACTTGTCGAGGGAGGAGTCGGACGGGTTGATGCCGGCGATCGTGACGATGATGCCGTAGAGGACGAACAGGCCGCCGATGATGCGGCGCAGGTCGAAGATGCGGGCCGCCGTGGCCGACTTGGCCTGGAGTTCGGCGACTTCTCGCTGGACGTCGTGTTCGGACATGGTTCCTCAATCCTCCCGCGGTCAGAACGAGAACGGGATGTAGCAGACGGCGGCCAGTACCACGGCACCCCAGCCCAGCAGGGCCGGCCTGCGGTACCAGGCGTCGTCGCCGACGGCGGGGGGCTCGGACATGCCCGGGGACGTCGTGCCGTAGACGAGACCCTGGAGTTCCTCGGCCGGCTTGGGGGCGGTGAACAGGGAGACGGCGACCATGACCACCGCACCGGCCACGAAGCCGACGATCGCGGAGACGAAGTTGGCGCCCTGGTCGGACGGGATGTCGATGATGCCCTGCTTGTAGATCCAGAAGTAGTTCACCATCGCCGCGACCGTGCCGGCCAGCAGTCCCCAGAAGCCCGACTTGGCGGACGCGCGCCGCCAGAACATGCCGACGATGAAGACGACGAACATCGGCACGTTGAAGAAGGAGAACAGCGTCTGGAGGTAGCTCATGATGTTCGAGAAGGAGGAGGCCAGGAAGGCTGTGCCGACCGACGCACAGACGCCGATCACCGTGATCAGGCGCCCGAAGCGGACGTAGTAGCCGTCCTCGCGCCCCCGCTGTACGTACCTCGCCCAGATGTCGTTCGTGAACACCGTGTTGAAGGAGGACACGTTGGCCGCCATGCCCGCCATGAAGGCGGCCAGGAGTCCGGTGACCGCGATGCCGAGGACGCCGTTCGGCAGGAGCTGTTCCATCAGGTACGGGATGGCGTCGTTGTACTGGTAGCCGGAGTCGGCGGTGCCGAAGCCGGGGATCAGGGCCGCCGCCGTCAGGCCCGGGATCATCACCAGGAACACGATGAAGATCTTCGGGAACGCGGCGATCAGGGGGGTGCGCTGGGCCGCGCTCAGGTTCTTCGCCGACAGGGCGCGCTGGACCTCCGCGAAGTTCGTCGTCCAGTAGCCGAAGGACAGGACGAAGCCCAGGCCCAGCACGATCGTCAGCCAGTTCGCGCCCAGCGGGTTGGCACTGCCGATGCCCGTGCCGCCCCAGGCGGTGGTGAAGTTCTCGCCGTGTTCGGCCGTCAGCTTGTCCGTGAGGCCGCCCCAGCCGCCCACCTTCTTCAGGCCCAGGACGACCAGCGGGATCAGGGCCGCCAGGATCACGAAGAACTGGAGGACCTCGTTGTAGATCGCCGAGGAGAGGCCGCCGAGGGTGATGTAGGCCAGCACGAAGGCGCCGGCGACCACGATGGCCACCCACTGCGGCCAGCCGAGCAGGGCCTCGACCACGATCGCCAGGGCGTAGAGGTTCACGCCCGCGATCAGGATGGCCGCGAAGGCGAACAGAGCCGAGCTGAGCAGGTGCGCCCACTTGTCGAAGCGCAGCAGGAGCATCTCGGGGACCGAGCGCACCTTGCTGCCGTAGTAGAAGGGCATCATCACCAGGCCGAGGAAGACCATGGCCGGGATGGCGCCGATCCAGTACCAGTGGACCGTGTAGGCGCCGTACTGCGCGCTGTTGGCGGCCATCCCCAGGATCTCCGTGGCGGCCAGGTTGGCGGAGATGAAGGCGAGACCCGTGATCCACGCCGGCAGTGAGCGTCCGGAGAGGAAGAAGTCCAGGCTCGTCTTCACCGATCTACGGGCAGCGAAGCCGATGCCGAGGACGACGACGAAGTAGATCCCGAGGATCGTGTAGTCGAGCCAGTTGGTGGGGAGCCGGAGCTCGGCGGCCAGGTATGCGCCTTTTGTGGGGGTTTGCATAGTCAGCAATTGAACACCTCGGCTGATGCGCTTTGTTTGATTCCGATGGTGACTTTGGTGGGAGTTTATGGTTACATGTGTTTAGTTATGTTTGAGTGAAGGAGCGCAGCGGTGAAGAAGACCTCGACCCGGCTGGCCGACGGTCGCGAGCTCATCTACTACGACCTGCGCGACGACACCGTCCGCGACGCCGTGGACCGGCGGCCCCTGGAGCGGACCGTCACCACGTCCGAGGTCCGACGGGATCCGCTGCTCGGCGACTCCGTGGCCGTCGCCTCGCACCGGCAGGGCCGCACGTACCACCCGCCCGCCGACGAGTGCCCGCTGTGCCCCTCGCAGGGTGAGCGGCTGAGCGAGATCCCGGACTCGTCGTACGACGTCGTGGTCTTCGAGAACCGTTTCCCCTCGCTGGCCGGCGACTCGGGGCGCTGTGAGGTCGTCTGCTTCACCTCGGACCACAACGCGTCCTTCGCCGACCTCACCGAGGAGCAGGCGCGGCTCGTCCTGGACGCGTGGACCGACCGGACGTCGGAGCTGTCGCATCTGCCCTCCGTGGAGCAGGTCTTCTGTTTCGAAAACCGGGGTGCTGAGATCGGTGTGACCCTGGGTCACCCGCATGGCCAGATCTACGCCTACCCGTTCACCACCCCTCGCACCGCACTGATGCTGCGTTCTCTCGCGGCCCACAAGGAGGCGACCGGAGGGGAGAACCTCTTCGACGCCGTGGTGGACAGCGAACTCGCCGGCGAGCGGGTCGTCCTGGAGGGCGAGCACTGGGTCGCCTTCGTGCCCTACGCGGCGCACTGGCCGTACGAGGTGCACCTGTACCCGAAGCGCCGGGTGCCGGACCTGCTCGGCCTCGACGAGGAGGCCCGCACAGAGTTCCCCCAGGTCTATCTGGAACTCTTGAGGCGCTTCGACCGGATCTTCGGCGAAGGTGAGCCGCCCACGCCGTACATCGCCGCCTGGCACCAGGCGCCGTTCGGCCAGCTGGAGGAGTTCGAGGGCGTGAGCCGTGACGACTTCGCTCTGCACCTCGAGCTTTTCACCATTCGTCGCACGTCCGGCAAGCTGAAGTTCCTCGCGGGCTCCGAGTCGGGCATGAACGTCTTCATCAACGACATCCGTCCGGAAGCCGCGGCACAGCGACTGCGAGAGGTAGCGAGTTCATGAAGTACCTGGTGACAGGTGGCGCGGGATACGTCGGCGGTGTCGTGGCCCAGCACCTGCTGGAGGCCGGCCACGAGGTCGTCGTCCTCGACAACCTCTCCACCGGTTTCCGCGAGGGCGTCCCGGCCGGGGCCGCCTTCATCGAGGGCGACATCCGCGACGCCGCCAAGTGGCTGGACCCCTCCTTCGACGGCGTGCTCCACTTCGCCGCGTTCTCGCAGGTCGGCGAGTCGGTCGTGAAGCCCGAGAAGTACTGGGACAACAACGTCGGCGGGACGATGGCGCTGCTCGGCGCCATGCGCGAGGCGGGCGTGAAAAAGCTCGTCTTCTCCTCCACGGCCGCCACCTACGGGGAGCCCGAGGAGGTGCCGATCGTCGAGTCGGCGCCGACCAGGCCCACCAACCCCTACGGCGCCTCCAAGCTCGCCGTCGACTTCATGATCACCAGCGAGGCGAACGCGCACGGCCTCGGTGCCGTGTCCCTGCGCTACTTCAACGTCGCGGGCGCCTACGGCAAGCAGGGCGAGCGGCACGACCCCGAGTCGCACCTCATCCCGCTGATCCTCCAGGTCGCGCAGGGCAGGCGCGAGGCGATCTCCGTCTTCGGCGAGGACTACCCCACCCCGGACGGCACCTGCGTGCGCGACTACATCCACGTCGCCGACCTGGCCGACGCCCACCTCCTCGCGCTGAAGGCGGCGCAGCCGGGCGAGCACCTCATCTGCAACCTCGGCAACGGCGAGGGCTTCTCGGTCCGCCAGGTCATCGAGACCGTCCGCAAGGTCACCGGGCACCCGATCCCCGAGGTCGTGGCCCCGCGCCGGGACGGCGACCCGGCCACCCTGGTCGCCTCCGCCGCCACCGCCCGCGAGAAGCTGGGCTGGAACCCGACCCGCGCGGATCTCGCGGGGATCGTCGCGGACGCCTGGGAGTTCGCGCAGTACATCGCGAGGGAGCAGTAGTGGAGCAGGTGCAGCGTGGTTTCGTGGAGCTCTACGGAACCGAGCCCGAGGGTGTCTGGTCGGCGCCGGGCCGCGTCAACCTCATCGGTGAGCACACCGACTACAACGACGGCTTCGTGATGCCCTTCGCGCTGCCGCACACCGCGGTCGCGGCCGTCTCCCGGCGCACGGACGGCGTCCTGCGCCTGCACTCGGCCGACGTCGAGGGCGGTGTCGTGGAGCTGCGCCTCACCGACCTCGCCCCGGAGAGCGACCGGAACTGGACCGCCTACCCGGCCGGTGTCGTCTGGGCGCTGCGCGAGGCCGGGCACCCGGTCACCGGCGCGGACGTCCACCTCGCCTCGACGGTCCCGGCGGGCGCGGGCCTGTCCTCCTCGGCGGCCCTGGAGGTCGTCGTCGCCCTCGCGCTGAACGACCTGTTCGGCCTCGGCCTCCAGCGCTGGCAGCTGGCCCGGCTGTGCCAGCGCGCCGAGAACGTCTATGTCGGCGCCCCCACCGGGATCATGGACCAGACCGCGTCCGCCTGCTGCGAGGACGGCCACGCCCTGTTCCTCGACACCCGGGACCTCGCCCAGAAGCAGATCCCCTTCGACCTCGCCGCCGAGGGCATGGTCCTGCTGGTCGTCGACACCCGGGTCAAGCACGCCCACAACGAGGGCGAGTACGGCAAGCGCCGCGCGGGCTGCGAGCGGGGCGCGGCCCTGCTCGGCGTGGACGCGCTGCGGGACATCCCCTACGGCGAGCTCGACGCGGCCCTGGAGCGACTGGGCGACGACGAGGAGGCCGTACGCCTGGTGCGGCACGTGGTCACCGAGGACGAGCGGGTCGAGAAGGTCGTCGCCCTGCTGGAGTCGGGCGAGACCCGTGCGATCGGACCGGTGCTGGTCGCCGGACACGCCTCGCTGCGCGACGACTTCCGGATCTCCTGCCCGGAGCTGGACCTGGTCGTCGACACCGCCCTCGCCTCCGGTGCCCTGGGCGCGCGGATGACCGGCGGCGGCTTCGGCGGTTCGGCGATCGTGCTGGCCGAGGCGGCCGACGTGGAGACGATCACCAAGGCGGTCCAAGAGGCCTTCGCCGCAGCCGAGTTCACCGCTCCGCGGGTGTTCGAGGCGGTGCCGTCGGCGGGGGCGCGACGCCTGGCCTGAGACCGGCTGACCGCTGTTTTGCCCGGCTTGATCCGAACTTGGGGAAAGCCGGGCCTCTCCCTGGCATACGCGCCAGTAGCGTCGGAGCGTGAGTCGCGGGCGCCTTCGTATCCTGTCGGCGATCGGCACCGGCTGCTACGCGCTCGCCGCGATCGCCGGCTTCTTCGTCCTGGCGGACCACCAGGGCTGCGCACTCCTCGTGCCCCTGTGGATCGCGCACGGTGTGCTCCTCGCCGTGCTGCTGACGAAGCTGTGCGCGGACCAGACGGGGCTGCCGGCCGCGCTGCTGGTGGTGGGGGCCTCCCTGGCGGCCGTGCACGTCGCCGACCAGGCCCGCGACGAGCTCACCCTGGACCGGCGGGGCGAACGGGTCACCGCCACCGTCGTACGGGACTGGCCCGCCCCGGACACTGGGCGGGAGGCGGACACCTACGACTACGCCCTCGCGCGCCGCGACGGCACCAGGCTCCCGGGCCCCGCCCTCCGGGCCGCGTCCGGCAGCTTCGCCGTCGGACAGACCGTCACCGTGCTCGCCGACCCCGCGGGCGCCCTGCGCCCCCGGCTCCCGGACGACACGGGCGCGACCGGGGAAGTCCTGGGCGTAGCGGCGTTCGCGCTGATCGCGCTCGGCGTCGTCGGGGCCACGGCCCGCCGGGGTGCGCTCGTCGCCCGCCGACGGGAGGAGCGGGCCAGGGTGGCGGAGCAGGAGCACACGCTCCGGGAGGCGCTGCGCACGGCCTCGGCCGACGACCACGGGTTCGTCGAGGTCCACCCCGCGCACTACCCCGACGTCCCCCACCGCCGCGCGGCCGGCATCGCGGGGGAGCTGGGCATGGAGCCGGCGGACGAGCCGGGCTCGTGGCGTTTCAGGCGGTGAGCCGCTTGGTGAGGGTGTACTCCGTGATCCCCGGCGGATAGTCCGGGATCACGCACACCACCTCGTACCCGTGCTTCCGGTAGAAATCCGGCGCCTGGAAGTCCCAGGTCTCCAGGCGTACGGAGGCACAGCCCCGCTCGTCGTGCGCCGTGCGCTCCGCGTGTGCGAGCAACTGCGAACCCAGGCCCGCCCCGCGGTGCCGTCCGTCGACCCACAGATGGGTCACGTGCAGCCAGCTCGTCCAGGTGTGGCCGACCAGTCCGCCCGCCAACGCGCCGGAGTCGTCCAACGCCCAGACGTGGAGCGGAAGTTCCCGTTCACCTGGGGTTCCGCGCAGTGCGCGCAGGACCGGGGAGGCCGCCGTGTTGGTCTCCAGCAGCCGTTTGCGGAGCAGATCCCGCCGGGCTTTGTCGACTTCTGTCTCCAGACGAAACATGCGGCTCACCATAAACGCACCGGACAGCCAGTTCTGCAAATAACCTTCCGCTCCTGGCCCCCGGCCGTACCCTGATGAACAGCACCGGTGGGGGCCGGTGCTGTGCATCAGGGGGCGAGACGGTCGGGTACGGCGCCCGAAGTGGGGGTAGCAGTTCTTGCACGGCGGCGGCCGTGCGGCCATCGTGCTTCGGGCGTCGTGCCCGCGACGGTGTCGTCTCCCGAGTCGTCCTCAGTCGAGGACGACGGGGTATCCCCTGCTCTTCGAGAGCTTGGGGAAGGGGGTTTCGTGGTTCGCATCCGAGTCCTGGTCGTCGACGACCATCGCATCTTCGCCGAGTCGCTCGCCGCCGCGCTGGCGGCCGAGCCCGACGTGGAGGTCTCCGCGGCCGGCAGCGGTCCCGCCGCGCTGCGCAGTCTGGAGCGCGCGGCCGCCGAGGGCCGCCGTTTCGACGTGCTGCTCGTCGACGCCGACCTGGGCGGCAACGTCCAGGGCATCAGGTCCGCCATGTCCGTGCAGGACGGCGGCGAGGACGGTCTCGTCGACGGCATCTCGCTGGTCGCCGGGGTCCGCACGGCGCAGCCCGCGGTCCGGATCGTCGTGCTCGCCGAGAAGGACGACCCGCGCCGGGCCGCGCTCGCCCTCCAGGCCGGCGCCTCGGGCTGGGTCGCCAAGGACTGCTCGCTGTCCCGGCTGCTCACCGTCATCCGGGGGGTGCTGCGCGACGAGACCCATCTGCCGCCCGCCCTGCTCACCGGCGTGCTCAGGGAGCTCACCGCGGCCCGCAAGCACCGCACCGAGAGCGAGCGGCTGGTGGAGTCCCTCACCCCGCGCGAACGGGAGGTGCTGCGCTGCATGGTGGCCGGTCTCGGCCGCAAGGCGGTGGCGGAGAGACTGTTCCTGTCCCCGCACACCGTGCGCACCCACATGCAGAACGTCCTCGGCAAGCTGGGCGTGCACTCCACCCTGGCCGCCGTCGCCCTGGCGCGGCGCGCGGGCGTGGGCCCGGTCGACCTAGCCGGGGATGTTGTCGAACGGGGCGGTCAACTGGCGTAGCAGTCCGGCCAGTTCCCCGCGCTGGGCGCGGGAGAGCTCGGCGAGGATCGCACGCTCCTGCTCCAGCAGACCGGCGAGGGCCTGGTCCGCGCGGTCCTTGCCGTCCTCGGTGAGCCGGACCAGCACCCCGCGCCGGTCGCTCGGGTCGGGCAGCCGCTCCACCAGGCCCTTCTTGGCCAGCCGGTCGATGCGGTTGGTCATGGTGCCCGAGGTGACCAGCGTCTGCGTCAGCAACTGCCCCGGGGAGAGCTGGTACGGCGTCCCCGCGCGCCGGAGCGCGGTCAGCACGTCGAACTCCCAGGGCTCCAGGCTGTGCTCCGCGAAGGCGAGCCGGCGCGCCCGGTCCAGGTGCCGGGCCAGTCTGCTCACCCGGCTGAGCACCTCGAGCGGTTCCACGTCGAGGTCAGGGCGCTCCCGGCGCCACGCAGCGACCAGCCGATCGACCTCGTCCTCCATGACGATCAGTGTAGTGGTTGTGTCGACATGAAGTCTCTTGATGTCGAGTGTCTTGACGTCAAGAGAAGCGCCGGGGAAGGTGAGAGACATGACGACCCCCACCTGGGACCCCGCCCAGTACCTCCGCCACGCGGACCACCGCGCCCGCCCCTTCACCGACCTGCTCGCCCGCATCCCGGACCCGCCCGGGGACCGGCCCCTGATCGCCGACCTCGGCTGCGGCCCCGGCAACGTGACGGCGCTGCTCGCCGCCCGCTGGCCCACGGCCCGGATCACCGGCTACGACAACTCCGCCGAGATGCTCGACAAGGCACGCGTCGAGTACGCCGGCCCCACCCCCGGCGGCGGCCGCCTCGACTTCGCCCACGCGGACGTCCGCACCTGGACGCCCGCGCGGCCGTACGGCCTCATCGTCAGCAACGCCACGCTCCAGTGGGTGCCGGGGCACGTGGAGCGCTTCCGGGCGTGGGTGGCGGGACTGGCGCCGGGCGGCACCTTCGCCTTCCAGGTGCCCGGCAACTTCGACTCCCCGAGCCACCGGCTGATGCGCGAGCTCGCCGAGCGCGCCGGGCTCGCGCACACCCTGCGCCACGAGGACGCCGTCCGCACGCCCGAGGCCTACCTGGCGGAACTGGCCGACCTGGGCTGCGCGGTGGACGCCTGGGAGACGACGTACGTGCACCTGCTCCAGGGCGAGGACCCGGTCCTCGACTGGGTCAAGGGCACGGGCCTGCGCCCGCTCCTCACCGCCCTCGCCGACGACCCGCCGGCCCGGGAGGAGTTCCTGACCGCCTACCGGGCGGCTCTGCGCGAGGCGTACCCGGCGGGACCGCACGGCACGCCGTTCCCCTTCCGCCGCGTCTTCGCCGTCGCCCGCAAGGAGGGCTGACACCTGCAAGGAGGGCTGACGCCCGCGACCCCGTCGGGACGCGGCTGGATTTCTCTGTTTGACCGGCGATGGCCGGGTCACCCGCAGTGAAGACCGCGGAGTCTGCAATCGCTGGGAGTGAGAACGGTGGCAGGAGACCAGAAGGCCAAGGCCAAGAAGGAACAGGCCAAGGGCAAGGCCAAGGAGGCCGTGGGGCGCGCGCTCGGCAACGAGAGCATGGAGGCCGAGGGCCGCATGGCGCAGTCCAAGGGCGACGCGCGCCAGGCCAAGGAGAAGGCGAAGGACACCTTCAAGCACTGACGGCACGGACGACGCACCGGCCCGGGCACCCCTAGGTGCCCGGGCCGTCGTGCGGTCCGGCTCAGCTCTTCCTGCGTCCTATCAGGCGGGGCTTGGCCTCCAGCCCGTCCAGGCCGTGCCAGGCCAGGTTCACCAGGTGCGCCGCCACCTCCGCCTTCTTCGGGCGGCGCACGTCCAGCCACCACTGACCGGTCAGGGCGACCATGCCGACCAGTGCCTGGGCGTACAGCGGGGCCAGCTTGGGATCGAAGCCGCGCCGCTTGAACTCGCGGCCCAGGATGTCCTCCACCTGGGTCGCGATGTCCGAGATGAGCGAGGCGAAGGAACCCGTGGACTGGGGGATCGGGGAGTCGCGGACCAGGATGCGGAAGCCGTCCGTGTACTCCTCGATGTAGTCGAGGAGGGCGAAGGCGGCCTGTTCGCACAGTTCCCGGGGGTGGCCGGCGGTCAGGGAACTGGTCACCATGTCCAGCAGGCGCCGCATCTCACGGTCCACCACCACCGCGTACAGGCCCTCCTTGCCGCCGAAGTGCTCGTACACCACCGGCTTGGAGACGCCGGCCTTCGCCGCGATCTCCTCCACCGACGTGCCCTCGAAGCCCTTCGCGGCGAAGAGCGTGCGACCGATCTCCAGCAACTGCGCGCGGCGTTCGGCCCCCGTCATCCGGGTGCGCCGGGCTCGCCGCGGCTTCGCTTCGCTGCTCGGGGTACTGCTGGAGTCGGTCGCCACGGCGTCCATCATGCCGCCTCGACGGTCTCCTCCTTGCGCCGGGAGCCGTCCCCGTCCGTGTTCCGGCGCGAATCGATACGCGAGCGTGACGGCCAGCGCACGTCGTACGCCCAGCCGAGCATCTCGAACCAGCGGATGATCCGCGCGGAGGAGTCGAGCTGACCCCGCATCACCCCGTGCCGCGCCGACGTCGGGTCGGCGTGGTGCAGGTTGTGCCAGGACTCGCCGCAGGACAGCACGGCCAGCCACCACACGTTGCCCGAGCGGTCCCGCGACTTGAAGGGCCGCTTGCCGACCGCGTGGCAGATCGAGTTGATCGACCAGGTCACGTGGTGCAGCAGGCAGACCCGGACCAGGGAGCCCCAGAAGAACCCGGTGAAGGCGCCCCACCAGGACATCGTCACCAGACCGCCGATCACGGCGGGCAGGGCGAGGGAGAGCATCGTCCAGTAGATGAACTGGCGGGAGATCGCCCGGATCGCCGGGTCCTTGATCAGGTCCGGCGCGTACTTGTCCTGCGGGGTCTGCTCCTCATCGAACATCCAGGCGATGTGGGCCCACCACAGGCCCTTGATCAGTGCCGGGACCGTCTCCCCGAACCGCCACGGCGAGTGGGGGTCGCCCTCGGCGTCGGAGAACCTGTGGTGCTTGCGGTGGTCGGCCACCCACCGCACCAGCGGCCCCTCGACCGCCAGTGATCCCATGATCGCCAGCGCGATCCGGAGCGGCCGCTTGGCCTTGAAGGAGCCGTGTGTGAAGTAGCGGTGGAAGCCGATCGTGATGCCGTGGCAGCCGAGGTAGTAGAAGAAGACCAGAAGGCCCAGGTCGAGCCAGCTCACGCCCCAGCCCCAGGCCAGCGGCACCGCCGCGAGCAGGGCGAGGAACGGAACGGTGATGAAGAGGAGCAGCGTGATCTGTTCGATCGAACGCTTCTGCTCACCGCCCAGTGTCGCGGAGGGCGGAGTCGAGCCGTCGGGCGCCTTCGGGGCGTCTGCGATCACATCGGAGCGCGTGGTCATGGGCGTCCCCTGTGGGGTTTCGAGGGTTGAGAACAGATGCCGGGCTGCGGGAGTCCTTCCCGGGTTCCGTGACGACGGTCCCTACGGTTCCGTAACCTACGGCGTCGTAAGTATGGCAGTGCGGCGCCCGGCGACAAGAGCCCGAGAGTCTGCGCGTCCGCATGGACACCTATCCTTGGAGTCGGTCGGACAGCGCGGTCCGCTCTGATTTCTTCCCGGATGACCCGGCCGTATGCGGCGGCTGCCGCACGACCGCGCTCCGGGTTCCCCTCCCGGACGAGCTTCAACACTGCAAGGAGCCGCACCTGTGAGCAGTGCCGACGACCTGACTACGAGCGCCACGTCGACCAGTACCGAGCTGCGTGCCGACATCCGCCGGCTGGGCGATCTCCTGGGCGAGACCCTCGTCCGCCAGGAGGGCCCCGAGCTGCTGGAACTCGTCGAGAAGGTGCGCCGCCTCACCCGAGAGGACGGCGAGGCCGCCGCCGAGCTGCTGCGCGGCACCGAACTGGAGACCGCCGCCAAGCTGGTCCGCGCCTTCTCCACCTACTTCCACCTGGCCAACGTCACCGAGCAGGTGCACCGCGGCCGTGAACTGCGGGCCCGGCGCGCCGCCGAGGGCGGACTCCTCGCCCGTACGGCCGACCGCCTCAAGGACGCCGACCCCGAGCACCTGCGCCAGACCGTCGCCAACCTCAACGTCCGCCCGGTCTTCACCGCCCACCCCACCGAGGCCGCCCGCCGCTCGGTGCTGAACAAGCTCCGCCGGATCGCGGCCCTCCTGGAGACCCCGGTCATCGAGGCGGACCGGCGCCGCTACGACACCCGTCTGGCCGAGAACATCGACCTCGTCTGGCAGACCGACGAGCTGCGCGTGGTGCGCCCCGAGCCCGCCGACGAGGCCCGCAACGCCATCTACTACCTCGACGAGCTGCACGCCGGCGCGGTCGGCGACGTCCTGGAGGACCTGACGGCGGAACTGGAGCGTGTCGGCGTCAGAATCCCCGACGCCACCCGCCCCCTCACCTTCGGCACCTGGATCGGCGGCGACCGCGACGGCAACCCCAACGTCACGCCCCAGGTCACCTGGGACGTCCTGATCCTCCAGCACGAGCACGGCATCAACGACGCCCTGGAGCTCATCGACGAGCTGCGCGGCTTCCTGTCGAACTCCATCCGCTACACCGGCGCCACCGAGGAGCTCCTGGAGTCCCTCAAGGCCGACCTGGAGCGCCTGCCGGAGATCAGCCCCCGCTACAAGCGCCTCAACGCCGAGGAGCCGTACCGGCTCAAGGCCACCTGCATCCGGCAGAAGCTGGAGAACACCAAGACCCGGCTGGCCAAGGGCATCCCGCACGAGGACGGCCGGGACTACCTCGGCACCAGCGAGCTGCTGCACGACCTGACCCTCATCCAGACCTCGCTGAGGGAACACCGCGGCGGGCTCTTCGCCGACGGCCGGATGAACCGCACCATCCGCACCCTCGCCGCCTTCGGCCTCCAGCTGGCCACCATGGACGTCCGCGAGCACGCCGACGCCCACCACCACGCCCTCGGCCAGCTCTTCGACCGGCTCGGCGAGGAGTCCTGGCGGTACGCGGACATGCCCCGCGAGTACCGGGCCAAGCTGCTCGCCAAGGAGCTGCGCTCGCGCCGGCCCCTCGCGCCCACCCCGGCCCCGGTCGACGCGGCCGGCGAGAAGACCCTCGGCGTCTTCCAGACCGTGAAGCGGGCCCTGGAGGTCTTCGGACCCGAGGTCATCGAGTCGTACATCATCTCGATGTGCCAGGGCGCCGACGACGTCTTCGCGGCGGCGGTGCTGGCCCGTGAGGCCGGTCTGCTCGACCTGCACGCCGGGTGGGCGAAGATCGGCATCGTGCCGCTCCTGGAGACCACCGACGAGCTCAAGGCCGCCGACACCATCCTGGAGGACATGCTCTCCGACCCGTCGTACCGCAGGCTCGTGGCCCTGCGCGGCGATGTGCAGGAGGTCATGCTCGGCTACTCCGACTCCTCCAAGTTCGGCGGCATCACCACCTCGCAGTGGGAGATCCACCGCGCCCAGCGGCGCCTGCGTGACGTGGCGCACCGGTACGGCGTGCGCCTGCGCCTCTTCCACGGCCGCGGCGGCACCGTCGGCCGCGGCGGCGGCCCCTCGCACGACGCGATCCTCGCCCAGCCCTGGGGCACCCTGGAGGGCGAGATCAAGGTCACCGAGCAGGGCGAGGTCATCTCCGACAAGTACCTCGTGCCGTCCCTGGCCCGGGAGAACCTGGAACTCACGGTCGCCGCCACCCTCCAGGCGTCCGCCCTGCACACCGCGCCCCGCCAGTCCGACGAGGCCCTGGCCCGCTGGGACGCGGCGATGGACGTCGTCTCGGACGCCGCGCACGCCGCCTACCGCAGGCTCGTCGAGGACCCCGACCTGCCGACGTACTTCCTCGCCTCGACGCCCGTGGACCAGCTCGCCGACCTGCACCTGGGCTCCCGGCCGTCCCGCCGCCCCGGCTCGGGCGTCTCCCTGGACGGGCTGCGGGCCATCCCGTGGGTGTTCGGCTGGACCCAGTCCCGCCAGATCGTGCCCGGCTGGTTCGGCGTCGGCTCCGGCCTGAAGGCGCTGCGCGAGGCGGGCCTGGACACCGTGCTCGACGAGATGCACGAGCAGTGGCACTTCTTCCGCAACTTCATCTCCAACGTCGAGATGACGCTGGCCAAGACGGACCTGCGGATCGCCGCCCACTACGTCGACACCCTCGTCCCCGAGGAGCTGCGGCACATCTTCGACACCATCAAGGCCGAACACGAACTGACCGTCCGCGAGGTCCTGAAGATCACCGGCGAGGACGAACTCCTCGACGCCGCCCCGGTCCTCAAGCAGACCTTCGCCATCCGCGACGCCTACCTGGACCCGATCTCCTACCTCCAGGTGGCGCTGCTCAAGCGCCAGCGCGAGGCGGCCGCCGCCGGTGAGCAGCCCGACCCGCTGCTCTCCCGCGCCCTGCTGCTGACCGTCAACGGCGTCGCCGCGGGCCTGCGCAACACCGGCTGACCCCCGCACACGCGAAAAGGCGGTGCCCCCGGATTCCGGGGGCACCGCCTTTTCGGTACGTCAGGCCCGGCGCCGCCGGACGACGAGGTAAGCGCCCGCCGCCAGCAGCGCGGCCGCGACCCCGGAGAGCAGGCCGACGGGAGCGCCGTTGCCGGTCTCGGCGAGGTCACCGGTGGTGCCCTGCGCGGAGGCGGAGGAAGAAGCCGACGGGGAGGTCCCGGGCTCGGTGGAGCCGCCGCCGGCGGACTCGCTGGGCTCGGCGCTGGGGGAGGCCGATCCGCCCGTTCCGGGGGTGCCGGAGGGCGAGGTCGTCGGCGTGGCCGTCGTACCGCCGCCCTGCTCGTCCTCGCAGTCGGTCCAGAAGACCTTGTGCTTGGCGGCGCCCTTCTCCCCCTCGAAGTTCCAGAACAGCTTGTAGTGACCGTCGGGCAACGACAGGTCCTCCGTGCGGCCGTGGCCCTCGGAGTCCAGCGTGATCTCGCCGGACTTCACGGTCTCGCCCTTGACGTCGGCCGTCGGGGCCCAGGCCTCGATGTGCCAGTCGACCTCCTGGACGGCGTCGAAGCCGAAGGCGTCGAGGTAGAAGGTGCAGACGTGCGGCTCGTTCTTGCGGAGCTCTTCGCCGGTGGTGGCGTCGTGGATCTTCACGGTTCCGTTGTCACCGGGAGCGGTGGCGTGGGCGGCCGGGGCGACCAGGAGGGCCGCCGAGGCGACGGCGGACAGGACGCCGAAGCGGGTGAGGGTGCGCATGGGGCAGTAGTCCATCTTCGAGAGTGGAACGGGAAGATGTGGAGGGGGCGGCTCAGCATCCAGCCGCGACTGACCTCTGGTCAATCACGAACAGACAACACTCTCGTTCTCCACAGGAACCGACAACGGCGAAAGCCCTCAGATGGTCACGAAAGCCGCCGTGAGCAGTGCCGTCCCCGACCCCGCCAGCACCCACGCGAGCCCGCTCCTGCGCAGCCCGCCCGCCACGACCACCGACGCGAGCAGCAGCGCCCCGCCCATCGGCACCCAGGCGTACAGCACCCCGGCCGTCCCCGACCGCACGACCTCGGCACTGCCGGGCTTCACCACCACCGGGTAGGTACGGCCCTTCCGGACGGCCACCGACTTCTCGATGACGACCCGGTCGCGCGCCACGGACCCGTGCGACAGGGGCGTGTACGGACCGCTGCACATGTCCTGCGCGCACCGGGTCACCTCGACCGTGCCGCGCTCCCGCCCCTTGGTCAGCATCACGTACTGCGCGCTGCCCCAGGACCCCCACACCCCCGCCACCAGGATCAGCAGCGTGACCGTCCCCATCGACGCGAGCCGTCCGAACCGCAGCGCGGCGACCGAGGCCCGGCGGGCGGTGGGGGCGGTGGCAGGCATGGCCGGGATCATTGGCCATGGGCCTGCGCGGGGTCAACTCGGGCCCGGCGCACCGGGGGACAAGTCAGGAGTTATACGTGCTTTGCGCCCGCTCAAGACCCTCGGTCACCAGCGCCTCCACCGCGTCGGCCGCACGGTCCACGAAGTAGTCGAGCTCCTTGCGCTCGCTCGACGAGAAGTCCTTCAGCACGAAGTCCGCGACCTGCATACGGCCCGGCGGGCGCCCGATCCCGAACCGCACCCGGTGGTACTCCGCCCCGAACGCCTTCGTCATCGACTTCAGCCCGTTGTGGCCGTTGTCCCCGCCGCCGAGCTTGAGCCGCAGGACGCCGTAGTCGATGTCGAGCTCGTCGTGGACCGCCACGATGTTCGCGACCGGCACCTTGTAGAAGTCCTTGAGCGCGTTCACCGGTCCGCCGGACAGGTTCATGAAGGACATCGGCTTGGCCAGCACGACCCGCCGGCCGGCCGGCCCCGGCGGCCCGATCCGCCCCTCGACGACCTGCGCCTGCGCCTTCCCGGCCCGCTTGAACCGGCCCCCGATCCGCTCGGCCAGCAGATCGGCCACCATGAAGCCGACGTTGTGCCGGTTGGCGGCGTACTCCGGCCCGGGGTTGCCGAGGCCGACGATCAGCCAGGGGGCACCTGCAGGGGTGGTCACGTCCATGTCTCCTCACGTGCAACAGCCGCCGCCCCCCTCAGGGAGCAGCGGCTGGAGCCTATACGGCGAGCGCTCGGGCTCAGGCCTCGGCGGCCTCGTCGCCCGCGGCCTCTTCGCCCTCCGACTCCTCGGCCTGCGCGGCCAGCACCTGGAGGACGACGGTCTCACCGTCGACGGCCAGCTTGGTGCCCTTCGGCAGGGTGATGTCCTTGGCGAGGACGGAGTCGCCGGCCGTCAGACCCTCGATGGAGACGGTGACGGACTCGGGGATGTGCGTGGCCTCGGCCTCGACCGGAAGCGCGTTCAGGACGTGCTCCAGCAGGTTGCCGCCGGGGGCCAGCTCGCCCTCGGTCTGGACGAAGATCTCGACGTTGACCTGCTCGCCGCGCTTGACCAGCTGAAGGTCGACGTGCTCCAGGAAGCCCTTGATCGGGTCGCGCTGCACGGACTTCGGGATCGCCAGCTCGTTGGTCTTGCCGTCGATGTCCAGGGAGATCAGGACGTTCGGCGTGCGCAGCGCCAGCAGCAGGTCGTGGCCCGGGAGGGTCAGGTGCAGCGGGTCGGAACCGTGGCCGTACAGAACACCGGGAACCTTGTTGTCGCGGCGGATGCGACGGGCGGCACCCTTGCCGAACTCGCTGCGGGTCTCGGCGGTGAGCTTCACCTCGGACATGCGGATCACTCCTCGTGAATCAGGAACGGACGTGGTCACCCGGCCACGAACGGCCTGCTACGAAGAGCGCGTCGATAACGGACCGCCGCATCCATGGATACGGCCTCCCTCGCCGAGCAACTCGTGCAGTCTACTCAGCGCGGGAGGCCGCAGAAAAATCGATCATGCAGAAGCGTTTTTACGCCTCCGGTCTCGCCTCACTGCTCGTCGAAGAGGCTGGTGACCGACCCGTCCTCGAACACCTCGCGCACCGCGCTCGCGATCGTCGGCGCGATCGACAGCACCTTGATCTTGTCCAGGTCGTGAGCCAGCTCACCCGGCGTCGGCAGCGTGTTCGTGAAGACGAACTCGCTCACCCGGGAGTTCTTCAGCCGGTCCGCCGCCGGACCGGACAGCACACCGTGCGTGGCCGTCACGATGACGTCCTCCGCGCCGTGCGCGAACAGGGCGTCCGCGGCCGCGCAGATGGTGCCACCCGTGTCGATCATGTCGTCCACCAGGACGCACACGCGGCCCTTGACCTCACCCACCACCTCGTGGACGGTCACCTGGTTCGCCACGTCCTTGTCACGCCGCTTGTGCACGATCGCCAGCGGCGCGCCCAGCCGGTCGCACCAGCGGTCCGCGACCCGCACCCGGCCCGCGTCCGGGGACACGACCGTCAGCTTGTCCCGGTCGACCTTGCGGCCCACGTAATCCGCCAGCAGCGGCAGCGCGAACAGATGGTCCACCGGGCCGTCGAAGAAGCCCTGAATCTGGTCGGTGTGCAGATCGACGGTCAGGATCCGGTCGGCACCGGCCGTCTTCATCAGGTCCGCGATCAGCCGCGCCGAGATCGGCTCACGGCCGCGGTGCTTCTTGTCCTGGCGCGCGTAACCGTAGAACGGCACGATGACCGTGATGGAGCGGGCCGACGCACGCTTCAGCGCGTCGATCATGATGAGCTGCTCCATGATCCACTGGTTGATCGGAGCCGTGTGGCTCTGGATCACGAAGCAGTCGGCGCCCCGCGCCGACTCCTGGTAGCGGACGTAGATCTCGCCGTTCGCGAAGTCGAAGGCCTTGGTCGGGACGACCCCGACACCCAACTGCTGGGCGACCTCCTCGGCAAGCTCGGGGTGGGCGCGGCCGGAGAAGAACATCATCTTCTTCTCGCCGGTCGTCTTGATCCCGGTCACAGCACTGTCTCCTCAGAGGTGTCTCAGCCACATGCCGACAGACCGCGCCGCTGGGCGCGACGGGCCGTCCTGGCTGGTGGGGTGCGGGTGTGCACTTATCACGGTACGACGACTTCGGCGCACCTGTTTCCGGTCAGTCCTCGCTCGCGCCCTCCCGGGAAGCCGCCTCGGCGGCCTTCGCCGCCGCGCTCCCCGGACGCTTCCGGGCCACCCAGCCCTCGATATTCCGCTGCTGGCCACGGGCCACGGCCAGCGAACCGGGCGGCACGTCCTTCGTGATCACCGACCCTGCGGCCGTGTACGCCCCGTCCCCGACCGTGACAGGCGCCACAAACATGTTGTCCGAACCCGTGCGGCAATGCGACCCGACCGTCGTGTGGTGCTTGTCCTGACCGTCGTAGTTCACGAACACGCTCGCGGCACCGATGTTCGTGTACTCGCCGATCGTCGCGTCCCCGACATAGGAGAGATGCGGGACCTTCGTCCCCTCACCGATGGAGGCGTTCTTCGTCTCCACATACGTCCCGATCTTGCCCTTCGCACCCAGCCGGGTGCCCGGCCGGAGATAGGCGTACGGCCCCACGCTCGCACCCGCCCCGATGTGGGCGCTGTCGGAGACCGTGTTCTCGACCCGGGCGCCGGCTTCGACGACCGTGTCCTTGAGACGGCTGTGCGGACCCACCTCGGCACCCTCGCCGACATGGGTCGAACCCTGCAACTGCGTGCCCGGGTGGACGACGGCGTCCCGGCCGAAGGTCACGGTGACGTCGACCCACGTGGTCGCCGGGTCCACGACGGTGACGCCGGAGAGCATGGCGGCCGTCAGCAGCCGGTCGTTGAGGATCCGCCGCGCCTCCGAGAGCTGCACCCGGTTGTTGATCCCGGCGATCTCGCGGTGGTCCGCCGCGACACAGGCACCCACCCGATGCCCGGCCTCGCGGAGGATCCCGAGGACGTCGGTGAGGTACTCCTCGCCCTGGGAGTTGTCGGTGCGCACCTTGCCCAGCGCGTCCGCCAGCAACTGCCCGTCGAAGGCGAACACCCCGGAGTTGATCTCCCGGATCGCCCGCTGCGCCTCGGAGGCGTCCTTGTGCTCGACGATCGCGGTCACGGCACCCGACGTCTCGTCCCGCACGATCCGCCCGTACCCCGTCGCGTCCGGCACCTCGGCGCTCAGCACCGTGACGGCGTTGCCGTCCGTGGAGTGCGTGGCGGCAAGGGCGTTGAGGGTCTCGCCGGTCAGCAGGGGGGTGTCCCCGCACACGACGACGACGGTCCCCTCGAGGCGGCCGCCGAGCTCCTCCAGCGCCATCCGCACGGCGTGCCCGGTGCCGTTCTGCTGCGCCTGCACGGCCGTTCGTACGTCGGCGGCGGTGCCGGCGAGGTGGGCGGTGACCTGCTCCCGGGCGTGCCCCACGACCACGACGAGGTTCTCGGGGTCCAACTCACGGGCGGCGGCGAGCACATGCCCCACCAGGGAACGGCCGCACAGCTCGTGCAGGACCTTGGGTGTGGCCGACTTCATACGGGTGCCCTCACCCGCTGCGAGAACGACGACGGCTGCCGGGCGAATGGCGCTCACGGGATGCCCTTCGGCTGTGGAGGGGGTGGGGTGACATCCGCAGGATACCGGGGCGTTTCCGGGGGGACATGAGAGCGGGCCCTGACAGTGCTGTCAGGGCCCGGACGACGCGTGGCTCCCCCGCCAGGACTCGAACCCGGACAGATGGCACCAAAAGCCACAGTGCTGCCAATTACACCACGGGGGAACAAGCTCGACTAAACCGGACATTTAGTCTGGCCGTCGAGTGGCGGCTCCTACTATGCCGTACCAGGCGCCCTCCATGCGACGGTACAGATCGGCGCTCTGCCGGACGTAAATCACGAGGCAGCCGCGATAGGTGTCTCCGGTGTTCTTGCGAACCGTCCGGGGGTTGTGCCGTTTCAGGGTGGTCCTGCTGAATGCCGACGTGTCCACACCGGCGATGTCGGCCCAGAACTTCTCGGCGGCCTCCACGTCTGCGGTCTCGTGAATGCTCACGCGCAGGGTCAGGCGCTCCCTCCGCACCCCCAGGAACTCGAGCCAGCGCAGGAAGAGCCTGATCACATTGGGGTCGCTGTTGATGAACTTCAGCACCTCGGTCCGACGGTGCGGCTTGTCCTTGGCGCCCTCGGCCCAGTAGAGGGCCACGCCCGCGAAGAAGAGCTCGCGGTCCGACAGTTCGCCGACGGCCGCTGCCGCAGCAGCCTTGGTCGCTCGGCGCTCTTGATCCCGGGAATCGCGCAGGCGTACCAGGCCGGCGTTCATGCGTGCGCGCTGCTCTTCCGGTGTGCACTTGGGCTCCGGCTTCGGCAGATCCCGAACCCAGAGCGAGACCGAACTCCTGGAGCAGCCCAGCTCCGCCTCGATCCGGTCGTATGTCCAGCCCCGGAGGCGGAGTTCCCGGGCCCTGGCTCGTAGGTCGTCCTTCGCGTTGGGGCGCTTCGTCCATTGCGGAGGCGGCTCGCCCTTCACCAGGCGGTGCAGGATGTCGTTGTTGAAGATCTTCAACTCGTCCCGGATCTGTCGAAGGCTGTAGCCCTGTCGCCGCAGCGCGACCGCCCGCTCCCGCAGTCCTTCGAAATCCGCGTACTTGTTCTCTGGGTGTGCCATGGGCATACCGTCCGGGCGGAATCCGATCTTCCGGGCTCGAACGGTGAGCGATTCGGCAGTTCGAGGGATATCGGGCTGTTCCGTAGTCGAACGGTCACTCGATGTGGTGCGGGTCGGTCGTCGGAAAGTCACCGGAAAACCTGCGGGGGCCGAAAGTAGGCTGGAGGCATGACCACGACGGGGGAAGACACCACCGCGGCACTGAAGGGGCCGTGGTGGTGGGCACGGTGGCGCAGCGCCGTGCTGGACGCGGGTCTGGCGTCGGCGTCCGCGGTGGAGTGCGCGTTCGAGGGGATCCGGTTCGCGAAGGACGCGGGGATCCCGGTGGCCGCGGGGATCGTGTTCGGTGTGCTGGCGGGTTCGGTGCTGGTCGTCCGGCGCAAGTGGCCGATCGCCGTCGTGCTCGTGAGCATCGCCATCACGCCCGCCCAGATGGGCTATCTGATGGGCATCGTCGGCCTGTACACGCTCGCCGCGTCCGAGTTGCCGCGCCGGATCATCGGCTCACTGGCGGGCATGTCCCTCGTCGGGATGCTGATCGTGATGTTCGTGCGGGTGCGGCAGGACATGGCGCACGGCGAGCTGGATCTGGGGGACTGGTTCGTCCCGTTCGCGTCGATCACCACCGCGATCGGGATGACCGCGCCGCCCCTGCTGCTCGGGCTGTACGTGGGGGCCCGGCGCCGGCTCATGGAGAGCCTGCGGGAGCGGGCCGACGACCTCGAACGGGAACTCCAGCTGCTCGCCGAGCGGGCCGAGGAGCGTGCGGAGTGGGCGCGCAACGAGGAGCGGACCCGTATCGCCCGCGAGATGCACGACGTCGTCGCGCACCGGGTGAGCCTCATGGTGGTGCACGCGGCTGCCCTGCAGGCCGTGGCCCGCAAGGACCCCGAGAAGGCCGTGCGGAACGCGGCGCTGGTGGGGGACATGGGACGGCAGGCGCTGACGGAACTCCGGGAGATGCTCGGGGTGCTGCGCAGCGGCGACGGGTCCGGGCGCCAGGAGCGGTCGGCGGTTCCGCTGGTCACGGTCGGGGTGGCGGCGGCCGCCGCGGTCTCCCGTGTCGTGGAGGAGACCGACGGACCCTGTCTGGACGACCTGGAGACGCTGATCGGGCAGTCGGCCGCCGCGGGCATGGCCGTCGACCTGTCCGTGGAGGGGGACGTGCGGTCGTACGGGGCGCAGATCGAGCAGACGGCGTTCCGGGTGGTGCAGGAGGCGTTGACCAACGTCCACAAGCACGCGGCGGGCGCCAAGACGCACGTGCGGCTGGCGCACCGGGTGTCGGAGATCGCGATGCAGGTGGAGAACGAACCGCCGCCCGAGATGTCTGCCCTCGCCTCGGCCCGGTTGCCCTCGGGGGGCAACGGCCTGGTGGGGATGAAGGAGCGGGTCTCCGCGCTGGGCGGGGTGTTCGTGTCGGGGCCGACGGAGGCGGGGGGTTTCCGGGTGTCGGCGGTGATTCCGGCGGCCTAGGGTGCCGGGGTGTCAGCCCGCGGTGAGGCGGGCCGGTTCGATGCCGGTGACGAGGCCGGCCAGGGCCTGGTCGATGTCGGGGCCGAGGTACCAGTCGCCGGTGTGGTCCAGAGCGTAGACGCGGCCCTCGGTGTCGATGGCGAGCAGTGCCTGGGTGTCGGTCTCGGCGCCGAGCGGGCAGACCTCGGTGTCCAGGGCGCGGCCCAGGTCGGCGAGGGTGCGGGCCATGTGGAGGCCGTGCAGGGGATCGAGGTGGAGGTGGGCCGGGGCGACCTGGCGGCCGGGGCCGGTGGGGGTCAGGTGCAGTCCGCCGAACTCGGCCCAGGCCTCGACGGCGGCCGGGAAGACGGCGTGCCGGTGTCCGGCGGGTGAGATGTGCTCGCGCAGGGTGTCGGCCCAGATCTCGGCCTGCTTTATGTCCCAGCGTCCGGGCTGCCAGCCGGCGGCGCGCAGGGCGGCGTCGACGGGGACGGGGAAACGGGTGGTGCTGGTGCGGTCGGGGTGCATCTGCCCTTCGCGTTCGTCGAGGTCATGGAGGGGCGCCGGGGTGTGCTTCGGGGCGCCGTCGTGCGGGTGGTGCGGTGCTGGGGTCGGGGTGGGTGCTGCGGGTCGTGCGGGTCGTGCGGGTGGGGGGTGGTCAGCCGCCGTTCGCCGTCGGGTCCACGATGCGGACGCCGAAGTGGGCGCTGAGGGCGGTGCAGGCGCGGCAGGGGGCGGCGAAGCTGCCGTGCAGCGGGTCGCCGTCCTCGCGGATGCGGCGGGCGGTGAGCTTGGCCTGCTTGAGGGCGCGGCGGGCCTCTCCGTTGGTCATCGGCTTGCGGGCGGCGCGCTTGCTGCGGGCGGCGTCGGCTGCGGCGATGTGCCGCGATATGAGCATGGTCTCGGCGCAGCGGCCGGTGAAGCGGTCGCGCCGGTCGCTGCCGAGCGTGTCGAGGAAGTCCTGGACGAGCGGGTGCAGCGGCGGCGGCTGGTCGCCGCGGGCGGCGGTGGAGGTGAGGGTGGCGCCGCGCACGGAGAGGGCGGCGGCAACGGTGGGCAGTATGCCGTCGCGACGGTGGCGGAGGGTGGGCGCGTGGGGTCTCTCGGCGCTGCTCCAGTCGATGCGGGGATCGCCGTCGAGGCCCGCGTGCGGGCCGCCGTTCGTGCCGGCCGTCATGCCCGTGCGCGGTCCTGTGTGCGGTCCCGTCTGCGTCGTGTTCATGATCGTCATCCCCTCCCGTGCATCCCCCCGGAGGTCACAGACTGCCAAATGGCGTGGCTGGTGCGGAAGCTGGGGCGGTGCGACACGCCCGGGTTCGGGCGGGCCGTCACGATGGGGTGACGGCTGGTCACGGAAGCGGAGGGAGCCGGGCCGGTGCCCGGTGACCGGTGTCGTCGTACCGCATAGGCTGTCGGCACCGCGATCCAGGTGGTCGCCGCGATGCGCGCGGTTGACGCGTGGAGACGGACGAGACAGTCGATACGGCGCGTGGCGGCCCTGCATTGCCCCAGGGGGTCGCCGCGGGTCGTACCAGAGCGCCGCAGGGGGCTTTCGCCATGACGACAGGTCGGCTCGGGCAACAAGCCGCGCCGCCGAACGCGGCCTACGCCGGGCAGGTCGTGCACTTTCCGGACCCGGTCCGGGCCGCGCGTCATCCCAGAGGGGTGCGGGTGGACGAGCGTGGCTACCCCGACTTCTCCCCCTACGCGCGTGCCGCCGCGGAGATCGCCGAGCCGCCGGAGGGTTTCGGGGTCGACGAACTGCGGCTGACGGACTACGTGTCGGCGAACGCGGCGCTCGCGGCGACCGGTCACGAGCTGTGGGACACGGTGCCCGCGGTGGCGACGCCGCACGGCTGGACCTGGCATCACGTGGTGGGTTCGCGGCGCCTGGAACTGATCCCGGTCGAGGTGAAGGCGCTGCTGCGGCACCACGGCGGGATCGCGACGACCCGGGTCGACCAGAACAAGCGGGGCACACGGCCGTTGCAGGAGACGCGGCCGGCGCACTTCGGGCTGCCGAAGTCGTCGCTGGCGGTGACGGAGTCGCAGGTGCAGGGGGTCGAGGAGGACCTCGGCTACCGGCTGCCCGGCGCCTACCGCTCCTTCCTGAAGGCGGCGGGCGGATCGGCGCCGGTGGGGGCCGCGCTGGACGCGGAGCTGGGACTCCTGGTCGACCAGCCGTTCTTCACGGTCCGCGACGAGGCGGCGGTCAACGACCTCGTGTACGTCAACAAGTGCCTGCGGGACCACCTGACGAAGGACTACCTCGGTGTCGGCTTCGTCCAGGGCGGGCTGCTGGCCGTGAAGGTGAAGGGCGCGGCGATCGGATCGGTCTGGTTCTGCGCCTACGACGACGCCCGTGACGTCGATCCCGCGATGCGGCCGGCCGAGCGGGTGGAACGCCTTCTGCTGCCCTGCGGTGCGGACTTCGACGTGTTCCTGTCCCGACTGGCCGGCAACCCGCCGGAGTTGGAGACGGTGGCGAACCTGATGGTGGACGGCGGGTTCGCCCGTGCCGTTCCCGTGTCTTCTTCCGTGTCGGGGGAGTGAGCTTCAGCGATGGTGACGTTCGCGCAGGCGCAGGAGCGCGCGGAGGAGTGGATCAACGGGGACGTGCCGTCGTACCAGCACCGTGAGGTGCGGGTACGGGAGTTCGACCTCGGGTTCGTGGTGTGGGCCGAGGACCGTGCGGAGGGCCCGCGTTCGGACGGGGGCGCGCAGCGGCTGGTGATCGCCCGGGACAGCGGGGAGGCGACGCTGTGGCCCTCGTTGCCGGTGGGCGAGGTGATCCGCCGGTACGAGGAGGAGTACGGCCGGGAGGACGGGGCCGGGGACGCCGGGGCCGGGGCGGGGGGTGCGGCTGCGTCGCGGGTCGATCTGAACCAGACGTCGTTCCTGCTGACGCCGCCGGAGTGGTTGCAGGACGCGGCGGACAAGTTGGGGACCGACGGGGCCGGTTCGGGTGCCGGGGCCGGTGCGGCTGACGCCGGTGCGGCGGCTGGGGCCGGGGGCTCTGTCGTCCCGGAGGCACGGCCCTGGACCGGGACCGACACCAACGGGGGCGAAGACCTCTCGGTGGCGTTGCCGGAGACGGTGTTCGCGCCTCCGCCGGTGAGTGACGGGGAAGCGTCGTCGGCTTCGGAGATCCCGGAGATCCCGGAGGTGCAGGACGCGTCCGAGGTCCAGGACGCCTCGGAGGTGCGGGACGCGTCCGAGGTCCAGGACGCGTCGGAGGTGCAGGACGCGTCGGACGTCTCGGATGTCTCGGACGTCTCGGACTCCCGGACCGCTCGGATCTCGGGTCCGCGGGGTGCGGCGGTGCCGGGGGCGCCCGGAGCCACGCCGGCGGGCGGACCGCCCGCCGGGGGTGCGTCGTACGGGTATCCGCAGGGGGTTCCGGGCGGGGCGGCTTCCTCGACTTCGCCGGGGGCGCCGTCGTACGGGTACCCGCAAGGGGCCGGTGCGCCGGGTGCGACTCCGCCGGGTGCCATGCCGCCGCCCGCGCCGAGTGCCGGCGACATCGCCGATGTCGCCACCAGCAAGCTGGCGCCTCCCTCGCGGGGGGCGCAGGGCGGGAGTCCGGTTCCGCCGCCTCCGCCGCCCGGGCCTGCGGGGGGCGGGTACGTGCCTACCCAGTTCGTGTCGGCCCCCGGTGCCGACGGGACGGTGGGGGCGGCAGGGCAGCCGGGTTCCGGTGGCGTTCCGACCCCGCCTCCGCCTCCGGCAGCGCCTGCCGTGTCGGTACAGCCCGCCGACGGGCGGGACGCCCCGCGGTTCCCGGGCGCTCCGCAGCCGCCCGGCGTCCCGGGGGCGTCCCGGTTCCCGAACCCGCCGGGCTCGCCGGGTGCTTCGCAGACGTCCGGTGCGCCGAACGCTCCTCAGCCGCCGAATCCGCCGGGGGTGCCGGGTGCGCCGCAGCCTCCCGGTGTTCCAGGGGCCCCGGGTGGCGCCGTGCATCACGCGGAGACCGTGCTGTCCAGGCCCTCCACGGCCGGCCCCAACATGCCTCCGCCGCCCCAGGCCCCGGGCTCTCCGGCCGGCACCGGCCCTGCCGGTCCCGGCTCGACCGGTGGCCCCGGCTCCCCGCCCGGCCCGGGTGCCCCCGGCATGCCCGGCGCCCCCGGTGTGCCCGCAGCCGCTTCGGGCGCTCCCCGGCCGATGCCGCTCGGCGCCATGCCGCCCCCGCCTCCGGGTGCCGTACCGTCCCCCGGTCCGGCGCCCGCGCCGACGATGCCGGGACAGCCGACGCCCGGGCACCCGGTGCCGGGTCAGCCCGTTGCGGGGCCCCCCGCGCCGACCCCGCCGCCCGCCTACGGCTACCCCCAGCAGTCGCAGCCGACCGTCGGTCCCGGCTATCAGGCGGTCCTCAGGTACCGCGCGCAGGACGGGTCGGAGCAGCAGTTGATCCGGCGGTCGGCGCCGGGGACGCCGCACCCGGAGTGGCAGATCTTCCACGAGTTGCGCGGCATGAACGTGCCCCCGGACCAGGTGCTGGAGCTCCACACCGAGTTGGAGTCCTGCGAGCTGCCGGGCGCGTACTGCGCGCGGATGATCCGGGAGCAGTGGCCGCAGGCGCGGATCGCGAGCATCGCCCCGTACGGCACGGATCACGCGAGCCGGCAGCAGGGCATGCAGCAACTGCTGGCGCATCAGGGCGAGTTGCACCAGGTGGCCGACGGACCCGCCCGCCCGGCACCGGTGCGGGCGCCGCTGCCGCCGGTGCAGGCGGCGCCGCCGATCCCGCCGGAGGGTGTGGCGCATGAGCTGGCGGGGGCGTTCGGGCCGGGGATCTTCCGGTTCGAGCAGGCCGCGGTGGACCGCCAGGGCGTGCCGCCGGTCGTCGCGCACTCGCTGGTCGTGGCGGGGCTGCCGGTGGACATGGGCCCGTTCTTCTGGGCGCAGGCCCAACTGGGGCGGCCGGTGCCGACCTTGGCCGAGCTGGCCGCCGAGCGCGGGGTGCAGCCGGCCTCCGACGCGGGCTCGTACCTCGTCATGGGCAGCGACTTCGGCAAGGCGGTCTGCGTGCAGTACGGCACGGCGAACATCGTCGCCGTGCCCGTGGAGGCCGGGCCGGGCGGTGCGCCCGTACCGCCGCAGTTCGTGAACACGGGCCTGCCCGAGTTCCAGCGCTGTCTGGCCCTGCTCGGCCGGATGTGGCGGCTGCGCTTCGGTCTGAACCAGGAGCAGGCGGGCCGCTGGACCGTCGACTTCCAGGCGCAGCTCGCCTCGCTCGACCCGGCGGCGCTGAGCTCGCCGGAGAGCTGGTGGTCGGTGCTGCTGGAGCAGATGTGGGACGGGCTGCTGTGACGCCCCGCCGCCGCTGAGCCACGCGCGCGTGGAGGGCCGGAACCGGTGGTGAGACCGGGTCCGGCCCTCCCTTTTTCGGCCCGTCCCCGCGACCCGTGCGCGGAGTGTCGCGTTATGAACATTTCCGTCCGATACATCAAGATGTGCGCGAAATCATCATTTCGCGTTCGTTTGTGTCGTCGCGGAGAGGGGTTCCAGGATGAGCAGCGCACCGGTGTCGTCCCCGGGGTTCGTGGCCGTACGGGGGCGCGGCTACCGCCCCGACCAGGTCGACGCGTACGCCGGCGCCCTGTCCCGGGACCGGGACGCCGCTTGGGAACGGGCCGCCCGGCTCACCGTGCTCGCCCGGGACATGGAGGCCGAGGCGGTACGGATGCGGGAGGTCGTGGCGGGGCTGGTCCCGCAGGCGTACGAAGCCCTGGGCAAGGGGGCGCAGCGGCTCTTCGAGATGGGGCGGGAGGAGGCCGCCGCCGTCGCGGAGCGGGCGCGGCAGGAGGCGCAGGGTCTCGAGGACGAGGCGCAGGCGCGGGCCGACGGCGTACGGGCTGCCGCACAGGCGCAGGCCGACGCCGTGCGCGCAGAGGCGGACGAACGCGCTCGTCAGCGGCTGCTCGCCGCGCGCGCCGAGGCCGACGAGATCCGTGTCGCCGCCCGCCGCGAGGTGAAGCAGGGGCGTGGGAAGGCGCTCGCCGCCTTGCGCGAAGTGCGTCAGCGCACCAGCGCGATGCTCGCCGAGCAGGCGAGGGAGCACGCGGAGCGGTGGGCCGAGGTGGAGCGGGCCCACGAGGAACGGGCGGCCGAGGTGGACCTGCGGGGCGCCGAACGGGTGGCGCGGGCGAAGGCGGTGCTGGCCGAGGCGAGGCGCGAGTTCGCGCAGGCGAAGGCCGCGGTGGTGCGGTGCGAGGAGGACGCACGCGCGCGTGCGGCGGAGATCCTCGCGGAGGCGCGGGCCGAGGAGGAGCGGATCGTCCGGGAGACCGAACGGGTGCTGCGCGAGCACGCCGAGCGCTGGGACGAGGTCCAGGCCCAGATGGATCTCGTCCGCAGCAGTCTCACGGCGCTCACCGGACAGGGGGCGGCTGAGTGACCACCGCGACCGGCCGCGGTGGTCACTGCTCCTTGAGGACCGGGAAGCGCCGGGGCGCCAGCACCAGCAGCACCCCGAACGCCAGGGCGGCCGCGCAGCCCGCGCCCACATACACGGCGTGCACCGCGTCCGCGATGGCCGCGCGGGTCGTCTCGGGGGCGGTGCCGGCGTCCAGCGCGCGCGTGACGGAGTCGAGGTCGCTCGCGCCGCCCAGGCGGTCGGCCAGCACACCGTTGGCGACCGCGCCGAAGACCGCCGCGCCGATCGTCTGGCCGGTCTGGCGGCAGAACAGGACGGACGCCGTCGCCGTGCCGCGTTCCGCCCAGCCGACCGTCGACTGGACGCCGACGATCAGGGGGAGCTGGAACAGGCCCAGCGCGGCACCCAGGAGCAGCATCAGCAGGGTGGGCTGCCAGGCCGCGCCCGGGTAGGGCAGGAACGGGAAGGCGAACAGGACCACGGCCGCCGATGCGATGCCGAGCATCGCCGTGTTGCGGAAGCCGATGCGCCGGTACACGTGCTGGCTCAGCGCCGCCGACACCGGCCAGCTCAGCGTCCACACGGACAGCACGAATCCGGCGGCGACCGGGGCGAGTCCGAGCACCGACTGGGCGTACGTCGGCAGGAAGACCGTGGGGGCGACCATGAGCAGGCCCAGGGCGCCGAGCGCCAGGTTCACCGCGGCGATCGTGCGGCGGCGCCACACCCAGCCGGGGATGATCGGCTCCGCCGCCCGGCGTTCGATCAGGACCACGGCGGCCACCAGGGCCAGGCCCGTGCCGAACAGGACCAGTGACGGCCCCGACAGCCACGGCCAGGCCACCCCGCCCTGCACCAGCGCCGTCAGCAGCACACCGCCGCACGCGAACACCGCGAGCGCGCCCGCCCAGTCGACACGCGCGCGCGTGGCCGTCGCGACGCGCAGGGAGCGCTGCGGCTCGTGGAGGTACCGGACGACCAGCCACAGCGCCACCGCCCCGATCGGCAGGTTGACCAGGAAGATCCACCGCCAGTCCGCGTAGGCGGCGAGCACCCCGCCGATCCCCGGGCCCGCGACCGCCGCCACCGCCCACACCGTGGACAGCTTGGCCTGGATCTTCGGGCGTTCCTCCAGCGGGTACAGGTCGGCGGCGAGCGTCTGGACCGTGCCCTGCAGGGCGCCGCCGCCCAGGCCCTGCACGATCCGGAACGCGATCAGCGCGCCCATGTTCCACGCCACCGCGCACAGCAGCGAGCCGAGCAGGAACACCACCGAGCCCGCGATCAGCACCGGCTTGCGCCCGAAGGTGTCGGACAGCTTCCCGTAGACCGGCAGCGTCACCGTCACGGCCAGCAGATAGCCGGAGAACAGCCACGAGAAGACCGAGAAGCCGCCCAGGTCGCCGACGATCTGCGGGACCGCGGTGGAGACGATGGTGGAGTCCAGGGCCGCGAGCGCCATCGCCAGCATCAGCGCCGCCACGACCGCCCCGCGCCGGTCCGTCGAGACCTGCCGCGCGGACTCCCGGGTCGACGGCTTCGTGTCGTCCACGCGGATTCCTTTCCCCCTGCATCCATCTGCCGGCGACCACTCTCCCACTTGCCCCTCACGTGGCGGCAGGGTGCAGTCTCGCCGGGGCGGAGGGTGGAGCCGACCCCTAGATCGCCTCCACCTGTCGGTGGAGTGCCCCTAGGGGTACCTCCGTACTACGGCTGGGGGAGGGTTCGTACCGCCGGAGGACGAGAAGGCCCCGGGGCCGTCCTTAACCTGGCTTTACGCCGCTGGGGAGCGGTGGGGGAGGGGCGGCCGGATCGACGGGGGTGGGGTTTTCCCCCGTAGAAGAGGGTGCTGAGCACCAGCGCGCCGGACCGACCCGCGGCACCAGACTGAACGCCGTACCGAACAAGCCACCAGCACTTACCGAACGCCGGGCGGTCCCGGCGGCTCACTGACTTACCGATATAGGAGACATACCGTGACATCGGCTGTAACCATCACCAGGCACGGGGGCACTGGAGGGCGTACGGCCGTTGCCGCGCGGGCGCGGCAGGTCGTCAAGGCGTACGGGTCCGGCGAGACCCGTGTCGTCGCCCTCGACCATGTGGACGTGGACATCGCTCGCGGACAGTTCACCGCGATCATGGGCCCCTCCGGGTCCGGCAAGTCCACCCTCATGCACTGCCTCGCCGGTCTCGACACCGTGACGAGCGGTCAGATCTTCCTGGACGACACCGAGATCACCGGGCTGAAGGACAAGAAGCTCACCCAACTGCGGCGGGACCGCGTCGGGTTCATCTTCCAGGCCTTCAACCTGCTTCCGACGCTCAACGCGCTCGAGAACATCACGCTGCCCATGGACATCGCCGGGCGTAAGCCGGACAAGCAGTGGCTCGCGCGCGTGGTGGACACGGTCGGCCTCTCGGACCGGCTCCGGCACCGGCCCACCCAGCTCTCCGGCGGACAGCAGCAGCGCGTCGCCGTGGCCCGCGCCCTGGCCGCCCGCCCCGAGATCATCTTCGGTGACGAGCCGACCGGAAACCTCGACTCGCGCGCGGGCGCCGAGGTGCTGGGCTTCCTGCGCAGGTCGGTCGACGAGCTCGGCCAGACCATCGTGATGGTCACGCACGACCCGGTGGCCGCCTCCTACGCGGACCGCGTGCTGTACCTCGCCGACGGCCGGATCGTCGACGAGATGCACAAGCCGACCGCGGAGGCCGTCCTGGACCGCATGAAGGACTTCGACGCCCGGGGGCGCACGTCATGACCGTCATGAAGACCTCCATGCGCAACTTCTTCGCGCACAAGGGACGCATGGCCCTGTCGGCCGTGGCGGTCCTGCTGTCGGTCGCCTTCGTCTGCGGGACGCTGGTGTTCACCGACACGATGAACACCACCTTCGACAAGCTCTTCGCGGCCACCTCCTCGGACGTGACGGTGAGCGCCAAGGGCGCCTCCGACAGCGGCGAGACGACCTCCGGCAACGGCAAGCCGCCGGTCATGCCGGCCTCCGTACTGACCAAGGTGCGCGAGGCACAGGGCGTGAAGACGGCGGAGGGGACCGTCTTCTCGACCTCGGTGACCGTCGTGGACGCCGACAAGGACAGCCTCTCGCCGTCCGGCGGCGGCCCGACCATCGTCGGCAGCTGGAACGGCAACGACGCCCGCACCATGAAGATCACCTCCGGTGCGGCCCCGAAGAACTCCGACCAGGTCATGGTCGACAAGGACACCGTCGACAAGCACCACCTGAAGCTCGGTGACGAGATCGGCGTCATCAGCGCGGTCGGCACGCACAAGGCGAAGATCTCCGGCGTCGCCGAGTTCGAGGTCACCAACCCCGGTGCCGCGATCTTCTACCTCGACACGAAGACCGCCCAGCAGGCGCTCGTCGGCGAGTCGAACGTCTTCACGAACGTCAATGTCACGGCCGCGGCCGGGGTCACGGACACGCAGCTCAAGAAGAACGTCGCCGCCGAGCTCGGCGGCACCTACAAGGTGCAGACGGCCAAGGAGACCGCCGACGCCAACCAGCAGGACGTCGAGGGCTTCATGAACGTCATGAAGTACGCGATGCTCGGCTTCGCCGGGATCGCCTTCCTCGTCGGCATCTTCCTGATCATCAACACCTTCTCCATGCTGGTCGCGCAGCGCACCCGGGAGATCGGCCTCATGCGGGCGATCGGGTCCTCGCGCAAGCAGGTCAACCGGTCCGTGCTGGCCGAGGCGCTCCTGCTGGGCGTGTTCGGTTCGGTGCTCGGGGTCGGCGCGGGCGTCGGCCTCGCGATCGGGCTGATGAAGCTCATGGGCTCCATGGGCATGAACCTCTCCACCAGTGACCTCACCATCGCCTGGACCACCCCGGTCGTCGGCCTGCTCCTCGGTGTGGTCGTCACCGTCCTGGCCGCCTGGCTGCCGGCCCGCCGCGCGGGCAAGGTCTCCCCGATGGCCGCCCTGCGGGACGCCGGCGCCCCCGCCGACGCCAAGGCGGGCCGCGTACGGGCCCTGGTGGGCACGCTCCTGACCGCCGGCGGCGCCTACGCGCTCTACCTCGCCGCCGAGGCGGACAAGGCCAAGGAGGGCTCCTCGTGGCTCGGCCTCGGCGTGGTGCTCTCCCTGATCGGCTTCGTCGTGATCGGCCCGCTCCTCGCCGGTGTCGTGGTGCGCGTCCTGGGCGCCGTCGTCCTCAGGGTGTTCGGTCCCGTCGGCCGCATGGCCGAGCGCAACGCCCTGCGCAACCCGCGCCGCACCGGAGCCACGGGCGCCGCCCTGATGATCGGCCTCGCGCTGGTCGCCTGCCTGTCGGTCGTCGGCTCCTCCATGGTCGCCTCGGCCACGGACCAGCTCGACAAGACGGTCGGCACGGACTTCATCATCCAGTCCGACAGCGGGCAGCTCGTCACCCCGGCGGCCGTGAAGGCCGTCAAGGACACGCCGGGACTCGCGCGGGTCACCGAGTACAAGATCGCGGAGGCCGACTACACGACCCCCGACGGCAAGACCCTCAAGGACACCGACATCACGGCGGCCGACCCGACGTACGCGACCGACCTGCAGACCAAGACGGTCGCCGGAAAGCTCGCCGACGCGTACAAGCCCGACTCGATGTCCGTGCACGACAAGTTCGCCAAGGCGCACGGCATCCGCCTCGGGTCGAAGATCAAGGTCGCCTTCAAGGACGGCGCCACGGCAGACCTGACCGTGCGGGCCATCACGAGCAGCGACGGCCTGATCGACGCGGGCTCGAAGTACATCTCCACCGCCACGCTCGCCAAGTACGTGCCGGCCGACAAGATGCCCCTGGACGAGCTCGTCTTCGCCTCGGCCAAGGAAGGCCAGACGGACGCGGCGTACAAGTCCCTGAAGGCGGCGCTGCACGACTACCCGCAGTACACCGTGCGCGACCAGACCGACTACAAGGAAGCCCTCAAGGACCAGATCGGCCAGCTCCTGAACATGATCTACGGCCTGCTGGCCCTCGCGATCATCGTCGCGATCCTCGGTGTCGTGAACACCCTGGCGCTCTCGGTGGTCGAGCGGACCCGGGAGATCGGCCTCATGCGGGCGATCGGCCTCTCGCGGCGCCAGCTGCGCCGGATGATCCGCATGGAGTCGGTGGTGATCGCGCTCTTCGGCGCACTGCTCGGCCTCGGCCTGGGCATGGGCTGGGGTGCCACCGCCCAGAAGCTCCTCGCCCTGGAGGGCCTGAAGGTCCTGGAGATCCCCTGGCCGACGATCATCGCGGTCTTCATCGGCTCGGCCTTCGTGGGCCTGTTCGCCGCCCTGATCCCGGCGTTCCGGGCGGGCCGGATGAACGTCCTGAACGCGATCGCCACCGAGTAGCCCTCCTGGGGACGGGGGCGGGCCCGGCACCGAGAAGCCACGGGGGGTTTCTCGGCGCCGGGCCCTTTCGCTTGGGGGCGGCCGTTCCGGGAGGGCGGGGGCGCGGGACGGGGCCCTGGGTGCGGAGTGAGGCGGCTCGGGGTGGCCCTGGGTACGGGGTGAGGCGGCTCGGGGTGGGGGCCTGTCCGCAGGGGGCGGGGGTTCGTCGCCGTCCACAGGGCACCCGAGGTGCGGCGGGGTTGTCCACAGGCTCCGGCGGTCGGGCCGACGCCGTCGTAGGCTGGAGACCCCCCGGCCCTTCGTTGTGTCGGGCCCTTCGCGTTGCCCACCCCCCAGAACCCCCCCGGACGAAAGCCGCCCCGAATGAGCCTGCACGGTCTGCTCGACGCCGTCGTCAAGGACCCCGCCCTCGCGGAAGCGATCACGGCGGCCCAGGACGGCAACCGCATGCACGTCGACCTGGTCGGCCCCCCGGCGGCCCGCCCCTTCGCGATCGCCGCGCTCGCGCGTGAGGCCGGCCGTCCGGTGCTCGCGGTGACGGCCACGGGCCGCGAGGCCGAGGACCTGGCCGCCGCCCTGCGTTCCCTGCTCCCCTCCGAGGGGATCGTGGAGTACCCGTCCTGGGAGACCCTCCCGCACGAGCGCCTCAGCCCCCGCTCCGACACCGTCGGCCGCCGGCTGGCCGTCCTGCGGCGCCTGGCCCACCCGCGCCCCGACGACCCCGAGACCGGCCCCGTCTCCGTGGTCGTCGCGCCCGTCCGGTCCGTGCTCCAGCCGCAGGTCAAGGGCCTCGGCGACCTGGAACCGGTGGCCCTGCGCACCGGTCAGACCGCCGACCTGAACCAGATCGTGGAAGCCCTCGCCGCCGCCGCGTACGCACGCGTGGAGCTCGTCGAGAAGCGCGGCGAGTTCGCCGTACGAGGAGGCATCCTCGACGTCTTCCCGCCCACCGAGGAACACCCCCTGCGCATCGAGTTCTGGGGCGACGACGTCGAGGAGATCCGCTACTTCAAGGTCGCCGACCAGCGCTCCCTGGAGGTCGCCGAACACGGCCTGTGGGCTCCGCCCTGCCGCGAACTGCTCCTGACGGACGAGGTCCGCGCACGCGCGCGTGCCCTCGCCGAGGAGCACCCGGAGCTCGGCGAACTGCTTGGCAGGATCGCGGAGGGGATCGCCGTGGAGGGCATGGAGTCGCTGGCCCCCGTCCTCGTCGACGACATGGAGCTCCTGGTCGACGTCCTGCCCAAGGGCGCCATGGCCGTCGTGTGCGACCCGGAGCGGGTGCGCACGCGCGCCTCCGACCTCGTGGCCACCTCGCAGGAGTTCCTCCAGGCGTCCTGGGCGGCCACCGCGGGCGGCGGCGAGGCACCCATCGACGTCGGCGCGGCCTCCCTGTGGTCGATCGCCGACGTCCGCGACCGCGCGCGCGAACTGGACATGATGTGGTGGTCGGTGTCGCCGTTCGTGGCGGACCTCGAACTGGAGGCGGACACCCTCAAGCTCGGCATGCACGCGCCCGAGACCTACCGCGGCGACACCGCCAAGGCGCTCGCCGACACCAAGGGCTGGCTCGCCGACGGCTGGCGCGCGGTCTTCGTGACCGAGGCGCACGGCCCCGCGGCCCGTACCGTCGAGGTGCTCGGCGGCGAGGGCATCGCGGCCCGCCTCGACGCCGAACTCACCTCCCTGAGCCCGTCCGTCGTCCACGTGGCGTGCGGCTCCATCGAGTACGGCTTCGTCGACCCGGCGCTCAGACTCGCCGTCCTCACCGAGACCGACCTGACCGGGCAGAAGGCGGCCGGCAAGGACGGCGCCCGGATGCCGGCGCGGCGGCGCAAGACGATCGACCCGCTCACCCTGGAGGCGGGCGACTACATCGTCCACGAACAGCACGGCGTGGGCCGCTACATCGAGATGGTCCAGCGGACCGTGCAGGGCGCCACACGCGAGTACCTCGTCGTCGAGTACGCCCCCGCCAAGCGCGGCCAGCCCGGCGACCGGCTCTACATCCCCACCGACCAGCTGGAGCAGATCACCAAGTACGTCGGCGGCGAGGCGCCCACGCTGCACCGGCTCGGCGGCGCCGACTGGACGAAGACCAAGGCGCGCGCGAAGAAGGCCGTCAAGGAGATCGCGGCCGACCTGATCAAGCTGTACAGCGCGCGGATGGCGGCCCCCGGGCACACCTTCGGCCCGGACACCCCGTGGCAGCGCGAGCTGGAGGACGCCTTCCCGTACGCGGAGACGCCCGACCAGCTCACCACCATCGCCGAGGTCAAGGAGGACATGGAGAAGTCGGTCCCGATGGACCGCCTGATCTGCGGCGACGTCGGCTACGGCAAGACGGAGATCGCGGTCCGGGCCGCCTTCAAGGCCGTCCAGGACGGCAAGCAGGTGGCCGTCCTCGTCCCGACGACCCTGCTGGTGCAGCAGCACTTCGGGACGTTCAGCGAGCGGTACTCCCAGTTCCCCGTGGTCGTGAAGGCGCTCAGCCGCTTCCAGACCGACACCGAGGCGAAGGCCGTCCTGGAGGGCCTGCGGGAGGGCTCGGTGGACGTCGTCATCGGCACCCACCGGCTGTTCTCCTCGGAGACCAAGTTCAAGGACCTCGGCCTGGTCATCGTCGACGAGGAGCAGCGCTTCGGCGTCGAGCACAAGGAGCAGCTCAAGAAGCTCCGCGCCAACGTCGACGTCCTGACCATGTCCGCCACCCCCATCCCGCGCACCCTGGAGATGGCGGTCACCGGCATCCGCGAGATGTCGACGATCACCACGCCTCCGGAGGAGCGCCACCCGGTGCTCACCTTCGTCGGGCCGTACGAGGAGAAGCAGATCGGCGCCGCCATCCGCCGTGAGCTGCTGCGTGAGGGCCAGGTCTTCTACATCCACAACCGGGTCGAGTCGATCGACCGGGCGGCTTCCCGGCTGCGCGAGATCGTCCCCGAGGCACGTATCGCGACCGCGCACGGCCAGATGTCGGAGCAGGCCCTGGAGCAGGTCGTCGTCGACTTCTGGGAGAAGAAGTTCGACGTGCTGGTGTCGACCACGATCGTCGAGTCGGGCATCGACATCTCCAACGCGAACACCCTGATCGTGGAGCGCGGCGACAACTTCGGCCTGTCCCAGCTCCACCAGCTCCGCGGCCGGGTGGGCCGGGGCCGCGAGCGCGGTTACGCCTACTTCCTGTACCCGCCGGAGAAGCCGCTGACCGAGACCGCGCACGAACGCCTCGCGACGATCGCCCAGCACACCGAGATGGGCGCGGGCATGTACGTCGCGATGAAGGACCTGGAGATCCGCGGCGCGGGCAACCTCCTCGGCGGCGAGCAGTCCGGGCACATCGCGGGCGTCGGCTTCGACCTGTACGTCCGCATGGTCGGCGAGGCCGTCGCGGACTACCGGGCCTCGCTCGAGGGCGGTGTGGAGGAGGAGCCGCCGCTGGAGGTCAAGATCGAGCTCCCGGTCGACGCGCACGTCCCGCACGACTACGCCCCGGGCGAGCGGCTGCGCCTGCAGGCCTACCGCGCGATCGCCTCGGTGAACACCGAGGAGGACATCAAGGCCGTCCGCGAGGAACTCGTCGACCGCTACGGCAAGTTGCCCGAGCCGGTGGAGAACCTGCTGCTGGTGGCGGGCCTTCGGATGCTCGCCCGGGCGTGCGGTGTCGGCGAGATCGTCCTCCAGGGGACCAACATCCGCTTCGCGCCTGTGGAGTTGCGGGAGTCGCAGGAACTGCGGGTCAAGCGGCTCTACCCGGGCACCGTCATCAAGCCGGCGGCCCACCAGGTGCTGGTGCCGCGGCCGAAGACGGCGAAGGTGGGGGGAAAGCCGTTGGTCGGGCGGGAGTTGCTCGGATGGGTGGGGGAGTTCCTCACCTCGATTCTGGGGTCTTGACGGGGGCGGACGGGGACGGGGACGGCGGCTCGGGAGGGGGGCCGGTGGTGCCGCTGGGGAGGGTGGGACGCGGGAAGTCGCGGGAGCAGGTGGCGCGGGACGCGGGAAGCGGGGAGGTCGCGGGCGCCGTGCTCTGGGCTCGTCGGCGTCGCGTTGCGCAGGCTCAGGTGGCCCGGCGGGGGGTGTGAGGCGGCGGTGCCCTGAGGGAGGGAGTCCCACGGGGGTGCTGTGGGCTGCATGGTGCCCTCGGGCCGATGTCGCCCGACTTCGGGAGGCTTCCGTGCGGGGGGCCTCGGGCGCGTCCCCCGCTCATGGCGGCCGTCCCCCGCCCATGGCGGCGGTGACCCGCTCATGGCGAGCGGCCGTGAGTTCAGTGTGTGCGGAACAGCGTCGTCGCCAGTGTCCGGAAGACCTCCTCGGGGTCCTTGTCGCCGACCGGGCCGTCCAGGTTGTGGCTGAGGAGCAGCGTGGCGAAGCCGTGGGCGAGGGACCAGGCGGCGACCCCCGCGAGGCGGCTGTCGATGCCGAAGTCGTCGGCGCGCACGGCTGAGACCGAGGAGCGCAGGGCCTCGGTGGCCAGGGCGCGGGCCGTGGTGAGTTCGAGGTCGTCGGCGCGCAGCAGGCCGGGCGCGAACATGACCTGGAAGTGGGCCGGGTGCTCGCGGGCGAAGCGCACGTAGCGCACGCCCGCGTCCTTGAGGTCCGAGGCGTCGTTGACGGCGGTCGCGAGCAGCGCGAAGCCTTCGGCGGCGATCGCCGTGAGCAGTCCGGTGCGGTCCCGGAAGTGGTGGGCCGGTGCCGCGTGCGAGACCCCGGCACGCCGGGCCAGATCGCGCAGGCTCAGCCCGGCGGGGCCGTCGGCGGCGATGACGTCGAGGGCCGCCGTGAGGATCGCGCGGCGCAGATCGCCGTGGTGGTAGGGGCGGTTCGGCTGGTCGGTCTCCACAGGTGCCATGGTCAGAGCGTACGCCGGATCTAGGCATTGACAAGTTCGGGGCGGCGGGGCAATCTAGTCAGTGTCAAGTTGCGATGCGGGGTCCGAGGGCCGCGCTGACGACGGGGGATGTCATGTCGAAGCACGACGGCAGGACCGAGACGGAGGCCGGTGCCGGCGAGGCGGGTGACGCCGTGGAGCTGACCCGGGTGCGCCAGCTCTGGCATCTGCTGGAACCACTGCACGCGGTTCTTTACTACGCGCCGGAGGTCTTCGAGGAGGCCGCCGCGCTCGGGTACGACACGAAGGAGCGCTGGCCTAGCTACTTCCCCTTGCGGGCGGCGCCGTTGGGGCCGGTGGGCACCGAGCGCGTGGCATCGGCCTTCTACAGCTTCAGCCCCCGCATGGTGGCCGAGCACATCGACTCCGCGTGGGCGATCGCAGAGCCCGGCGCGGTGCTGGCGGCGAGGCTGCGGGGCATCGACCGGGCCTACCGCGCCATATTCGGCGACCGTGTCGACAGTCCGCAGCTCGCGGAGGCCGCCGCTCTCGTCCGGCGCGCGGCGGAGGCGGTGGACACGGCGGGCCGCCCGCTGGCCGCGGCCAACGCCGAGCTGCTGTGGCCCGAGGCCCCGCACCTCCAGCTGTGGCAGGCGGCGACGATCCTGCGTGAGCACCGAGGCGACGGCCACATCGCGGCCCTGCTCGTGGCCGGACTCGACCCGGTCGAGTCGCTCGTGTCCTTCGCCGCGATAGGCGCCGCATCCGTGGAGCGCTTCGAGAGCCGGGGCTGGAGTGCCGGGGAATGGCGGTCGGCTCACGAGCGTCTGACGGCCCGTGGACTGGTCGACGCACAAGGCACGGCCACGGACGCCGGCCGCGACCTGCGTCACCGAGTGGAGCACCAGACCGACCAACTCGCCGCCGGACCCTGGCAATTGCTGGGCACCGCCGAGGTGGCCCGACTTGCGGACCTGCTCGGTGACTTCTGGGTCGCGGTGCTCTCCTCCGGGCTGCTTCCGTCGGAGACGACCCTGGGCATCGGCAAGGTCTGACGGTGACAGCCAGAACGGGCGCTCGGGCACTCCCGTTCAGCGAACGGCACCGGCAGAGCAGAAGACGTCGTAGTCCCTGATGCCGTGGGCCGGGGGCGGTCGCACCAGAGGTGCACCGCGACTCTCTCCGTCAGCCTCTACGTGGCCCTCGTCTCGACGCGAAGCCGCCCGCGCGAGACGGATCTGCGCGGACGGCCGGGTCCGGTGTCCTCCGTGGGTCTTCAGTCCTTCTTGGGTCCTACAGCTGCTCGGGCCTGTCGCGATCCATGCCGAGCGACCCCTCGATCTTCCTCTGGGCGTCGTCGACTTGGCCTTCGTACTTGTTGCCCGTTCTGTCGTTGACCTTCCGTTCCGCCACGTCGGACATGTCCTTGCCCTTGTCCTGCATCTGGCGGTTGCTCTTGAACCTGTCGAAGATGCCCATCCAGAGCTCCTTCCGGAGGTGACTCAGCAATGACGATACGGCCGGTATGTCTGCAATGCCCACTCGAAAGCATGGTGGTCTGGACCTCCTGAACGCCGCGGTGCGCCCGCTCGCTACGGTGTGCGCGACGTCGTACGAGGGAAGGCGCTCCTTGCGGGGGCGGACCGGGTTGCAAGGGGAGGGGCGCACGTGATGCGTCTGAGGGGCGGGGCCGCGGCCGCCGTCGTGCTGGTGTTCGCCGTGGCCGGGTGCAAGGCGGAGACGACCACAGGGGCCGGCGGACCCGAGGAGACCGGGGGAGCGGTCGGTTCGGGTGCCGCGCTCAGTGCCGCCGAGTCCCTGACCGTGAAGGGGCGGGCGCCCAAGACGGGTTACGAGCGGGACAGGTTCGGCACCGCCTGGGCGGACACCGACTCGAACGAGTGCGACACCCGCGACGACATCCTCAAACGCGACCTGGAGGACGTGAAGTTCACCGGCGGGCACTGCAAGGTGTCGTACGGCGTGCTGGAGTCGGACCCGTACTCCGGCAAGGAGGTGACGTACCGGCGAGGCCGCAGTCAGGTCGACATCGACCATGTGGTCGCGCTCTCCGACGCCTGGCAGAAGGGGGCCAAGTACTGGGACGCCAGCAAACGGATAGCTCTCGCCAACGACCCCCTCAACCTGCTCGCGGTCGACGCGAGCACCAACCGTTCCAAGGGGGACGGGGACACGGCGACCTGGCTGCCGCCGAACAAGGCGTACCGGTGCACTTATGTGGCCGCCCAGGTCGCCGTGAAGAAGAAGTACGGCCTGTGGGTCACGGCCGCCGAGAAGTCCGCGATGAAGAAGGTCCTCACGGGCTGCCCCGGCCAGAAGCTCCCGGTCGGCGGTAATCCGACGGCGGCGCCGCCCCGCTTCCACGCGGACTGAGGGCCGTGACGTTCGCCCCGAGCGGTCGTGGGCTCCCGCGGGGCGGTCGGGAAATGCGCTTTTCCGGCGGGCCGGCCCGCGCCTACGGTGACCGCATGGAGTGGAAGACGTCAAGTCTCGCCGAGCGTCCCGAGATGCGGGAGCGCGTCCTCGGCATGGCCAGCAGCTGGCCGGAGTTCGTGACCGAGGATCTGGTGGGCAACGCCCACTACGGACGGATCTCCGCCGAGTTCCCCGAGTACGTGCTGTTCGCCGAGGACGAGCGGGGTGAGGTCGTCGCGCACGCCCACAGCGTGCCCTTCGCCCTCCACACCGAGGACCGCGGTGAACTGCCCGCCCGGGGCTGGGACGAGGTGCTGACGTGGGCCTTCAGCGACCTGAGGCGCGGTGTACGGACCGACACGGTGAGCGCGATCTCGGTCGTCGTCGATCCGCGCGTCCAGGGCCGCGGCCTGTCCGCCCTGATGCTCTCGGCGATGCGGGACGGCGCCCGCGCCCACGGCTTCAGCGAGGTCGTCGCCCCCGTCCGCCCCAGCGCCAAGCATCTGGAACCGCACACCCCGATCGAGGAGTACGCCCGTCGCGTGCGCCCCGACGGTCTGCCGCACGATCCCTGGCTGCGCGTGCACGCGCGGGCCGGGGCCGAGGTGCACGCCGTGGCGCCGGCCTCCATGACGGTGTCCGGTTCGCTGGAGCAGTGGCGCCGCTGGACCGGACTGCCCTTCGACACGGCCGGCGACATCGAGGTGCCCGGAGCGCTGGTGCCGGTCAGGTGTGAGCCGGAGCGCGGGTACGCGGTGTACGTCGAGCCCAACGTGTGGATGCGGCACGCCCTTTGAGCGTGCCGCATCCCTGTGTCCCGCGTCATCGGTCCGCGTCATCGGTCCCGCGTCACACGTCACGCGGCATGCGCGCCGGGTGATGCGTGCCGCGTCATGCGTGTCGTGACCGGAAGCCGACGTCCCGGGCCGTGTCGCTTGCGGTGGGTCAGCCGCCCAGGGCGTCCAGGTCCAGGATCTCGCCGGTGGGCTTCTGCGTGGGGACAGGTGCGTCGAAGTCGCTGAAGGTGACGGACCCCTGGTCCGCCCCGGCCGTGCTGTCGACCCGCAGCAGGTACGGCTTGCCCTCGGTGGCGACGTACAAGGTGTAGCGGTCCTTGCCGTCCTTCTCGTGCAGGACGATCGCCGGTGTCCCGTCGACGGTGGCCGTCTTGCCGCGGCTCGCGTCGGAGTTGGTGTCCGTGGCGCCTTCCAGCGCCGCGCCCAGGTCGCAGAAGCCCTCGAACTCCTTGGCGTCCGCGCCCGTCGCCTTGGACTTGGTCCACTTGCCGGCCAGCATGTCCACGGCCGCGTCGGTGTCCGCCTTCGGCTCGCCCTTGCTCTGCTCGCGCAGGAACGCCTCGTCGAACTTCATGTAGACGATGTCACCGGTCTTGATCAGTTCGGCCTTGCCCTCGCCGCCCATGCCGATCGTGCCGGCGCACTCGCCCTTCTTGTTCAGCAGGACGTCGAGGCTGATGGTGGCGCCGCTCTCGTCGTCGGGGATGTCGCCCTTCATCCGCAGCGAGGAGGCGCCGGTCGTGGCCTTGGCGGCACGGTCGGCTATCTCGCCCCCGCTCAGCCCGGCGAAGGGGTCCTTCTGAGCAGCCGACTTGCCCGGCGCGGCGGACGCGTTCGTGCTGCTGTCCACCTTGTCCTGGTCCGACTGGCAGCCGGTGAGTCCTGCGGTGGCCGCGGCGGCGATGCAGAGAGCGGCAAGTGCGGTACGACGCATGGTGATTCCTTGATGGGGATGCGGTGAGGTGATGAGGTGCGGGGCGCTGCGCATGGGGGCGCCCCGGTGGTGAGCGGAGGAGACCGAAGGGGGACGGGCTGGTTCAGCCGGTCTTCGTCCAGTCCTTGCAGCCGGTCGTCTTGAAGTAGGCGTCCGAGGCGCTGACCTCGACGACGGCCGTGCCGTTGACGTTGTCGTTCGCGAGCACGGAGTCGATGCCGTGCTCGGCGTCCTTGGCGCGCTCCCAGTAGCAGGAGTCGTCGGTGTTGCCGGTGGACCTGTAGGTGCCCGGGGCGATGTCGGCGCCGACTCCGAACATTCCGCCGTCGCCGGCCATCCGGGAGGCGGGGGAGCCCTTCGCCCGGTCGGCGACGGCCTCCCAGTCGTTGCAGTCGCTCGACGTGAAGAGCTTGTCGGTGGTCTTGACGGTGACGTAGCTGGTGCCGGTGACGTCGTCGTTGGCCAGCAGCGAGTCCATCTCGCCCGAGGCGTCCTTGACCCGCTCCCAGTAGCACATGCCGTCGCTGTTGCCGGTGGTGCGGTAGGTGCCGGGCTTGACGTCCGAACCGACCTGGAAGTCGCCGTCCCCCGGGAACGCGGCCTTCTTCTCGGCGGCCGCGGCCCTGTGGGCGCCCTTGCCACCCGCCTCGCCCTGCTCGCCCCCGGCCTCGCGCTGCGCGGAGGCCGAGGAACCCTCGGCGCTGCCCCCGGAGGTGCCGCCGTCCCCGTTCTGCCCGGCGTTCGCCGAGGCGACTCCGATGACGACGACTCCGGCCACGGCGCCCAGCGAGATCCTGCCCTTCATGCCCATGGCTGTGTCCCCCTCCGACCCGGCGACCACCGCCAGTCGGCAGTCGCTCGTTTCGCTGGGTCAATAAGAGCAGAGCTTGTGAACCGAGTCAACACGGTTCACGAGAGGGCTCGTGTACACGGCGTGAATGGGTAGATCTTGCGTGCGTCGGTATGCTCGGCGTCACATGCGGGGCGCTGGGCCGGTGGGGGTCGCCGGGCCGGCGCACGACGAGGGGAGCGGGCGGGTGCAGGACAACGCGACTGAGGTGACCGCCGCCGGTATCGCACGGCTGGCCGGGGTGGGCCGCGCGGCCGTCAGCAACTGGCGGCGCAGGCACGCGGACTTCCCGAGGCCCGTCGGCGGCACCGAGACCAGCCCCTCCTTCGCGCTCGCCGAGGTCGAGTCATGGCTGCGCAAGCAGGGCAAACTCGCTGAGGTCCCGCTGCGTGAACGCGTCTGGCAGCAGCTCTCCGGCCATCCCGACGGCCCCGTCACCGCCCTCACCCACGCGGGCTGCGCCCTGCTGCTGATCCACGACCGCCCGCCGGTCTGGCTGGAGGTGAGCGCCGGTTCCGACGAGCGCCTGGCGGACATGCTGCCGGGGGCGCTGCGGGAGGTGTTCGCACCGCGCTTCGGAGCGGAGGCGGCCACGAGCACCCGAGCGGCGACTCCGGCCGACGACACCGGGAGTGCCCCGACGGCTGTGAACACCCCGGGGTCGGTTCACACCCCGGCCCCCGACGCGCGCACTGCGGTGAGCCCCCAGGACGCGGGCCCGGTGATGTCCCACCCCGCCCTCCACACCCCCACCGCCCCCGAACTCCTCCCCTCGGCCCCCCTCCTCCGCGGCGTCGCCGAGCTGGCGGCCGAGCTGGGAGCCCGGCAGACCTTCGAGTTCCTGCTCGGCCGGCACCTCGACGCCAACCCGCGCCAGTACACGCTCACCCCCGCCGAACTGGCCGGTCTCATGGCCGACCTCGCCGGTCCCGCCCGTACCGTCCTCGACCCGGCCTGCGGCACCGGCGCCCTCCTGCGGGCCGCCGCCACCCGCCCCGACCAGAGGCTCTACGCACAGGACAGCGCCCCCGAACTCGCCGCGCTCACCACGCTCCGGCTCGCCCTGCACACCTGGTCCACCGTGCGCGGCGCCACCGGCGACACCCTCCGCGCCGACGCCCACCCGCACGTGCACGCCGACGCCGTCCTGTGCCACCCCCCGTTCAACGAGCGCAACTGGGGCCATGACGAGCTCGCCTACGACCCCCGCTGGGAGTACGGCTTCCCGGCCCGCACCGAGTCCGAGCTCGCCTGGGTCCAGCACGCGCTCGCCCGTCTCAAGGACGGCGGTGCCGGCGTCCTGCTCATGCCGCCCGCGGCGGCGTCCCGCCGCTCCGGCCGCCGCATCCGCGCCGACCTGCTGCGCCGCGGTGCCCTGCGCGCCGTGATCGCCCTGCCGGTCGGGGCGGCCCCGCCGTACAACATCCCGCTGCACCTGTGGGTGCTGCGCCGCCCGGAAAGGGCGCCCGCGCAGCCGGAGGTGCTCCTGGTCGACGTGGGGCAGTTCGCCGGGGAGGGGCGCGGCGGGCCGGACTGGCGGGCCGTGCGCGAAGCCGTCCTCGACGCCTGGCAGTCCTTCGGGCGACCCGGCCGCTTCACCGAACGGCCGGGCCTGGCCCGCGCGCTGCCCGTCATCGAACTCCTCGACGACGACGTGGACCTCGCCCCCGCCCGCCACCTGCCGCCCCCCACGGCGGCCGACGGCGCCGAACAGCTCACGGCCGTGCGTGAACTGCTGGGGGAGACCCTGCGCCTGACGGCAGACCTCACCCCGCGGCGCGCCGACACCGCGCACCCCGCGCGGTGGCCGCTCACCACCATCGGCGAACTCGCGCGCGGGGGCGCCCTGATGCTGCGCACCGGGGGAAACGGCGGCCACGCACGCGTGCCCGTGCTCACCGACCACGACGTCCTCTCCGGGACCGACCCCTCCGGAACGCTCCCCGAGAGCGACGAGGAGGCCGTGCTGACCGAACCGGGCGACGTCGTCGTACCGGTCCTCGGCGGGGGCTCGGTGGCACGCGTGATCGACACGGCGGCCACGGGAGCCGCCCTGGGACGCAACCTCGTGCTGCTGCGCCCCGATCCGGCGGCGCTCGACCCCTGGTTCCTCGCCGGCTTCCTGCGCGGCACCGCCAACAACCGCCAGGCCAGCAGCTACGCCTCCACCGCGACCCGCCTGGACGTGCGCAGACTCCAGTTGCCCCGGCTCCCGCTCGACGAGCAACGACGCTACGGCGAACGCTTCCGCGCGCTCGACGAGTTCGAGCGGGCGCTCCGGCACGCGGGCCGGCTCGGGGAGCGGCTCGTGCGCGGGATGTACGACGGACTCACCGACGGAACGGTCGCGCCGGACTGATCGGCTCGACAACGGTTCGGTACAACCCGTGACCTGTTGTCGGTATCGGCCTATACGCTCGAACCCCACATCGAATCCCGGTTCAGGAGCGTTATGTACGGCCACGGCGCGGTGCCGCCCGCCCGCAGCTCGGGCACCGTCATCACCCTGCGCGTGCTGCTCGCCGCCGCCGGCTTCCTCACGTGCGGCCTGCTCGCCTGCGCTCCGCTGTTCCGGGTCGCCTTCCTGCGCGGACGGACGGTCGACTGGGTGCTGGCCTGGGCGAGCCTTCCGCTGTCCATCGCCTGCTTCGCGGTGGTCGGCGCGCTGCCGGAGAGCGACCCCAGTACCGACGTCGCCATGGGCCTGGTCATGCTCCTCGGCCTCTTCAGCAGCGTGTACTTCCTGGTGATGGACATCCGGGTGCACCAGCAGCGGCGTTTCACCGGCTACCCGCCGCCCCAGGGCCCGACCGTCCACACCGGCTACGGCTACCCGCAGCAGACCGCGTCGCCGACGCCGCCGTACGCCTCCACGATCCTGCCGCAGCCCCCGCTCCATCCCCAGCCCCACCCTCAGCCGTCCACTCCTCCGGTCCCCGCCCCCGGTGCCGTACCGCCCCCGCCGCAGCGCCCCGCGCCCGCCCGTATCGAGCAGGTGCGCGCCGAACTCGACGAACTCAGCGACTACCTGCGCAAGCACGACGGCGGCAACACCGAGAGCGGCAGGTGACCGTGACGACAGGACGCGTCGTCGCCGCCCGCTACGAACTGTCCACGCTCATCGGCCAGGGCGGCATGGGCCAGGTGTGGACGGCCTACGACCGGCGCCTCGACCGGCGCGTGGCGGTGAAGCTGCTGCGCCCCGACAAGGTGGCCGGACAGGAGGCCGACGAACTGCGCCGCCGGTTCGTGCGCGAGTGCCGGGTGACCGCGCAGGTCGACCACCCCGGGCTCGTCACCGTGCACGACGCGGGCAGCGAGGGCGAGGAGTTGTTCCTCGTCATGCAGTACGTCGACGGCGCGGACCTCTCCGACCACCTCGCCGAGCACGACCCGTACCCCTGGCAGTGGGCGGTCGCCGTCGCCGCGCAACTGTGCGCCGTGCTCAGCGCCGTGCACGCCGTGCCGATCGTCCACCGCGACCTCAAGCCGCGCAACGTCATGGTGAAGCAGGACGGCACGGTCACCGTCCTGGACCTGGGCGTGGCCTCGGTCATGGACACCGACACCACCCGCCTCACCCACACCGGTTCACCGATCGGCTCGCCCGCCTACATGGCACCCGAGCAGGCCATGGGAGGCGCGGTCGGCCCGTACACCGACCTGTACGCACTCGGTGTGCTCCTGCACGAACTGCTCAGCGGGGACGTCCCGTTCGCCGGCTCCACGGCACTGGGCGTACTGCACCGGCACCTGTACGAGCCCCCGTTGCCCGTGCGCCGCACCCGCCCCGAAGTCCCCGAGGCCCTGGAGACCCTCGTCCTGCGGCTCCTCGCCAAGGACCCGCAGCACCGCCCGGCCTCCGCACAGGACGTCTACGAGGACCTCGCGCTGCTCCTGCCCGCGCGCGGGATGCCCACCGGAGCACCCCTCGACCCCACCCGCCCCTTCCTGCGCCCGCACGCCCCCTGGCCGGACCGCGCCCGCACCCCCGCGCCCCAGCCCGCCCCCGTCACACCGGCCCCCGAGAAGACCGGGAAACCGGACGTCGCGCGCGCGGTCGACGAGGTCAAGCGGCTCCTCGGCGAAGGCCGTATCACCCAGGCCGTCGACATCCTCGGCGCCATCCTGCCCGCGGCGGCCGAACAGCACGGCGCGAACTCCCCGGTGGTGCGCACCCTGCGCAAGCAGTACGCCGCCACCCTCATGGACGACGGCCAGTACCGGCGCGCCCTGCCCGAGCTGCGCCGCCTGGCCGACGAACGCGCGACCGAGGCCGGCCACGCCGACCCGCAGTCCCTGCGCTTCCGCTACGACGCCGCCCAATGCCTCGAACAACTCGGCGAACCCGCGGCTGCACTGGCCGAGTACCGCTCCCTGCTGCCGTACTACGAGAACCAGTACGTGGCCGGCGACCCCCAGCTCGCCCACGACGTCCGCCGTCGTATCGGCCACCTCCTGCTCGCCCTCGGCGACCGCGCCGCCGCCCACGAGACCCTCGTCCGGCTCCTGCACGACGTGGAACGACTCCAGGGACCCGCCCACCCGCTCGCGACGGAGATCCGCCGCACCCTCCAGTGGCTGGGCCAGGTCCGCGGATAGACCCACCGGCTGACCCCGGCACACGCGCGTGCGGGCGGTGGGAGCGCGGCGGTGCCGGAAGTCCTGGTGAATCGTTGGTCGAATGGGTTGGCCAGAGCCTGTCCCCTGCCTAACATCGATCACCGCAAGACCTTGTGCGCCCGCCCGTCACCCGACCACCGCCCCGCAACGAGCCGCTGCGCGGCGCACCTGTCTTCACCATCTCCTCGGGAGGCCTCCTTGCACCGCCGTCGTCGCACCGCGCTCGTCCTCTCCGCCGCGCTCGCCGCCGCGGCACCCCTGCTCACCGCCTGCGGAAACGACGCGCACCCCGGCGCGGCGGCCGTGGTCGGCGGGCAGCGGATCACCGTCTCCCAACTGGAGAACCGGGTGACCGAGGTGCGTGACGCGCAGCGGGCCGCCGTCACGGACGAGACGCAGTACAAGCAGGCCATCGCCAAGACCGGCACCCTCACCCGTGACGTCCTGCACGGCATGGTCCTCGACCGGGTGCTGCACCGGGCGGCCGCCGACGCGGGCGTGACCGTGACCCGCAAGGAGGTCCAGGAGCTGCGGTCCGGCCTGGAGGAGCAGGCGGGCGGCGCCAAGGGCCTGGAGACCGCCTGGCTCCAGCAGTACGGCATCGCACCCGAACGCCTCGACGAGAACCTCCGCCTCCAGCTCGAGGCCCAGAAACTCGCCGGGAAGCTCGGCACCGACACCAGCGACCCCGCCTTCTGGAACGCTCTGAGCAAGGCGTCCAAGCAGCTCCACGTCGACCTCAACCCGCGCTACGGCACCTGGGACGTCGCGAAGAGCACCCGCGTCGACGCGAAGACCCCGTGGGTACGCGAGGTCACGGCGGCAGGCTCCAAGCAGAGCGCGTAGCGGGCCCGGCGCGGGCTCGGCGGGCTTGGCCGCATCCGGCAGGCTCAACGGGCCTGGCGGCCTTGCAGCCGGCAGAGCCCCTGGCAGGAACGCGGGGCGATCGGCGGGACGATCCACAGCGTGGGTGGATGATCGTACGATCACCCCGCCGCCCCCTGCCTGTGGACAACCCTGATCGCGCCGTCGGCACCGTGCGTTAGCTTCGAACCGTGAACGCAACCGGCTTCGAGCCCGCCCCCGACCAGGACCCCGCCACGGCGTCCGACCCCGGCCGCATCGTCCTGCTCACCACCAGCCACCGCGTCGCTCCCGGCCTGCTGTCCTGGCCCGCCTGGCAGGCGCTGCACGCGGCCGACCGTGTCCTGTGCGCGGACGGCGCCCATCCCCAGCTCCCGTACCTGCGGGAAGCCGGCATAGAGGTCGACGAGACGTCCCCCACCGCGGAGGAGGTGGTCGGAGCCTGCGCGGGCGGGCACACCGTGGTCGTCGTCGCCACGGGCGAGGGCGAGCCGGCCCTCACCGACGGCTTGGCCCGCCTCGCCGGATCCGGCCGCCTGCGGATGCCCGAGCTGGAACTGCTCCCCGCCTCCTACGACCTGCCCGGCGCCCGGCTCCTCGATCTCGTCCAGGTCATGGACCGCATCCGCGACGAATGCCCCTGGTCCTCCCAGCAGACCCACAAGGGCCTCGCGAAGTACGGCATCGAGGAGGCGTACGAACTCGTCGAGGCCATCGAGGAGGGCGACCGCGACGAACTGCGGGAGGAACTCGGTGACGTCCTGCTCCAGGTCGTCTTCCACGCCCGGATCGCCGAGGAGGACCCGGACGCCCCCTTCTCCGTCGACGACGTCGCCGGCGGCATCGTCGCCAAGCTCATCCACCGCCACCCCCACGTCTTCGGCGACGAGACAGCCGACACCCCTGAAGAGGTCAAGGCCCACTGGCTGCGCACCAAGGCGATGGAGAAACAGCGCACCTCGGTGACCGACGGCATCCCCCTCGGCCAGCCCGGCCTGGCCCTCGCGGCCAAACTGGCGTCCCGCGTGCGCACGGCGGGCCTGGACGTCCCCCTCCCGAAGGCCGAGGGCATCGGCTACGAACTCCTCGCCCTGGCCACCCGCGCCGAGGCGGAGGGCGTCGACCCCGAGGCGGCCCTGAGAGCAGCGGCCCGGGCGTATAGGGATGCGGTCCGCCGGGTGGAGAGCGGAGGCTGAGCATCAACGACGGCCGCGGCCGCGGGCGAGCGGATGGCACGAAAACATGGCGGCGACACCGCTCCCGCCGGAGCGAGCCGCCCCCAACACACAGGGGCAGCCCCATCCAGACGCGGCCGGGGCCGGACCCACACCAGGGTCCGCGCCCGAGCAGCCCGCCCGGCCCCCAAAGGGCGGCCGGTGCCCCCGCGACCTTCCCGTACATGGACGCCCCGCCTCCCTGAGGGCCGCCGGTCATACCCGGATACCGTCAAGGCGTGACCGACCAGCCCTCCGTGACCCCCGGCCCCACGGCTCCCGCCCCGGCGACCCCCGGCCCCACGGCTCCCGCCCCCGTGACCCCCACCCCCGCGGCCCCCACCCTCTTCACCTGGGAATTCGCCACCGACCCCTACCCCGCCTACGCCTGGCTCCGTGAGCACGCCCCCGTGCACCGGACCCGGTTGCCCAGTGGGGTGGAGGCGTGGCTGGTCACCCGTTACGTCGATGCCAAGCAGGCCCTCGCCGACCAGCGGCTCAGCAAGAACCCCGCGCACCATGACGAGCCCGCGCACGCCAAGGGCAAGACCGGCATCCCGGGGGAGCGCAAGGCGGAGCTGATGACGCATCTGCTGAACATCGATCCGCCGGACCACACGAGGCTCCGACGGCTCGTCAGCAAGGCGTTCACGCCCAGGAGGGTCGCCGAGTTCGCGCCGCGCGTGCAGGAGCTGACCGACCGTCTCATCGACGGGTTCGCGGCCGGCGGCACCGCCGACCTCATCCACGAGTTCGCCTTCCCGCTCCCCATCTACGCGATCTGCGACCTGCTCGGCGTCCCGCGGGAGGACCAGGACGACTTCCGGGACTGGGCGGGCATGATGATCCGGCACGGAGGGGGGCCGCGGGGCGGTGTCGCGCGGTCCGTGAAGAAGATGCGCGGCTATCTCGCCGACCTCATCCACCGGAAGCGGCAGGCGCTGCCGGACGAGGCCGCCCCCGGTGAGGACCTCATCTCCGGGCTCATCCGGGCCTCCGACCACGGTGAGCACCTCACCGAGAACGAGGCCGCGGCCATGGCCTTCATCCTGCTGTTCGCGGGTTTCGAGACCACGGTCAACCTGATCGGCAACGGCGTGTACGCGCTTCTCACCCACCCCGAGCAGCGGCACCGGTTGCAGAGGTCCCTCGCCGACGGGGAGAGGGGCCTCCTGGAGACCGGGGTGGAGGAACTCCTCAGGTACGACGGCCCGGTCGAGCTGGCCACCTGGCGGTTCGCCACCCAGCCCCTGCGGATCGGCGGGCAGGACATCGCGGCCGGGGACCCGGTGCTCGTCGTCCTCGCGGCCGCGGACCGGGATCCGGAGCGGTTCGCCGACCCGGACGTGCTCGATCTGTCCCGCCGTGACAATCAGCACCTCGGTTACGGCCACGGCATCCACTACTGCCTCGGTGCCCCGCTGGCCCGGCTGGAGGGCCAGACCGCGCTCGCCACCCTCCTCACCCGGCTCCCGGACCTTCAACTCGCGGTGGATTCGGCTGATTTGCGCTGGCGTGGCGGACTCATCATGCGTGGACTGCGTACTTTGCCCGTGGAGTTCACGCCCGTCCGGTAATCGACCGAGGGGTCCGGGGTATCCCGGGAGGATGCCGCGTAAACATGACACGCCCTCAAGTCTGTGATCTTCACGTGATCTACGCGGCATTAACTTGTGACAAGTGATCGAATCCCTATACGTTCACGGACCAGCGCGGTCCCCGTACCACTGCCGCGCGGGTACTTGCTGTCTCGGGAAAGGTCCCTCCATGCTCTCCGGGAACGGTCGTCACCGTCGCCCCCGTCAGGCTCCGGCTCTCCTCGTGGCGGCCGGTGTGACGGGATCCGCCATCGCGATCCCACTGCTCGGGGCGACCGGGGCGAGCGCCGCCACCGGCACCACGTGGGACCGGGTCGCGGAGTGCGAGAGCGGTGGCTCCTGGAGCGCGAACGACGGCAACGGCTTCTACGGCGGCCTTCAGATGTCCCAGGAGAACTGGGAGAAGTACGGCGGCCTCGAGTACGCCGAGACCGCGGACCTGGCCAGCCGCAACCAGCAGATAGCCGTGGCCGAGAAGCTGCTCGCGGACCAGGGCATCGCCGCCTGGCCGACCTGCGGGCTGCTCGGCGGTCTCAGCAAGGACGCGAGTTCGGCCGACGTCGACACGGGCGTGGGAAGCGGCACGCCCTCCGCCTCGGCGTCCAACTCATCCGGATCGTCCGGCTCGTCCAGTTCCGAAGGTTCCTCCTCTTCGTCCGGTTCCTCCGACTCGTCGGGTTCCGAGAAGTCCTCCGGTCTGCTCGACGCGCTGGACGGATCGTCCGGGACGCCCTCGCCCTCGGCCACTCCCTCCGGCGATGACAGTTCCGCCAAGCCGGACAAAAAGAACTCTTCGGTATCCGAGGGTTCCGCACAGCGGGACGCGCAGCCGTCCGACAGCTCGCCCGTGGTGAGCGCAGAAGAGGATGAAGCGGACAAGTCATGGCAGGAGGGCGGCTCTTCGGCCCTCGTGGACGTGGGTGCCCTGGGTTCCGGCAAGCATCGCGGCGACAGTGCCGAGGAGAGTGTGACGAAGAGCGCGGCCTCCCCCACGGCCGGCCGGCATGCCGCCGCCACCTACACGGTCCAGGAGGGCGACTCCCTCGTCTCCATCGCCGACTCCCTTGGTCTCGACGGCGGATGGCGCGCCCTCTACGCGGAGAACAAGGACCGCATCGGGACCGACCCGAGCAACATCGTTGCCGGTCAGACGCTCGACACAGGGGCTGAATAGGGTCGAAAAGACCTGAAAAACAGCGGGAGTTCACGTCACACTTCGCACTGAATGTCCACTTTGGTGAAAGTGTGGGATGAGTCTCAGAAGCCCTGATCGTCTTTGAAATTCCGCCGAACGCATGTCTACGGTCGTGACCGCTCGGCAACCCGAGCCCCGTCTGCCGCAACGCCGAATCCTGCCAGCGGCCGTACGGGAACAGTCGTCGCGTCAAGCGCCGTAGGCAGGAGCGGGGGACCCAAGGTAAGTGCCGGACCCAGCAGTTCACGCTGGACCGGCTAGGGGTGAAGTCGCGCTAGGAGCCGCAAGGCGCCGGGCGCGACCGGGCAACTCAACCGGCCCGAACCCGACAGCTCACCTCGCAGGCGTCGGTGAGGGGATCGATCCATGCTGTTTTCCGGCAAGGGCAAGCACCGTCGTCCGTCCAAGGCCACCCGCGCCGCCGCGCTCGCCGGCGTCACCGGTGTCGCCATCGCCGCCCCGCTGATGGCCGCGGGCAACGCCTCCGCCGCCACCGCCTCCGAGTGGGACGCCGTCGCCCAGTGCGAGTCCGGCGGCAACTGGTCCATCAACACCGGCAACGGCTACTACGGCGGTCTGCAGTTCTCCGCCTCCACCTGGGCCGCGTACGGCGGCACGCAGTACGCCGCGCAGGCCAACCAGGCCAGCAAGGCCCAGCAGATCGCCGTCGCCGAGAAGGTCCTCGCCTCCCAGGGCAAGGGTGCCTGGCCGGTCTGCGGCACGGGCCTGTCCAGCGCCGCCTACAACGGTGGCGGCAGCTCGTCCTCCGCCGGCTCCTCGAACTCGGGCACCAGCACCCGTTCGACCGAGGAGCAGAGCGCCTCCCGCTCCTCCGACCGTCCGGCCGCCAAGAAGACCGTCACCACGCCGACCGGCAAGAAGGTCAAGAAGGGCGACGGCGAGTACAAGGTCGTCAAGGGTGACACCCTCAGCTCGATCGCCGAGAAGCACAAGGTCAAGGGCGGCTGGCAGAAGCTGTTCAAGCTGAACAAGGACATCATCGACGATGCCGACTTCATCTTCCCGGGCCAGCAGCTCCACCTGAAGTGACACCTCGCTGAACCACAGTGCCCTCACAGGCGTGGTCCTCATACTGAAGACCTCGTGAGGGTCACCCCCCCGTCCCCACGGGCTCCCCGCTCCGGTGCGTGTTCCCCCGTACGCACCGGGGCGGGGCCTTTTCATGCGCGGGTGCCGGCCCGTCTTTGTTCAGTTCGGAAACAATTTACTCTCGGTTCTGTCCATGGGTCGGTCCACACGGTGGCCGATCCCCCGGAGCCGGTTAGGCTCGGTCTCGCAGAACCCACCGCGGTCCCGGCGGACCGTGTCACATCCCAAGAAGGAGATGCTCGTGCCGTCCATCGACGTCGTCGTAGCCCGGGAAATCCTGGACTCCCGAGGCAACCCCACGGTCGAGGTCGAGGTCGGCCTCGACGACGGCAGCACCGGTCGTGCCGCCGTCCCGTCCGGCGCCTCCACGGGCGCCTTCGAGGCCATCGAGCTGCGTGACGGTGACCCGAACCGCTACCAGGGCAAGGGTGTCGAGAAGGCCGTCCTCGCGGTCATCGAGCAGATCGGCCCGGAGCTCGTCGGCTACGACGCCACCGAGCAGCGTCTGATCGACCAGGCGATGTTCGACCTGGACGCCACCGACAACAAGGGCTCGCTCGGCGCCAACGCCATCCTCGGCGTCTCCCTCGCCGTCGCCCACGCCGCCTCCGAGGCCAGCGACCTCCCGCTCTTCCGCTACCTGGGCGGCCCGAACGCGCACCTGCTGCCGGTGCCGATGATGAACATCCTGAACGGCGGCTCGCACGCCGACTCCAACGTGGACATCCAGGAGTTCATGATCGCCCCGATCGGCGCGGAGTCCTTCTCCGAGGCGCTGCGCTGGGGCACCGAGGTCTACCACACCCTCAAGAAGGTCCTGAAGAGCAAGGGCCTGTCCACCGGCCTCGGCGACGAGGGCGGCTTCGCGCCGAACCTGGAGTCCAACCGCGCCGCCCTGGACCTCATCCTCGAGGCGATCAAGGAAGCCGGTTACATCCCCGGCGAGCAGGTCGCCCTGGCGCTCGACGTCGCCGCCTCCGAGTTCTACAAGGACGGCAAGTACCAGTTCGAGGGCAAGGACCGCTCGGCCGCCGAGATGACGGAATACTACGAGGAGCTCGTGGCGGCCTACCCGCTCGTCTCCATCGAGGACCCGCTGTTCGAGGACGACTGGGCCGGCTGGAAGGTCCTCACCGACAAGCTGGGCGACAAGGTCCAGATCGTCGGCGACGACCTCTTCGTCACCAACCCGGAGCGCCTGGCCCGCGGCATCGAGGACGGCGCCGCCAACGCGCTGCTCGTCAAGGTGAACCAGATCGGCTCGCTCACCGAGACCCTCGACGCCGTCGAGCTCGCCCAGCGCAGCGGCTTCAAGTGCATGATGTCCCACCGCTCCGGCGAGACCGAGGACGTCACCATCGCCGACCTGGCCGTCGCCACCAACTGCGGCCAGATCAAGACCGGCGCCCCGGCCCGCTCCGAGCGCGTCGCCAAGTACAACCAGCTCCTGCGCATCGAGGAGATCCTCGACGACGCCGCGGTCTACGCCGGCCGCAGCGCGTTCCCGCGCTTCAAGGGCTGACACCGGCTGGCCCTTCCGGGGTCAAGCCTTAGCCAGTCGTACGTACGTCCCCGTACCGGTCCCGTACCGTGTGCGGGGACGTACGCACGTAGAAGGGGAGGCGGAGAGCCGATGGCCGTGAAGGACCGGGACCGTTTCTCCACGACGACGAGGATCAGGCTGCTCGGCGAGCAGACCGCGGCCCGTGTCTACCGCTCCCAGACCAGACGGCAGGCCCGCCGCTCCCGGCTGACCGGCCGGGCCGCGCTGCTCGCCCTGGTGCTGTGCACGCTGGTGGTGGCGCTGGCGTACCCGATAAGGCAGTACGTCTCGCAGCGCGCCGAGATCGCCGATCTCCAGCGGGAGAAGGAGCAGGCCGCCGAACGGGTCGAGAAGCTGCGCGACCTCAAGGCGCGCTGGCAGGACGACGCGTACGCGGAGCAGCAGATCCGGCAGCGGCTGCACTACGTGATGCCGGGTGAGACGGGGTTCGTCGTCGTCGACCCGGACGCCGCGAAGCAGTCCCGCAGCGACCTGGGCGCGGCCGACCGCCCCTGGTACGCGAACGTCTGGGACGGGGTCGACAAGTCCGACGCCTCCGACCAGTGAACCGACCGATGGACCGATAGAAAGACAGGCATGGAAACGCCTCCGCCCTCCACTCCGCGCACCGAGCCTACCGACGCGGACGTCGAGGCCTTCAAGCAGCAGCTCGGCCGGCCGCCGCGCGGTCTGCGCGCGATCGCGCACCGCTGCCCCTGCGGTCAGCCGGACGTGGTGGAGACGGCCCCCCGCCTCCCCGACGGCACGCCCTTCCCGACGACGTACTACCTGACGTGCCCGCGCGCCGCCTCGGCGATCGGCACCCTGGAGGCGAACGGCGTCATGAAGGAGATGACGGAGCGGCTGCAGACCGATCCGGAGCTCGCCGCCGCCTACCGGGCCGCGCACGAGGACTACATCGCCCGGCGTGACGCCATCGAGGTCCTGGAGGGCTTCCCGAGCGCGGGCGGCATGCCGGACCGGGTGAAGTGCCTGCACGTCCTGGTCGGCCACTCGCTGGCCGCGGGCCCGGGCGTCAACCCGCTGGGCGACGAGGCGATCGCGATGCTGCCGGAGTGGTGGCGCAAGGGCGCGTGCGTGACCGTCTCCGAGCGGCAGGAGGAGGCCCAGTGACCCGGGTCGCCGCGATCGACTGCGGTACGAACTCCATCCGTCTCCTCGTCGCGGACTGCGACCCGGAGACCGGTGAACTGGTCGACCTGGACCGGCGCATGACGATCGTGCGGCTGGGCCAGGGAGTCGACCGGACCGGGCGGCTCGCGCCCGAGGCCCTGGAGCGGACCTTCGCCGCATGCCGGGAGTACGCGGCGGTCGTCAAGGAGCACGGGGCCGAGCGGCTGCGGTTCGTCGCCACGTCCGCCTCCCGCGACGCGGAGAACCGGGACGAGTTCGTCCGGGGCGTCCTGGACATCCTCGGCGTCGAGCCCGAGGTCATCTCCGGGGACCAGGAGGCCGAGTTCTCCTTCACCGGGGCGACCAAGGAGCTCAAGGGCAGCGACCACCTGGACAGGCCGTATCTGGTGGTGGACATCGGCGGCGGCTCGACGGAGTTCGTCGTGGGCGACGACCGGGTGCGGGCCGCGCGGTCCGTGGACGTCGGCTGTGTACGGATGACCGAGCGGCACCTGGTCGTGGACGGGAAGGTCACCGACCCGCCCACCGCGGAGCAGGTCGCGGCGATGCGTGCCGACATCGAGGCCGCTCTCGATCTGGCCGAGGAGACCGTGCCGCTGCGCGAGGCGCGGACCCTGGTCGGCCTGGCCGGCTCGGTCACGACGGTCGCGGCGATCGCGCTGGGACTGGACGAGTACGACTCCGCGAGGATCCATCACTCACGGATCGGCCGCGACCGGGTCAAGGGCATCAGCGACGCCCTCCTCAAGGCCACCCACGAACAGCGCGCGGCTGTGCCCAGCATGCACCCGGGCCGCGTCGACGTGATCGCCGCCGGAGCCCTCGTCCTCCTGTCGATCATGGAGCGGATCGGTGCCGGGGAGGTCGTGGTGAGTGAGCACGACATCCTCGACGGGATCGCGTGGTCCATTGCGTAGGCCCCGCCGGGCACCTCTGCTGAGCAGGCAGAACAACGTATGAGCATCTCTGAGGGGCCCTTCGGGGCCCCTCTTCGCCGTGCCGCCCGGAAAGTTCGTGAAGTTCTTCACAAGGAATTGGGTCCTGTCGGACGACGAATGTGGTCCGGTTGACCCTTCCGGGGCCTCAACACCCGTGTGAACACGTTCAAAACGGTGGGATGCGGACCTCGGGGGAGGGGTGCACGAGGGTCCCGTGAGCACCCCTCACGGGGCCGTTTCCGGCACGGAGAGGCAGCTCACGCGGCATTGACAACGGAGATCCCTGTACCGTGGTTCCCGTTCCGCGCCATGACCTGAGTCACGCGGGCCGCGGAGGATAGCACACCCCCTGGAAGAGCTTGTGAAGGGGCGCACGAGCGACCCCCCTGGGGCGGGTGGATACTCGATGGCATGAGCACCACGGAGCGTCCCAGGATCCTCGTAGTAGGCGGTGGGTACGTAGGCCTGTACGCAGCTCGGCGCATCCTCAAGAAGATGCGCTACGGCGAGGCGACCGTCACGGTCGTCGACCCCCGGTCGTACATGACCTACCAGCCCTTCCTCCCCGAAACCGCCGCCGGCAACATCTCCCCGCGCCACGTCGTCGTCCCGCTGCGACGCGTGCTGCCCAAGGCGGAGGTCCTCACCGGCCGGGTCACCACCATCGACCAGGACCGCAAGGTCGCCACGATCGCCCCGCTGGTGGGCGAGGCGTACGAGCTGCCTTTCGACTACCTGGTGATCGCGCTCGGCGCGGTCTCCCGCACCTTCCCGATCCCCGGCCTCGCCGAGCAGGGCATCGGCATGAAGGGCATCGAGGAGGCCATCGGCCTGCGCAACCACGTGCTTGAGCAGCTCGACAAGGCCGACTCCACGACCGACGAGGAGATCCGCCGCAAGGCGCTCACCTTCGTGTTCATCGGCGGTGGCTTCGCGGGTGCGGAGACCATCGGCGAGGTCGAGGACATGGCCCGCGACGCGGCCAAGTACTACACCAACGTCTCGCGCGAGGACATGCGGTTCATCCTCGTCGACGCCGCCGACAAGATCCTCCCCGAGGTCGGCCCCAAGCTCGGCCAGTACGGCAAGGCGCACCTGGAGAGCCGGGGCGTGGAGATCTACCTCTCCACCTCGATGGACTCCTGCGTCGACGGTCACGTGGTCCTCAAGAACGGCCTGGAGGTCGACTCCAGCACCATCGTGTGGACCGCAGGCGTCAAGCCCAACCCGGTCCTCGCCCGCTACGGCCTCCCGCTGGGCCCGCGCGGCCACGTGGACACCGCCCCGACCCTCCAGGTCCAGGGCACCGACTACATCTGGGCCGCCGGCGACAACGCCCAGGTCCCGGACGTCGCCGCCCGCAAGGCCGGCGTCGAGAACGCCTGGTGCCCGCCGAACGCCCAGCACGCGCTGCGCCAGGCCAAGGTCCTCGGCGACAACGTGATCTCCGGCATGCGGGGCTTCCCGCAGAAGGAGTACAGCCACTCCAACAAGGGTGCTGTCGCGGGTCTCGGCCTGCACAAGGGCGTCGCGATGATCGTCATGGGCAAGATGAAGATCAAGCTCAAGGGCCGTCTCGCCTGGTACATGCACCGCGGCTACCACGGTCTGGCCATGCCGACCTGGAACCGCAAGATCCGCGTCTTCGCCGACTGGACCCTCGGCATGTTCCTCAAGCGCGAGGTCGTCTCCCTCGGCGCCATGGAGAACCCGCGCGAGGAGTTCTACGAGGCCGCGCGTCCGGTGCCGGCCGCCGAGCCGAAGAAGACCGAGGCGAAGGCCTCCTGACCCTCCCGGTCGCCGAACGAACCGAAGGGCCCCCTGCCATCCGTGGTGCAGGGGGCCTTTCGGGGTTTTCCGGGATTGACCATGACCCTTCGGTTGTTTACCCGGGTGGACAAATCCGGGATCCTCGTCACGGAGGTGTGGGCCATGGCGGATGCCGCACTGCGGCTGAAGAGTCTGCTCGAACAGTTGCTGGGAGCCGAGCTCCCGGTTCGGATCCGGGCCTGGGACGGCTCACAGGCGGGGCCGCCCGGCGCGCCCACCCTGTTCGTCCGCAACCGCCGCGCCGTGCGCCGACTGCTGTGGAAGCCGGGCGAACTGGGCCTGGCCCGCGCCTGGGTCGCCGGGGACCTCGACATCGAGGGCGACTTCTACGCCGCCCTCGGCCTGCTCTCCGGCCTGGTCTGGGAGCGCGACGACACCCGCTCCGCGCTCCAGGTCCTGCGTGACCCGCAGACCCGCGCCGCGCTGCTCGGACTCGTCCGGCTCGCCGGTCTGCCGCTGCCCCCGGCCCCGCCCCGCGAGGAGGTCCGCCGCACCCGGGGCCATCTGCACACCAGACGCAGCGACAAGCGCGCCATCAGCCACCACTACGACGTCGGCAACGGCTTCTACGAGACCGTCCTCGGCCCGTCCATGGTGTACTCCTGCGCCTACTGGCCGAGTCCGGACGGCACTCTCGAACAGGCCCAGCACGACAAGCTCGACCTCGTCTGCCGCAAGCTGGCGCTCCAGCCGGGACAGCGGCTCCTCGACGTCGGCTGCGGCTGGGGCTCGATGGCGATCCACGCCGCCCGCGAGTACGGCGTGAGCGTCGTCGGCATCACCCTCTCCCAGGAGCAGGCCGCCTACGCCCGCAAGCGCGTCGCCGACGCCGGGCTGACCGACCGGGTCGAGATCCGCGTCCAGGACTACCGCGACGTGGCCGACGGGCCGTACGACGCGATCTCCTCCATCGGCATGGCCGAGCACGTGGGCTCGGAGAAGTACCTGGAGTACGCCGAGGACCTGTACCGGCTGCTCGCGCCCGGCGGTCGGCTGCTCAACCACCAGATCGCCCGGCGCCCGCTGTCCGACGAAGAGGCCTACGACCTCGACGAGTTCATCGACGCCTACGTCTTCCCCGACGGCGAGCTCGCGCCCGTCGGCACCACGGTGACCCAGCTGGAGCGGGCCGGGTTCGAGGTGCGGGACGTCGAGTCGATCCGTGAGCACTACGCGCTCACCCTGCGCCGCTGGGTCGCCAACCTGGAGTCCGGCTGGGAGCGTGCGGTCCGGCTGGCCGGTCCGGGCCGGGCCCGGGTCTGGCGCCTCTACATGGCCGCGTGCGCCCTCGGCTTCGAACGCAACCACCTCGGCGTCAACCAGGTCCTGGCCGTCCGCACCCCCGAGTCCGGCCGGTCCGGGATGCCGCTGCGCGCCCGCACCTGGAACTGAGCGCACGGAAGGGGCCCGCCACCCCCTCCGTGACGGGCCCCGATGCCGTAGCCCTGCTCCGCTACTCCGCCTTGATGGCGGCCAGCATGTTCATGCGGGCCGCCCGGCGGGCCGGCCACAGCGCGGCGAGGATGCCGACCGTCGCCGCCAGCAGCAGGAAGACGGCCATCCGGGCCCAGGGCAGGACCAGTTCGTACGTCGCCATCTTCGAGCCGAGCAGCTCACCGGCCGCCCAGCCGAAGAAGACGCCCAGTCCGATGCCGAGGACACCGCCGAACAGGGAGATGACGAGGGACTCCAGGCGGACCATCCGCTTGATGCCCTTGCGGTCCAGGCCGATCGCGCGGAGCATGCCGATCTCCTGGGAGCGCTCGAACACCGACATGGCCAGTGTGTTGATGACCCCGAGGACCGCGACGATCACCGCCATCGCCAGCAGGCCGTAGAGCATGTTCAGCATCAGCGTGAACATCTGCGCGATGGACTCGGAGAGGTCCTTCTTGTCCTGGACCTTGATGGCCGGGTTGGTGCCGAGCACCTTCTCCAGCCTGTCCTTGGTGGCGTCCGAGGCCCCGCCGGACGTCTTCAGCATGACCTGCATGTCGGACACGTCGCTCAGGTGCGGGTCGAGCGTGGCGGTGTCGACCATGATGCCGTGGATCAGCTCGTTGCCCTCGTAGATCCCGGCGACCGTGAGCTTCTGTGCCTTGCCGTCCTCGTAGTGCACGGTGAAGGCCGAACCCGCCTTCCAGCCGTGGGACTTGGCGGTGTCCTGGTCCACGACGACCCGCGCGCCGCCGACCTCGAAGGCGCCGCTGTCGACCTTGAGGTCGGTCAGCTTCCCGATCGCCGGGCCGTTGACGCCTGTCAGGTACTCGGTCTCGCCGTCGATGCGGGAGGGCGCGTTGCGCAGCGGGCTGACGGCGGTGACGCCCTCGGCCTTCGCCAGCTTCCGCTCCACGTCGGCGGAGAGCTCGTTGCCGTTCGCCATGGAGACGACGTAGTCCGCCTTGACGGCCGCCGAGGCCATCTTGTCGATGGACTTCTGGAGGCTGCCCGCCATCACCGTCATGCCGGTGATGAGGGTGAGGCCGATCATCAGCGCGGAGGCGGTGGCGGCCGTACGGCGCGGGTTGCGCACCGAGTTCTGACGGGCGAGCTTCCCGGAGATGCCGAAGACGCGCATCAGCGGGGCCGCCGCCGCGATCAGCGGGCGGGACAGCAGGGGGGTGAGGATGAAGACGCCGATGATCAGCAGGACCGCGCCCAGCCCCATGGGGGCCTGGCCGTCCGAGCCCTCCATCGTCGTGGCCGCCAGGACGACGGCGACACCCGCGCCGCTGAACAGCGCGCCCAGCGTGTTGCGCAGCACCAGCGACTTGGTCGTCGCCTTGGCGTGCACGCTGCTCATCGCCGCCACCGGCGGGATCTTCGCGGCCCGGCGGCCCGGCAGCCAGGCCGCCAGCATGGTGATCAGGACGCCGACCGCGAGGGCCGCGCCGACCGTGCCCGGCGTGATGACCAGCGGGCCGTCGGGGACGGTCGCGTCGAACGTGCCCATCAGGGACCGGAGCCCGGCGCCGATGCCGATGCCGGCCACGAGACCGGTCACGGCGGCCACCAGGCCCACCACGAACGCCTCGATCAGCACCGACCGCGTGACCTGGCGGCGGGACGCGCCGACCGCCCGCAGCAGGGCCAGCTCCTTGGTGCGCTGGGCGACCAGCATGGTGAAGGTGTTGGCGATGATGAAGGTGCCGACGAACAGCGCGATGCCGGCGAAGACCAGCAGGCCCTGCTTGAGACCGCTCATCGAGGCCGCGATCATCTCGGCCTGCCGGTCGGCGAGTTCCTTGCCGGTCTCGGTCTCCACCTGGCTTGCGGGGAGCGCCTTGTCCAGGGCGGCCCGCAGTGCGGCCTGGGAGGTGCCGGGGGCGGCCTTCACGTCGATCTCGTCGTACGTCCCCGGCTTGCCGAACAGCTTCTGGGCGGTGGCCGTGTCGAACAGCGCGAGGCTGCCGCCGGCCGCGACATTGCCGTCGTCGGTGGTGAAGATGCCGGTGACGACCGGCTCGAGGACCGGGCCGTCGACCGAGATGCGCACGGTGTCGCCGATCTTGTAGCCGGCCCGCTTCGCGGTCTCCGAGTCGATGGCGACCTGGTTCGCGCCGTGCGGTGCGGTGCCCTCGGCGAGCGGGTACCGGGGGTCCTTGTCCCCGTAGTAGTTGCCGCCCTGCGACTGGAAGCCGCCGCCGATGAGCTTGCCCTGCTTGTCGGCGATGGCGGTGAAGCCGCTGACGACACCGATGGCGTTCGACGCCCCGGGGACCTCGGCGCTCCTGTCGAGCAGGGCCTGGGTCAGCTCGTGGCGCTTGCCGATCGTGTTGCCCTTGTCCTCGTCCCAGTCGGGGGTGACGGCGACGTCGACCTGGTCGAAGCCCTTGGCCGAACTCTTCTGGTAGGCCTCGGAGATGGTGTTGGTGAAGACGAGGGTGCCGGACACGAAGGCCACGCCGAGCATCACGGCGAGCACGGTCATCAGCAGCCTGGCCTTGTGCGCGAGTACGTTGCGCAGGGCGGTGCGGAACATCAGCTCGTGCGGCCCTTCGCGTCGAACTGCTTCATGAAGTCGAGGACGTTGTCCGCGGTGGGCTTGTACATCTCGTCGACGATCCGGCCGTCCGCGAGGAACACCACCCGGTCCGCGTACGCCGCGGCCACCGGGTCGTGGGTCACCATGACGACGGTCTGCCCGAGCTCCCGTACGGAGTTGCGCAGGAAGCCCAGGACCTCGGCGCCGGAGCGCGAGTCGAGGTTTCCGGTCGGTTCGTCGCCGAAGATGATGTCGGGCTTGGACGCGAGGGCCCGGGCGACGGCGACGCGCTGCTGCTGACCGCCGGAGAGCTGGGCGGGGCGGTGGCTGAGCCGGTCCCGCAGGCCGACCATCCGGATGACCGAGTCGAGCCATTCCTTGTCCGGCTTGCGGCCCGCGATGTCCATGGGGAGCGTGATGTTCTCCAGGGCCGTCAGGGTCGGCAGCAGGTTGAACGCCTGGAAGATGAAGCCGATCTTGTCGCGCCGCAACTTGGTGAGCTGCTTGTCCTTCAGGGAGCCCAGCTCGGTGTCGCCGATGCGGACCGACCCGGAGGAGAAGGTGTCGAGGCCGGCCACGCAGTGCATCAGCGTGGACTTGCCGGAACCGGAGGGGCCCATGATCGCGGTGAACTCGGCCTGCCGGAACTCGACGGTGACCCGGTCGAGGGCGACCACCTGGGTCTCGCCCTGTCCGTAGATCTTCGACAGATCCGCGGCGCGTGCGGCCACGGAGGTGGCCCGGCCGGCGATCGGTGTGGTGGTCACGGGATGGAACTCCTAGCGGGACGACGTCGTTGAAGGACGTCTTCCATCGTGGTGGCCGGACGCCGTCGTGTAGTCAGCCGCAGTCCTGGTTCCGGGGGCAGACTTCGGAGGGACCGAGCCGCTCGGTGTCATACCTGGGGATGACGGCGGCCCCTGATCAGAGGGGTGCGCGGAGAACAGGTGGAGCGTCCTCGTTCGGGCGGTGAAATTCCGTCATTCCGTATGCGTGGCCGGGTGCCCCGCGTAAGGCTATTGGCAAGTGCGGATGGCCTGTTCCATGGTCTGATGCACCCTCAGACGTCAATAAAATAAGACAACATCGGCTCGCCCGCCCACTGTTCGGGGGATGCGTCCCGATAGGCTCGGGACCTCAAACGCGGAGCCATGACCTGCCCGGATGGTGGAATGCAGACACGGCGAGCTTAAACCTCGCTGCCCCTTCGCGGGCGTGCCGGTTCAAGTCCGGCTCCGGGCACTTTCCCGCCCACGCGACGAGTACGCACGCGTGGGCCGGCGTCCTCTCGTCACCCTTCGTAAACGGTCAGTACGGCACCGTCGATCTCGATCCTGCGGCCGGCGCGCAGGCCGTCCCGGCGCAGGGTTCTCAGACAGGCGTGGAACAGGGGCAGCTCGGCCGTGTCCAGGACGGCGGCGGCCAGTTCCACGAGTTCGGTCATCGACTGGTCGGTCAGTACCTCGGGCAGCTCGCCGGAGAGCAGAACGACGGATTCTCCGGCGGGCCCACGGACCACGGCCGTGGTCGGCCCGCCATGCACGAACAACACATTCCCCCCTGGGAGCCCGGGGTCGTGCGGCTCTCGCTCCTCGGGCAGGAGGACGAGAGACTAGCGGGGCGGTGCGGCGCTTTCGGGCACAGTCGAATTCTTTTTTCCGACTCCACGGAAGAGTGAACATCCCCGATCGTGGACCGCCGTGACCCGACGTCCGCCCGGTCACTTCCGGGGCGGGCGGTGCGGGCACGGCCACGCACGCCGCCGCAGGCATCAGGGGCACGGGGAACTTCGCGACCGGTCCCCGCCGGCCCCGACTGGTCCGCAGTCGACCGACTACTGCTTGGGCGTGCGGTCCAGCAGGGACTCCACCAGCGCAGCGACATGGCGGCGGTCGTCGGCCGAGAGTTTCTGGACACTGGCGATCAGAAGGTCCACCTCGGGGTCGGCCTCGGCGTCCTGGCCCTGCGGGCTGCCGTACACGTGGATGCCGCAGGCCTCCGCGGCGGCGCGGCGGACGGTGTCCAACGGGAGTTCCAGTCCCTTGGACAGTCCCTCCAGCGTCGCCGACTGGGGCATGCGGACGACACGGTCGGTGGTCGCCAGGTGGTGGACGGTGGAGCGCGGGACGCCACCGCGGCGCGCCACGTCGCCGTAGGACCAGCCCTTGCGGTCCAGGCGCTCACGGATCAACTGCTGGAGTGCGTTGGCCACGGGTGGGTCACTTCCTGCTCGCCGCTCGGCTGAACCGTCCATGTCGGGGCCGATTCTACGGGCGGCCCCACCTGCCGCCGGAAGGGTGATTCCCCGAACGGGTTGCGCGGTGGCCCCGCGAGGCCCTAGTGTCCAATCTCGTTGGACAGTCCGTCCGACCAAGTCGGACAGAGTCCGGGGGGAACCTGACTCGGTCCGACCGGAAATGCCCATCCCTGAGGGGGAATTGATCATGATGGACGCTCACGAGCTCGAGGCCGAGTCCGCGGAACTGCTGCCGGGCCGCGAGGCCCTCGGTCGTCTGAAGTTCAGCTTCAACAAGACGACCAACGTCACCAAGCACATCGCCAACGTCGAGGCCCACAACTCGTCCATGGCCGTCAACGACCACTCCTTCGCCTCGGCCGCCGCCTCGCAGGCCGGCCAGAGCATCACGGTCACCCAGTAACACCCGCGCACCACCTCGAACCCGATCCACACCACCTGAAAGGACGTCCGTCATGAGCATGGACATGCACGAGCTGGAGACCGAGTCCGCCGAGCTGCTGCCGGGCCGGGAGGCCCTCGGCCGTCTGAAGTTCAGCTTCAACAAGACGACCAACGTCACCAAGCACATCGCCAACATCCAGGCGGACAACCAGTCCGCGGCGCTGAACGACCACTCCTCCTACTCGGTCGCCGAGTCGCAGGCCTCGCAGTCGATCACCGTCAAGCAGTAGCGCCGGTGTGACCACGGCCGTGGGGGGGGGGCGCCCCGCCCCCCCGGGGGGGGCCCCCCCCCCGCCCCCCCCGGGGGGGGGGGGGGGGGGCGGGGGGGGGGGCCCCAAATTACAGGTCTAGGAGGCCGGGCCCCCCCGCGGGACGCCCCCGGCCCCCCCCCCCCCCCGCCCCGCCCACCCCCCCCCCCGGGGGGGGGGGGGCCCCCGCGGGGGGGGGGGGGGGCCCCCCCCCCCGGGGGGGCCCCCCCCCCCCCACGGCCATGCAAGGGGGGAAACGGGGAGGACGTGGGGGGAGACCACATATGACAGTGCTCGGAGACGGGCCCCCGACGCTGTACGACCCGGGCCCGGTGCCCGGGCCGGGCGGCTGGCCGGTGACGTACGAGCAGGTGGCGACGGGCAGCCTGCCGGTCGTCGAACAGCGGCTCGTGCCGCGGCTCAGCGCGGGACTGCGACTGCACGGCGAGTACCAGGGATCGGGCTTCACCGAGCCCAAGTACATCGCCCGTCGGGGGGACGGGCAGGTCGTACAGCTCTCGCGGCTGCTGTACCTGGTGGCGTCCTCCGTCGACGGCGAACGCGACACCGAGTCCATCGCCCACCGGGTGAGCGCGCGCTTCGGCCGCGAGGTCAGCGGCGAGAACATCCGCTTCCTCGTGGAGAAGAAGCTCGAACCGCTCGGGGTCACGGTCCCCGAGGGGCAGGAGAGCGACGAGGTCGACGCACCCCGCTCCGACCTGCTGCTCGCCCTCAAGGGCCACCGGGTCATCTTCGACGAGCGGCGCACCGCCCGGATCGCCCGGCTGTTCGCCTGGCTGCACCGGCCGGTCGTGGTCACGTCGGTGCTGCTCGCGGCCGTGGCCATGGACGTATGGCTGTTCGGTTTCTTCGGGGCGATCGAGCCGGTCCTGGAGGTCCTCGACCAGCCGGTGCTGATCCTGATCGTCTTCGCCCTGACCGTGGCCTCGCTCGTCTTCCACGAGTTCGGCCACGCGTCCGCGTGCCGGTACGGGGGCGCCCGGCCCGGGTGCATCGGCTGCGGGATCTTCCTCATCTGGCCGTCGATGTACACGGATGTGACGGACGTGTACCGGATCGGACGCGGCGGCCGGATCAGGACAGATCTGGGCGGGGTCTACTTCAACGTGGTCTTCATGCTCGGCATGGCCGGGCTGTACTTCGCCACGGGGGAGCCCTTCTTCCTGGCCGCGGTGTACCTCGGGCACTTCGAGATCCTCGAACAGCTGATGCCGGCGGTACGCCTGGACGGCTACTACATCCTCGGTGACCTCGCCGGGGTCCCCGACCTCTACGGCAAGATCAAGCCGATCCTGCTCGGACTGGTGCCGGGCAGGAAGGGGCGGGCGGCCCGCAAGGAGGTCGCCGGGCTGAAGAAGTCGGCGCGGACCATCGTGGCCACGTGGGTGCTCACCATGGTGCCGCTGATCATCGGCGAGATGGGCTACGCGCTGTGGAACCTGCCGCGGATCATCGCCACGATGACCCGGTCCATGGTCGAGCAGTTCTCCGGCACCGGCGCGGCCTTCGCGGACGGCCAGGTCGTCGAGGGGCTCGTCGGGGTGCTGGGCTGTCTGATGCTGCTGATCCCCATGGGCGGTGTCGTCTACCTCTCCGTGAAGATCGGCGGACGACTCCTGCGGGCCGCGAAGCGGTCCACGGCGGGGCGGCCCCGGCTGCGGGTGGCGCTGTGCGCGGTGGTCTTGGCCGGACTGGCGGGGCTCAGCTACGCGTGGACGTCGGGGCTGACGCCCCAGCCGCTCCCGAAGAAGCCCCCGATCGCGCCGATCCTCCAGCCCGGCGTGTCGACGGAGGAGCCCCAGCCCCGGCAGGCCACCACTCCGGACGGCGACTCCTCGACCTCGGACGAGGACACCCCGGACGACCCGGCGGACCCGGGCTCCGGCGCGGTCGCGCCCACGGCGGCGGGCCGTTCCCCGGGCTCGGACGCGTCCTCGCCCGGCACGTCCTCCGGCGCCTCGGTGTCCTCGGCACCGGCGTCGTCGGCGACGGCCCGGGGTCCGGCCGGCGGGGATTCCTCCCGCGGGCCGGCCTCCCCGACGCAGGGCACGTCGGCGGGCCCGGAACCGTCGTCACCGGGCACGGGCCCCTCGGCCCCCGCCACGCCTCCGACTCCGTCGGAGAGCATCCCGGCGTCACCCACCGAGACGGCCTCCCCGCCACCGGCCAGCGGTTCGCCGGGGGCGTCCTGAGGGTCGGCCGTCCGCTTCCGGAGAGGGCGGGGCGCAGAGACGGCTGGACGGGGAGACGGCTGGACGGCGGGCGGTAGCGGGCGGAGGGGAGGTGAGGGCAGCGGCGGACCGTGGCCCTCACTGAGTCCTCCGGGTCCTCCGGGTCCTCCGGGTCCTCCGGGTCCACCGGGTGCACCGGGTTCTCGGTCCACCCGGTCCTCCCGTCCACGGCCGCCAGGCCGGCGCCGGACCCGCAGGTGATCCGTCGCACCACCCCGGCCCTCCTCCCAGCCTTCGTGCGCACCGAGGGCCCCCGTTCCGTGCGCACCCCGGGCCCTCCGCAGCCCGTCTCCGCCGCCCCCCACATCCGTACGCATCCATCCACCCAGGGAGATCCCTTGAACAGCCACCGAAAACCCCGTACCCCCAGCCCGCTCACCCGCCGTGCCGTCCGTGTGGGGCTGTTCGCCGCCGGTGTCGCCGGTGTGGCGACCGCCGTGCCGGCGCAGGCGGCCACCGGCGGGACCGCCGCCAAGGTCGCCGTCGCCTCGGACCATGTCTTCAGCCACGCCGACCGCCGCGACCACACCGAGGAGAAGGACTCGTTCACCATCCGGCAGTTCGGGAAGGTGAACGCCGCATCCGTGCGCAACCAGGCCAACGCCGTCTCGTCGGGCTGCACCGCCGACGACGCCTGCCGGTCGGTCGCGCTGTCCTTCCAGATCGTCACCGTGGCGGGCGAGCACACCCGCCTGAACGCGGTGAACCTCAGCGACGCCACCAACAAGAGCTGCACCGGCTGCCAGACCCTGGCCGGTGCCTACCAGTTCGTGGTGTCCACGCCCGCCCCGCTCACCCTCGACTCCGCCCACCGCCGACAGCTCGACGACATCCACCGCCGGCTGGACGCCCTGACCCGCTCCGACATCCCCGCGACCGACCTGCGCACGCGGGCGGACTCGCTCGCCGCCGAGGTCGACGCCGTCCTCAAGGACGCCGTGGCCCGCGCGCCGAAGGGCGACGCGCAGCAGGACGTCACCATGCGCCGCCACCTGGACGGCTGGCCCGGCCGCTGACCCGGCCGGCGGTCCGGCCCGCGGAAGCCACCGCGGGCCGGACCGCCGCGCGGAGACCGTTGACATCGGCAGACCCTCGGCGCAGACTCGGCACACTCAAGTGAAGAGAACTTCACTGTGCGAACGCAGTCGTCTCCGAAGGGAACGCCCGATGCGTACCACCGTCGGCATCATCGGAGCCGGCCCCGCCGGCCTCCTCCTCGCCCGGCTCCTCCACCGCGCCGGCATCGACTCGGTCGTCCTGGAGAGCCGCGACCGCGCCTACGTCGAGCAGCGCCAGCGCGCCGGGATCCTGGAGCAGGGCACGGTCGACGTGCTGCGCGCGGCCGGCGCCGGGGAGCGCATGGACCGCGAGGGACTCCCGCACGACGGCATCGAACTGCACTACGACAGGAAGCGCCACCGCGTCGACTTCCCCGCCCTCACCGGCGGCCGCTCCGTGATGGTCTACGCCCAGACCGAGGTCTGCAAGGACCTCATCGCGCTCCAGCTCCAGGACGGCGGCCCGCTGCTGTTCGAGGCGGAGGCCCTGGCCGTGGAGGGCGCCGACACCGACACCCCGCGCGTCCGCTTCCGGCACGAGGGCCGCGAGGACGTCCTGGAGTGCGCGTACGTGGTCGGCTGCGACGGCTTCTGGGGGGTGGCGCGCAAGGCGATCCCCGCCGAACTGACCCGGGTGTTCGAGCGGACGTACCCCTTCGCCTGGCTGGGCATCCTCGCCGACGTCCCGCCCTCGCACGACGAACTCGTCTACGCCCGCCACGACCGCGGCTTCGCCCTGCTGTCCATGCGCTCCCCGTCCGTCTCCCGCCTCTACCTCCAGGTCCCCACCGGCACGGTGGCGGAGAGCTGGGGCGACGAGGAGATCTGGGACGAGCTGGAGCGGCGCTTCGAGACGGACGACGACTGGAAGCTGGACCGGGGTCCGATCACCCAGAAGTCCGTCACCCCCATGCGCTCCCACGTCCACGAGCCCATGCGGTACGGGCGGCTCTTCCTGGCCGGCGACGCGGCGCACATCGTCCCGCCCACCGGCGCCAAGGGCCTCAACCTCGCCGTGGGGGACGTCGTGACCTTCGCGAGGGCACTGACGCACCTGAAGGAGACCGGTTCGGCCGAGCGCCTCGACGCCTACTCCGAGACCTGCCTGCGGCGGGTGTGGCAGGCCGAGCGGTTCTCCTACGACATGACGAGCCTGCTGCACCGGGCGCCCGACGCCACTCCCTTCGAGGACCGCATGCAGCTCGCCAGGCTGGAGCGGATCGCCGGATCGCGGGCCGCCGAGACCGATCTCGCCGAGGGGTACACCGGCTTCCCCTTCGGGTGAGGTCCCTCCGGCGCCGGGAATCAGGCGTGCGCGTAGCGTGTTGCGCAGGACATCGAGGGAAGATCCTCCCCAAGCACTAGGGTCATTCCTTTGCCTACCCATTACTCTTGAGGCAAGGCCCACACACGGTGGCCATGGAGGAGTGAAATGAGGAGCAGCAACCCGGTCTTCTCGCGACGGGGGTTCAGCCGCGACAACGGCTACGCGGGCTTCAACACCGCGCCGCAGGCCGGGGGCGCAGCCGTAGGCACGCAGGCCAGCCCCTACGCGCAGCCGCAGGGCAACCCGTACGCGACCAACCCCTATGCCCAGCAGCAGGGCGCGCCGCCGCAGGCCCCGGTGACCACCGGCCGGATGACGATGGACGACGTCGTCATGCGCACCGGCACCACCCTCGGCATACTGATCGTCACGGCCGCCCTCGCCTGGGCGCTGCTGCCCGTCGACGACGCCAACATCGGCCGCTCGTACGGCATCGGCATCGGCGCCGCGCTGATCGGCATGGTCCTGGCGCTCGTGCAGTCCTTCAAGCGCACGGCCTCGCCCGCGCTGATCGTGTCGTACGCCGCGTTCGAGGGCGTGTTCCTCGGCGTGGTCTCCAGCGTCGTCGACAACCGCATCGCGAGCGGCGCGGCCATGCAGGCCGTGATCGGCACCCTGGCGGTCTTCGCCGCGGTGCTGGTGGCGTACAAGGCCGGCTGGATCCGCGTCAACCGCCGGTTCTACGGCTTCGTGATGGCGGCCGCGCTCGGCTTCCTGCTGCTGATGGTCGTCAACATGCTGTTCGCCGTCTTCGGCGGCGGTGACGGTCTCGGCTTCCGCAGCGGCGGCCTCGGCATCCTGTTCGGCGTCATCGGCGTCCTGCTCGGCGCGTGCTTCCTCGCCCTCGACTTCAAGCAGGTCGAGGACGGCATCGCCTACGGCGCGCCGAAGGAGGAGGCCTGGCTGGCGGCCTTCGGTCTCACGCTGACGCTGGTGTGGATCTACATGGAGTTCCTGCGGCTCGTCGCGATCCTCAACAGCAACGACTAGCAGTCACGCGGAAGGTGAAAGGGCCCCGGGTTCCCACCCGGGGCCCTTTCCCGTGTGCGCGGCTAGAAGTACCTGCGCGCGGCCCTCCTCAGGTCGTACTCGTGGATGATCGCCTTGGCGTGGCCGTACGCGAGGTTGTGTTCGTGGCGGAGCCAGCTCACCTTCTCCTCGAAGCGGAAGAGGGCCGGGCCTTCGTCGACGGTGCGGAGCCAGTCGGACACTTCACGACCGGTGCAGTGGGGAATGCGGGCGAGCATGTTGCGGTGGGTCTCCTCGGAGAGGACGTGGGACATCGGCGCCTCCGGACGCAAAGGGGATGTAAGCCGGTCCTTCAGGTCACCGTGCCTGAGCGTTCGCCTGTTGGCAACAGTCCCGGTGGGACGCGTACGGTTGCCCGGTGGCTGATACTTCGCGTCTGACCCGGGCTGTGGACCACTTCGCCGACCGTCTGCGGGCCGCGCCGCAGAGCCGGCTGCAACGGGGCGCGGCCGCCGAGGCGCTGGGACTGGCCCGCGAGTTCGCCCGCCGGACGCAGGTCCTGGAGGAGCCGGGAACCCCGCTACGCGAGATGCCGGACGCGGGCATGTTCGCCGCCGCCGACCAAATCACCGTGGCCGTGCAGGACTTGGCCCTCGTCCTGACGGACGAGGGCCAAGTGGAGGAAGCGCTGGAGCTGGTGGCGCAGGCCCAGCGGCGGGCCGGCGTGTGATTCCCGCCGGGACGCCTACAGGGACGCTATGACCCGGTCGGCCAGGATGTAGACGTTCTCCTCGCCGCACGCGAACGTCAGCGTGTACGCGCCCGAGACGCCCGAGCCGCCCAGCAGGACCGGGGTCTCGCCCGCGCGCAGCGCGGCCGCCAGGCGTTCGGCCGTCTCGCGGTGGCCCGGGGTCATGCACAGGGTCGTGCCGTCCGCGAAGACGTAGACGTCGAGGGTGCCGAGGGGACCCGGGCGGACGTCGGCCAGTTCGGTGCCGGACGCGGCCAGTTCCTCCAGCGTGGCCACCGTGCGCTCATGGTCGCCCACGGCGGGTGAGCCGACCGGCACGAAGTCCGGGTGGGAGGGGTGGCGGCGGCGGGCCGCGGCCAGTTCCGGGCTGTCGCCGGCGAACTCATCGGCCTCGGCCGAGGGCTCCGAGACCGGCTCCAGCGGCTCCAGGCCCACGAAATCGGCCTGCCGGGGCAGGAACAGCTCGCTGTCGGGCAGGCCGAGCAGCGAGGGCGCGTCGGAGGCGTCACGGGACTCCTGGGCGGCCCAGAAGGCCCGCGCCTCGGCGAGCTCGCGCTCGCGTTCCTCGGCGAGGGCCTCGGCCACGGCGGCGCGTATCTCGTCGACGTCAGCGGCGGGACGAGCGGCCGGCACGAGACCCCGCGCGGGCGTGGTGGTGTTCCTGGCGAGCTCGGTGTGCAGGGCGGCGACCTGTCGGCGCAGCACCAAGAGGGTGCGCAGGACGGCGACGCCCACGGCGCCCGTGGCGGCCGTGGTGACCAGCAAGGCGATCGGCATGGCGCTCACTGACGTACTCCCGGTTCAAAGTCGACCCCCGACTTCCTACATCAGCTTGAAGGGCGGACTATCCCGCTGTCAGTGCGTAACGTCACGAATCGGACAGGACTTTGGGTCCGGGGGTTGGTGGTGAAACGGCCCTGAGCTGCACAGATCCCTCTGCGAAGGGAGATAGGTCACATCCTGGGGGAGATTGGATCACAAATCGGCCCAGAACCTTGGAGTTTCGCCGGTTCTGGGCCAAAGAGTGACGCTGGGTTCCCGTGCGGACACGGAGAGTTGAGGCTAGCTCAGGCGCTCGATGACCATCGCCATGCCCTGACCGCCGCCCACGCACATGGTCTCCAGACCGAACTGCTTGTCGTGGAACTGGAGGGAGTTGATGAGCGTGCCGGTGATGCGGGCGCCGGTCATGCCGAAGGGGTGGCCGACGGCGATGGCACCGCCGTTGACGTTCAGCTTCTCCAGCGGGATGTTCAGGTCGCGGTAGGAGGGGATCACCTGGGCGGCGAACGCCTCGTTGATCTCGACCAGGTCGATGTCGTCGATCGTGAGACCGGCGCGGCGCAGCGCCTGGTTGGAGGCGTCCACCGGGCCGAGACCCATGATCTCGGGGGACAGGCCGGAGACGCCGGTCGACACGATGCGGGCGAGCGGGGTCAGGCCGAGCTCGCGCGCCTTGGTGTCGGACATGATCACGACCGCGGCGGCACCGTCGTTGAGGGGGCAGCAGTTGCCGGCGGTGACCAGGCCGTCGGGGCGGAAGACCGGCTTCAGGCCCTGGACGCCCTCCAGGGTGACTCCGGCGCGGGGGCCGTCGTCCTTGCTGACCACGGTGCCGTCGGGGAGCGTGACCGGGGTGATCTCGCGCTCCCAGAAGCCGCTCTTGATGGCTTCCTCGGCGAGGTTCTGCGAGCGGACGCCGAACTCGTCCATGTCCTGGCGGGTGACGCCCTTGAGACGGGCCAGGTTCTCGGCGGTCTGGCCCATCGCGATGTACGGGTCGGGGAGCAGGCCGTCCTCGCGCGGGTCGTGCCAGGTCGAGCCCTCGGAGGCGGCGGTGGCCGCGGTGCGGGCCTGGGCCTCGGCGAAGATCGGGTTGGTGGTGTCCGGGAGGCCGTCCGAGCTGCCCTTGGCGTAGCGGGAGACCATCTCGACACCGGCCGAGATGAAGACGTCGCCCTCGCCGGCCTTGATGGCGTGCAGGGCCATGCGGCTGGTCTGGAGCGAGGAGGAGCAGTAACGGGTGATCGTGCAGCCCGGCAGGTGGTCCATGCCCATCTGCACGGCCACGATGCGGCCCAGGTTGTAGCCCTGCTCGCCGCCGGGCAGGCCACAGCCGAGCATCAGGTCGTCGATGTCGCGCGGGTCCAGCTCGGGGATCTTGGCGAGAGCGGCCTGGATGATCGTGGCGGTGAGGTCGTCGGGGCGCAGGTCCTTGAGCGAGCCCTTGACGGCGCGGCCGATGGGGGAGCGGGCGGTCGAGACGATCACGGCTTCGGGCATCACGGCTCCATGGGCGTACGGGGGTTTCTTCCGACTGGGCTCCTTGGGAAGTTACCCGTACGTATGGCCTGGGTCACGGGGGCGGCGGTGTGACCTATGTCTAAGCGCTTGCTTGGGCCTGCGGCGGCTGAGCCGACACGGCCGCGGGCCGGTGGGGGTGCGATTCCTGGGAGCTGCGTCCCCAGACCCCCATCCGTCCCCAGACCCCCATCGGCCCGAAGGGCCTCGTCCTCAGACGCCGGACGGGCTGGAATCGCCTGGACCGGCATTCACCGCAGGATTCGGTTCCGTCGCCCGGACCCGCTGCCTCCGCCTGCGCTTGAGCAGGGCCCAGGGTCCCGTCGGGCCCGTCGGCATCGCCGCCGCGACCTCCGTGCCCGCCTCCGAGGCGGCCTCCGCCGCGGCGCGGGCCACCGGCAGGAAGCCCTCGCGGCGGGAGACGTCCGGGCGGTCCTCGTCGGCCGGCCACAGGCCCAGGGCCGCGCACACCGTCGGCAGCACCGCCATCGCCGCGGTCGCGTAGCCCTCCGCCGAGGGGTGGTAGTTGTCGGGGCCGAACAGCTCGCGCGGGTTCGCCTCGAACTCCGGGCCCAGCAGGTCGCCCAGCGACACCGTACGGCCGCCCTGCTCCACCGCGCCGATCGTCTGCGCGGCGGCCAGCTGGCGCGAGGCCCGGCGTGCCAGCCACCGCAGCGGCTGCTGGACCGGCTCGATCGTGCCCAGGTCGGGACAGGTGCCGACGACGACCTCGGCACCGGCCGTGCGCAGCCGCCGTACCGCCGAGGAGAGGTGGCGCACCGACCGCGTGGCCGGCATCCGGTGGGTGACGTCGTTCGCGCCGATCATGATCACGCAGATGTCGGGGACCGGCTCGGGGTCCGCCAGCGTCAGCGCCACCTGGCGGTCCAGGTCGTCCGAGGTGGCCCCGGGGAGGGCGACGTTGCGGAGTTCCACCGGGCGTTCCGCCACCGCCGCCAGCCCGGACGCCAGCAGCGCACCCGGTGTCTGGCCCGCCCGGTGCACCCCCTGCCCGGCGGCCGTGGAGTCGCCCAGCATCGTCAGACGCAGGGGCGGCTCGCCCGCGGCCGCGTACACATGGCCGTACCGGCCCTCGGCCTGCGGGACGTGCGGCGCCGTGCCGTTGCCCACCTGCCGTCTGGCCAGCCGCACCTCCGCCAGCAGCAGACCCATGGCCGCCGCGCCGACCAGACCGATCCCGCCGCCGCCGTACGCCGCGCCGGCCGCGATCCGCCTGGCCGTCCTCGCCCTCGACATGCTCGTCATACGTCGCCGCCACCTCCGTCGTACCCGCTACACCCACTCCTTGCCCCGCACGGACCGTGGCCCAATCCCAACGGGGAGTGAACGACCGTCATGGCGCCCGAACAGGCCATAGGCTGGCTGGACCACTAGGACCACTTCTTTTGCAAGCATCCGGAGACAACGGTGCAATTCCACGACTCGATGATCAGCCTCGTCGGCAACACCCCGCTGGTGAGGCTCAACAGCGTGACCAAGGGCATCAAGGCGACCGTCCTGGCCAAGGTCGAGTACTTCAACCCCGGCGGCTCCGTGAAGGACCGCATCGCCCTGCGCATGATCGAGGCGGCGGAGGAGAGCGGGGCGCTGAAGCCCGGGGGCACGATCGTCGAGCCGACCAGCGGCAACACCGGGGTGGGGCTCGCCATCGTGGCGCAGCAGAAGGGGTACAAGTGCATCTTCGTGTGCCCCGACAAGGTGTCCACGGACAAGATCAACGTGCTGCGGGCGTACGGCGCCGAGGTCGTGGTCTGCCCGACCGCCGTCGACCCGGAGCACCCGGACTCGTACTACAACGTCTCCGACCGGCTGGTGCGCGAGACGCCCGGCGCGTGGAAGCCCGACCAGTACTCCAACCCCAACAACCCGCTCTCCCACTATCACTCCACCGGCCCCGAGCTGTGGGAGCAGACGGAGGGGAGGATCACCCACTTCGTGGCGGGCGTGGGCACGGGCGGGACCATCTCCGGCACCGGCCGGTACCTGAAGGACGCCAGCGACGGCAAGGTCAAGGTCATCGGCGCCGACCCGGAGGGCTCGGTCTACTCCGGCGGCTCCGGCCGCCCCTACCTGGTCGAGGGCGTCGGTGAGGACTTCTGGCCGACCGCCTACGACCGGACCGTCGCCGACGAGATCGTCGCCGTCTCCGACAAGGACTCCTTCCAGATGACCCGCCGCCTCGCCAAGGAGGAGGGCCTGCTGGTGGGCGGCTCCTGCGGCATGGCGGTCGTCGCGGCCCTGCGGGTCGCCGAACGCCTGGACGAGAACGGCGTCGTGGTGGTCCTGCTCCCGGACAGCGGACGCGGCTACCTCTCGAAGATCTTCAACGACGAGTGGATGGCCGACTACGGCTTCCTGGAGGACGAGGGCCCCAGCGCCCGCGTCGCCGACGTCCTCAGCGACAAGGTGCACGGCGCCATCCCCTCCCTCGTCCACATGCACCCGGACGAGACGGTCGGCGAGGCCATCGAGGTCCTGCGGGAGTACGGCGTCTCGCAGATGCCGATCGTCAAGCCGGGCGCGGGTCACCCGGACGTGATGGCCGCGGAGGTCGTCGGCTCGGTCGTCGAACGCGAGCTGCTCGACGCCCTGTTCGCCAAGCGGGCCTCGCTGGAGGACCCGCTGGAGAAGCACATGTCGGCCCCGCTGCCCCAGGTCGGCTCCGGCGAACCGGTCGGCGACCTGATGTCGGTCCTCGGCGCGGCGGACGCGGCGATCGTCCTCGTGGAGGGCAAGCCCACCGGGGTCATCAGCCGCCAGGACCTGCTGGCCTTCCTCGCCAAGGGCGGGAAGTGACGGCAAACGTCCGGTGAACACCGGGTGCCGGCGCCGGACTTGCGGTTTCCTACCGAAAGGGTGGACTTCGCGGAACTGGTACGAGGGCGTCACGTCCGCGCAGCACACGCTTAACACGCGTCCGGCACATTGGTGGATGTCGGCAGGGCGGGAGCGGCTCCCCGCCCCGGCCGGCGCCGAACGTCCAAGGACCTCCGGAGCGGCTCCCGGACCTCCATGGACGCCGGACGTGAGACCTGGCCTGACCCGGTCGACGTCCCTCGCGGGGACCGCCGTCGTCCCGCCCCCCGTTCACGGGGGTGCGGCGGTCCCCGCGATATCCCTTTTCCCGGGCGGTCTCAGCGGGCGGGGCTCGATGCCCAGCTGCCCAGCAGGGCCAGCCGCTCCTCCGTCTCCGACCCCGGTTCCGGGGTGTAGACGAGCAGGCTCTGGTCGCCGTCCCCCGGGATGGTGAGGGTCTCGTACGGGAAGACGAGCAGGCCCGCCACCGGGTGCTGGAGCCGCTTCACCCCGTAGGCGCACTCCTTGACCTGGTGGTCGGCCCACAGGCGGCGGAAGTCCTCGCTCTTGAGGGAGAGTTCACCGACCAGCGAGGTCAGTTCGCGGTCCTCCTGGTGGTGGGCCGCCAGGATGCGCAGATGGGCCACGCTCTGGGCGGCCACCGCCGGCCACTCCGGGTAGAAGTCACGGGCGGCGGGGTCGAGGAAGACGTACCGCGGGATGCTGCGTGCCTCGTCCGTCGCACGGCTGTAGCCGAACACCGCGTCGGCCACCGGGTTCCAGGCCAGGACGGTCATCCGGCGGTCCAGGACGAAGGCCGGGCTGCGGTCCATGGCGTCGATCATGAGCTGGACGGCCGGGCGGACGCGGGGCCGGTCCGGACGCCGGGCCTGTCTGCGGGGACGGGCCACCGCGTGGAGGTACGCGCGTTCGGTCTCGTCCAGGCGCAGCACGCGCGCGACGGCGTCCAGGACGGCGTCGGACACTCCGCCGGACTTGGTCCGGGAGGGGCCGCCGGGTCCTCTGCCCTGCTCCAGCCGGATGTAGTAGTCGACGCTCACTCCGGCCAACTGCGCCACCTCCTCCCGGCGCAGACCGGGCACGCGGCGCCGCCCGTGCGAGGGCAGCCCCACCTCCTCGGGCCGGATGCGGGCGCGGCGCGAGCGCAGGAAATCTCCGAGGTCCCCGTCCATGGGTTCGATCGTAGGCGAGGCGGCGGGTGCCGAACCTGGTACTGGCAGACCCAGGAAAAGCGCATCCCTGGGTAGGGCGGCCCGGACGCCGCAGGGTGGTGGACGAGGCCGGGGAGTCGCCCCGGCCCGCATCGCACCGAGGAGCACATCGATGTCGTACGAGAATCTGGCCGGACGTACCGCCGTCGTCACCGGGGCGGCGAGCGGCATCGGCGAGGCCACGGCCGTCCTGCTGGCCGAGCGGGGGGCGCGGGTCGCGCTGCTCGCCCGGCGCGGGGAGCGGCTGGAGGCGGTCGCCGGGAAGATCCGGGCCGAGGGCGGACAGGCGCTGGCGGTGGTCGCCGACGTCACCGACGACGCGTCCGTGGCCGCCGCCGTGGAGAGCGTCCACGCGGCTTACGGGAACGTCGACCTGGTCGTGAACAACGCGGGCGTGATGCTGCCGAACCCGATCGCGGACGCCCGCGTCGACGAGTGGCAGCGGATGATCGACACCAATGTCACCGGAGTCCTGCGCGTCATCGGCGCCCTCGCCGGCGACCTGAACGCGGCGGCCGCGCAGGGGCGCAGCGCGGACCTGGTGAACGTCTCGTCCATCGGCGCGCACATCACCGGCTTCACCAACTACGCCGTGTACGGGGCGACGAAGGCCGCGGTCACCCATCTGTCGGCACTGCTGAGGAACGAGTTCGGGCCGCAGGGCGTGCGGGTCACCAACATCGAGCCGGGGCTGACGGAGTCCGAACTGGCCACGCACATCGAGAACGACGGGCTGCGGGAGCAGGTCGGCGGGATGGCCGAGGCGATGGGCACACTGGCGGCCGCGGAAGTCGCCGACCTCGTCGCCTACGTCACCAGCCGGCCCCGGCACGTCAACCTGCGCCAGGTCATGGTGCTGCCGACCGGGCAGGTGTGAGCGCCGGGTCAGGCCTCCCAGTCGCCGCTCTGGGAGGACGGCTTCGCGCGCCGGCCGCGGAAGAGGTCCGGGTTGACGCGCAGGGCCTGGAAGGCGTTGACGCCGACGATGCCGACCCAGGAGACCAGCAGGCCGGGCAGGTGGCCGATGCCGCCGCCGATCGCGGAGAGCGGGATGGCCAGCACCAGGGAGACGATCCCGAAGCCGAAGCGCTCGCCGAAGGAGTCGGTGGGCTTCGGGGAGCGGGCTCCGCGGGCCGTCACCATCTGCTGCTCCGCGAGCTGCCGGCGCAGGCGGCGGTCCACGGCACCGTCGATCCGCTGGTCGACCTTCTCCAGGAACGAGTCGACCAGCGCGGACTCGTACTCCTCGCCCAGTTCCCTGCGGGCCTGCAAGGTGGCGTCGAGTTCCTTCTTGAGCTCGGGGTCCCGCGCATCCATTCCGGTCATGGGATCCACGCTAGGCAGCGGGAACGCACCCTGCACTGGGGTTAGCCCCCCTGTTGCTGCGGGGGTCCGTCGCAGGGCGCCGCACCGCATCATGAGACGTCTCTTGCCCGGCTGCATAGCGGCATGCAGAGTTCTCGTGAGTTGAATATGTTGGCAACGGTTCGGTGTCCGTGTGAGGGGAGCTTGGGCGTGATGTCGTCTCGGATCATGGACGCGCCGGATCCCGTCACCGCCGGGCACACCGGTCTGGTGGTCCTCGACGGGATCGGGCTCGGTGTTGCGGACGTCGTCCGCCTCGCCGACGGGAGCGCGCGAGCCGTGCCCGGGACCGACGCGATGAAGCGGGTGACGGAGTCCTGGGACGCCGCCCGGCAGATCGCCGCGACCGGCCGCGTCTACGGCCGCTCGACCGGGGTCGGCGCGAACCGGAACGAGGACGTGCCCACCGAGGCGGCGGCCGAGCACGGTCTGCGGCTGCTGCGCAGCCACGCCGGCGCGATCGGCGCGGAACTGCCCGCCCGGCAGGTCCGCGCGATGCTCGCGATACGGGCCAACCAGCTCCTGGCGGGCGGCGCGGGACTGCGGCCCACCGTCGTCACGGCCCTGTGCGAGGCCCTGGAGAGCGGCGCTCACCCGGTCGTCAACGAGTTCGGCTCGGTGGGGACGGGCGACATCGCGGCGCTGGCCCAGGCGGGACTGGCACTGGCGGGGGAGCATCCCTGGCGGGGGCCCGACGACGCCGGGGTGCGCTCCGGCGTGGCCGCCCCCGAGCCCCAGCCCCTCGACAACAACGACGCGCTCGCCTTCATCAGCAGCAACGCCCTCACGCTCGGGCAGGCCGCCCTCGCCCTGCACGAACTGCGCGGGCTGGTCGAGGCCACGCAGGTCGTCGGGGCGCTGTCACTGCTGGCCGTGGACGGGTCGCACGAGGCGTACGCCGCTCCCGTGCACGCGGCCCGCCCGCACCGCGGCTCCGCCGAAGTGGCGCGGCGGATGCGGGAGTTGATCGGGGCGGAGGACCGGCCCACCCCGCCCCTCGGAAGGATCCAGGACCCGTACGGCTTCCGCTGCCTGCCCCAGATCCACGGACCCGCCCAGGACGCCGCCGACGCCCTGGAGGAGGTCCTCACGATCGAGATCAACGCGGCCGCCGAGAACCCCCTCATCTCCCCCGAGGACATGGCCGCCTACCACCACGGCGGCTTCTACCAGGCCCAACTCGCCCTCGCGCTGGACCACTTCAGGCTCGCCCTCACCCAGGTCGCCCGGCTGTCCACGTCCCGGCTCTCCACGCTCAACGAGCCCGCCTTCACCCGCCTCAGACCCTTCCTCGCCGACCACGAGCCCGCCTCCTCCGGCGTGATGATCCTGGAGTACGCCGCCGGAGCCGCCCTCGGCGACCTGCGGGCCTTCTCCGCGCCCGCCTCGCTCGGCCACGCTGTACTCTCCCGGGGCGTCGAGGAACAGGCCAGCTTCGCCTCGCTCGCCGCCCGTCAGACACTGCGCGCGTGCGGCGCGTACCGTCTCGTCGTCGGCTGCGAACTCGTCGCCGCCGTCCGGGCGCTGCGCCAGCGCGACCTCCGGCCCGACCCCGGGCTCCCGGTGGGCCGTGCGCTGGAACTCGCCGAGGCGGTGCTGGCGGCGGACCCGGCCGACCGGCCGCTCACGGGCGACGTGACGGCCGCGGCCGCGCTGCTCGACCGGTTCACGGACATCTGGAGGGGGAGCGAGGCATGAGCGACATGGGCGTGGCGGGTGGGGCGGACACTCCCGCGGGACGGCTTCAGACACTGTTCGAGGGGCACCGGCTCACACCGACCCAGCGGCGCATCGCGCACAGCATGGTGCGGCGCGCCGCCGACGTGCCGTTCCTGTCCAGCGTCGAGCTCGCCGAGCTGGCCGGGGTCAGCCAGCCCTCCGTCACCCGCTTCGCCGTCGCCCTCGGCTTCGACGGCTACCCCGCCCTGCGCCGGCACCTGCGGGAGGTCGCGCCCGCCGAGCAGACGGCCGCCTCCGCGTCGTACAACGAGTACCAGCAGGCCGTCGAGGCGGAGATCGAGAACCTCAGGCACCTGGCGGAGGCCCTCGCCGACCCGCGCCCGGTGCAGAAGGCGGGCCGGCTGCTCGCCGCCTCCCGCCCGCTGCCGGTGCTCGGGCTGCGGGCCGCGGCCTCCCAGGCGTACGGCTTCGCCTACTTCGCCGCCAAGGTCCATCCGGACGTACGGCTGCTCCACGAGGGCGGCACGATGATCCAGGACCGGATCGACGCCGCCGTCCGCGCGGGCGCCTCCACCCTGCTGTGCTTCGCGCTGCCCCGGCACCCCCGCGAGGTCGTCGACACCCTCGCCTACGCCAGGCAGGCGGGCCTGAGCGTCGTCACGGTCGCCGACTCCGCCTTCGCCCCGGTGGCCAAGGTCTCCGACCTGCTGCTGCCCGCCGCCGTCGGCACCGGCCTCGCCTTCGACACCGCCTGCGCGCCGATGCTGCTCGGCCGGGTGCTCCTCGAGGCGATGTGCGACGACCTGCCGGACGCGCAGGCCCGCCTGGAGGAGTTCGACGCGCGGGCCGCGGCCCGCGGACTCTTCGTGGAGTAGGGCGCTTTTTTCAGACTGGTCTCACATTCGCCCGCTACCCTCCCCGACCGGCAGGACAGTGCCAGGACGACAAGGAGGCGGGACGTGGCACGCGCAGATCGCAGGGCTCAGGGGCTGGCTCGGGTGGCCGTCGTGGTGCGCGCAGGGGCCGCACCCCTGTGGTGGCTCGGGGTGTTCGCGGCGGGCGTCGGACTGCTGATCCCGGGGCTGACCGGGCGCCGGATCGGGGTGATGGCGGGCGCGGCGCTGTTCGTCGTGGCGGTCGCCGTGGTGGCGTACGGCCGCCGCCGGCGCTACCGGACGCTGGGGCGGGCCGCCGCACGCGCGGGAAAGCACGACGTGCTCCAGGACCGGGCGGTCAGTGTGCGCAACTGGCGCCGCGGGCACCGCTGGTGGCTGCTGCTGGCCTGGCTGGTCGCGCTGCTGAGTTCGTTCGCGGTGCCCGTCGCGGGCGGCATGCTGCTCGCCGGGTGCGCTGTCGGCCTGTGGCTGAAGGCCGCCTGGCTCGGGCGGCTGGAGCGGGCCGAGGACGTGCTGCTGTGGGTGCGGGTCGACTGGCTCGCCGGGAACGGCGGACGCCCGGCCGGCAAGGCGGTCAAGGCGTACCGCAGCACGGGTGTCGCGGCGGGCGACGCGGCCCCGGGAGGAGCGCGCCGCCGCACCGCGGCACTGGTCTAGGACCCGTTCAGGGCCGGTCGGGCCCGGAGGGGTCCGGTCACACCTCCAGGTCGTTCTCGATCTGCCTGAGCTGGTGGCGGGCCATCGCGAGGTTGGACCGCTTGGCGTCCAGGACCAGGTAGAGGAAGAGGCCGTTGCCCCCGCGTCCGCTGATCAGGCGGATCAGGTGGTACTGGTCGGACAGGGTGATCAGGATGTCCTCGATCTGGGCCTTGAGGCCGAGGTGCTCCATCGTGCGCATCTTCGCGCGGACCACGTCGGTGTTGCCGGCGGCGGCCACGTTCAGGTCGAAGCCCTTGCTGCCGCCCATGGTGCCGAGCGCCATGCCGCTGGTGTAATCGACGAGCGCCACGCCGGTGGCGCCCTCGATGGAGGCGAGGGCCTCCTTGAGCGCGGTTTCGGTGTTGGCCATGACTGTGTCTCCTCGGTTGTCTAACTTTCGGTGGTGGTGCGGGCCGCCGTCGGTGCGGTGGCCGCGGCGCGGGAGTCCACGGGCTTCGCCCGGGACGTGCGGGCCGCTCTGGCACGGGCCGGAGCGGGCTTCGCGGGCGCCTTCGTGATGGCTTCGGTGGGCTCGGTGACCGCGCTGTCGACGAGCTCCGCTATCCGGGCGCCCGCCCGACGGCCCTCCAGATGGAGGCGGCCGACGTTCACCCGGTCCTGTGCGAGCAGCGTGACGACGGCCCCGGCGCCCGCCGCGTACGTGGCGACGTAGCCGTACACGCCCCGCACGAGCAGTTCGCGCAGGTCCCCCTGGCCGGTCTCGTCGGCGAGCTGGGCGGCGAGCGCCCGGGTGGTGCCGGTGAGCGCGGCCACGGTCTGCGGATCGACGCCGGGGGTGTCCTGGGCCAGGACGAGACCGTCGGTGTCGGCCGCGAGGGCGCCGGTGAGCTGGGGCACCCGGGCTCTGAGCCGGCGCAGCTCCTCCAGGATCGCGTCCTGAACCGCTGCCATCAGGTCTCTCCTCTCGGCGCGGGTCCGCTGCCGTTCAAAGGGCCTCCAGCGCATCCCTGAGCCTCTTCAGCAAGGTGATGTGGGGATCGACCGGCTCGACGGGGAGACCGGCGCCCGGCGGACCGGGCACGGGCAGCGGCTCGGGCTCGGTGAACGACGGCGGCGGGCAGGGCGAGACCACCCCGGCCGCCACCAGCCGCCGTACGTCCACCAGGGTGTGGAAGGCCGGGCGGCCCAGCTCGCGGGCGATCTCCGACGCCGTGCGGACGCCGTCCACGCGGGCCAGCACCGCCTGCCGCCGGGCCGGGAGGGACGGGGCCGCGGGACGGTGCTCCCGGGTCAGCGGCACCTCGTCGGGCAGGGCGTCCGGCCAGATGCGGTGCAGCAGGTCCCGGCGGCGCAGGGTCTCGCGCTCCAGGTCGGCGACCGGCACGGGGCGCGGGACGCCGGGCGTGCCCTCGGGTTCCCGGGACGACAGGCCGCCGGGTTCGTCGGGGCCGTCCTCGCCGCCGTAGCGGAAGCGGCCCGGGGTGCTGCTCGGGGCGAGGGCGAAGTACGCCGCGTCGTACAGCGCGGTCAGCCGGCACATCTCCAGGGCGCCGGGGGTGAGCAGCCCGCCCGCGACCAGCCGGCGGCCCGCCCGGTGCACGGCCTCGGCGCCGGTGAGGCGGCGGGCCCCGGTGCCGGCGCTCCCGGTGCTCGCGACGCTCTCGGCCAGGGCCTGCCGCCAGACGTCGGCGTCCAGCGTGCCGTGGGCGGCGAGGAGGACGTCGGCGCCGGGAGCGGCCGGGCTCTCGGCGTGCACCACCTGGCCGTCGGCCAGGTGCAGGGTGCCGCGCTCGCGCACCAGGACGCCGGTGGCCCGCTCGGCGGCCAGCCGGGTCAGCATCGGCGAGACTCCGCCCCAGCCGCGGCCCAGGGCGGCCGCCTTGTCGCGCACCGGCAGCCGGGGCGGCGGGGTGGCGGGCGTGGTGCGCACCGTCGTCATCCGAGCTCCAGCCGTCCGGCCATCTCACCGAGCCGGATCCGGGCCAGCGCGAGGTTGCCCTCCGCGCGGGTCAGCCACAGGTGCAGGAAGACGCTGCTGTCGAAGGACGTCGGCACGAACCGCAGCACGTGGTAGCTGTCCCGGTTGCTGAGGATGAGGTCCTCGACCGGCGGCTCGGTCCCGTCCCCCGCGGACCCTGCCGATGAGCCGCCGAGGCCGCCGGCGCCCCCGGCCGCTTCGGAGCCCGCGGAGGCGAAGGCGCGCTGCTCGGCGGCGAGCCGGGCGAGCTCGGCCGCCTCCGCGGCGGCCGCCTCCTGGTCGCCGCCGGGGGATTCCCCCACGGCACCCAGGGCCAGCCCGCTCGTCCAGTCGACCAGGGCGGCCCCTCGCGCGCCCGGCAGTCGCATGGCTTCCAGCAGGCACTCGTCGATTCCCTGCACCGTGGCTCCCCTCCCGCCTGGGGTTCGGCTGAGTGACGCCGAAACTACGCAACGTGTGCGCGAGGAGTGAGGGATCTGGCATTTTCCGGTGGAACATGCTCCGAGTGGCTAGAGTGGGTCAACTTGCCTTGTTCACGGGCACATTGATCGACGGATGCGCCGGGGCGTGTCAACGGCTCCCAGGTGTGCGCAGGGTGGTGAGCGCACCGGCGTGCGCCCCTCCGGATTCGGCCACGATCGAGGCGAGCGTCTGGGGGTCCCGCACGGTGGCGAAGCGGACGCCCCCGGCCGGGTCGGGGGCGAAACCGTAGATGCCCGGCCGGGCCAGCGAGTTGTAGGCGTAGTGGTGCGCGAAGTAGTACGCGCCGGTGTCCAGCGCCGCCGCGTAGTCGCCCTGGTCGAGCCGCGGCAGCGTGCGCCCCTCGGCGAGCAGGTCGCCCGAGAAGCAGGCCGGACCCGCCACGTCCTGCACCTCCTCGGGCCCGCTCTTGGGCCGTCCCTTGCCGTCGTACACCGCGATCCGCAGCGGCCACGACTCCGGTGCGTACACCGTCCGCGTCGCCACCTGCACGCCCGCGTGCGTCACCGCGACCCGCCGCCCGCCCGCCGTCTTGGCGTACTCCACCCGGGCCACGACGGTGCCGTGCTTGGCCAGCAGCGACCGGCCGAACTCGGTGACCAGCCCGTACCGCCCGTCGAACAGCCCCGGCACCGCCTCCCTGAGCGCCCGCGCGTACGCGCTGTACGTCGGTGTCGTCGCGTCCGAGGCGAAGTTCACCGGCAGCCCGCCGCCGATGTCGATCGTGTCGATCTGCGGCCGCCCGATGCGCCGGTTGATCTCCTCGGCCAGCGCGTAGGTCTCCGCGACCCCCTGGGTCATCAGGGAGAGCGGGATGCCCTGCGAGCCGGTGTGGGCGTGCAGCCGGGAGAGCCAGGGCCGGTCGAGGTAGGCGCGCACCACCCACTCGCGCGCCCCCTCGTCCCGCAGCGCCACCCCGAACTTCGAGGTCGCCGTGGCCGTGGAGGTCGCCCCGATGGTGCCGCCGCCGACCTGCGGGTTGACCCGGATGCCGAGCGGGGAGCGGCTCACGGCCGACCGCATGAGGCCGTCCAGGCGGTCCAGCTCCTGCGGGTTGTCCGCGTTGACGGCGATCCCCAGCGCCAGCGCCTCCCTGAGCTCGGCCGGGGTCTTGGCGGGCGAGTCCAGGACCGTCATGGCCGGCGACAGGCCCGCCGCCCGCGCCAGCGCGAGTTCGCCCGGGCTCGCCACCTCCGCGCCGATGCCCTCCTCGCGCAGCAGCCGCAGCACCGGTACCAGCGGGCTCGCCTTCACCGCGAAGGCGTGCAGCACCGGCGTGCCCGGCGCGGTGACCTCGTCGAAGGCCGCGCGGAGCTCCGCCGCCGACTCCCGGATGCCGGTGGCGTCGAGCAGCCCCACGATGGGGGAGTCCGGCCCCAGCAGGCCCTGCTCCACGGCCGCGCGCACCGCCTCGTCCCGGCGGGCGGCCCGCTCCTCGCCGGTGTTGCCGTACTCGTCCACCACGTCTGCCGTCCCGTCCTCGTTCGCGTCTCGCATGTCCAGCGAAACATTCCTGCCCTGTGGAGGCTGACGCGAGAACGTATTGACTAGTTCTATTCAGGAAGCCAAGATGTGAATATCGACGTCAACAATCCGCAGCAGAGCCGCAGGAGGCAGACCATGTCAGGACCCCGCCCCGTCCGAGCGCCGCGCGGTACGGAACTGAGCGCCCTGGGATGGCAGCAGGAAGCCGCCCTGCGGATGCTGCAGAACAACCTGGACCCCGAGGTCGCCGAGCACCCCGACAAGCTCGTCGTCTACGGCGGCACCGGCAAGGCCGCCCGTGACTGGCGCTCCTTCGACGCCATGGTCCGCACCCTGCGCACCCTCAAGCAGGACGAGACCATGCTGGTGCAGTCCGGCCGTCCCGTCGGCGTCATGCAGACCCACGAGTGGGCGCCGCGCGTCCTGATCGCCAACTCCAACCTCGTCGGCGACTGGGCCAACTGGGAGGAGTTCCGCCGCCTGGAGGCCCTCGGTCTGACCATGTACGGCCAGATGACCGCCGGCTCCTGGATCTACATCGGCACCCAGGGCATCCTCCAGGGCACCTACGAGACCTTCTCGGCCGTCGCCGCGAAGAAGTTCGGCGGCACCCTCGCCGGGACGATCACCCTCACCGCCGGCCTCGGCGGCATGGGCGGCGCCCAGCCCCTCGCGGTCACCATGAACGACGGCGTGGCCATCTGCATCGACTGCGACCCCCGCGCCATCGAGCGGCGCATCGAGCACCGCTACCTGGACGTGAAGGCCGACAGCCTGGAGCACGCCCTCCAGCTCGCCGTCGAGGCTCGTGACGCCCGCCGCCCGCTCTCCATCGGCCTGCTGGGCAACGCCGCCGAGCTGTTGCCGCGCATGCTCGCGGAAGGCGCGCCCGTCGACATCGTCACCGACCAGACCTCGGCGCACGACCCGCTGGCGTACCTGCCGGCCGGGATGGCCTTCGAGGACATGGCGGACGCGGCGGCCAAGGATCCCGCCGGCTTCACCACCCGCGCCCGTGAGTCGATGGCCCGGCACGTCGAGGCCATGGTCGGCTTCATGGACGCCGGCGCCGAGGTCTTCGACTACGGCAACTCGATCCGCGGCGAGGCCCGACTCGCCGGGTACGACCGGGCGTTCGCCTTCCCCGGGTTCGTCCCCGCCTACATCCGCCCCCTGTTCTGCGAGGGCAAGGGCCCCTTCCGCTGGGCCGCACTGTCGGGCGAGGCGTCCGACATCGCCAAGACCGACAAGGCGATCCTCGACCTGTTCCCGGAGAACGAGTCCCTGGCCCGCTGGATCAGGATGGCCGGGGAACGGGTGCACTTCCAGGGCCTGCCCGCGCGCATCTGCTGGCTCGGGTACGGCGAGCGCGACAAGGCCGGTGAGCGCTTCAACGACATGGTGGCGAGCGGGGAGCTGGCGGCACCGCTGGCGATCGGGCGGGACCACCTGGACGCCGGGTCCGTCGCCTCCCCCTACCGGGAGACCGAGGGCATGCTCGACGGGTCCGACGCGATCGCCGACTGGCCGCTGCTGAACGCGATGGTCAACGTGGCCTCGGGCGCCTCCTGGGTCTCCCTCCACCACGGCGGCGGCGTCGGCATGGGGCGGTCCATCCACGCCGGACAGGTGACGGTGGCCGACGGCACGCGACTGGGCGGCGAGAAGGTCCGGCGCGTGCTGACGAACGACCCCGGCATGGGCGTCATCCGTCATGTGGACGCCGGGTACGACATCGCGGAGGCCGTCGCCGACGAGCGGGGCGTGCGGGTCCCGATGCGCGAGGGTGACCCGGCGTGAGGCGACGCGGCGACTCCCCGGTGCGGGCGGCGGACCCGACGCCGCCCGCGGGATCGGGGCCGGGCGCGGCTCGGGAGGACGGACGGCCCGAGCCGGGTGCGGGGCGGGAGGGCGCACGGCCCGGACCGGGCGCGCGGCACCGCGGGTCCTCCTTCCACGAGATGTGGCGCGAGCTGCTTCCCGTCGGCCGGCACCCCGGCTCGCACGGCTATCGCCGGTTCGCGTGGACCGGGGCCGACAGCGAGTGCCGGGCGTGGTTCAAGGAGCAGGCCGAGAACCGCGGACTGGCCTACGAGGTCGACCGGAACGGCAACCAGTGGGCCTGGCTCGGCGACCCCGCCCGGGGGGACGCCGTCGTCACCGGCTCGCACCTCGACTCCGTCCCCGACGGAGGCGCCTTCGACGGCCCCCTCGGAGTCGTGTCCTCCTTCGCCGCCCTCGACGAACTCCGGTCACGACGGGCCGAGTTCACCAAACCCCTCGCCCTCGTCAACTTCGGCGACGAGGAGGGCGCCCGCTTCGGGCTCGCCTGTGTCGGCTCCCGGCTCACCGCGGGCGCGCTCACCCCCGAGCAGGCGCACCTGCTGACCGACGGGGACGGCATCAGCCTGCCGGAGGCCATGGAGGCGGCGGGGTACGACCCCGACGGCATCGGCGCCGACCCGGAACGGCTCGCCCGCATCGGCGCCTTCGTCGAACTGCACGTCGAGCAGGGCAGGGCCCTGGACCTGTCCGGCGACCGGATCGGCATCGCCAGTGCCATCTGGCCGCACGGCCGCTGGCGGTTCGACTTCCGCGGCGAGGCCAACCACGCCGGCACCACCCGGCTCGTGGACCGGCGCGACCCCATGCTGTCGTACGCCGAGACCGTGCTCGCCGCCCGCCGCGAGGCCGAACTCGCCGGTGCGGTCGCCACCTTCGGCAAGATCGCCGTGGAGCCGAACGGCGTCAACGCCATCCCCTCCCTGGTGCGCGGCTGGCTCGACTCCCGCGCCGCCGACCAGGAAGGCCTCGACCAGGTGGTCGGCGGTGTCGAGAAGGCGGCCAGGGAGTACGCGCGGGCGCACGGCGTCGACCTCGACGTGGTCCGGGAGTCCTTCACCCCCGTCGTCGAGTTCGACCACGCCCTGCGCGACGAACTCGCCCGCATCCTGGGCACCCGCACCGACCTGAAGGTGCCCGCCCTGGGCACCGGCGCCGGACACGACGCCGGAATCCTGTCCGGACACATCCCGACCGCCATGCTGTTCGTGCGCAACCCCACCGGTGTCTCGCACTCCCCGGCGGAGTCCGCCGCCGAGGACGACTGCGTGGCCGGGGTCCTCGCGCTCGCCGACGTACTGGAAGGGCTGGCCTGCAGGTGACAGCGAAGACCTACTGGCTGGAGCACGCCTGGCTCGGCACCCACGTCGAGCCGGGCGTGGCACTGACGGTGTCGACCGGCGGCTCCGGCGCGGGGGCGGACGGCCGCGTCACCGCCGTCCGCACCGGCACCGGCACCCCGCCGCCCGGCGCCGAGATCCTGCGCGGACTGACCCTCCCCGGGCTGGCGAACGCCCACTCGCACGCCTTCCACCGGGCCCTGCGCTCCACCGTCCAGGTCGGCTCCGGGACCTTCTGGACCTGGCGCGAGGTCATGTACGCCACCGCCGCCCGGCTCACCCCGGACACCTACCGCGACCTCGCCCGTGCCGTGTACGCGGAGATGGCGCTGGCGGGCATCACGGCGGTCGGGGAGTTCCACTACCTGCACCACGCCCCCGGCGGCACCCCCTACGCCGACCCCAACGCCATGGGCGAGGCGCTGATCGAGGCCGCCGCCGACGCCGGCATCCGCATCACCCTCCTCGACACCGCCTATCTCTCCTCCGGCTTCGGACAGCCGCCCACCAGCCACCAGCTCCGCTTCTCCGACGGCAGCGCGGACGCCTGGGCCGAACGCTGTTCGGTTCTCAAGGACCGGGACCACGCGAGGATCGGGGCGGCGATCCACTCCGTACGGGCCGTGCCCGCCGACCAGTTGGCGACCGTGGCGCGCTGGGCCGAACAGCGGAGGGCCCCGCTGCACGTCCACCTGTCCGAGCAGACCGCCGAGAACGACGCCTGCCGCGAGGCCCACGGCTGCACGCCGACCCGGCTGCTGGCCGAGCACGGGGTCCTCGGGCCGCGCACCACCGGTGTCCACAACACCCACCTCACCGACGAGGACATCGCGCTGATCGGCGGCAGCGGCACCGGCACCTGCATGTGCCCGACGACCGAGCGGGACCTCGCCGACGGCATCGGACCCGCGGTGGCCCTCCAGAGGGCGGGCTCACCGCTCTGCCTCGGCTCCGACAGCCACGCCGTCATCGACCTGCTCGAAGAGGCCCGCGCGATGGAGCTCGACGAGCGCCTGCGCACCCGCACCCGCGGGCACTGGACGGCGGCGGCCCTGCTGCGGGCGGCCTCGGCCGACGGCCACGCGGCCCTCGGCTGGGACGGCGCGGGCACCCTGGAGCCCGGCGCGCTCGCCGACTTCACCACCATCAGGCTCGACTCGGTCAGGACGGCAGGGCCGCCTCCGCGGCTCGGGGCCGAGACGGCCGTATTCGCCGCGTCGGCAGCGGACGTGTCGCACACGGTCGTGGCAGGTCGGCACGTGGTGCGCGACGGGGTCCACGCGCTGGTGCCGGACGTGCCGCGAGCCCTCGCGGAAGCCGTCGCCGCACTGCACGGATGACCCCGGGCAGCCCGCCGCCACGGCCCGCCCCCGACCCCGCCCCCACCGCAGACCAGGCCACCGAGGACGCCATGAGCAACGCGACGACCGTCAGCCCCGCCCACTCCGCGAGCACCGCGAGCACGCTCATCACCAACATCGCCGCTCTGGTCACCAACGACCCCTCCCTGGGTGACGGAACCCCCCTCGGACTGATCCGGGACGCGGCCGTCGCCATCGAGGGCGACCGCGTCGTGTGGACCGGTGATCAAAGCAAAGCACCCGCCACTGACAACCGGGTCGACGCGGAAGGCAGGGCGGTCCTGCCCGGCTTCGTCGACTCCCACAGCCACCTCGTCTTCGCGGGCGACCGCACCGAGGAGTTCAACGCCCGCATGTCAGGGCGGGCCTACAGCGCGGGCGGCATCCGCACGACGGTCGCCGCGACCCGGGCGGCGAGCGACGCGGAACTCGAACGCAACCTCACGCGCTACCTCGCCGAGGCCCTGCGCCAGGGCACGACGACCTTCGAGACCAAGTCGGGCTACGGCCTGACCGTCACGGACGAGGCGAGGGCCCTGCGCATCGCCGCCGCCCACACCGACGAGGTCACCTATCTCGGCGCCCACATCGTGTCCCCGGACTACGCGGACGACCCGGCAGGCTACGTCTCCCTCGTCACTGGCGAGATGCTCGACGCCTGCGCCCCGTACGCCCGTTGGATCGACGTCTTCTGCGAGAAGGGAGCCTTCGACGGCGACCAGGCCCGCGCGATCCTCACGGCCGGCAAGGCGAAGGGCCTGCACCCCCGCGTCCACGCCAACCAACTCACCTACGGCCCCGGAGTGCAGCTGGCCGTCGAACTGGACGCCGCCAGCGCCGACCACTGCACCCACCTCACCGCCGAGGACGTCGACGCCCTGGCGAACAGCCGTACCGTCGCCACGCTGCTGCCCGGCGCGGAGTTCTCCACGCGCGCCGAGTGGCCGGACGCCCGCCGCCTCCTGGACGCCGGCGTCACCGTCGCCCTGTCCACGGACTGCAACCCGGGCTCCTCCTTCACCTCCTCCGTCCCCTTCTGCGTCGCCCTCGCGGTGCGCGACATGGGGATGACCCCGGACGAGGCGGTCTGGTCGGCCACGGCGGGCGGAGCGGCCGCCCTCCGCCGGGAGGACGTAGGCCGCCTCACCCCGGGCGCCCGCGCCGACCTGGTCCTCCTGGACGCCCCGAGCCATGTGCACCTGGCCTACCGGCCGGGGGTGCCGGTGGTCAGCGCGGTGTGGCGGGCCGGAGTACGCGCAGTCTGACGGCGCACGCCGGCGCGGGCGGGGGGCGTCACGCCGGACCCGCCCGCCACCGCTGCGCCGCACCCCCGGTCAGCGGCTCCAGCGACACCCGGCCCCCGTCGCCCGGCGTCACCCCCGTGGCGATGGCGATCGCCGGGCGGATCACCCCGTCGGGGTCCACCGTGAAGCGGAGGTTGTCGCCGTTGCGCCCCTCGACCGAGTCGCAGGACCAGATGCCGAGGCCCTTGTCGACGTCGCCGCGGCTGTCCAGGCAGAAGTCGGGGTCGGCGTAGGACTGCACGACACCGCGGCCGGAATCGACGCGCCAGCGCTGGGAGCCCGCTGCGGCGCAGGGTGCCGTGACGACGTCCGTGCCGTCGGAGAACGCGCCGGCGACGTCCAGGCAGCGTCCGGTGGAGACGTTGACCACCTGGGCGTAGGAGCCTCCCGGCGCGCGGAACGGGGGCGCACTCGTCCTGCGCGGAGGCGCCGGACTCCGGGTCGCCGAAGGGGTGGCCGAGGGGGAGGCCGAGCGGGGCGGCGTCTTGCCGGTGGGGGACGGGGAGGGCGAGACCGTCGTCGTGACCGTCACCCGCGGCGGGCTCGGCAGCGCCCCTGCCGCTCCCGCCGTGGCCGTGGCCGACGCGCCCGCCGGAGGGCCGCTCTCCTGTGACACCAGGAACAGCAGCAGCGGCACCACCGCCACCCCCAGCGCCGCCGAGGCCAGGACGAGCCGCCGCGGCCGCGGCCAGGTGCCGGACGGCGACCGGGACCCCGTGCGCGGCCGCGCCTCGGGCTCGGGCGTGCTCCGCGCCGCGTACGCCGTCCCGCCCCACGGCAGCAGCCCCTCGGCCAGCGTCGTCCGCGGAGCGTCCCGCACCGCGCACAGCTCCTCGTGGGCCGCCGCGCAGTGCGGGCAGTGGGCCATGTGGGCGTGCAGGTCGGCGCTCGGACGGGGGTTGTCCGGCCTTACGGACTCCTCGATGAGGCGGCCGAAGCCCGCGCACCGGGGGTCGTCCGAGGCGCCGAGGCGGAACCTCAGGCACGTCCGGGCCAGGGTGTGCAGGGCCCCCTCCGTGCCGTGGACCACGTCCTCACGGGTGAGACCCAGGTGGTCGGCGGTGCGGGCCTCCGGCTCGCCCTCCACCACGCCGTACCAGACCAGGCCCTGGGTGCGGGCCGGCAGGGACTCGAAGGCGGTGAGCATGGGCGGCACCGGGCCGCCGGGCCCCGCCGTGTTCAGGAGCAGCAGGACCGTGGGGTCCAGGCCGGCCGCCCGATGGTCCCCGGCCCACTGCGCCGCCGAGCGGGCCGTCAGCAGCAGGAGCCGGTGGCGCCACGGGACGCCGGGGTCGACCCCGCGGGCCGTCTCCCGGGCGGCGAGGGTGAAGGTCTGCGCGGCCAGTTGCCGGGCGGCGCTCTCCCCGGCCGTGCACAGGCGGGCGTAGGCCAGCACCGCCGGCTGGTGGCGGGCGCGGAGCTCCAGCAGGGCCGCGTACGCCGTGGCCGTGTCGGAGCGCAGCAGCTCCGTGAGCCGGGCGTCGGACGCCCCGTCGGGGCGAGTCATGCGCACCCTCCTCCTGACGTACCGGCCAGTCTGTGAGCGACCATAGTGAGGGAAGGGGACCGTGGGGGAAAGGGTTTCTCCGAGTAACCGTGCGGCGCCCCGGACGCACGGTGCCCGGTGTCCCACCGGACACCGGGCACACGCGCAGGTCAGTGATGCCGACCGTCACTCCTCGACGGTCAGGCCCTTACGGAGCCGTACCAGCGTCCGCGACAGCAGCCGCGAGACGTGCATCTGGGAGATCCCGAGTTCTTCACCGATCTCCGACTGGGTCATGCCCGCGACGAAGCGCAGCGAGAGGATCTGGCGGTCCCGGGAGGGCAGCTCGGCGATCAGCGGCTTCAGGGACTCGACGTACTCGATGCCCTCGAGCCCGTGGTCCTCGTAGCCGATCCGGTCGGCCAGCGCGCCCTCGGAGTCGTCCTCCTCCGGCTGGGCGTCCAGCGAGGCGGCGGTGTACGCGTTGGACGCCGCCATGCCCTCGACGACCTCCTCCTTCGACAGCCCGAGGCGTTCGGCGAGCTCGCCCACGGTGGGGGCGCGGTCGAGCTTCTGGGCCAGTTCGTCGCCGGCCTTGGCCAGGTCGAGCCGGAGCTCCTGGAGGCGGCGCGGCACCCGCACCGACCAGGACGTGTCGCGGAAGAAGCGCTTGATCTCGCCCACGATGGTTGGCATCGCGAAGGTGGGGAACTCCACACCACGGCTGAGTTCGAAGCGGTCGATCGCCTTGATCAGGCCGATGGTGCCGACCTGGATGATGTCCTCCATCGGCTCACTGCGGGAGCGGAAGCGGGAGGCGGCGAACTTGACCAGGGCGAGGTTCAGTTCGACGAGCGTGTTGCGGACGTACGAGTACTCGTGCGTGCCCTCCTCCAGCGACTCCAGCCGTGCGAAGAGGGTCTTCGAGAGGGCGCGCGCGTCGACGGCCCCCACCTCTTCGAAGGGCGGGATCTCCGGAAGCCCGGCGAGCACATCGCCTTCGCTTTCCTGCTCGATGGGATCCAGATGTTCCGGGGGGGATGTCGACGTCGCCTGATGGGTATGCGAGGCGTCGAGCCGGGGTGACATGATGTCCTCCATCGTTCTCGGCATAAGGCTGCCGAAGCCAGTTCGTGCACTGCGGTGTGCGGCGCCTCCAAAGCCGGCCGTGTCGAGTTCGTGTCTCTACTAGCCCTACCCGGTTTCCCGACACGACCGCAAGTGTGTTCTGTTCGGTTATGTCCGTTTGTGGGTGATTGTTCGGGTGTCGGAGGGTGTGGAGAAGGCGTAGTGTTCGAGGGCGTCATCAGCAGCCACGACGTCGGGAGAGAGAGACGGCATGGACCGCGGGACGGTCGGCAGCGCACAGTCTGGCCGGCTTCTGGTTGAGGTGCGGCAAGAGGGCTCCAGTGCCGTCGTGACTCCAGCAGGTGAGTTGGATCACCACACGGCCGATTTGTTGCGTGAGCCACTCGAGGAGTGCCTCGCCAAGGGGAAGAGCCGGCTTGTCGTCGACTGCACACGGCTGGAGTTCTGTGACTCCACCGGACTGAATGTGCTGCTGGGGGCACGGCTGAAGGCCGAGGCCGCGGGGGGTGGCGTACATCTCGCGGGGATGCTGCCCGTCGTGGCGCGCGTCTTCGAGATCACGGGGGCCGACGCGGTCTTCAGCGTGCACGACACGCTGGAGGAGGCGCTGGCCGGCGAGTCCGACGGCTGAGGCGGCGGTGCGGGTGGCGGCCCCGGCGGCCCCGTTCGTGTGCCGTTCGTCTCCTCCGACCGGTCTCCATCGGGTGTCACACCCCTCGTGGCGGACATACGTCCCGAATGGAGGGGTGTTCTCCCGGTCCGCTCGGGCAGGAGACATCCGTACTGACTGTTCGGTGAGCGACCATGCAGTGACGTTTTGAATCGTGAACCGGTGAATCGGTGAGGTGAAGCGCTGATGAGCACCACCCGGCCCTACTCGCCGGGCGACCGTGACCCGGAGCCCGGCGTGGAGCCTGGCGGCGATGCCGAGCTGCCGACGAAGCGGCAGGTCCGTCGGCTGAGCTTCGAGGGGGAGAGCGGGGTCGTCCCGCTCGCGCGCGACTTCACCCGGCAGGCGTTGCAGGCGTGGGGGTGGCTGCCGGCGGCGTCCGCGGACCGGCGGGCCGTGACCGAGGACGTGCTGCTGGTCGTCTCCGAGCTGGTGACGAACGCCTGTCTCCATGCGGAGGGCCCGGACCAGTTGGGCATCTCCTGTGACAACAAGGTGATCCGCGTCGAGGTCTCCGACCGGGGGAACGGCCAGCCGGCGCCGCGCACCCCGCACCAGGCGGGCCGGCCCGGCGGACACGGCATGTTCATCGTGCAGCGGCTCTCCCTGGACTGGGGAGTCGTCAGATCCCCCGGAGTGGCCGGCAAGACCGTGTGGGCGGAGCTCGGCGCACCCGCCTAGCCCCCGCCCGTCCGGCGCTTCTCCGGCGGGTCTTCCGTGGCGTTCCGGGCTGCCCCCACACTTCCGACACTCACTTTCTCTTCCTTCCTCCGGTGCCCCGGCGTACCTTGACGGCCGATCTGATGTGCCGTCAGGAACGAGTAAGGGGAGCGGAACCGTGTCGTACCCGAAACGAACCGCCGCGCTCGCGTCCGTCGCGGCCCTGGCCGGCTCGGCGGTGCTGATGGCCGCCCCCGCTGCCCGCGCCGAGGTCGTGAACGTCAACTACCAGTGCAGGACGCCCATCGGTGACAAGAGCGCCGTCTCGCCCATCGACATCCAGGGCGTCAGGAACGGCAGCGGCTACCGGATCACCATGTCCTGGCAGAAGGGCGTCTCCTCCAGCCCGGTCGACCTCGGCAAGGGCGCGATGAACCCGAGCGCCACCATCAGGCTGGGCGGCGCGGACAGCGGGACGATGAGCGTGACCGGCCCCGCCAACCAGGCCGTCGTCCCCGCCAACACCCCCATCAAGATCAACGACCTGACCGGCACGTACACCCCGGAGAAGTCCGGCAAGGTCACCTTCACCGCGGGCGTCCTCACCATCAAGGCGCTCGGTACGACGACCACCTGCACGCCGACCAACAGCCCCGGTGCCTCCCTGACCCTGGAGGTCACCGCCGCGTCGGGTTCCTCCGGCGGCACCCAGGGCGGCAGCGACAGTGACAGCGGTTCCGCCGCGGCCCTCCCGCAGACCGGACCCGAGGACTCGGCGATCGCCCTCGGCACGCTCGGCGGCACGGTCCTGCTCGCGGGCGCGGCCGGCACGCTCTGGCTCACCCGGCGCGACCAGGCGGCCCGCGCCCGCCGCTGAGCGGCCCGGCCCGCTCTCGTACGACCGCTGGAGCCGCCCATGCCGTCCGTGCCGGCCCCCACGCCTGGCCTGTCCCCGCCGGTCGGGCCGAGTCGGCCGACCCCACCGGTCGCACGGCCTCCGGTACGGCGTCCACGGTGTCGTACGGCCGGACCCGCGCCCGAATCCCCGTGTACGGAAGCCGAGTTGACGGGAGCGACGACGTGAGGCCGAGCGGCAGGGTGCGGTGGGCGGTGCTGATGGCGGTGTGCGCGCTGCTGCTCACCGCGACGGCGGGGACGGCGGCCGCGGCGGACGGGCCGAGTGTGAAGCTGTCCAATTCCCAGGCGGGGACCGGTGGTTCGATCACCGTGAGCGGCGGCGGCTGGCGGGCGCGGGCACTGCTGATGATCCTGGTCTGCGGACAGGCGGTGCCCTCGCGCGGGGTGCCGGGCGGCACCGACTCCTGTGCCAACGCGGACGGCCGGGCCGTCACCACGGACGGCAAGGGACGCTTCAGCAGGCAACTGCCCGTCGCCGAACCCCCGGTGCCCTGCCCCTGCGTGGTGCACGTGGCGACGGTGACCGGGGCCAAGGCCGAGGCCGACGCGACCTTCCAGGTGGCCGGGCACGCCGTGGAGCCGTTGCCCGCCGAGACCGAGGGCGGGCGGCTGTCCGTCCTCTCCGACACCCGGCTCGACGGCTCGGGGGGCCTGCTGACCTGGTTCGGGGCACCCCCCGCCCGCACCCTCGTCCTCACCGTCGGCAATGTCGGCACCTCCGCGGTCAAGGACCCCGTCTTCCAGGTCGGCACCGCCCACGGGGTGTTCGCCCCGCAGTGGGACGAACAGCAGTGGCGCGGCACGATCCGGCCGGGCGGGAGGGCGCGGATCGAACTGCCCGTCGAACTCACCGGCGGCGCGCACGGCGAGTACACCGTCTCGCTGAAGTACGGCGGCAAGGTGCTGGCCGAGCAGCCCTGGGGCGTGGGCCGGCCCTGGGGCGTGACCCTGTTCTGGGCGCTGGTCCTCCTGGTCGTGCCGGCGGCGCTGTTCCGCATCGGCATGGCGGTGGTGGACCGGGTACGGCCACGGCCCGCCGGAGGTCTCCGGCACCGCGGACTGCGACTGCCCGAACTCGCCCTGCGCCTTCCGGGGGTCAAGCCCTCCACGGCCGCGCACGCGGCCCCTCCCACGTCCACCCTGCCGTGGTTCACCCCGGACGCCGATCCGGGCGCGGCCGGTGGCCGGCTCTCCGCACCGCACGACGACAGCCCGACGAGTCCCACGACTCCCACCAGAGAGGGTTCCACGTGAGCATGCGAAGGAGAGTCCCCCCGGCCGGCGGGCCGAGAAGAGCGGGCGCGGCCGGTGCCGCGCTGGTGCTGGCCGGAGCGGGCGTGGTGCTCGGCCTCGCCGCCGGGCCCGCGCAGGCCGCGGAGGTGTCGTTCGCGACCCGGTGCGTGCCGCCCGCGGGCGTCGGGCTCGACCCCGTCGACGGCACCACCAAGGTGCAGATCACCGCACCGGCCACCGCGAAGGTCGGCGACGAGATCGACGTGGTGTGGAAGTTCACCCAGGCCGCCTCCAAGAACCCGGACATCATCGATCTGCCGGCGAACTCGGTCCAGCCGACCGGCGCCCTGAAGGCGGCCGGAGCGCAGAGCGCCGACATCGCGATGACCGGACCGCGTGAGAACCCGGCCATCCCCAAGGGCGGCGCCATGGTGCTGTCCGACATGAAGGGCACGCTGAAGCTGACGGCGGCCGGGCAGCTGACGCTGACGCCGGGCGCGTACACGGTGAACGCGATGGGCACGAACACGGTGTGCACGCCGACGGGCACGGTGCCGACGGCGGCGACGCTGACCGTGGCGGCCGGTGACGGGACGCCGACACCCACCCCGGACCCGACGGACACCCCCACCCCGACGCCGACCCCCACCGACACCGGGAGCCCGGATCCCACCCCCAGCCCCACGCAGTCCCCGGGCGGCGGCCAGACCGACTTCACCGGCAAGGCCGTCGCCATCCCCTACACCTGCCAGTCGCCCCTCGGTGAGAAGAAGGCGACCTCCGATATCCAGATCAACGCCAAGAAGGACGGCGGCGGTTACGGCGTCACCGTGCAGTTCAAGAACTCCCCGATGGACAGTCCCGCCGACATCCCCGCGGACTCGGTCAAGCCCTCCATGGAGGTGCTGCTGGGCGGCGACGACACGGGGTCGGTCCACGTCGAGGGCCCGACCAACTCCGCGGCCATCAAGGCGGGCGACCCCATAGAGATCCCCGACATGACGGGCACGTACAAGCCGGGCTCGACCGGTGAGTCGACGCTGTCGCCGGGGGTCCTGACGATCGAGGCACTGGGCACCACGACCACCTGCAAGCCGGACAGCACGGCGGTCTCCCTCACCCTGACCACGGAGGAGCAGGAGGGCGGCGCCTCGGGCGGTTCCGCCGGCTCCGGAGGGACGAGCGGCTCGGGCGGTACGTCGACCGGCGGCGGCCTGGCGGCGACGGGCGCGGACGACCACGCGGCGCTGAAGGCTCTGGGTCTGGTGGCGGGGACAGCGGTGCTGCTGGGCGGCGCGGTCTTCACGTTCCTGCCCGGCCGCAGGAGGCTCTGAGAGCGCGCGGAACCGCCACGGCGGGAAAACGGACGGGGCGCCGGGATCCACCGGGATCCCGGCGCCCCGCGGTTGCAGCGCCCGGTGCTCGTCGGGTCAGCGCACGCTGCCCATGAGCTCCTTGACCCGGTTGCGGTACATCCACACCGCGACACCGGCGAGTACGGCGAGCGTCGCCTCCAGGGCGACGATCCCGGTCTTGTTGAGGTCGACCCCGGCGATGGAGAGCAGCCCGGTCGTCGCGTCACCCGCGGTGACCGCGAGGAACCACACGCCCATCATCTGCGAGGCGTACTTCGCGGGGGCCATCTTCGTGGTCACCGACAGACCCACCGGCGACAGCATCAGCTCACCCACGGTCTGCACGAAGTAGATCGCGACCAGCCACATCGCGGCGGCCTTGTGACCACCGTCCGCGATGGACAGCGGAGCGAGGAACAGGAAGAAGGACGCACCGACGAGCACCAGGCCGGAGGCGAACTTCACGGCCGTGCCCGGCTCCTTGCCGCGGCGGTTCAGCGCCAGCCAGAACCAGGCGAAGACCGGGGCCAGGGCCATGATCAGGACCGGGTTGACCGACTGGTACCAGGAGACCGGGAACGTCCAGCCGAGGACGCTGTTCTCGGCGGAGGAGTCCGCGAAGATCGACAGGGTCGAGCCGCCCTGGTCGTAGATCATCCAGAACACGGCCGCGGCGACGAAGAACCAGATGTACGCGGACATCGACTTCTGCTCGGTGCGGTCCAGGTCCTTGTCGCGCTTGATGTTGACCAGGACCATCACCGGGATGATCACGCCGAGCAGGGTCAGCGGGACCAGGATCCAGTTCAGCGTGTAGTGGCCGGAGAAGCCGACGATCGCGTAGAAGACGGCGGCGATGCCGGCCCAGATCGCGGCCTTGCGCAGGGTGGCGGACCTCTCCGCGTCGGACAGCGGCGTCGGGACGACGCTGGAGCGGTCGGCCAGGTGGCGGCTGCCGATCAGGAACTGGGCGAGCCCCAGGGCCATGCCGAGGGCGGCGAGCGCGAAGCCCAGGTGCCAGTTGACGTTCTCGCCGATGGTGCCGATGACCAGCGGGGCGGCGAAGGCACCGAGGTTGATGCCCATGTAGAAGACCGTGAAGCCGCCGTCGCGGCGGGGGTCGTCAGGGCCCTCGTAGAGGTGGCCGACCATCGTGGAGATGTTGGCCTTCAGCAGACCGGAACCGATCGCGACCAGGCCGAGGCCGGCGTAGAAGGTGCCCGAGGAGGGCAGGGCCAGGGTGAGGTGACCGAGCATGATCACGGCACCGGCGACGGCGACGGTCTTGCGGGGACCCCACACGCGGTCGCCGAACCAGCCGCCCGGCATCGCGAGCAGGTACACCAGCGACACGTACACGGAGTAGATCGCGGTCGCGGTCGCGGCGCCGAGGTGCAGGCCGCCCGGGGCGACGAGGTACAGCGGGAGCAGAGCCCTCATGCCGTAGTAGGAGAACCTCTCCCACATCTCGGTCATGAAGAGTGTGGCCAGTCCGCGGGGGTGGCCGAAGAAGGCTGTGTCGGAACCGGGGGTGCCCGGAGTCACCGAGTCCTTCGTCAGGCTGGACGCCATGGTCGTTCCTTGCTGGTGGGGATTACCGCACACAAAAGAGACCTTCAGCGACGGATAGCGCCAAAGGTCCCCACGATGCGACAGGCATTGAATTCACCATACGTCAGGCTACTGACGGAGATGGAAGGACTTGAGACCTGAATCACAGGTGGCTGTGGAACCGTACACCCGGTTTCTAAGGTCCTTACAGGATTGGCACCGCACAGTCACAGGTTCACACCGGAACCGCGGAAGGTAAGAACCACTGGGCTGCGATCACACCCCAGCATCTGTCAGGAGCGGTCTACCATCAGCTCATGACCCGTGTACTGCTCGCCGAGGACGATGCGTCCATTTCGGAGCCGCTGGCCCGCGCCCTGCGCCGGGAAGGGTACGAGGTCGAGGTGCGCGAGGACGGACCCACCGCGCTCGACGCCGGAATGCAGGGCGGTATCGACCTGGTCGTCCTCGACCTGGGTCTGCCCGGCATGGACGGCCTCGAGGTGGCCCGCCGACTGCGCGCCGAGGGCCACGCCGTGCCGATCCTCATCCTGACCGCCCGCGCCGACGAGGTGGACACCGTCGTCGGTCTCGACGCGGGCGCCGACGACTACGTCACCAAGCCGTTCCGGCTCGCCGAGCTGCTCGCCCGGGTCCGGGCCCTGCTGCGGCGCGGGGCGGTCGAGCCGGCGCAGCCGCCGGCCACCCACGGGGTGCGGATCGACGTCGAGTCGCACCGGGCGTGGATGGGCGACGAGGAACTCCAGCTCACCGCCAAGGAGTTCGACCTGCTGCGGGTCCTGGTGCGGGACGCCGGCCGGGTGGTCACCCGGGACCAGCTGATGCGCGAGGTCTGGGACACCACGTGGTGGTCGTCGACCAAGACGCTGGACATGCACATCTCCTGGCTCCGCAAGAAGCTCGGCGACGACGCGGCCAACCCGCGGTACATCGCGACGGTCCGGGGAGTGGGCTTCCGCTTCGAGAAGAGCTGACCCGGGTCATCGTCCGGCAGGCAACAGGTAAGAGGACATGCGCCGTCGACTGATCCAGTCCACGCTCGCCGTGGTGCTCGTGGTGATCGCCGTCTTCGGCGTCTCCCTCGTCATCGTCGAGACCCGCACCATCAGCAACAGTGCCCAGGAGCGGGTCGACTCCGAGGCGATCCGGCTGGCCGGGATCGTGGACAGCAGGCTGTTCGCCGCGGAGGACGTGACCGCGGACATCCTGCGCGACCAGGTCGCGCAGGAACGGTACGCCCTTATCCGGATCCCCGGTAAGGACCCGATCGAGGTCGGCACCCGGCCCTCCGGCGAGGTCATCAGCTCCACCGAGAAGGGCGAGGAGGGCGAGACGGTCACCGTGCAGGAGCCGCGCTCCTCGGTGACCCGCGAGGTCGGCCGTACGCTCCTGATCATCGGCCTGGTGGCGCTGCTCGCGGTGATCGCCGCGGTGCTCCTCGCGATCCGCCAGGCCAACAAGCTGGCCTCGCCGCTCACCGACCTCGCCGAGACCGCGGAACGCCTCGGCTCCGGCGACCCGCGCCCGCGGCACAAGCGCTACGGCGTCCCCGAGCTGGACCGGGTCGCCGACGTGCTGGACTCCTCGGCCGAGCGGATCGCCCGCATGCTGACCGCGGAACGGCGCCTGGCCGCCGACGCCTCCCACCAGCTCCGTACGCCCCTGACCGCCCTGTCGATGCGGCTGGAGGAGATCACCCTCACCGACGACCCGGACACGGTGAAGGAGGAGGCGAACGTCGCGCTGACCCAGGTGGAGCGGCTCACGGACGTGGTCGAACGGCTGCTGACGAACTCCCGCGACCCCCGGGCCGGCAACGCGGTCACCTTCGACCTCGACGAGGTCATCCAGCAGCAGCTCGCGGAGTGGCGGCCCGCCTACCGCAGCGCGGGCCGGGCGATCGTCAGCTCGGGCAAGCGGCACCTCACGGCGGTCGGCACCCCGGGCGCGGTGGCCCAGGTCCTGGCCGCGCTGATCGAGAACTCCCTCATGCACGGCGGCGGCACGGTGGCGCTGCGCACCCGCGTCACCGGCAACCAGGCCGTCATCGAGGTCACCGACGAGGGTCCCGGTGTCCCGGCCGACCTCGGCGCCCGCATCTTCGAGCGCACGATCAGCGGCCGCAACTCCACGGGCATCGGCCTCGCGGTGGCCCGCGACCTCGCGGAGGCCGACGGCGGCCGCCTGGAGATGCTCCAGGCCCAGCCCCCGGTCTTCGGCCTGTTCCTCTCCCGCACCCCCCTCAAGCCGACGGTCCCGGACGACGACGAACCGATGGTGCGGTGAGCTGCGCGGGCTGAGGCCGGGGTTTTCGGCGGTCGGTGTCGGAGCGTCCCTGATGAGGGCCGTCTCAGGGCCTGCGCCCCCGCTGAAGCGGCCGAGCCGGACGACGAGCCGGGCTGACGGACGGGTGAGCTGCGCGGGCTGAGGCGCGGGTCTGGTGGCGCCGGGCGGGTTCTTCAGCGGCCGGTGTCGGAGCGTCTAGGGCTGCCTCGGGTCCTGCGCATCCCGCTGTAGCCGGCCGTGCCCGACGGCGAGCCAGGCCGACGGCGGGGCTGGAGTGTGGGTCGGGCTGCGCCGGGTGAGCTGGCGGTCTTCGGCGGAGCCCCCGGTCCGGGTCTGCCGCAGGCCGGCGCGAGCGTTCGGAGTCGCTGCGGGCGCCGGCCCCCTGGGGGCTTCGGCGCAGCCGGACGCCGGGTGGATTCGGGGTGGGGCAGTCCCACCGGGCCGATGCTCGGGCGAGCGGCGCGAAGGATCGGTGGTCCCGGCAAGGGTCGCCGGGGGTGGACCGTGCGTCGGGGGGGTCAGAGCACGCGCTGGCCAGGTCGGGACGGCTTTCGGGTCGCCGTCTGCTCGGCCTGTTCCAGGAAGGCCTCCGCGCTGGCCACCGCCTCGCGGGCCGGGAGGGTCTTGAACACCCAGCTCCGGTAGGACCAGAAGCGGAAGAGCGTGGCGATGCCGATGCCGACGAACTTGAAGATGTTGCTCTGGAGGGGGCTGTCCCAGCCGAAGCCGTAGGTCGCGGTGTACAGGATGCCGTTCTCGATGACGAGGCCGACCACGCTGAACAGCAGGAACAGGGTCAGTTCCTTCGTGCGGCCGCTCTTGTCGCGGTCGCGGTACGTGAAGTAACGGAACCCTATGTAGTTGAAGGCGATGGCCACCACCGTGGCGACGACGCTCGCGCGGACCACCGGAAGGTCGGTGAGATGCCGGACCACGTTGAAGACGACGAGGTTGACGAGGAGCCCCGCTCCGCCGACCGCACCGAATTTGGCGACCTCGCGGACGATCCTCCGCAGCCCTGAGGAACCATGTCCCATGGTTGTACAGTCCCCCAGTCGGGTCGGTCAGTCGAGTGATTTCGTCAACCAAGCCATGCTAACCACCCCCTGTACCCGCTGCCTGTGGATGAACTCACACACAGGGAAACAAGCTGGTAAGAGGACCGGAAACAGGCGCGGAATCCAGCCGCCGTGGCGCGACCGATACTCTGGGGTCGTGACGTTCCCGGTAGTCGGCATGGTCGGCGGGGGCCAGCTCGCGCGTATGACACACGAGGCAGGCATCCCGCTCGGCATCAGGTTCAAGCTTCTCAGTGACACCCCTCAGGATTCCGCGGCGCAGGTGGTGAGCGACGTCGTCATCGGCGACTATCGCGACCTCGACACGCTGCGTGAGTTCGCGCGCGGGTGCGATGTGATCACCTTCGATCACGAACACGTACCCACCGAGCACCTCAGGGCCCTGGAGGCGGACGGCATCCCCGTGCGCCCCGGCCCGGACGCGCTCGTGCACGCCCAGGACAAGGGCGTGATGCGCGCGCGGCTCACCGCGATCGGCGTCCCGTGCCCACGGCACCGGATCGTCAGCGATCCCGAGGACGTGGCGGCCTTCGCGGCGGAGGGCGACGGCTTCCCCGTCGTCCTCAAGACCGTCCGCGGCGGCTACGACGGCAAGGGCGTGTGGGTCGTGGACTCCGCCGAGGAGGCGGCCGACCCCTTCCGGGCCGGCGTGCCCGTCCTCGCCGAGGAGAAGGTCGACTACGTCCGCGAGCTCGCCGCCAACGTCGTACGGTCGCCGCACGGGCAGGCCGTCGCCTACCCGGTCGTCGAGTCCCAGCAGGTCAACGGCGTCTGCGACACCGTCATCGCCCCCGCCCCGGACCTGGACGAGGCCCTCGCCCTCAAGGCGGAGGAGATGGCCCTCAACATCGCCAAGGAACTGGACGTCGTCGGCCACCTCGCCGTCGAGCTGTTCCAGACCCGCGACGGCCGCATCCTCGTCAACGAACTGGCGATGCGCCCGCACAACTCGGGCCACTGGTCCATGGACGGCGCGATCACCTCGCAGTTCGCCAACCACGTCCGGGCCGTCCTCGACCTCCCGCTCGGCGACCCGCGCCCCCGCGCGAAGTGGACCGTCATGGTCAACGTCCTCGGCGGCGACTTCCCCGACATGTACTCCGCGTACCTGCACTGCATGGCCCGCGACCCCAAGCTCAAGATCCACATGTACGGCAAGGACGTGAAGCCCGGCCGCAAGGTCGGTCACGTCAACACCTACGGCGACGACCTGGACGACGTTCTCGAACGCGCACGTCACGCTGCCGGCTACCTGAGAGGCACGATCACCGAATGAGCCCCGTTGTAGGCATCGTCATGGGGTCGGACAGCGACTGGCCCGTCATGGAGGCCGCCGCCCAGGCCCTCGACGAGTTCGAGATCGACTACGAGGTCGACGTCGTCTCCGCGCACCGCATGCCGCGCGAGATGATCGCGTACGGCGAGCAGGCGGCCGAGCGGGGCCTGAAGGTGATCATCGCCGGTGCCGGTGGCGCCGCCCACCTCCCGGGCATGCTCGCCTCGGTCACCCCGCTCCCCGTCATCGGTGTCCCGGTCCCGCTGAAGTACCTCGACGGCATGGACTCGCTGCTGTCCATCGTGCAGATGCCGGCGGGCGTCCCCGTCGCGACCGTCTCCGTCGGCGGCGCCCGCAACGCCGGTCTGCTCGCGGCCCGTATGCTCGCCGCGCACGACGAGGAACTCCTCGGCCGGATGCGGGAGTTCCAGCAGGAGCTCAACGACCAGGCCACCGAGAAGGGCAAGCGCCTGCGGTCCAAGGTCGAGGGCTCCAACGGCTTCGGCTTCGGCAAGTGACGGCCGCGCGTCCGCTGGAGACGGCCCGGGAACTCCTGCGCGAGTTCCCGGTCGTCGACGGCCACAACGACCTCCCCTGGGCCCTGCGCGAGCAGGTCGGCTACGACCTCGACGCCCGTGACATCGCCACCGACCAGTCGGCCCACCTGCACACCGACCTGGCCCGCCTGCGGGCCGGCGGGGTCGGCGCGCAGTACTGGTCGGTGTACGTCCGCTCCGACCTGCCCGACGCGGTGCCGGCGACCCTGGAACAGATCGACTGCGTGCGGCAGCTCCAGGCCCGGTACGCCGAGACGCTGCGGCCCGCGCTCACCGCCGCGGACATGGAGGCGGCGCGCGGGGAAGGCCGTATCGCGTCCCTCATGGGTGCCGAGGGCGGCCACTCCATCGCCAACTCCCTTGCCACGCTACGCGCGTTGTACGCGCTCGGCGTGCGCTACATGACCCTCACCCACAACGACAACGTGGACTGGGCGGACTCGGCGACGGACGAGCCCGGCGTCGGAGGGCTCTCGGCCTTCGGCCGCGCGGTGGTCCGGGAGATGAACCGTGAGGGCATGCTCGTGGACCTCTCGCACGTGGCGGCGACGACCATGCGGGACGCACTCGACGCCACGCTCGCGCCGGTGATCTTCTCCCACTCCTCCGCGCGGGCCGTGTGCGACCACCCGCGCAACATCCCGGACGACGTCCTGGAACGCCTGCCGGCCAACGGCGGCATGGCCATGGTCACCTTCGTCCCGAAGTTCGTCCTCCAGGCCGCCGTGGACTGGACCGCCGCGGCCGACGAGAACATGCGCGAGCACGGCTTCCACCACCTCGCGACCACCCCCGAGGCGATGCGGGTGCACCGCGCCTTCGAGGAGCGCAACCCGCGCCCGGTCGCCACGGTCTCGACCGTCGCCGACCACCTGGACCACATGCGCGAGGTGGCCGGCGTGGACCACATCGGCATCGGCGGCGACTACGACGGCACGGCGTTCACCCCGGACGGCCTCGGCGACGTCTCCGGCTACCCGAACCTGATCGCCGAGCTCCTCGACCGCGGCTGGTCCCGCGCCGATCTCGCCAAGCTCACCTGGCAGAACGCGGTACGGGTGCTGGGCGCGGCGGAGGACGTGGCGCGGGAGCTCCAGGCGACGCGGGGGCCGTCCAACGCGACCCTGACCCAGCTCGACGGCTGAGCGTCCGGGGGCATTCTCGACCCGGTGGCCGGGGCGCGCGCGGTGTCCCCACGGGGGTACCCCCGAACGCCCCGCCCACCAGGAAGCCCCCCGCGCTCCGTGCGACGGTGACCGTACGGCGATCAGGAAGATCACGACGTACGGAGCCCGTCATGGCAGATCTCCAGGACGAACTGCACCCCGCGGCCGACGTGGGAGAGCTGCCCCAGCTCTTCGAGGACGTGCCAAATCCGTACACCTCGGCCTCCGGCCAGGACACCGGGCTCCTGGAGCGCGCCCGGGCCCTCCTGGCCGCGCACCCCGTCGCCGACGGCTACAGCGGGCTGCCCTGGGCCCTGCGGCACCTGCCCTGGTTCGACCTGGAGCTCGGCGAGAGCGCCGTGGACACGGACGTGCCGAGGCTCCGGGAGGGGCACGTGGGTGCCCTGATGTGGTCGCTGCACCTGCCCGAGGGGCTCGACGGGGACCGTGCGGTCGGCGCCACGATGGAACAGCTCGACCTGGTGAAGACCGTCGTACGCGCCCATCCCGAGGGCCTGCGCCTGGCCCGCACCGCGGGGCAGACCACCGACGCCCGCAACTGCGGCCGCGCCGCCGTCCTGCTCGGCCCCGCCGGTGCCGCCGCTGTCGGCGACTCGCTCGGCATCCTGCGCTCCCTGCACGCCCTCGGCCTGCGCGCCCTCACGCTGACCGGGGTGTCCTGGGCGAGCGAGGCCGGGCTGACCCGGTTCGGCGAGGAGGTGCTGCGCGAGATGAACCGGCTCGGGGTGCTCGCCGACCTCTCCGGCGCCTCCGAGGCCACCGTCCGGCGGACCCTTGCGGTGTCCAAGGCGCCGGTGCTGTTCAGCCGCTCCGCCGCCCGCGCCCTGCGCCCGCACCCGGCCAACCTGCCCGACGACCTGCTCGCCGAGCTGGGCGCCGCCAAGGGCCTGTGCATGGTGCCGCTGACCGCCGAGCAGACCGGCCCGACGGTCCGGGACGTCGCCGACCACCTCGACCACGTGCGCGCGGTCGCGGGCGCCGCGTGCGTGGGCCTGTCCGGGACCTACGACGCCGGGACCGCCCACCCGCAGGAGCTCGGCGACGCCTCCTGCTACCCGCACCTCGTCGCCGAGCTGCTGCGGCGTGGCTGGGACGAAGCCGACCTCGCGCTGCTGACCTGGGGAAATGTCCAGCGCCTGCTGCGCGAGTCCGACTTCACCGCGCGGGCGGCGCAACTACGCCGCGAGCCGTCCACGGCGAAGATCGCCGAGCTGGACGGCTGACCGGGGGCGCTACACCGGGTCGATGCGGCAGAGGCAGAAGGGGTGTCCCGCCGGATCCGCGTACACCCTGAAGTCCTCCTTGTCCTCGGCGTGCAGCAGCTTGGCGCCCATCTCCAGCACCTTGGCCTCGGCCGCCTCGATCTCCTCCCAGGTGGTCCCGCCGTCGAAGTCGAGGTGGAACTGCTGGGAGTTGCGGTCGGCCCGCGGCCACTCGGGCGGGGTGAGGTCCGGGGCGCTCTGGAAGGCCAGCCGGGGACCGGCGGGGACGCGCAGGACCACCCAGTCGGGGTCGTCGTCCTCCGGGGTGCCGCCCACGATCCCGGCGTAGAAGCGGGCGAGCGCGCGGGGGTCGGGGCAGTCGAGCACGACGGAACGGAAACGTGCGACGGTCACGAGAGGTCCTCCTGGTTCGTCCGGCGGTTCAGCAGGCGCAGAGGCAGAACGGGTGCCCCGCCGGGTCCGCGTACACACGGAAGGTGCGGGACCGGTCCTCGGTGTCCAGCGGCTTGGCCCCGAGCGCCAGCACCTCCTGCTCGGCCGCGTCCAGGTCCTGCACGGTCAGGTCGAGGTGGAACTGCTGCGAGGCGTCGGGGGCGGGCCACCGGGGCGGTACGAACCCGGGGGCGGCCTGGAAGGCCAGCGACGGTCCGCCGGGGGTTTTCAGGTCCACCCAGTCGCCCTCGCCCTCGACGCTGCCGCCGAGGACACCGGCGTAGAAACCGGCGAGCGCGCGCGGGTCGGGACAGTCCAGTACGACGGTGCCGAGTTCGGCGATGGCCATGGCTTCCTCCTCGAAGCGCGGTTACCTGTAGAGGCGGGTAACCAGTAACGGTTACCGCATGCTCCCGCATCGGAGGTAACGTCGCAAGGGAATTCCCTAGCTAGGTAGCGTGCAGCCATGAGTGAGCGATCGCCCGCGCCCGGGGGACTGGCCCTGGTCGAGTCCCTGGTCAACACCGTGGACCTGGAGTCGGGTGCCGACGCGCTGGACACGGCGGAGGGACGGGCGCGGTTCGGGATCGCCGAGGAGGAGCTGGCGCCGGCGCGCGAGCTGCGGGAGTCGCTGCGGGTGGCCCTGCTGGCCCACGCCGGGCATCCGCCGCACCGCACGGTGACACCGCTGGGGGAGCTGCTGGCGGCCGCGCCGCTGCTGCTCACGGTGGCCGCGTCGGACGGCTCGGCCGCGCTGGCCCCCGCGGACGCCGGCCCGCTGCTCTCCCGGGTCGCCGCCGCCGTCGCCGAGTCGCTGGTCGCGGGTACCTGGACCCGCCTGAAGGCGTGCGAGGCGGTGGACTGCCACTGGGCGTACTACGACCGCAGCCCGGCGGGGCGGGGCCGCTGGTGCTCCATGCAGGTGTGCGGGGCCCGGGCGAAGATGCGGCGGTACCGGGCCAAGGGCTGAGGCGTCCGGGTGTCTCTTCCGAGGGCGGGGTGACGGTTGTCATCCCCAAGACCTCGGAAAGCGGTTCCCGAAATGTGGCGAGGGTGTGGAGAATGGCCCCGGACGCCGTTCCGGCCGGCTGAGCCCCGGCCGGAACGGCGTCCACCCACGCGTGCGGCGGCCGTCGCCGCGGACGGCCCGTCGCTCAGGCCGTCGGCCGGCCCATCGCCCGGTACGTCCAGCCGGCCTTCCGCCACAGCGCCGGGTCCAGGGCGTTGCGGCCGTCGAGGACGACCTTCGCCGCCGCGACCTCGCCGAGGGCCGCCGGGTCCAGTTCGCGGAACTCCCGCCACTCCGTGAGGTGGAGCACGACGTCGGCGCCCCGGACCGCGTCCACGGCCGTGTCGGCGTAGCCCAGCGTGGGGAAGATGCGGCGGGCGTTGTCCATGCCCTTGGGGTCGTAGACGGTGACCTGGCCGCCCTGGAGATGGATCTGCCCGGCGACGTTCAGGGCGGGGGAGTCGCGCACGTCGTCCGAGTCGGGCTTGAAGGTGGCGCCGAGCACCGCGACCCGCTTGCCGAGGAACGGCCCGCCGCCCAGTATCTGCCGGGCCAGCTCCACCATCTGGCCGCGCTGGCGCATGTTGATCGAGTCGATCTCGCGCAGGAACGTCAGCGCCTGGTCGGCGCCGAGTTCACCCGCACGGGCCATGAAGGCGCGGATGTCCTTGGGCAGGCAGCCGCCGCCGAAGCCGATCCCGGCCCGCAGGAACTTCTTCCCGATCCGGTCGTCGTACCCGATGGCCTCGGCCAGCTTGGCGACGTCGCCGCCGGCCGCCTCGCAGACCTCCGCCATCGCGTTGATGAAGGAGATCTTCGTGGCCAGGAAGGAGTTCGCCGAGGTCTTCACCAGTTCGGCGGTCGGGAAGTCGGTCACCACGAACGGCGTGCCCTCGCCGAGCGGCCTGGCGTACACCTCGCGCAGCAGTTGCTCCGCGCGCTCACTGCGCACGCCGACGACGATCCGGTCCGGGTGCAGCGTGTCGTCCACCGCGAAGCCCTCGCGCAGGAACTCCGGGTTCCAGGCCAGCTCCGCGTCCGCGCCCGCGGGGGAGTGGTCGGCCAGGTAGCGGGCCAGCCGGTCGGCCGAGCCCACGGGCACCGTCGACTTGCCGACGACCAGAGCCGGACGGCTCAGGTGCGGGGCGAGGGAGGCGATCGCCGAGTCGACGTACGACATGTCGCAGGCGTACTCGCCGTGCCGCTGCGGGGTGTTCACACAGACGAAGTGCACGTCACCGAAGGCGCCCACCTCGGCGAAGTCCATGGTGAAGCGGAGCCGGCCGGTGGAGCCCTCGATCCCGGCGACGTGCCTGCGCAGCAGGTCCTCCAGGCCCGGCTCGTACATCGGGACCTCGCCCCGCTGGAGCATCTCGATCTTCTCGGGCACCACGTCGAGCCCCAGCACCTCGAACCCGAGCTCGGCCATGGCCGCGGCGTGGGTGGCGCCGAGGTAGCCGGTGCCGATCACGGTGATCTTGAGGGCCATGGAGACTCCAGAAAGAGGGACGGGCCGGTGCGCGCCCGAGCATAGTCGGAGGGCCTGACGGGCAGCTTTCCCGCTGTCGCCAAGCTCACGTATCACTCCCGTGGGCGGACCCCTAAAATTTGAGTTACTTAACGGTAATTAGCACAGGCATCGCAGCGTCCTTGGAGCGTGAGAGACCTTGGCCGGAACGGCTGACTTCGACCTGTACCGCCCGTCCGAGGAGCACGACATGCTCCGGGACGCCATCCGCTCGCTGGCGGAGGCGAAGATCGCGCCCCACGCCGCCGCGGTCGACGAGGAGGCCCGCTTCCCGCGCGAGGCGCTGGACGCGCTGGTGGCCAACGACCTGCACGCCGTGCACGTCCCCGAGGAGTACGGCGGCGCCGGTGCCGACGCCCTGGCCACGGTCATCGTCATCGAGGAGGTGGCGCGCGTCTGCGTCAGCTCCTCCCTGATCCCCGCCGTGAACAAGCTGGGCTCGCTCCCGGTGATCCTCTCGGGTTCCGAGGACCTGAAGAAGAAGTACCTCTCGCCCCTCGCCAAGGGCGACGCGATGTTCTCCTACGCCCTGTCCGAGCCGGACGCCGGCTCCGACGCGGCCGGCATGAAGACCAAGGCGGTCCGCGACGGCGACCACTGGATCCTCAACGGCGTGAAGCGCTGGATCACCAACGCGGGCGAGTCCGAGTACTACACGGTGATGGCCGTCACCGACCCCACCAAGCGGTCCAAGGGCATCTCGGCGTTCGTCGTCGAGAAGTCCGACGAGGGCGTCTCCTTCGGCGCCCCCGAGAAGAAGCTCGGCATCAAGGGCTCCCCGACCCGCGAGGTCTACTTCGACAACGTCCGCATCCCCGCCGATCGCATGATCGGCGAGGAGGGCACCGGCTTCGCCACCGCGATGAAGACCCTGGACCACACCCGCATCACCATCGCCGCCCAGGCGCTGGGTGTCGCCCAGGGCGCCTTCGACTACGCCAAGGGCTACGTCCAGGAGCGCAAGCAGTTCGGCAAGCCGATCGCCGACTTCCAGGGCATCCAGTTCATGCTCGCCGACATGGCCATGAAGATCTCCGCCGCCCGCGCCCTGACCTACCAGGCCGCGGCCGCCTCGGAGCGCCTCGACAAGGACCTCACCTTCCAGGGCGCGGCGGCCAAGTGCTTCGCCTCGGACGTGGCCATGGAGGTCACCACGGACGCCGTCCAGCTCCTCGGCGGCTACGGCTACACCCGGGACTACCCGGTCGAGCGCATGATGCGCGACGCCAAGATCACCCAGATCTACGAGGGCACCAACCAGGTCCAGCGGATCGTGATGGCGCGCAACCTGCCGTAGCGGCCCGACCTGCCACGACCGAGCCCCCGGAGGCGTTCCGGGGGCTTTCGTCGCTCCACGGGTGGGCGTTTCGGGGTGGATTGTTGCCGTCCGCCCGATGGCGCCCGGCGGGACAGGGGCGTAGGACGGAAGGGCACGGGGCCCGCCCCGGGCTCCCGCGTCCCCCAGGAGGAGCCATGACCCAGGCCGAGAGCATGTCCGCGATGAGCCGGGAGATGCAGGACTGCGTGGCGGCGTGCATGGAGTGCCACAGCCTGTGCGAGGAGACCATGAGCTCCTGCATGCAGAGGGGCGGCCAGGCGCAGATGCAGATCATGCGCGCGCTCATCGACTGTGCCGAGATGACCCGGATGTGCGCGGACATGATGATGCGCCGCTCGCCCCTGTCGGCGGAGATGTGCGCGATGTGCGCCAAGGCGTGCGAGATGTGCGCCGAGGCGTGCATGGCCATGCCGGACGACCCCCAGATGATGCGCTGCGCCCAGGCGTGTCGCCGCTGCGTGGAGACCTGTCGCGCGATGGCGGGCATGGCGATGTGACGCTCCCCGCCCGAGCGTGTCCGGGGGCACCCCGCGAGGTGCCCCCGGCCGCGGGTGCGGCAGGCTGCGGGGCATGACCGCACCCGAGCACACGACACCGCCCCACGCGGACGCCACCGAGGCGTTCGACGCCGCCGAGCGCGCGATGTGGCGGGGCCGCACCGAGGCCTACGCGGGCAGTTTCGCGCGCCTGTGCGCCCATCCGGTACCGGCCCTGCTGGACGCCGCCGGGGTCGGGGAGGGCACGCGCGTCCTCGACGCCGGCACCGGCACCGGTACGGCGGCCGTGGCGGCGCGGGCCCGCGGCGCCCGGGTGAGCGCCGTGGACGCCGACGCCGGGATGGTGGCGGCGGCACGCGCCCGCGGGATCGACGCGCGCATCGCCGAGCTTGTCGAACTGCCCTACCCGGACGGTGAGTTCGACGCCGTCGTCGGCAACTTCGTCCTCAACCACGTCGGCCGCCCGCGCACCGCCCTCGCCGAACTCCACCGCGTCCTGCGTCCCGGTGGCCGGATCGCCGTCACGACGTGGAGTACGCGCCGCGGCGCCGGGCAGGACCTGCTCGGCCGGGCCTGCGAGGCGGGCGGGGCCGTACCGCCGCCGTACCTCCCCCGACTGGACCCGGCGCAGGACTGGCCCCGTACGCCGGAGGGACTCGCCCGGCTCCTCGGCGGGGCGGGCTTCGTGGCGGCCGAGGCGGACGAACTCGCCTGGGAGCACCGGGCCGGCGTCGAGGAGTGGTGGAGCGGTGCCGCGGGCGGCGTGGCCACCATCGGGCTGGTCGTCACCGCGCAGGACCCGGGGACGGTCGCCCGGATCCGCCGGGAGTACGACCGGCTGAGCGCCGAACACACGGTGGCGGAAGGGCGGTTGGCCCTTCCGCACATCGCGTTGCTCGGCTCGGGACGGCGGCCGTAGGGCTCAGTTGCCCGAGACGGTGACCTTCTCGTCGTTCTTCAACTCGTCGACCAGGGTCTTCACCTTGGCCTTGTCCCAGAGCAGGTTGCCGCCGGTGGAACCGGCGATCGGCATGTTCATGGAGGTGCCGTCACCGCCGTTGACGCCCTTCATCGCCCAGAACATCTTGCCCAGGTCGTACAGGCCCATGTCCTTGTCGACGATCAGCGAGTCCAGGCCCGCGCCCATCGTCGGGTAGAGCTTGAAGGGGTTGAGGATCGTGCTCGGGGTGGCGACCTGGTTGGCGAGGGCGTTGAGGAACTTCTGCTGGTTCTTCGTGCGGTCGAGGTCGGAGCCGGCGAGGGCGTACCGGGTGCGCACGAAGGCGAGGGCCTGGTCGCCGTTGAGGGTCTGCTTGCCCGCCTCGAAGTCGGCACCGGACTTGGTGTCCTTCATGCCGCCCTTCGGGATGTCGATCTCGACCCCGCCGACCGCGTCCACGATGTTCGCGAAGCCGGCGAAGCCGATCTCGACGTAGTGGTCGATCTTCAGGCCGGTGTTGAACTCGACCGTGCGCACGAGCAGTTCGGGACCGTCCTCGGCGTAGGCGGCGTTCAGCTTCACGTGCCGGCCCGTGCCCTTGTACGTCTTGCCGGACTCGGAGCCCACGAAGGTCGGGATCTCCACGTCCGAGTCGCGCGGCAGCGAGATCAGGGTGTCGCCGTTGCTGCCGGTGTGCAGGATCATCATCGAGTCGGTGCGCTTGCCCTCGGCGGAGCCGGTGTGCAGCTGCTTCTTCTGCTCGGAGGAGAGCCCCGCGCGGCTGTCGGAGCCGACGATCAGGTAGTTGGTGCCGTCGCCCTGCTCCGGCCGGTCGATCACCTTGGACAGGTCGACCTCGCGGTTGAGCTTGGAGTCGGCCCAGAAGTAGGTGCCGACGGTCGTCACGACCAGCCCGGTGATCACCACGATCGCGGTCCACTTGATCCGCTTGCGCCAGTTCGGCGCGGGCCGCGGACCCCGGCCGCCGACCGGGTCGCCGGGCCCGCCGCCGGGGGAGCCGTAGACCTGGCCGGTGTTGTAACCGCTGTCGTACCCGTCGTAGTCGCCGTGGCCCTGGCCGTTGACGTACGACGGCTGCTGCGGCACGCCGGCACCGTACTGCGGCGCCTGACCGCGGCGGACCTGCCGCATCACGCGGGCGCTCTCGGGCTGTGCGCTCGCGCTGCCGCGTCCGTACCGGTCGCCGCGGTTGTCGCCGGACCATCCCTCGGGCCAATCGTTCATGGGCCCCAGTGTGCCGGTACCCGCTGTGCCCTTCACAAGGGTCGTCGGAAAATCAGGGCAGCGCTGTTGCCAAGCTGACACAAATTCCCGAATTGTCATCAGGCATAGGGTGGGGGGCATGACAGACCAGGCCACCGCCGCGCTCCAGGGCGCCCCGGAGATCCCGGGCAAGCCCACCTCGGCGTCCCGCACCACGCTGAGCCACATCATGACCCAGGCCGACACCAACCTCCTCGGCACCGTGCACGGTGGCGTGATCATGAAACTGGTGGACGACGCGGCGGGCGCGGTGGCCGGACGGCACAGCGGCGGGCCCGCCGTCACCGCCTCCATGGACGAGATGGCGTTCCTGGAGCCGGTCCGGGTGGGCGACCTCGTCCATGTGAAGGCCCAGGTCAACTGGACCGGCCGGACCTCGATGGAGGTCGGCGTGCGGGTCCTCGCCGAGCGCTGGAACGAGTCCACGCCCGCGACCCAGGTCGGCTCCGCCTACCTCGTGTTCGCCGCGGTCGACGCCGACGGCAAGCCCCGCCGGGTCCCGCCGGTGCTCCCGGAGACGGAACGGGACGAGCGCCGCTACCAGGAGGCCCAGATCCGCCGCACCCACCGCCTCGCCCGCCGCCGCGCGATCATGGAACTGCGCGAGAAGCGGGCGGCGGAGGGCTTCGAGGACTGAGCCGGCACCGGCCCCCACCCCCTGGGTGACCGAAGTCACCCGCCCCCTACACGCACCCCACCTCGTCGCCTGTCACCACGCCGGACTCCCCTTGCAGCTCGTCCTCGGCGCGCACCTTGCGTACGCGTTCGAAGTCGGTGCCCGCGATCACCTTGAGCACCGCTCCCTGGCCCTTGACCGCGCGCAGCTCGCTGCCGGGCAGGGCCGCCGCCAGGGAGCGGGCCGAGCGGTCCCAGCGGGGGTCGTAGGCGATGACCGTGCGCTTCAGGGTGCGGTCGGCCGCGTTCACCGGGGCGCCCGTCGTGCGGAAGCCCGTCGACGCCAGGGCCGCGTCCACCCGCTTGCCGAGTCCGCCCGTCGCCGTGCCGTTCTCGACCTGGACGCGGATCTGCTGCGGGGACACCGGGACCAGCAGCGCCTTGCTCCTCGGCTTGTACGCGACCAGCGGCCGGTCCTCGCGCAGGGCCCTGAAGAGCCGCGCCGACTTCACGGGGTCCCACTTCAGCGTCGAGCCGACGCCCTTGACGGCGTATCCCATCTGCCCGATCGGCACGGTGGTGAACTCCGAGGACGAGGGGGAGAAGTTCCGCATGGCGCGGCCCAGGTCGAGCAGCTCGTCCGTGCCGAAGCCCTTGTCGGCCCGTACAGAGCCGAGGACGGCCCGCGCCACGTCGCGGAACCTCATCGGGTTCAGCAGGACGCCGGAGGACGTGGCCCGCTCGATCAGCGCCGCCAGGAACCGCTGCTGACGCTTCATCCGGCCGAGGTCGGAGGAGCCGTCGGCGTGCCGGGAGCGGACGTACTGGAGGGCCTGACCGCCCATCAGCCGGTGCCGGCCCGCCGCGAGGTCGAGCCCGGTGTACGCGTCCTTCAGCGGGTCGGCGTTGCAGATCTCGACCCCGCCGAGCACGTCCACCGTCTTCATGAAGCTGGTGAAGTCGACCTCCAGGTAGTGGTCGATCTTCACATGGGTCATCTCCTCCACGGTCCGGACCGTCAGCGGCGGCCCGCCCTCCGCGTACGCCGCGTTGATCTTGATGGGGTGGCCGCGATGGCGTTCCCCCGTGGTCTCGTCGACGTGCTCCGGTGTCGTCGCGTACGAGTCGCGCGGCAGGCTCACCACGCTCGCCCGCTCCCGGTCCTCCGAGATGTGCACGATCATGATCGTGTCGGTGCAGTGGCACGGCGCCCCGCCCAGCCGGTACTTCTGCCGCTCCTCCTCGGTGATCCGGTCGCGGCCGTCGGTGCCGACCAGCAGCACGTTCATGCCGTGTCCGGCGCGCGGCCGGTTCTTCATGTCCTTGAAGGGGTCCACGCGCTTGATGTCCGCGTCGAGGCTGGTCATCACCGCGTGACCGATCCCGGCGGAGGCGAGCACGACGACGGACAGCGTCGTTGCCGCCCGCATGGCCCAGCGGGGCCGTCGGGGCCGCACGGGCGGCGGGGCGGGCCGGCGCCGCGGGGGACGGGGGCGGGCGGCGGAGGGCCGTGGGGGCGTGGCGGGCATGGGGGGACACCTCCGCGAGGAACAGCCGAACGAGGGATCCTGAGCACCGTAGGCCCATACGATCTGCCGCCCGGTGCACCGGCGCCGGTGGCGCGCAACGGTGTCCCCCGTTCGCGGTAACGTGAGCCCCCTATGAACGCCAAGCCCGACGTGCAGCTCCCCGCCGTGTCTGTGATCATGCCCGTCCTCAACGAGGAACGGCATCTGCGCGGAGCCGTCCAAGCGATCCTCGCGCAGGAGTACGCCGGCGAGATGGAGGTCGTGATCGCCCTCGGTCCGTCCACGGACCGCACGGACGAGATCGCCGCCGAGCTCGTCGCGGAAGACGCGCGCGTGCACACCGTCCCCAACCCCACAGGCCGCACCCCCGCAGCCCTCAACGCCGCGATCAAGGCCTCCCGCCACCCGATCGTCGTCCGCGTCGACGGGCACGGCATGCTCTCGCCGAACTACATCGCGACCGCCGTACGGCTCCTGGAGGAGACCGGCGCGCAGAACGTCGGCGGCATCATGCACGCCGAGGGCGAGAACGACTGGGAACGCGCGGTCGCCGCCGCGATGACCTCCAGGATCGGCGTCGGCAACGCCGCCTTCCACACCGGCGGTGCGGCACAGGCCGCCGAGACCGTGTACCTCGGTGTCTTCAGGCGCGAGGCCCTGGAGCAACAGGGCGGCTACAACGAGGAGTTCATCCGCGCCCAGGACTGGGAGCTCAACTTCCGGATCAGGGAGGCGGGCGGGCTCATCTGGTTCTCGCCCGAGCTCAAGGTGTCGTACCGCCCGAGGCCGTCAGTCAAGGCGCTGGCCAAGCAGTACAAGGACTACGGCCGCTGGCGGCACGTCGTCGCCCGCTACCACGAGGGCTCCATCAACCTGCGCTACCTCGCCCCGCCGACCGCCGTGTGCGCGATCGCGGCCGGGATCGTGGTGGGCGCCGCGCTGACCCCGCTCGGCTTCGTGGTCCCCGGCGGCTACCTCGCGGCGATCGTCCTCGGCTCGCTGCCCGCGGGCAAGGGGCTGCCGCTGAAGGCCCGGCTCCAGATCCCCGTCGCCCTCGCCACCATGCACATGTCGTGGGGCTACGGCTTCCTGACCAGCCCGCGCTCCCTGGCCCGGCGAGTCATCGCCTCGCGCCGGCCCGCCGTCCTGAACGAGGTGTGAAAGCGGCGCCCCTCGGGACCGAGGGGCGCCCCCGTCACCAGGTGAAGCCCGGGTTGACGTGCATGCAGGCCGAGTCGTCGGCGCCGTTGAGGGCCTCCGCGGTCTTCGGGGTCGTGTCGTCCTCCTCGGGCGCCCTGTACGCCGTACCCTCGCGCCAGTCGGCGCCCACGACGAGCGTGACCCCGGAGACATCGGTCGACTTCTTCACCGAACTCATCGGAATGCCCAGGGACTTGGCGACCGCCTGGGCGTCCCCCTCCAGTTCCGCGCTCGGGTAGCGCACGAGCGTCTTCGCCTCGCTGAGCGACGCGGAACGGTCGGAGACCGCCTTCTCGAAGCCCTTGTCCACCAGCAGGCCGGCCACCGTGCTCGCCCGCCCGCGCGCCGCGGCCAGGCTGTCGGTGCGGGTGCCGTTCTGGACCAGGACCCCGATCTCGTCCTTCGCGGCGGCTCGGTCGTCGGAGGTCTCCTCCGCCTTCTGCGCGGTGGCCTTCTTCGCGTCCTTGCCGTCCAGCGCGATGTCGTCGCGCACCAGCCGGAAGAGCTGCTCGGCGTCCTCGGTGGGCTCCACGCGCGCGCCGACGTACCGGTTCGGCATGGTCGTCATGGTGATGCGCTCCGGCTCGACCTTGCGCAGCTCGTTGCTGAGGTCGTAGAGCTTCTTCACGGTGCCGAGCCCCGAGTCGACGGTGAGGGCCTCGGTGGCCTGCTCGGCGAGCTTGCGCAGCTTGTTGGGGCTGCTCAGGGTGGCGTTGGCGCGCAGCTCGCGGACCATCGAGTTCATGTACATGTGCTGGGCCTTGGCTCGGGCGAGGTCGCTGCCGTCCTCGAAGCCGTAGCGGGTGCGCAGCCACTGAAGGGCCTGCTCGCCCTTGACGGAGGTAGTGCCCTTCTCCAGCTTGAGGCCCGAGCCGTGCCCCTGGCTGTCCCGCGAGTGGATGTTGGCGTCCACGCAGACCGGCACGCCGCCGATGGCGTCGGCCATGGACACCACGCCGGCGAAGTCGACCATCACGAAGTGGTCGATGTGGATGCCGGTGAGCTCCTGCCAGGTGGCCACCGTGCAGCCCGGGCCGCCGTGGCCGAGGCTCTGGTTGGTCATCACCCGTCCGTCGCTCGCCGGGTACACCTTGCCGTCGTCCGGGTCGGTGCACTTGGGGATCTTCACCAGGGTGTCGCGGGGCATGCTGACGACCGAGAGGTTGGTGCGGTCGGCGGACAGGTGCAGCAGCATCTGCACGTCCGCGAGCGGAGTGGAGCCGAAGGTCTCCCGGGCGCCGCCGAGTTCCTGGTTCTCCTTGCTGTCCCGGGCGTCGGAGCCGATCAGCAGGATGTTCAGCGGGGTCTGGCCCGCGGCGTTCGGCGTCGGCTCGGCGACCTTGTTGTCGCCGAGGTTCAGGTCGTCCTGCTCGATGTTGGAGTTCAGGTGCCGGTAGTAGAGGTAGCCGGTCCCGCCCGCCGCGAGTATCAGCACCGCGAGCGTCGCCGCCGACCATCTGAGCAGCCGGTGCTTGCGCGGCGCCCTGCGGCTGCCGTGCCCGCCGTCCCCCTCGGTCGCCGGCGCCGCTTCCTGCACGCTGTATTGCGTTGTCAACGTTCCCGTCCTCCCCACCCACCCCACCGGATCCGCGGTCATGCCACGGGCCCGCCGTACGTCTTAGACATACGACGGGGCCGTGAGGTTGCCCTGTGAACCTGTGCGAGACCTGGGCGCCGGCTCGCGGTACCCCGTGAACCCCGGCCGGCTCACCGCGTCCCGGCCGCCGTGGAGCTCAGCTGGCGCACTGCTTCTTGTCCGCCGTGGACTTCTCCACGTCCGGTGCGGACGCCGTGGCGGAGTTCAGCTTCACGCCCGCGCCCTTGAAGTCCTTGCCCAGGGTGAGGGTCATGGCGGGCAGGCCCTGGGCGTTGGTGACGCTCTTGCCGGGCTTCAGCGCCGAGCCGGACAGCCCCATGATGTCCGCGAGGCGGCGGGCCTGGTCGGCCTGGTCGGGGTCGTACTCCAGGGTGGTCCTCGCCAGAGCAGCCTCGGCGTTGCCCGCGTTGTCGGACTTGGTCACGCCCGCCTCGGTCTGGAGGTAGGCGAGCTGCTGCTGTGCGCTGCCGGCGGCCGCACCGCCGTTGAGGATGCGCACCCGGACGTCGGACGCGGCCGACCTGGTGCCCTTGAGCCGGGCCGCGACCGCCGCCTTCTCCTTCTTCTGCTGCGCCTTGACCTCGGTGAACGAGACGTCGTTCTTGATCGCGTCGAAGATCGGGGGCGCCTTCGTCTCGTCGACGACCACCGTCGCCTTGATCGTCTCGGCGGGGTTGTCCTTGACCGGGACGGTCAGGAAGCTGATGTTCTTCGTCGGCACCTTCTTCAGCTCCAGGGCGATGTCCTTGAGCGTGCCGACCTTGCCGATCGCCTGGTCCACGGTGAGCGCGTTGGTCGCGGCCTCCGCCAGCTTCAGCAGCTTGGCGGGGCTGGTGAGGGTGTCGCCGGAGGTCATCTTGCGCATCAGCGAGCCCAGGAACTGCTGCTGCACCTTGATCCGGTCCAGGTCGCCCTCGTTGCCGAAGGCGTGCCGGGTGCGCACGAAGGCGAGGGCCTGCTCGCCCTCCACCTTCGACTCCCCGGCCGGCAGGACGAGCTTCGACTTCTTGTCGTTGACGGCGTTCTCCACACAGACCTCGACGCCGTCCACCGCGGAGGTCAGGGTCTTCACCGCGTTGAAGTCGGCCATCACGAAGTGCTCCGGCTTGATGCCGGTGGCCGCCTCCACGGTGCGCATCGTGCAGCCCGCGTCCCGGCCGCTCTCCCCGAGGCTCCGGTTGAAGCGGACGCCGTCCTGCCCCGCGACGACCGACGTGGAGCCGTCCTCCTGCTTGGTCTCGCAGTCCGGGATGTCGACGATCAGGTCGCGCGGGATGCTCAGCGCGGTCGCGTTCGTCCGGTCCTTGGAGACGTGCAGCAGGATGTTGGTGTCCGCGTGGCCCACGCTGCCCGCGTCGCCGTAGCCCTCGTTGCCCTCACCGGTGCGCTTGTCGGTGCCGATGATGAGGATGTCGAAGGCCTCGTCCTTGCTGAAGCTGCTCGCGGCCGCGTCCCCGACGTCGGTCGTGCCGACGTTGCCCTCCAGGTGCTTGAGGTAGAAGTACCCCGTGGTGGCACCGGCGACCAGGACGAACGCCATCGTGCCGCCGGTCCACAGCAGCGCCTTCTTCGCCTTCGACTTCTGCTTGACCGGCCGGCGTCCGCGCCGGCCCGGCGACGGCTCCTCGGGCGGCGCGCCCCGGCGCCTGCGCGGCGGCGGGACGTCCCGGCCGGGGGCCACGGGGGTCGTCGTACGACCACGCGGTGCTCCCGGCCGACCCGGTGCGGGCGCCGATCCCCGCGGACCGGGAACGGGCGACTGCGCTGCGGAAGGGGCCAGTCGCAGTTCGTACTCACCGGTGTTCGGATTGAGCACCCACTGGTCTGCGGGGTCGACGTCGTCCGCCCGCCCACGGCCTTGTGCGTCCACGGTTGTCCGAATCCTCCGTCAGGGCCACGCGGCGATCGCTGGATCGCTCACACTATCCGCCCGATCGGGCCTTGAGCGACGTGAGTTGTTCCCGTGCCGATTCCGTGAGCATGTACGTACGCCCGGCCCGCTCCGTTCGACTACCAGCGGTACACCGAGTACACGTCCATGCACTGTCCGGTGTCCGAGCCGTTGATGGCGTCCGCGTTGCCCGGCACGTCACCGGCCTTGGCCTCGGACTGCTTCGGATACACCGTCCCGGTGCGCCAGTCGGCGCCCACGACCAGGGTGACCCCGGAGACATCGGTCGACTTCTTCACCGAACTCATCGGGATGCCCAGGGACTTGGCGACCCGCTGGGCGTCGCCCTCCAGGTCGGCGCTCGGGTAGCGCACGACGGTCCGTTCCTCGGAGAGCCCCGTCGTCGCGTCCTTGGACGCCTGTGAGAAACCTTTTTGCACGAGCGCGGCGGCGATCGTGCCGGCCTGTCCGCCCACCGGGCCCTGCGTCGAGGTCCCCGTCGCGTTCTGCACGAGGACACCGATCTCGCCGTCCGGGGCGGAAGGGGCCTTGGTGGGCCCGCTGTCCTTCTCCCCGCCGGACCCCTTGCCCTTCTTGTCGAGGGGCACGTCGTCGCGGAGCATCTCCCACAGCTTGTCGGCGTTCGCGCCGTCCGGCACGACGTGGTTGCCGTCCCGCGGGTCCTCGACGTTCGGCATCGTCACCGAGGTGATGCGGTCCGTCGGCACCGACTTGAGCTGCATGCCCAGGTCGTAGAGCTCCTTGACCGAGCCGATCTCCTCGGACACCTGGAGGGACTTGGTGGCCGCCTCGGCGAGGCTCATCAGCCGCGGGGTGTCGGTGAAGACGTTCTGCCCCTTCAGCGTGCGGATCATCGAGTTCAGGTACATGTGCTGGGCCCTGGCCCGCATCAGGTCGCTGCCCCAGGCGTGCCGGGTGCGCAGCCACTGGAGGGCCTGCTTGCCCTCGACCTTGTGGGTGCCCGCCGTCATCTTCAGCCCGGAGCCGCCCGGCACCGCGGCCGTCGGCCGGTCCCACACGTTCTGCTTCACGCAGACGGAGACCCCGCCGATGGCGTCCGCCATCCGCACCACGCCCGAGAAGTCGATCGTCATCCAGTGGTCGATGTAGACGCCGGTGAGGTTCTGCCAGGTGGCGAGCGTGCAGCCGGCGCCGCCGCGGGCCAGCGAGGTGTTGATGATGTCGGTGGTCGCCGGGTAGGTCTTCCCGGTGTCCGGGTCCGTGCACTTGGGGATGTCGACCCGGGTGTCGCGCGGAATGCTCACCATCGCCGCGCTCTTGCGGTCCGCGGAGAGGTGGATGAGCATCTGCACGTCGCCCAGCGGCGGGTTTCCGCGGTTGTCCCGGCTGCCGCCGAGCCGCACGTTCTCGTCGGAGTTACGGCTGTCCGATCCGATCAGCAGGATGTTGAGCGGCGTCTGCCCGGCCGCGTTGGCCTCGGTCCTGCGCGCCTTGGAGTCACCGCTGCTGCGCTCGCCCTTGCGTATGTTGCCGTTGAGATGCTGGTAGTACAGGTACCCGGCGCCGGCCGCGCCGAGTATCAGCACGGCGAGCGTGGCCGCCGACCATCGCAGCACCCGGTGCCCGCGTCTGCCGCGCCGCCGCCCGTGCCGGCTGCCGCCGTCCCCTGTGCCCCCGCTCCCGCTGCCGCCGCCCCCGCCTGCTTCCCGCGGGCCTGGAGCGGGCCGGGAAACCGGCCGCGCCCCCTCCTCGTGCACACCGCTGTGCGCCATCCCCTGTCTCCCCACCCTCACACCGAACCGACGAAAAGACCTGCCGTACGACCGGTTAGACGCACGACAGGCCCTTCAGGTCACCGCAGAGCCGCAGAACCGGCTCTCACTTGGCGCACTCGACCTTGTCGGCCGTGGACTGCTGCACCCCCTCCGGTGCCTTCGTCGCCGTGGTGAAGGAGACCCCGGCGCCCTTGAAGTCCTTGCCCAGGGTCAGGGTCATCGTGGGCAGGCCCTGCGCGTTGGTGACACTCTTGCCCGGCTTGAGCTGCGCCCCGGACAGTCCCAGGATGTCCGCGAGGCGGCGCGCCTGGTCGGCCTGGTCGGGGGCGTACTCCAGGGTCGTCTTCGCCAGCGACGCGTTCGCGTTGCCCGCGTTCTCCGACTTCAGCACGCCCTCCTCGTTCTGGAGGTACTCCAGCTCGGCCTGCGCGCTGCCCGCCGCCGCACCGCCGTTGAGGATGCGCACCCGCACCTCGGACGCGGCGGACTTGGTGCCCTTGAGACGGGCCGCCGCCTCGGCCGCCTCGGCGCTCTTGGACGCCTTCGCCTTCTTCTTGACCTCGGTGAACGACACGTCGTTCTTGATCATGTCGAACACCGTGGGAGCCGTCGCGTCGTTGAGGACGACCGTGGCCTTCACCTTCTCCGCCGGGTTGTCGACGACCGGCACGGTGGTGAACGTCAGGTTCTTCACGTTCAGCTTGCCCAGTTCGAGACCGAGGTCCTTCAGCTTGCCGATGCTGTCCAGCTGCGAGTCGACGGTCAGCGCCTTGGTGCCCGCCTCCGCCAGCTTCAGCATCTTCGCCGGGTTGGTGAGCGTGTCGTTCGACTTCAGCTTGCGCATCAGCGCGCTCAGGAACTGCTGCTGGAGCCCGATCCGGCTCAGGTCACCGCCGAAGCCGACCGAGTGCCGGGTGCGCACGAACGCGAGGGCGTCCTCACCGGAGATGGTGTGCTTGCCCTTGGACAGCTTGAGCTTGGAGTCCTCGTCGTCGATGTCCTTGGCCAGGCAGACCTCGACCCCGCCGACCGCCGTGGTCAGCGTCTTGACCGCGTTGAAGTCGGCCACCATGAAGTTGTCGGCCTGGATGCCGGTCAGCTCGGTGACCGTTCGCACCGTGCAGCTCGGGGTGCGCTCGTCCTGGCCGAGGCTGGTGTTGAAGCGGACGTTGTCCGAGCCCGGGATGACCTTGGTGCTGCCGTCCTCCTGGGTGGTCGGGCAGTCCGGCACGTCCACGATCAGGTCGCGCGGGATGCTCAGCGCGGTCGCGTTCGTCCGGTCCTTGGAGACGTGCAGCAGGATCGTGGTGTCCGCGTGCCCGACGCTGTCCTTGTCGCCGTAGCTCTCGTTGCCCTTGCCGGTGCGCTTGTCGGTGCCGATCAGCAGGATGTTGATCGCCTTGTCCGACTGGAAGCCGCCGGTGCTCGCGCCGTCGTCGGAGACGGAGGTGATGTTCCCGTTGAGATGGCGGATGTAGAGGTACCCGCCGCCCGCGGCCGCGATCAGCACGAAGGCCATCGTGCCGCCGGTCCACAGCAGCGCCTTCTTCGCCGTCGACTTCTTCTTGACGGGCCGGCGTCCGCGCCGCCCCGGCAGCGGCTCCTCGGGCGGCGCGCCCCGGCGCCTGCGCGGCGGCGGGACGTTCCGGCCGGGGGCCACGGGGGTGGCCGTACGACCGGAGGGGGCGCCCGTCCTGGCGGACGAGGGCGCAGATCCACGGGGACCGGGAACACCTGACTGCGGTGCGGAAGGGGTCAGTCGCAGTTCGTATTCACCGGTGTGCGGGTTGAGCACCCACTGGTCGGCGGGGTCGATTTCGCCCGCCCGCCCACGGCCTTGTGCGTCCACGGTTGCTGAATCCTCCGTCGGCCGGATGCACCGGATCGCTCACACTAGCCGTCCGATTCGCCGACAGGTTACGGCGGTGACGCATTCCACGTCCCTACAACCGGGCAATCCGCCCATTTGCCCGGACACCGCTTCGCCACCTTGGCGAACGCTTTACTCGCAGGTGTCCTCGGCGGCGGTGTTGCCGCGGAACGCGGGCACCCCTTCGCCGTTCTCGGATTCCCCACGGGGTTCTTCGTCCCGGGAATGTTCTGAAACGGTGGGGGCTTTCTCCGTCACCTTCACCGGCGCATCCTTGCGCAACTGTTCGAAAAGGCGCCGGGCCTCGGGTTCGACGAGTTGATCACGATTGGCGTCGTACACGTAGGACTCCCGCGGCACGGTGAGGAATTGCACCCGCCCGGCCGGGATGTGCCGCAGGCCGCGCACGAGTTCGTACAGCCCGCGCAGACTCGCCAGCCCGGGGTCGGTGGTGAGCGAGGAAGTCGCCGCGTCCAGCACGGGATAGAGCTTCACCGGATTCAGCAGTACGTCATTGCTCTGCACCTTGTTGACGAGCGCCCCGAGAAAGCGCTGCTGGCGGTCCATCCGGTCGGTGTCACTGCCGTTGCCGAGGGACTTGCGGGCGCGCACGTAACCGAGCGCCTCCTCGCCGTCGAGCGTCACCCGACCCGCCGGGAGCCGCAGCTTGGCGGCCTTGTCGTCGATCGGTTCGGCGAGGCAGACCGCGACCCCGTCGACGGCGTCCACCATGTCCTTGAAGCCATGGAAGTCGACGACCATGTGATGATCCACGCGAATGTTCGTGAGTTTCTCGACGGTACGGATCGTGCAGGCCGAACCGCCCTTCTGGAACGCGTAGTTGAACATCGCGAACATGGGCTCGCTGCGGGTCCCGTCCCGCCCCAGACAGGCCGGCACGTCCACCATCAGGTCCCGCGGCAGGGACACGGCCGTCGCGGTGCGCCGCCCGGCGGCCAGGTGCAGCAGGATCGTGGTGTCCGACCGCTCGGTCCCGGAGTCCCGGCCGTACCGGCCGTTCCCGTCGCCCGACCGCGAGTCGGACCCGATCAGCAGGATGTTCTGCGCGTCCTTGACGAGCGAGGTCGGCCGGTCCTTCTCGTACCGGGCGAGCTCGGCGGCGGCGGCCTCGTCCGCGGTGATGTTCCCGTCGAGCTTGGCGTACAGGGCCCACCCGGTGCCGCCGGCCGCGGCGGCGACCACGGCGACGACGAGCCCGCCGCACCGGACCCGCCTGCGCCGGCGCCGCCGTATGAGCCCCTCCCCGCTCGCCGACGACCCGGCGCCGGGCCCGAGGGTGCCTGCGCTGTCGGTCACGACGGGTGCCCCCTCACGGCGTAGGCGCACAGCTCCTGTCTGCTCCTACGACCATGGCGTGGGCGGGCCCCCGGGGCGCCCCGTGCTGAGCCGTCCGGGTGAAGCGGTGCGGCCGGTGCCCTCCGGCGGTCCGGCCCGGCTCGGTCACCCGGACGCGATTCCGGCCCGGCCCGGTCACCCGGACCGCGATCCCGGCCCGGAACTCCGACCTGGCGGCGGCCCGCCGTCCCGTGGCAGCCGGCGCCCGGTGTCCCGCGCGGCCTCACGGAGGGGTCCGCCGGCCCCGCTCAGCGGCGTACGGCGGTCACCCGCTCGCTCTCGATCCGCTGGGCGAGGGCCTCCTCGCCCAGCCGTTCCAGATTCCGGCACAGCACGACGGACCCCCCGTTGGCGAGCGGCCCGTACAGCCCGGCGTTCAGCCCGTCCCACGTGTCGTACGGCAGTCCCGACAGCACCCGGTCCCGCGTCCCCTCGGCCCGGGCCCGCTCCACGAGCTCGGCCCCGCTGAACTCCCGCCCCGCCACGACCAGCGCCGGCTCCTCGGGGTCCACCGGGGCGAACGGCGCGAACCGGTCGCCCTGGCCCGGCACCTCCACCGCGTAGTCGACGAACCCGTCCGGCGGCTGCGGGAACCGTCCGCCCAGCGGCCGCAGCGCCAGCGCGACCCGCTCCCCGGAGCAGGCCCGGGCCGCCTCCAGGGTGTCCGGCCCGCTCACGACGACGTCGGCCGCGGCCGGATCCCCGCCGACGTCCGCGACCACGCCCACCGACGCGCACGCCAGCAGCCACACCGCCGTCTGCCAGTGCGCGGGCAGCAGCAGCGCGACCCGGTCGCCGGGCGCGGCGGCCAGGTCGCCCTGGAGGAGGTTCGAGGTCTTGGCCACCCAATTGGCGAAGGTGGCCACGGACAGTTCGACGCGTTCGCCCGTGGCGTCGTCGTAGAAGGTCACCAGGGGGCGTCCGGGGTCCGCGGCGAGCGCGGAACGCAGCAGGTCGGCAGGGGTGCGATCGGTGGCGTTCACCCGCGAAAGCGTACGCGGGCGCGCGGCCGGACACCTCCGCGCGGGGCCACCGGTTCGGCGCAACGGCTCCCGACGGTCCGTCAGTTCCCCGATGGACAGATTTATATGACTATGTCCAGGATCGGGGGCATGCGTGGACTTCTTGCTTCCTCGGTCGGCGTCACCTGCGCGGCCGCCCTCGCCCTTCCCCTCACCTCGCCCGCCGCCGCGGCGAGACCGGTGTCCCCGGCAGCCGTGAGACCGGCGCCGGGCGCGGAAGCCCTCGGGGCCACCCAGTCGCTGCCCCTCGCGCCCCTGGCCTCCAGTGACCGCACCCTGGCCCCGGCGGCCGAACAGGGCCTGCCCCGCCGGGACGTACGCCACTTCTCCCTCGTGGGGGTGGTCTGGGACGATCCGGACGCCGTACTGCACGGCAGCGTCCAGGTCCGCACCCGTGCCGCCGGCACCGACACCTGGTCCGGCTGGCAGGACCTGGAGACCCACAACGACGACGCCGCCGACCCCGGCACGGCCGAGCGCACCTCAGGCCGCGTCCGCGGCGCCACCGCGCCCCTGTGGGTGGGCGACTCCGACGGGGTGGAGGTACGGGTCCGCGCCGAGGCCGACCGCAGGACCGAGGACACGGCCCGCGGCTCCCGTACGGCGACCACGACCGGCCCGCTGCCGACGGGGCTGCGTCTGGAACTCGTGGACCCGGGGGAGAGCGCACCGGCGCCCGCCCGCCGGGAGAGCGCGGCCGGCGCACCCCACCGCGCCCTCGCACCCCGCTCCGCGCCCACCGCCGAACCCGCCGAGGCCCTCGCCCGGATGGACGCCTCCGCCGCCAACGCCGACCTCGCCGACCTCGGCGCCACCGAGATCCCGGCGCTGGACCGGCAGCAGACCGAGCAGGAGCTGTTCGCCCTGCGTGCGGGGGAGCTGACGGACCGGCAGCGCGCGAAGCCGTACATCGGACCGCGCCCGCGTATCGTCACCCGGCGCGGCTGGGGGGCCGACGAGAGCCTGCGCGAGCGGGGCTTCGTCTACACCAAGAAGGTCAAGGCGGCCTTCGTGCACCACACGGCGTCCGGCAACGGCTACCGCTGCACCCAGGTGCCCTCGCTCATTCGCGGTATCTACCGCTACCACGTCAAGAGCATGGGCTGGCGCGACGTCGGCTACAACTTCCTCGTCGACAAGTGCGGAAACATCTACGAGGGCCGGGCGGGCGGGGTGGCGAAGCCGGTCCTCGGCGCCCACACCCTCGGGTTCAACTCCAACAGCATGGGCATCGCCGTCCTCGGCAGCTACGGCTCCAAGAAGCCGCCCGCCGCCGTGACGAAGGCCGTCGCACGGCTGGCCGCCTGGAAGCTCGGTCTCCACGGCGCCAACCCCAAGGGCAAGACGTATCTGAAGTCCGGCGGTGGCAACCTCTATCCGAAGGGTAAGAAGGTACGACTGAACGTGATCTCCGGCCACCGGGACGGCTTCGCCACGGAGTGCCCCGGACGGCAGCTCTACCGCAAGCTCGGGTCCACCCGCACGACAGCCGCCCGTCTCCAGGGTCGTTGACGGTCGCTGAGGGCCGGGGAGAGTTCGTACCACCCGTTTCACCGCCGTCGGGGGGCAGGCGCGCATGCCGCACGGTCTCCGAAGGTGCCGCACCACGGTCTGCATAAACTGGCCGGTCGAAAGACAGTTCGGGCCGGTCCCGGCAGGAAGCGGAGACGACAGGTGACAGAAGCGATCCTCCTGGTCGGCGGCAAGGGCACGAGGCTGCGACCCCTCACGGTCCACACCCCCAAGCCCATGGTCCGTGCGGCCGGCGTCCCCTTCCTCACACACCAGCTCGCGAGAGCGCGGGCGGCGGGCGTCGACCACATCGTCCTGGCGACGAGCTACCTCGCGGAGGTCTTCGAACCGCACTTCGGCGACGGTTCGGCCCTGGGGCTCCACCTCGAGTACGTCACCGAGGAGGAGCCCCTCGGCACGGGCGGCGCGATACGCAACGTGGCCGCCCGTCTGCACTCCGGCCCCGACGACCCGGTCCTGATCTTCAACGGCGACATCCTGACCGGCCTGGACATCAGGGCCCTGGTGCGCACCCACGAGACCACGGGTGCCGACGTCTCCCTGCACCTCACGAAGGTGACGGACCCCCGGGCCTACGGACTGGTCCCGACCGACGACACCGGCAGGGTCCTCGCCTTCCTGGAGAAGCCCCAGACCCCCGAGGAGATCGTCACCGACCAGATCAACGCCGGGGCGTACGTCTTCCGCCGCTCGGTCATCGACACCATCCCGCGGGGCCGCCCGGTCTCGGTCGAACGCGAGACCTTCCCCGGCCTCCTGGCGGCCGGGGCCCACCTCCAGGGCATGGTGGACTCGACGTACTGGCTGGACCTGGGCACGCCCGCGGCCTTCGTGCGCGGCTCGGCCGACCTGGTCCTCGGCCGGGCCCCCTCACCCGCGGTCCCCGGCCGCTGTGGCGACCGCCTGGTCCTGCCCACGGCACGGGTCGCCCCCGATGCCAAGCTGACGGACGGCACGGTGGTCGGCGAGGGCGCGTACGTCGCGGAGGGCGCGCGCGTCTCCGGCTCGACGATCCTGCCGGGCGCGGTGATCGAACCGGGCGCCGTCATCACCGACTCCCTGATCGGCACGAGGGCCCGCGTGGGCGAGCGCTCGGTCCTCACCGGCACCGTCATCGGCGACGGCGCGGTCATCGGCGCCGACAACGAACTGCTGGACGGCATGAGGATCTGGTGCGACGCCAGAATCCCGGCAGGAGCGGTCCGCTTCTCGTCCGACCAGTGAAGCGGTCCGGGCCGTAAGACCCGGCCCCTCCGGGACCGTGAGCTGCTCGGGTCCGTCCCAGCCCCTCCGGGACCGTGAGCTGCTCGGGTCCGTCCCAGCCCCTCCGGGACCGTGAGCTGCTCGGGGCCGTCCCAGCCCCACCGGGACCTTGAGCTGCTCCGGTCTGCCCCCGGCCCTTCCGGAGCGTGAGCTGCTCCGGTCTGCCCCCGGCCCTTCCGGAGCGTGAGCTGCTCCGGTCTGCCCCCGGCCCCTCCGGAGGATCGCAGCCCCGGTCCGCACGCAGCCCCTCCGGCGTTTTGAGGAGCGGGGGTCCGGGGGCGGAGCCCCTGGGAGCGGGGTCGAAGGGGCGGCAGCCCCTGGGGGAGGGACGGGCAGGGGCGGCGGGGGCGAGGAAGACGCGACGGCGCCCCCGTCACAACCTCCCGATGTCCCCCCGAGTCATCCGCGGCGCCCGCCTGGGAGGCGTACGCCCGCTCAGCAAGATCAGCCGGGCCGCCCGATGCCGCTGCCCCGCATACGGCTCCAGCAACGACAACATCGCCGCGTCATCCGCGTCCCGGTCCCCCGCGAGCGCGAACCCCACGATCCCCGGCAGATGCAGATCCCCCACGGTCACCGCGTCCGCCGCCCCATGACTGCGCTGCACCACCTCCGCCGAGGTCCACGGCCCCACCCCCGGAACCACCTCCAGCCGGGCCTGCGCGGCAGCAGGCGACATCCCCACCGCCTCCTCCAGCCGCGCAGCGACCCGCACGCACCGCAGAATCGTCGAGGCCCGCTTGTTGTCGACCCCGGCCCGGTGCCACTCCCACGACGGGATCAACGCCCACGTCCGGGGCGCCGGCATCACCCACAGCCGCCCGCCCGCCGCAGGCCCCGGCGCCGGCTCCCCGAACTTCCGCACCAGCAGCCGCCACGCCCGGTACGCCTCGTCGGTCGTGACCTTCTGCTCCAGCACGGACGGGATCAGCGACTCCAGCACCAGCCCGGTCCGCGTCAGCCGCAACCCCGGCCGCCGGTGCCAGGAGTGCGCCACGACCCGGTGCCGGGGCACGAAGGCGGAGGGGTCGTCCGCGGCCCCGAGCAGCTCCGGCAACTGCGTGAGCAGCCACTCGCCCCCCGGCCCCCACGCCTCGCCGCGCACCTCACCGCCGTACACGCACACCCGCAGGGTCCCGGGGCCGGCGGGCGTACGGCTGGCCCGCCACACGGAGCCGTCCGGGAGGGCCCGGAACGTGGGATCCGCCGGGCCCCGCCGAAGCGCCCCGAGCACCAGCCCGAGGTCGACGGGCCACGGCGGCGTCCACCTCCGCACCAGCGGGGCCTCCACCCGGGCCGCCTCCCGCCGCGCGGCGGGCACGACGACCTCACCGCCGCGCACGGTCGTACGCGTGGGCCGGGGAGTGAAACGTCCTGCCACGGATGAAGTCCTGGGGTACGAGAGGAACCGGTGGAAGCCCTACGAGACTAGGCGCAACCCGAGGCCCACCGCCGCACCTCGGCACCTCGGGCGCACGTCACCGCACCTCGATGAAGCTCCCCGCGTCCCGGTCCGGCCGCGGCCGGGGCTCCTGCGCCGGATGCCCCACCGCGACGGCCCCCATCGGATCCCAGTCCTCCGGCAGCCCCAGCACGTCCCGCACCACCTCGCGGCAGAACATGGTGGACGACACCCACGCCGAGCCGAGGCGCTCCCCGGCCAGCGCGACGAGGAAGTTCTGCACCCCGGCCCCCGCGGCGACGACGAACATCTCCCGCTCGGCCGCGTCCCGCCGCGCGTCCCCGTACGTGTGCGAGCCGTCCATCACCAGACAGGGCACGACGAGGTACGGCGCGTTCCGCAGGACGTCGCCGCGCCGCACCCGCTTCGCTATGGACTCCTCGGACTTGCCGTCCCGCCGCAGGTCGGCGATCCAGGCGTCCCGCATGGCGTCCAGCAGCGAGATCCGGGCGCTCTGCGACTCCAGCAGCACGAACCGCCACGGCGTGGTGTGGTGCGGCGCCGGCGCGGTGACGGCCGCGGCCACGGCCCGCCGCACAGCCCCGGGGTCGACGGGCTCGTCCGTGAACGCCCGTACGGTACGCCGCTGGGTGACCGCCTCCCGGACCGCCTCCGAGGTGCCCAGCCGGAACATGTCGTCGCGCGCGTGGCGCACCATGGCCCGCGCCCCCTCCCGGTGTCCGTCGGCCACCACATGCGCCAGCCCGCGCACGACGGCGACGGGCAGCCCGGCGGCCTTGCCCTTGACGAGATCACCGGCGGCGGCCAGTTCGTCGGCCGTCGCCACGACGGTCGCGCCGAGCGGGTTGCCGTACGCGTCCGTCCCGCCCCGCAGGTCGTCCAGCACCCGCACCCCGGCGGCGCCGATCGCGACGTCGGTGAGCCCGGCACGCCAGGGCCGGCCGAAGGTGTCGGTGACGACGACCCCGACGTCGACCCCGAGGGCGTCCCGCAGCCCGTCCCGGATCGCCCGCGCGGACGCGTCCGGGTCCTCGGGCAGCAACAGCACGGTCCCGGAAGGGGTGTTGGAGGCGTCCACCCCGGCGGCGGCCATCACGAGCCCCTGCCGGTTCTCGACGATCCTGAGCGGTCCGCGCCGGGCCACGACCCGCACGGTCTCGGCGTCGATCGCGGCCTCCCGGTCGGCGGCCTCGACGACCCGCCCCTCCGCCTTGGACACGATCTTCGAGGTGACCAGGAGGACGTCCCCGTCGGCCAGCCCCGGCTCGGCGGCGGCGATCATCTTGGCCAGGTCGTCCCCCCGCTGCACCTCGGGGAGATCCGGGACGGCCCAGACCCGGTAGCCGTCGGCAGGTGTCCCGCTCAAGCTCCGCGCACCTCCTCCGCCAGCTCCAGCGCCTCCCGGGCCATCCGCGCGGTCGCGTCGAGGTCGGTCATCATCAGCGGTACGGCGCGGCAGCGGATGCCGGCCGACTCGATCCGCGCGACCGCGCCGGCGTCCACGGTGTCGACGAGCCAGCCGTCCAGCAGCCCCGAGCCGTAGTGCTCGGCGACCGCCGCGGCCGTGGACTCGACGCCGACCGCCGCGAGGACCTTGTCGGCCATGCCGCGCACCGGCGCGTCCCCGACGATGGGGGACAGGCCCACGACCGGCACCCCGGCCTCGGCGACGGCCTCGCGGATGCCGGGCACGGCGAGGATGGTGCCGACGGACACGACGGGGTTGGACGGCGGGAAGAGCACGACGTCCGCCTCGGCGATCGCCTCCAGGACCCCCGGCGCCGGCTTGGCCTGCTCGGCGCCCACCGGCACGACCGCGTGGGCCGGCACGGACGCCCGCAGCCGCACCCAGTACTCCTGGAAGTGCACGGCCTTGCGCTCGCCGTCGATCTCGACCGCGACATGCGTCTCGACCCGGTCGTCGGTCATCGGGATGAGCCGCACCCCCGGCTTCCACCGGTCGCAGAGCGCCTCGGTGACCGCGCTCAGCGGGTACCCGGCACCGATCATCTGCGTCCGCACGATGTGCGTGGCGAAGTCCCGGTCGCCGAGCCCGAACCACTCGGGGCCGACGCCGTACGCCGCGAGCTCCTCCTTGAGGTGGAAGGTCTCGTCGGCGCGCCCCCAGCCCTGCTCCTCGTTGATGCCGCCGCCGAGCGTGTACATCACCGTGTCGAGGTCCGGGCAGACCTTCAGCCCGAAGAGGTGGATGTCGTCCCCGGTGTTGCCGATGACCGTGATGTCCGCCTCCGGCGCGGCCTGCTTCAGACCACGCAGGAAACGGGCACCGCCGATGCCGCCTGCCAGAACCACGATTCGCATGGAAGCCAGTCTTGCAGGCGGCTACGACAACGCGTCATGCGGTTACGGCGTCCGCCCCGGTGCGGCCTCCGCCGGCGGCGCAGCCGACGGGGGCCCGTCCGGCCGCGTCGAGTGCGGACTGGGGGAGCATCGGCATGTCGGTCAGACCCGGGTAGTAGACGTGCAGGCTGACCGCCGGCTCCAGCGCATCGTTGACGACCTCGTGCGCGTACCCCGGCGCGAACACCCGCTGCGCTCCCGCCGCCAGCGAGCGCTTGCCGCGCTCGGTCCGCTCGGTCAGCGCGCCCTCCAGGACGGTGAGGACGCCTGCGGAGCGGCCGTGGTCGTGCAGCCCGCTGCCCTGACCGGGCACCCAGGACAGCAGCCACACCTCGTAGCCGGGTCCGGTGCGCAGCCGGTGGTACCAGCGGCTCGTCGCGTCGAACCGGACGAGGTGGGCCCACTGCGAGCGGTCGGCGGCGATGGAGCGGGCCAGTCCGGCGAACTCGGCGACGGTGGCCGGGTGCTCGCGGGGGCTCTGGAGGAGGTGCGGGACCTCGAGGAGGTCGCCCGCGATCTGGAGGTCGTAGTCGCTGTTCATGGGTGCGGTGGATCCTCGGCGAAGAGTGGGGGGCTGGCTGGGTGTCACGTACCGTCCGCCCGGATCGCGGGAGAACAGGAATGCCCGGGTGCGGGCGGGGCACAAGCAGCCGAGTCACGATGGACTCAGGAGCAGCCGGAGCGATGGGCTCAACAGCTGGAACAGCAACAACAGCTACAGCGAGCGCGGGCAGCACCGTGGGACCCGGCGGTGCGGGTCGAGGTGAGCGCCAAGTTCGCGAGCATGCCCACAAGGACAGCGGCTCACACCTTCACTGTCAACTCGACACCCTGGAAGTGGGAGATGTTTCACCTCATCCGGTCCATCTGGGTGGTGAAAGGTTTGTTCAGGGGCCGACCGGGACACATGGCGCACAACCGGGCGCACGGGCCGTGAGTTCACCGTGACTTCCACACGGGCGTACGGAACGAGTTCGAACTGATGGGCGTCCTTCCCCGTACAGGTCCGCAAGGCCCGGTGCGACTCGGCAGCCCTTTCGGGTCTCGTCTGCTTGTCAAGGTTTATGCCGATTTGAACACTTTCAGCAAGGCCTTGGTTCCGCAGAGTGAATAAGGGGCCCAATAGCAGATCTCGGCTTGACTCGCCCGGAGCAGCACACTTGTAATTTCACTCGTGTCGTTCAGCCGAAATCGGTAACGGCCGTCACACGGGGACGCGAAAGACAGACGAGGGGCGCACATGACCGAGACGGTGCAGCAACTGCTGGTCGACGACGCGGACGAGGAACTCGGCTGGCAGGAGCGCGCGCTGTGCGCCCAGACCGACCCCGAGTCCTTCTTCCCGGAGAAGGGCGGCTCCACCCGCGAGGCCAAGAAGGTCTGCCTCTCCTGCGAGGTCCGCTCCGAGTGCCTTGAGTACGCCCTCGCCAACGACGAGCGCTTCGGCATCTGGGGCGGCCTGTCGGAACGCGAACGCCGCAGGCTGAAGAAGGCCGCCGTCTGATCCGAGGCAGGCGTCACCGCACTTTTCGTACGCAACCGCACGGCCCGTCGCACCTGGTTGTCCACAGGCGGCGGGCCGCCGTCTTGCCCAGCCGATAGTGTGGGCGCTCGTCCGAGACGCCTCGCCGCCCCCTCAGGGCACAGGCGTCCACCGCAGTCCACCGAACCGGGGCCCGTACCTCGATGTCCGTGCACAGCCACACGGCAGCCCAAGACCACGCTGCCACCCCTGAGTTCCCGCGTCACGTGGTGACCGCGGTGCTCGTCTCCCACGACGGCGCCCGCTGGCTGCCCGACGCGCTCGCCGGGCTGCTCGGCCAGGAGCGCCCCGTGCAGTTCGCCCTGGCCGCCGACACCGGCAGCGCGGACGACTCCGCCCGGCTGGTCACCGAGGCCCTCGGCGCCGACCGGGTGCTGCACCTCGCCCGGCGCACCGGCTTCGGCCAGGCCGTCGAGGAGGCCACGCGCACCGCCCCGGTCCTCACCCCGGACGAGCTGCCGTACCTCAAGCGGCCGAGCGGCTGGGACCCGGTCACGCGCACCTGGCGCGACGACGCCTACGACCTGCCGGAGCTGCCGCACGGCGAGCCCGTCCAGTGGCTGTGGCTGCTGCACGACGACTGCGCCCCCGAACCCGGCGCCCTGGCCGAACTGCTGCGCGTCGTGGAGAACGAACTGGAGCTCGGCCGCGACGACGTCGCCGTCGTGGGCCCCAAGCTCCGCGGCTGGTACGACAAGCGGCAGCTCCTGGAGGTCGGCGTCTCCATCGCCAACTCCGGCCGCCGCTGGACCGGCCTCGACCGCCGCGAACAGGACCAGGGCCAGCACGACCACGTCCGGTCCGTACTCTCGGTGTCCACCGCCGGCATGCTGATCCGCCGCGACGTCTTCGAGCAGCTCGGCGGCTTCGACCGGCGCCTGCCCCTCATGCGGGACGACGTCGACCTGTGCTGGCGCGCCCAGGCCGCCGGGCACCGCGTCCTCATCGCCCCCGAGGCCGTCGTCCGCCATGCCGAGGCGGCCTCCCGCGAGCGCCGCACCGTCGACTGCGCGGGCCGCACCACCGCCTCCCCGCACAAGGTCGACAAGGCCGGCGCCGCCTACACCCTGCTCGTCAACACCCGTACCGCCGCGCTGCCCTGGGTGCTGCTGCGGCTGGTCCTCGGCACCCTGCTGCGGACCGTCGCCTACCTCGTCGGCAAGGTCCCCGGACAGGCCCTCGACGAGATCCGCGGCCTCCTCGGCACCCTGCTGCGGCCCGAGCGGATCATCGCCGGACGCGGCAGACGCGGCAAGCCCGTCGTCGACAAGGACGAGCTCCGGCCGTTGTTCCCGCCGCCCGGAGCGACCGTGCGGGCCACGGTCGAGCAGGTCGCGGGCAACCTCTTCGGCGGCTCCGACACCGACGCCTCCACCGCCGGACGCCACGGCGGCGGCATCGAGTCCGGACCCGGCGGCGACGACGCCGAGTTCCTGGAGATCGAGCAGTTCGCCCGCCTCAAGCGCATCGCCCGCAAGCCGGGGCCGGTGCTCTTCCTGGCGCTGCTGCTGGTCGCCCTGGTCGCCTGCCGCAACCTCCTGGGCGGCGGCGCGCTCGCGGGCGGTGCCCTGCTGCCCGCCCCGGCCGACGCGAGCGAGCTGTGGGCCCGCTACGCGGACGCGTGGCACACGGTGGGGGCCGGCGGCACCCCCTCCGCGCCGCCCTACCTGGCGATCATCGCCGCGCTGTCCTCCGTGCTGTTCGGCTCGACCGGGCTCGCGCTGACGGTCCTGCTGGTCTGCTCGGTGCCGCTGGCCGGTTTCACGGCCTACTTCGCCTCCCGGCCGCTCGTCGAGTCCCGCCTCCTGCGCGCGTGGGCGGCCGTCGTCTACGCCTTCCTGCCCGCCGCCACCGGCGCCCTCGCCGGCGGCCGCGTCGGCACGGCCGTCCTCGCCGTCCTGCTGCCGCTCATCGCGCGCGCCGGCGTCGCGGCGGCCGGACTGACGAACAGCACGGGCGCGCGTGGCAGTTGGCGCGCCACCTGGACGTTCGCCCTGCTGCTCACGATCACCACCGCGTTCACACCGATCGTCTGGCCGATCACGCTGCTCCTCGGCATCGGCCTGCTGGTGGTGCGCCGCGGCGACATCACCGCCTACGGCCTGCGCTTCCTGGCCCAGTTCGGCACCCCGCTGCTGGTCCTCGCGCCCTGGTCGCTGACGCTGCTCCCGTTCGGCTTCTTCGAGCAGGCGGGCCTGGAGTACGGCTCGTCCACCGCCTCCGCGCTGGACCTGCTGGGCGCGAGCCCCGGCGGGCCCGGCACCGTCGACGGCCTGATGCTCATCGGCGTGGTGCTGGCCGCGCTGGCCGCCCTGCTGCGCACCGAGCGGCAGTTCGCCATCTGGACGGCCTGGGCGGTGGCCCTGGTCGGCCTCGTCTTCGCGGTCCTGTCCAACGAGTCGACCTGGGCCGGCCCCGCCACCCTCGTCTACGGCCTCGCCCTGCTGGCCGCCGCCATGCTCGGCGCCGACGGGGCACGCGCGCGTGTGGCCGAGCAGAGCTTCGGCTGGCGCCAGCCGGTCGCCGCGCTGATCGCCTTCGCGTCCGCAGCGGGCCCGCTGCTCGTCGCCGCCGGCTGGATGATCGGCGGCGCCGACGGACCGCTGGAGCGCCGCGACCCCGTGCAGGTGCCGGCGTTCGTCGCCGAGGAGAGCGGCACCCGCGACCAGGCTCGCACCCTCGTCCTCGACAGCGACTCCTCCGCCCACGTCGGCTACATGCTGGTGCGCGGCTCCGGCGCCCGCCTCGGCGACGCCGAACTGGCCGCGGCCGACGGTGAGAACGCCAGGCTGGACAAGGTCGTGGCCAACCTCGTCGCCGGCTCCGGCGCCGACCAGGCGAACCAGCTCGGCGGTTTCGCCGTGCGCTACGTCCTCGTCCACAAGGGCGCGCCCCGCGAGGTCACGCGCGTGCTGGACGCCACCCCCGGCCTGACCCGGCTCAGCCAGCAGGACGGCAGCGGACTGTGGCGGGTCGACCAGGAGGTCGCGCGCGCGACGATCGTCGCGAAGTCCGGCTCCGGCCCCGCGACCCCCGTCGCCGCGGGCCCCGTCGACATCCACACCACGGTCCCGTCCGGTGCCGAAGGCCGCGTCCTGCGCCTCGCCGACACCGCCGACGAGGGCTGGACGGCCACCCTGGACGGCAAGCCGCTGACCCGCACCACGGTCGACGGCTGGGCCCAGGGCTTCGAACTGCCCGCCTCCGGCGGCAGGCTGGACGTCACCTTCGACGACCCCTTCACCCACACCCTGTGGCTGTGGATCCAGGGCTTCCTCGCCGTCGTCCTGGTGGTGATGGCCCTGCCCGGCCGCCGCCGCGACGTCGACGACGACCTCCCCGAGGAGCCGGCCGTGCCCGCCCAGGCCGTCGCGGGCGAGGGCCGCCGCGCCCGCCGGCTGCGCGCCCAGGCCGACGCCGAGGAGACCCCCGCACCCGAGGACTTCCCCGCACCTCCGCAGGAGGCCCCCGCCGCGGTCCCCCAGCAGCAGTCCTACGGCGACTGGGACGCCCCGAACCACGCGCACGCCGAGTACGGCAGCTACGCCGGTGACCAGTACCAGAACGCCCAGCAGTACCCGGCGGGCGGCTACGACCAGCAGCCGTACCAGGCGGACCCCTACCAGGGCGGCCAGTACGACCCGTACGCCTACGGCGGGCAGCACCAGCAGACGTCGTACGACCAGACGTACGGCGGCCAGTACGAGCAGCAGCAGTACGACCAGGGCTACGACCCCGCGTACGACCCGGCGCAGCAGCACCCGGGCGCCCCCGGCAGCGAGCGCCCCGACGGGAGTCAGCAGTGAACCGCACCACCGTGTCCCTCATCGCCGGCACCGCGGCGCTCGCCGCCGTCACCGGGTTCGCCACGCTCAGCTCACCGCAGGCCGCCGGCACCGCCGGGACGGCCACCGAGCTGCCCGTGGAGCGCACCAGCCTGCTGTGCCCCTCGCCCAGCACCTCCGACATAGCGGAGACGTCGTACACGTCCTTCACTCCCGTCACCAAGGACGCGGGCGGCGACGGCAAGGCCGCACTCCAGGCGGCCGCCGAGAAGTCGGACGACAAGAGCAAGGGCAAGAGCAAGGGCAAGGGCAAGGGCAAGAAGGCCGACAAGCCTGTCCTCGCGCCCGTGGAGCCCGGCAAGCCCGCCACCGGTGACACCTCAGGCGGCGACGCGCCGGCTCTCGTCGGCACCGCCGAGGGGAAGTTCGCGCCCGGCTGGACCGTCCAGGAGACCACGCAGGTCGCCGCGGGCTCCGGACGCGGGCTGCAGGGCGTCAACTGCTCGGCCCCCGACACCGAGTTCTGGTTCCCGGGCGTGAGCACGGCCGCCGACCGCACCGACTACGTCCACCTGACCAACCCCGACGACTCCGCCGCCGTCGTCGACATCGAGCTCTACGGCAAGGACGGCGCCCTGGACTCCACGCTGGGGGAGGGCATCACCGTCGCGCCGCACTCCAGCGACCCGATCCTGCTGTCCACGCTCACCGAGGAGAAGCAGGAGAACCTCACCGTCCATGTGAACGTCCGCAGCGGGCGCGTGGGCGCGGCCGTGCAGGCGCTGGACGACAAGCTCGGCGGTGACTGGCTGGCCGCCTCCACGGACCCGTCCGGCAGCCTGGTGCTGCCGGGCATCCCGAAGGACGCCACCGCCGTGCGCCTGGTCGCCTTCACGCCCGGCGACTCCGACGCCGACCTGAAGGTGCAGCTCGCGTCCCCGTCCGGCCTGATCACCCCCGCCGGCAACGAGACGCTGCACGTGAAGGCGGGCATGACGGCCTCGGCCGACCTCGGTGACGTCACGCGCGGGGAGGCCGGTTCGCTGGTGCTCACCTCCACCGACGCCTCCGCGCCGGTGGTCGCCGCGCTGCGGGTCGTCCGCGGCAAGGGCGACGACCAGGAGACGGCCTTCATCCCCGCCACCCGGCCGGTCGGCGCGCGCGCGACGGTCGCCGACAACAGCGCCAAGGGGACCACGCTGTCCCTGACCGCCCCCAAGGGCGCCGCCACCGTCAAGGTCACGGCCTCGGCGGGCAGCGAGGGCGGCGAGGCCGTCTCGAAGACGTTCACCCTCAAGGCGGGCACCACGCAGAACGTGGAGGCCCCGGTCCCGACCGGCCTCAAGGGCACCTACGCCCTCACGGTGGAGCGGGTCTCGGGCGGCCCCGTCTACGGCGCCCGCACCCTGGCGGCGACGGAGGACGGCGTCCCGGGCTTCACGATCCAGACCCTCCCGGACGACCGGGGCATGGTCGCGGTGCCGGAGGCGGACCAGGACCTGTCGGTGCTCCAGAAGTAGCCCGGGACGGTCCGTGGGCGGCTCAGTCCTCGCCGTACCGCGGATCGACCGTCTCGGGGGTGAGTCCCAGCAGCTCCGCGATCTGCTCCACGACGACCTCGTGCACCAGCGCGGCCCGCTCGTCGCGCCCCTTGGTGCGGATCTCCACGGGACGCCGGTAGACGACCACGCGCGCGGGGCGTCCCTCCCGCGCGGGAATCGTCCCGCCGAGCGGCACCGCCTCGTCGTTCCAGGTCCGCCCGTCCAGCCGGGGGACCTCCAGGACCAGAAAATCGATGTCGGCGAGCTGCGGCCAGCGCCGCTCCAGGCGCTCCACGGAGTCCTGCACCAGGTCCGCGAACGCCTCCGCCCGGCTCGCGGCGAGCGGTACCTGCGGCGGGGCGATCGGACCGCGCATGCCTCGTCCGTGGCGATCACGGCGGCGGGGCCCGGGGCCGGTGGCGCGGGGCGGTACGGGGTTGTCCATCACTGGTGAAGGGTAATCCTCGCCGCCCTCCGGTGCCCGGCCCCCACGCGCTGTCGGGACACCGTCCGAAACGACGTACGGCCGCCTCGTACGGCGTGTCGGCGGTTGACCATTCCAGCCAAGGTTGGGCTCGATTCCGTATCTCTCCGAGACCGTCGATCGCTAGGCGATTGACATGGTTTGTACCGAGTGGTGATCGGATTCAGGTCGGACCGGCTGTCCGGAAACGGGTGTCCGCGCAGGTCACCGCGGTGTGATCGGAGGGGCGTGTGGGGCGTTTCACAACACGACACGGTGGGGTGACCTGGGGGAGAGTCGTCGCGGCCCGCTCAAGAGTGCGGTACCGTCCAACGTCGTGAGCCCTGTACGTCGCTGTTCGCGCACCGCTTGCGGCCGTCCCGCCGTCGCGACGCTGACGTACGTCTACGCCGACTCGACCGCGGTCCTCGGCCCGCTCGCCACCTACGCCGAACCCCACTGCTACGACCTGTGCGCCGAGCACTCCGAGCGCCTCACCGCCCCGCGCGGCTGGGAGGTCGTCCGGCTCCTCGACGGTTCGGCCCCGGCCAGGCCCAGCGGGGACGACCTGGAAGCGCTCGCCAACGCCGTGCGTGAGGCGGCCCGTCCCCAGGAGCGCGCGGCCGAGGCCGGCGGGGCCCGGCGGGCCGACCCGATGGAGGTCGCGCGCCGCGGTCATCTCCGGGTGCTGCGCTCGCCGGACAACTGAACCGTTCCGCCTGCCACTTGGGCACGTGTTCCGTCGACTGACGCACGCCCATTGACGTTTCGTCGGCGCGGACGCGACCATTCCGTGAGCCGAAGTGAGACATCGCTTTCCGCATGACGGAATCGGGGAGGCGCCCGTGTACGTCCAGGAACTCGAACCCGTCGCCCACTCGCTCGGGCTGTCCGCCCTCGTCGCGGCCCTGCCCCTGGTGATCGTCCTCGTCCTGCTCGGCGCTGTCCGCATGAAGGCGCACCTGGCGGGCCTCACCGGCCTCCTGGCGGCCGCTCTGGTCGCCCGGCTCGCCTACGGCATGCCACTGGGCCAGACCGTCTCCAGCGCCGCCCAGGGGGCCGTCTTCGGCCTCTTCCCCATCCTGTGGATCGTCGTCAACGCCCTGTGGGTGTACCGGATGACCGTCCGCACCCGGCACTTCGACATCCTGCGCCGCTCCTTCGGGCGGCTCTCCGACGACCCGCGCATCCAGGCCCTCGTGGTCGCCTTCTGCTTCGGCGCGCTCCTGGAGGCCCTCGCGGGCTTCGGCGCCCCGGTCGCGATCTGCTCGGTCATGCTCGTCGCTCTCGGCTTCGACCCGGTGCGCGCGGCGGTCGTCGCGCTGGTCGCCAACACCGCCCCCGTCGCCTTCGGGGCCATGGGCACACCGGTGGTGACACTCGCTCAGGTCACCGGACTGCCCCTGGACGACGTGGCGTCCGTGGTGGGCCGTCAGACGCCGTTGCTGGCCCTCGTGGTGCCCCTCGTCCTGGTGCTCCTCGTCGACGGCAAGCGGGGCCTGCGCGAGACCTGGGTGCCCGCCCTGGTCTGCGGAGTGGCCTTCGCCGTCGCCCAGTTCGCGGCCTCCAACTACGTCTCCGCCCAACTGGCCGACATCGGGGCGGCGCTGGCCGGCGCGGGCGCCCTGGTCGCCGTGCCACGCGCACGCGTACCGGCCGACGAGTCCGTACGCGCGTCCGTGCTGACCGGCGCGCGCAGCGAGGACCTGGACGAGACCGACCCGCGCGGCGAAGTCCTGCGCGCCTACGCGCCGTACGCCCTGATCGTCGTGATCTTCTCCGTCGCCCAGGTCCCGGCCGTCAAGGACTGGCTGGCCAAGGCGACCCGGACGTACGACTGGCCCTTCCTGAACGTCGTGGACCCCGACGGCGATCCGGTCGGCGGCAACGTCTTCACCTGGCCGGTCGTCTCCACCGGCGGCACCCTCGTGCTGCTCGCGGGAGTCCTCACGGCCCTCGTGCTCGGCGTGCACGCGCGCGGGGCGGTGCGTGAATGGGCGGCCACCGTCCATGAGTTGAGGTTCGCGATCCTGACCGTGACGTCCGTGCTGGCGCTCGCGTACGTCATGAACCTCTCCGGACAGGCCGCCACCATCGGCCACTTCGTGGCCGCCGCGGGCGCGGGCCTCGCCTTCCTGTCGCCGGTCCTGGGCTGGTTCGGGGTGGCCGTCTCCGGCTCCGACACTTCGGCCAACGCGCTGTTCGGGGCGTTGCAGGTGACCGCGGCCCGCGAGTCCGGCTTGTCGCCCGAGCTGCTGGCGGCCGCCAACAGCTCCGGCGGCGTGCTCGGCAAGATGATCTCGCCGCAGAACCTCACCATCGCCTGCGCGGCCGTCGGACTCGCGGGCCGCGAGGGGGACCTGCTGCGCAAGGTGCTGCCCTGGAGCCTCGGACTGCTGCTGGTGATGTGCCTGATCGTGGTCGGGCAGAGCTCACCCGTACTGGACTGGATGCTGCCCTGACCCCCTGGACGCCCTCTGACCTCAGATAACGGCTGGGCGTCCACTCGCCTCCCGCACTACGCGCTGTCAGTACGCCCGGGTAGTTTGTGGTGACCGACAGGACTTTCAGAAGGGTTGGCCGTGGCTGATCTGTCACAGCTCGTAAAGGCGTACGACGTGCGCGGAGTCGTTCCCGACCAGTGGGACGAGACGCTGGCCGAGCTCTTCGGTGCCGCTTTCGTCCAGGTGACCGGGGCGAGCGCCATCGTGACGGGTCACGACATGCGGCCCACGTCCCCCGCCCTGTCGCGGGCCTTCGCGCGCGGATCGGCCGCCCGCGGTGTCGACGTCACCGAGATCGGTTTGTGCTCGACCGACCAGCTCTACTACGCCTCCGGCGCGCTGGACCTGCCGGGCGCGATGTTCACGGCCTCCCACAACCCCGCGCAGTACAACGGCATAAAGATGTGCCGCGCGGGCGCCGCCCCGGTGGGCCAGGACACCGGCCTCGCCGAGATCCGCGCACTGGTCGAGCGGTGGAGCGAGACGGGCGGCCCGGAGCCGGCGGCCGTCACGGGGACCGTCACCGAGCGGGACACGCTGCGGGACTACGCGGCCCACCTGCGCTCCCTCGTCGACCTGACCTCCATCCGCCCCCTCAAGGTCGTCGTCGACGCGGGCAACGGCATGGGCGGTCACACCGTCCCGACCGTCTTCGCCGGGCTGCCCCTGGACACCGTCCCGATGTACTTCGAACTGGACGGCACCTTCCCGAACCACGAGGCCAACCCCCTTGACCCGGCCAACATCGTCGACCTCCAGAAGCGCGTCCGCGAAGAGGGGGCCGACCTCGGCATCGCCTTCGACGGCGACGCCGACCGCTGCTTCGTCGTCGACGAGCACGGAGACCCGGTCTCCCCGTCCGCCGTCACCGCCCTGGTGGCCTCCCGGGAGCTCGCCCGGCACGGCGGCAGGGGCACGGTCATCCACAACCTGATCACGTCCTGGTCGGTGCCGGAGGTCGTCGAGGAGAACGGCGGCACACCCGTACGCACCCGCGTGGGCCACTCCTTCATCAAGGCGGAGATGGCCAGGACCGGCGCGATCTTCGGCGGCGAGCACTCCGCGCACTACTACTTCAAGGACTTCTGGAACGCCGACACGGGCATGCTGGCGGCCCTGCACGTCCTGGCCGCGCTGGGCGGCCAGGAAGGCCCGCTGTCGTCCCTGGTGGCCCAGTACGACCGCTACGCGGGCTCCGGCGAGATCAACTCCACGGTCGCCGACCAGACGGACCGCCTGGCAGCGATCAGGGCGGCCTACGAGGGCCAGGAGGGCGTACGGCTCGACGAACTCGACGGCCTCACGATCACCACAGCCGACTGGTGGTTCAACGTCCGCCCCTCCAACACCGAGCCCCTCCTGCGCCTGAACGCGGAGGCGAGGGACGAGGCGACGATGGCGAAGGTGCGCGACGAAGTCCTGGCGATCATCAGGGCCTGATCCCGTGGCCCGGGGGGCGAGGGGCGGGCCGCTGGGCGACCGGGGAGACGAGCCGGGGCGGCGGGGGTGGAGAACCCCGGCGGCGCCCCGCCCCCCGACCTCGGCCCAACCCCCGCACCCAACTCCTCCCGGCGGTACTCTGACCAGGCACATCCGCACAAGCAGTCGTACCGCCCCGAAGGGAACCCCCATGCCGCTCGAAGCCGGCCTCCTGGAGATCCTCGCCTGCCCGGCCTGCCACGCCCCCCTCAAGGAGCAGGACGCCGAGCTGATCTGCACCGGCCAGGACTGCGGCCTGGCGTACCCCGTCCGTGACGGCATCCCCGTCCTCCTCGTCGACGAGGCCCGCCGCCCCGCCTGAACCCTCCGCCCGAGCGCCCCGCCGGCCCCGGGCCGGACAGCGCCCGAGCGGCCGTGAGCGACAACCGCACAGCGACCCCCAGCGACCACCGGCGTCCCGGACCCGCGACCGACGACCCGGCGAAGCGACAATCCGGCGTCCCGGAGACCCGGCGATCGGAGGCTGCCGCCCCATGCTCGACGAATCGCTGCTCGACACCCCCGAGGCCCTCTCGGAGGCCGACCGCCGAGGCCTGCTCCGCGGTGCCGCCGAGGCCGGCGCCCGCGTCCGCACCGCCGCCCGGCACGCCGCCGAGGCCGGGGTCAACGACCTCAAGCCCGACGGCCGTCCGCGCGCGGTCCTCATCGCGGGCCCCGGCGCCGCCGCCACCCACGTGGCCGACCTCCTCGGCACGCTGGCCGGCGCCGGCAGCCCGGTCACCCGCCTCGCCCCCACCGGCGTCGCCCCCGCCGCGGGCGCCCTGCGCTGGGAACTCCCCGGCTGGGCCGGCTCGGTCGACCTGCTCCTGATCGCCACCCCCGACGGCACCGAACCGGGCCTGTCCCTGCTCGCCGACCATGCCTACCGCCGCGGCTGCACGGTCGTCGCCGTGGCCCCCGCCCGCACCCCGCTCGCCGAGGCGGTCGAGGGCGCCCACGGCCTGTTCGTGCCCATGGCGACCGCCCCGTACGAGCAGGAGACCCCGCTCACCGCCTCCGCCCCCGGCGTCCTGTGGGCCCTGCTCACCCCGTTCCTCGCGATCCTCGACCGCACCGGCCTGCTCACCGCCCCGCCGGACATCCTCGAGAAGATCGCCGGCCGCCTGGACCACATCGCCGAGCGCTGCGGCCCCGCCATCGCGACCTACAGCAACCCGGCCAAGACCCTCGCCGCCGAACTCGCCGACGCGCTGCCGGTGATCTGGACCGAGGGCACCTCCGCTGGCCCCGCGGGACGGCGATTCGCCGCGGCCCTCGCCGAACTCTCCGGCCGCCCGTCCGTGGTCGCCGAACTGCCCGAGGCCCTCGCCGCGCACAGCACGCTGCTCTCCGGACCGCTGGCCGCCGGCGCCGACCCCGACGACTTCTTCCGCGACCGCGTCGAGGAACCTCCCGCGCTGCGCGCACGCGTGGTGCTCCTCCGCGACCGTCCGATCGGCGGTCTCAGCGCCGCCCCGGCCGCCCGTGACCTGGCCCTGAGCCACGACACGCCGATCAGCGAGCTGGAACCGGAGTCCGGGGGCGAGATCGAGACCCTCGCGGAACTGATCGCCGTCACGGATTTCGCCGCCGTTTACCTGGCGCTCGCCTCCGGGGCCTGACGTAGCCCAGGACGCCCTGAACGCCGTACGTACAGAAAGAGCCCGATGGACCGCCTCGACAACACGATCCGCCCCTACGCCTGGGGCTCCACCACCGCCATCCCCGCACTCCTCGGCGTGGAGCCGACCGGTGAACCGCAGGCGGAGATGTGGATGGGCGCCCACCCGGGAGCTCCCTCACGCACCGGCCGAGGCACCCTCGCCGAGGTCATCGACGCGGACCCGGTGAAGGAACTCGGCGCCGAGGCGGTCGCCAGGTTCGGCCCGCGCCTGCCCTTCCTGCTCAAGATCCTCGCCGCCGGCGCCCCGCTCTCCCTCCAGGTCCACCCCGACCTCGCGCAGGCGAAAGCGGGCTACGAGGACGAGGAGCGCCGAGGCATCCCCGTCGACGCGGGCCACCGCAACTACAAGGACGCCAACCACAAGCCCGAACTGATCTGCGCGCTCACCGAGTTCGACGGCCTGTGCGGCTTCCGTGAACCCGCGCGCGCGGCCGAGCTGCTCGACGCGCTCGGCGTCGACTCCCTCAAGCCGTACGTCGACCTCCTGCACGCCCACCCCGAGGAGGCGGCGCTGCGCGAGGTCCTGACCGCGATCCTCACCGCCGACCGCGAGGAGATGGCCCACACGGTCAGCGAGGCCGCTGCCGCCTGCGCCCGCCTCGGCGGCGACCACGCGCCCTACGCCGACATCGCCCACCACTACCCGGGCGACCCGGGCGTCCTCGCCGCGATGCTCCTCAACCACGTCCGACTCCAGCCCGGCGAGGCCCTGTTCCTCGGCGCCGGCATCCCGCACGCCTACCTCAGCGGCCTGGGCGTCGAGATCATGGCCAACTCGGACAACGTCCTGCGCTGCGGCCTCACCCCCAAGCACGTCGACGTACCCGAGCTCCTGCGCATCGTCCGCTTCGAGGCCGCCGACCCGGGCGTGCTGCGCCCCGAGGCGTCCCCCGACGGCGAGGAGGTCTACGAGACCCCCATCGACGAGTTCCGGCTGTCCCGGTATGTCCTCCCCGAGGGAGCCGCCACCCACGACCTGACCCGCCCGACCCCGCAGATCCTGCTCTGCACGGCAGGTTCCGTGCGAGTCGGGGAACACGAACTGCGCCCCGGCCAGTCGGTGTTCGTACCGGCGGGCGAGACGGCCGAGGCGTCCGGCACCGGCACGGTCTTCCGGGCGACCGTGATCGTGTGACGGAAGCGTGTGATCGTATGACCGGGCCTGTGGACGGCTGAAACGCCCGTGCCGGGGGAGGCTGCAAGAATGGCCCTCCGGCAAAGGACGGGCAAAGGCCTGGACGGCGTAGAGGCACTTGAGGCGAAGGGACAACGCGACCACATGAGCGCGTCAGGCGGAACCAAGGCGATCGTGGCGGCACTCGGCGCCAACCTCGCGATCGCGGCATCGAAGTTCGTGGCGTTCGCGTTCAGCGGCTCGTCCTCGATGCTCGCCGAGGGCGTGCACTCGCTCGCCGACTCCGGCAACCAGTTCCTGCTGCTCGTCGGCGGCAAGAAGGCCCAGCGCGAGGCCACCCCGCAACACCCCTTCGGCTACGGCCGCGAGCGCTACATCTACGCCTTCCTGGTCTCCATCGTCCTCTTCTCGGTCGGCGGCATGTTCGCCGTGTACGAGGGCTACGAGAAGATCAAGCATCCGCACGAGATCGAGCACTGGTACTGGCCGGTGGGCGTCCTCGTCTTCGCGATCATCGCCGAGGGCTTCTCCTTCCGGACGGCCATCAAGGAGTCCAACCCGCTGCGCGGCAACCTCTCCTGGAAGGAGTTCGTGCGCCGCGCCAAGGCACCCGAACTCCCGGTCGTCCTCCTGGAGGACTTCGGCGCCCTCGTCGGCCTGATCCTCGCCCTCGGCGGCGTCGGCCTGGCCCTGCTCACCGGCGACGGCCTGTGGGACGGCATCGGCACCCTCTGCATCGGCGTCCTGCTCATCCTGATCGCCCTCGTCCTGGCGATGGAGACGAAGTCCCTGCTGCTCGGCGAGGCCGCCGGCATCGAGGCGGTCCAGAAGATCGAGGCCGCGATCGTCGACGGCGACACCGTCACCGGCATCATCCACATGCGCACACTCCACCTCGGCCCCGAGGAACTGCTCGTCGCCGCCAAGATCGCCGTCCAGCACGACGACACGGCCGGCGAGGTCGCCGCCGCGATCAACGCCGCCGAGTCCCGCATCCGCGAGGCCGTGCCCATCGCCCGCGTCATCTACCTCGAACCGGACATCTACAGCGAGGCCGAGGCCCGCAAGGGTGCCGACCGCGAGGCGACCCCCGGGGGACCGGCGCCGCATCCCGCCGAGCACTGATCACCGGTCCGCAGCGGCTGCACGGGCCCGCGACCCCGCACCGGGGACGCGGGCCCTTCGCTCACCCGATCCCGCTCACCCGATCTCGCTCAGTACGTCCAGCACGGCCCGCTCATCGGGCGCCGCGATCAGCCGCGCCCGGAACGCGGCGTCCATCAGCTTCCGCGACAGCTGCGCCAGGATGCGCAGGTGTTCGTCGCCCGCGGCTGCCTCCGGCACGCAGATCATGAAGACCAGCCTGGCCTTCGTCCCGTCCAGCGAGCCCCACTCGACGCCCTCGGCGGACCGTGCGAACCCGACGACGGGCGCAGACACCGCATCCGTCTTGGCATGCGGGATCGCGATCTCCTCCCCGAGCCCGGTGGTCCCCTGCTCCTCCCGCCGCAGCGCGGTCGCCACCAACTCGTCCACGTCCGTCACCTTGCCGGTCCGGGCGAGCAACTCCGCCATCTCCCGGACGGCCCCCTCCTTGTCCCGGGCGTCGAGGGACACCTTCACGGTCTGCTCGGTGAGATGGCCGGAGAGGACCTGGCGGTCCGGTGCGGCCGGGGGATGGAGGTCGGCCGGGCCGCCGATTCCGGCTCCGGTGTCCGTCCCGGCGGGCACACCGGCTTCGGCTGCGGCACCGGCATGGGGCGCGGCCCCGCCGCTGGGCCTGGCGGTCTCGTCAGGGGTGCCGCCGGTGTCGCCCTGGACGGTGGCGGGCAGGGCTTCGGCACTGGGCCCGGTGGACTCACCGGGGCGGGTGCCGGCACCGGCCTCGTCCCGGAGGGTTTCGGTCCTGGCGTCGGCGTTGGACTTGAGGGTCTCGTCGGGTTCGGGGTCGGCACCGGCGTTGTCCCGGGTCCCTTCCGCCCGGGCTTCGGCGCTGCGCCGGAGGATCGCGTCGGGGTTGGCGTCGGCACCGGGTTCCTCCCCGGCGGTTTCGGTCCCGGCGTCAGTGCCCCCATCGCGGGCTGCCCCGGCCGTCTGACCCCCGTCCGCCGCTACTTCCGCGCCGGGCGCGCCCGACGAGGTGACGATCCGTTCCGCCGCCACGGCTGCGGCCGCTCCACCCGCCGCAGCACCGGTGCCCACTCCGACAAGCGCCGGCTCCAGCGGCCCGGCCACTGCCGGCCCGCCCACGCGTGCGTCGCCGAACGGCACTCCGCCCTCGCGCTTGCGCTCGCCGAGATCGACCAGCGTGACCGTCGTCAGCGCGGTGACCGCCGTGCCGATCAGCACCGCCACGAAGAACAGCGGCACCCCGCTCACCGCACCCAGCACCGCCACGATCGGCCCGCCGTGCGGCACCGCGTCCTCGACCCCGGCGACACCGGCGATCGCTCCGGCCACCGCGCCCCCGAGCATGTTGGCCGGGATGACCTGCGCCGGCCGCGCCGCCGCAAACGGGATCGCGCCCTCGGATATGCCGAAACAGCCCATGAACAGCGCGGCCAGCCCGGTCTCCCGCTCCTGCTCGGTGTAGAGCCGCCTGCGGATCAGTGTGGCCAGGCCCTGCCCGAGCGGCATGACGGGGATCGCCGCCGCACACATGCCCATGACCGTCTGGTTGCCCGTGGCGATGAGCCCCGCCCCGAACAGGAACGCCGTCTTGTTGACCGGCCCGCCCATGTCGAACGCGATCATGAGCCCCAGGATCGCGCCCAGCAGGACCGCGCTGGTGCCCGTCATCCCGCTGAGCCAGTCGGTCAGGTGCTCGAACACCCAGGAGATCGGCTTCCCGATCACGTAGATGAAGAACAGCCCGAGCGCCGTGGTCGCCACGATCGGGATCACGATGATCGGCATGATCGGCTGCACGAACTTCGGGACCTTGACCTTCTTGATCCACAGCACCAGATATCCGGCGAGGAACCCGATCACGATCGCCCCGATGAACCCGGCACCCGCCTCCGAGTCGTACAGGTCCCCCGTGTTCGCGATCCAGCCGCCGATCATGCCGGGCACCAGCGCCGGCCTGTCACCGATCGCGTAGGCGATGTATCCGGAGAGGATCGGCACCATCAGCGTGAAGCCGATGACGCCGATGTTGTTGATGTCCATCCAGAAGGAGTCCTTCGGGATGACCAGGCCGCCGGACGGGTCGGTGTGCCCGCCGAGCGAGAGCGAGATCGCGATCAGCAGCCCGCCGACCACCACGAACGGGATCATGTAACTGACCCCGTTCATCAGCGCCTTGTACCCGACGCTCCGCTCCTTGCCACCGCCCGACGCCGTCGCCGCCGGGGTTCCGTCCGAGGTGTGCACCGGCGCCGACAGCACCCGCTCGATCAACTGCTCGGGGTGGTGTATTCCCTCCGCCACGCCCACGGTCAGCACCCGCTTGCCCACGAAGCGGCTCAGGTCCACGTCCTTGTCCGCGGCGACGATGATTCCGTCCGCGGTGCTGACATCGTTGTCATCGAGGATGTTCTCAGCCCCGATCGAGCCCTGGGTCTCCACCTTCATGTCGATGCCACGGCTCGCGGCGGCCTGCGCCAGCTTCTCCGCGGCCATGTACGTGTGCGCGATGCCGGTCGGGCACGCGGTCACCGCCAGCAGCTTCACCCGTTGCCGCCGCTCACTGTCGCCGCCCGTGGGGGGAGGTCCGGCCGGACTGGTCACGTCGATCTCCTCACGCCTGTGTCACTCGGAAGCGCCGTCCCGGACGCCCCGCGAGACCGCTCTGCTGCTCCGTTGGGCCTCGCATCCTCCCTCACCTGCCCCGGTCGTCCAACAGGCAAAAGTTCCCGCATGACCTGGTCTGTTGCCGCTCATTCCATAATTCGCAGGCGTGTTGTCACCGTCGTCCGGGCACCCTGCCAGGACGGCTTGCGGTGTCCCGTCGGTGTCCCCGCCGGCCGTCCCTGATCGGCCTGATGCATGCGGAGGCGGACTGGGGCGGCCCGGCCGACCGGTGTAGCTTGGGACGGAGCCAGACGTCGCTGCTGATGGCGGTCGGGCGGTCCCACCGCGGACCGGCCGAGGGAGAGAGGGCCTCCGACGGACTGCGCTGCGCGCACCGGGCATGCCTGTGTCCTCTTCGGGCACCCCTGTGTCCGCCGCCGCGCAGACCAGCCGTACCCACCGCGCCCCAACCCCGAGGAGCAGCTCGTAATGACGACTGTCGAGAACCGACAGGACTTCAAGGTCGCCGACCTCTCCCTGGCCGAGTTCGGCCGTAAGGAGATCACCCTCGCCGAGCACGAGATGCCCGGCCTGATGGCGATCCGCAAGGAGTACGCCGAGGCGCAGCCGCTCGCCGGCGCCCGCGTCACCGGCTCCCTGCACATGACCGTGCAGACCGCCGTCCTCATCGAGACCCTCGTCGCCCTGGGCGCCGAGGTCCGCTGGGCGTCCTGCAACATCTTCTCCACCCAGGACCACGCGGCCGCCGCCATCGCCGTCGGCCCGAACGGCACCGTGGACAACCCCCAGGGCGTCCCGGTCTTCGCCTGGAAGGGCGAGACCCTGGAGGAGTACTGGTGGTGCACGGAGCAGGCTCTGACCTGGCCGAACACCCCCACCGGCGGCCCGAACATGATCCTCGACGACGGCGGCGACGCCACCCTCCTCGTCCACAAGGGCGTCGAGTACGAGAAGGCCGGCAAGGTCCCCTCGGTCGACACCGCCGAGAACGAGGAGCACCGGGTCATCCTGGAGCTCCTCAACCGCACCATCACCGAGGGCTCCCAGAAGTGGACCCAGCTCGCCTCGGAGATCCGCGGCGTGACCGAGGAGACCACCACGGGCGTCCACCGCCTGTACGAGATGCACCGTGACGGCACCCTGCTGTTCCCGGCGATCAACGTGAACGACGCCGTCACCAAGTCGAAGTTCGACAACAAGTACGGCTGCCGCCACTCCCTGATCGACGGCATCAACCGCGCCACCGACGTCCTCATCGGCGGCAAGACCGCGGTCGTCTGCGGCTACGGCGACGTGGGCAAGGGCTGTGCGGAGTCCCTGCGCGGCCAGGGCGCCCGCGTCATCGTCACCGAGATCGACCCGATCTGCGCCCTGCAGGCGGCGATGGACGGCTACCAGGTCACGACGCTGGACGAGGTCGTCGACAAGGCCGACATCTTCATCACCACGACCGGCAACAAGGACATCATCATGGCCTCGGACATGGCCAAGATGAAGCACCAGGCGATCGTCGGCAACATCGGCCACTTCGACAACGAGATCGACATGGCCGGCCTCGCCCAGATCCCCGGCATCGTCAAGGACGAGGTCAAGCCGCAGGTCCACACCTGGACCTTCCCCGACGGCAAGGTGATCATCGTCCTGTCCGAGGGCCGCCTGCTGAACCTGGGCAACGCCACCGGTCACCCGTCGTTCGTGATGTCCAACTCCTTCGCGGACCAGACCCTGGCCCAGATCGAGCTGTTCACCAAGCCCGACGAGTACCCGACCGACGTCTACGTGCTGCCCAAGCACCTCGACGAGAAGGTCGCCCGCCTCCACCTGGACGCGCTCGGCGTGAAGCTGACCCAGCTGCGCCCGGAGCAGGCGGCGTACATCGGCGTCGAGGTCGAGGGCCCGTACAAGCCGGACCACTACCGCTACTGAGCCGCACGACACAGCAGCAGTCCTCCGAGGCAGGCCCCCGCACCCCCGTGTCGGGGGCCTGCCCCTTTGGCCTTGTGATCCTTCTTCGGCCCTGCTCCCTCACCGCGTGACCGTCAGGCCGGACAGCCCGTCAGAACCCAGGACACCCATGCCCCGCGGCCGTTATTCGCTCCACGATCCGCACGATCACACCCCCCTCGCGGAAGAACACTTCCAGTGCGCCCCCGGCCCGTCCGGCTGGCGTTACGTCTCTCGGCTGACCACCCCCGCGGGCGATCACAGCGGCTCGGTCGACCTCGCCCTCGACGAACTCGGCCGCCCCATCCGCCTCGAACTGCACGCCGGGGACTGGCAGGTACGCGGTGCCGCGCTCGACGGCGTCACCTGGGTCCGCACGGACCCCACCGGGACCCGAGCCACGGAAGGCAATGTCCCCGCCCACGCCTTCACCGGCACGTCCCCCGCGTTCCTCGTCGCCACCACTCGTCTCCTGCGCCTCACCCCCTCCGCATCAGCAACCCGCGTACGCCTCGTGGCCTTCACGGACCCCGTCCTCGCCCCGCGCACCGTGGACCAGTCCTGGACCTTGCTGGAAAGAGAAGCACACGCCACTGACAACGGCTCGCTGATCGTGGAGGAGTACCAGGTCACAGCCCTGGACACGGGCGAGCAGCACTCCGTGCACATCGCCGGGGACGTGGTCCTCGCGGCCCCCGGGATCGAGCTGGAGGACCTCGAGTCACCGCCGTCGGCGTTCCCTGGAACACCGGCCGACTGACCCCGCGGGATCACGCCGGCGGGACGAACCCGGACGCGGGCCTGCCCTCCGACGGCACGGTGGGCGCGGGGCCGTCGGAGACCTCCCCGACCGGAACGCCGGGACGCTCCACGACCGCACTCGCCTCGCCGCCGTACGAGACGGGCGGCTGAGGAGAGGGAGGGGAGAAGGGACCGGCGGGCCGCATCTCCGGATGCGGATAGCCACCCCGCATCCCGGCCGCGGCGCCACCGGGCACCACGGCAGCGGACGACCCGGCCCCCGGCGCGGTGCCGCCGAAGGCCCGCCGGGACTCACGGACCTGCCGCTCCTGCACCACCGCCGCCAGATACGCACCCGGCGGCACGTCCCTCGGCGCCGGAGCACCCGTACGCGCCGCGAGATCGGCCGCCAGCCGCTCCGCCATCGCCCAGCCGACCTGCGGGTCGAGCTGGTGCATCCGGGTCAGGTACTGACGTATGGCCAGCCACAGTCCATCGGGAACCGCCGACAGGTCGAGCCCCGAGAACCGGCCGGCCAGCCACGGCGGAGGCGGCGGTACGAAGCCGCTGGGCGCCACGGGGATCCGCTCCCGCACGACCAGCGTCCCCGCGAACACGTCACCGAGCCGACGGCCACGCGCCGAGACGAGCGAGGCGATACAGGCCACGACCCCGAACGTCATCAGAATCTCGACCACACCGATCGCACCCCGCACCAGCGCATGCCGGAACCGGATGGGTCCTCCGTCGTCCCGCACCACGCGAAGCCCCACGGCGAGCTTCCCCAGCGACCGCCCGTGGCTCAGCGTCTCGACCGCGATCGGCCCGCCCACCAGGACGAGCAGGAACGCGGCGATCGACAGCGCCATCTGGGCCGCGTCGTCCAGAGAAGCGGCAGCGGCCACCACCGCGATGGTCACGGCGACGTACACGACCACGGCCACGATCAGGTCGATCAGCACGGCCAACGCCCTGCTGGGCAGCCTCGCGGGACGCAACTCGAGCGCCACCGCCTCGCCCGTCACCAGCTCACTCACGCCCGCCGCCCTTCCCTGACCTGCCTCGTGAACAGCCAGTCTGCCAAGCTGAGAGCGCATCGTGCCGCAGTACGACAAGCTGACATCCACGACGGACCGCCGACGATCAGCCGAGGAGCAGGCAAACCGATGGACCTCGACGTCTTCGTCACCGCCCACCGAGCCGAGTGGGACCGCCTCGACGCCCTGCTCCGGCGCCAGCGCCGCCTCAACGGCGCCGAGACGGACGAACTCGTCGCCCTCTACCAGCGCACGGCCACCCATCTTTCCCTGATCCAGTCCAGCGCCCCCGACCCACAGCTCACCGGCCGGCTCAGCCAACTCGTGGCACGCGCGCGTAGTGCCGTCACAGGAACCCGCCGCGCCTCCTGGCGCGATGTCACACGCTTCCTCGCGTACGGCTTCCCCGCCGCCGTCTACCGATCGCGTCACTGGTGGGTGCCCACCGCGCTGCTGTCCACCGTCGTCGCAGCCCTCCTGGGCTGGTGGATCGGCACCCATCCCGAAGTGCAGTCCTCCATAGCGGCCCCCAGCGAACTGCGGGAGCTCACCCGCCCCGGTGGCCAGTACGAGACGTACTACTCGAGCCATCCAGCCGCGTCCTTCGCCGCCCAGGTGTGGACGAACAACGCCCAAGCCGCTGCCACGTGCCTGGTCCTGGGCATCTTCCTGGGCCTCCCGGTGCTCTGGATCCTCTTCCAGAACATGCTCAACCTCGGTGTCGGCGCCGGCCTGATGTCCTCGGTCGGCCGCCTCGACACCTTCCTCGGCCTGGTCCTCCCGCACGGCCTCCTCGAACTGACCGCGGTCTTCGTCGCCGCCGGCACGGGCCTGCGCCTCGGCTGGACCCTGATCGATCCGGGCCCCCGTTCCCGCCGTACCGCGCTGGCGGAGGAGGGGCGAGCCGCCGTCGGTATGGCGATAGGCCTCGCCCTGGTCCTGTTCGTCTCAGGTGCGATCGAAGGCTTCGTGACGCCTTCGAGCCTGCCCACCTGGGCCCGCATAGGCATCGGGATCCTCGCCGAGCTGGCCTTCCTCGCCTACGTCTTCGTCCTGGGCGGACGCGCGGCACGGGCGGGTGACACGGGCGACGTGGAGGCAGCCGAGCGCAGCGCCGGCGTCCCCACTGCCGCCTGATGTGCAGGCGACGGTACTGAGCTGCTACTGTCTCCTTCGCCCCACAGGAGCCGTTGACACGGACGATGCGGGGAGGTAGATTCGAACAGTTGCCTGGAGCTGGGATACTTCCCGCTCGGCAGCGGTGAGTGTCTGTCTGCTTCTGGAAATCTCGATTTCGAAGAAGCCCCTTCCCGATAAATCGGAAACGGATGGCCGGTCAGTCCGGCCTGAAACTTCTGATAATGTTGGGAGCGCCGGAAAGGGAAACGCGGAAGCGGGAACCTGGAAAGCACCGAGGAAATCGGAACCGGAAACGGTCTGATAGAGTCGGAAACGCAAGACCGAAG